>CACBBR010000006.1 GCA_902537555.1 uncultured Pelagibacteraceae bacterium
TCATTACATCAAATGAAAAATACTCAATATTATCAAATTTAATATCTGATAATTCACCTTCTTTTTTCGCTGTTTGTAATATTTTCATTTGTTTTGCACAAGATGAACAATATTCTATCCAAGAACTAATCACTATAACTTTTCCCTCAGATTGAGCTTTATTAAACAATTCTTGGTCAAATGTTGTTTTCTTTTCCATTGAATTCGCACTAAATGCAAACAGACAAATTATAAGTATTAAAATTTTTTTAAACATTTTTTAAAAATATGTATTTTTAAAATAAAAAAAATACTTTATATTGACACATGGGGTGCCAGTATAGGCTGAGAAAAACCCAAAGAACCTGTCCGGTAATTCAGAAAGGGAATAATGGAACAAATAAATATCATTAGTCAATCCTCGGCAATAATATTAACTTTAGCAATTAGTATTGTTTTTGTAATTATTGGTCTTCTTTACTCTAAAAAGTTTCAAGGACTTAATAATTATTTAGTTGCAAGTAGATCTGTTGGTACTTTTTCTTTAACAGCAAGTTTGGTCGCATCTGCTTTGGGTGCATGGATATTATTTGGCCCTGCATCTGCTGCTACATGGGGAGGTATAGGGGCAGTTATCGGATATTCTTTAGGAACAGCATTTCCTCTTTTCACACTTATATACTTAGGAAAAAAATTTAGAGATAAATACCCAAGAAGCAAATCTTTAATTGAAGTTGTAAGACTTAGATTCGGTTCACAATTATTTAAACTGATTTTATTTTTATCCATTTTTTATATGTCTATTTTTTTAATAGCAGAGGTGACAGCTGTTTCTATATTAATCAATTATATATCTGGAACAGATCTATGGATAACAGCATCTATAGTGATAATTAGTTCTCTTTTATATACTTTGTATGGTGGATTACGAGCTTCAATATTTACAGATAATATACAGTTTATAGTTTTTGGTTTACTTTTAATAATATCATTTTCATATTTGATATCTTTAAACTCTAATGAGTTTAGCTTTGAATTTATCAAACAAAATAAACCTAATTTATTAAGCTTTAACTATTTGCCAAATTTTACTGCAGGTCTAACTTTTTTTATAGCCGTTGCAGCAACAAATCTTTTTCATCAAGGTAATTGGCAAAGAGTTTATGCAGCTAAAGACAATAAAGTTTTAAAAAGTAGTCTAATTTTTTCATTTTTAATTATTATACCAATTGTATTTTTGATGGGATTTACAGGGTTAATTGCAACTTCTCAAAATTCAAATCTAATTCCTGATCTAGCATTTTTTTCTTTGCTACTTAAAGAAAATGTACTTTTTTTATCAATTATAATAATAATTTTAGCTATTTCATTAACAGTAAGCAGCATAGATACCTTGGTAAACGCTATTTCAAGTTTAATAATTGTTGATGGAAATAAAGTTATCAAATACAAAGGTGATTATTTAAAATTATCTAAGCAAATAATAATATTAATCTCTTTAATTTCTTTTTTTGTTGCATCAAAAGGAATAAGTATTTTATATTTATTTTTATTAGCTGATTTATTTTGTTGTGCGGCTGTACTAAGTGTATTTTATAGTTTTTACACCAAAAAATTTACTGAAAAAAATGCATATGTAGCTATTATTGTTGGATTAATTGGAGGAATTCTTTTATTCCCAAGTCCTGACTTTTCAAAATCAATTCTGGTCGGAATAATATTGCCTCTAGACTTTTTACCTATATTTGTCTCTCAATCCTTGCTTTTTTGCTCATTTATTGTTGCAACATTTTTACCTATTTTAACTTGGAGACTAAAATAAACCATCATTTACATCCTGTTTATATAAATATATTATAAAAGTTATGAGTTTTATTTTGCCATTTATTGTATTGATCATTGTAGTTGTTTTTATTCATG
This sequence comes from uncultured Pelagibacteraceae bacterium, assembly GCA_902537555.1. Classification (GTDB taxonomy): domain Bacteria; phylum Pseudomonadota; class Alphaproteobacteria; order Pelagibacterales; family Pelagibacteraceae; genus Pelagibacter. The sequence continues at coordinate 1,900 of CACBBR010000006.1, forward strand.
AATATGGACATTACTATTTTGCAAAGAAATATGGTGTTGGAGTAACTGACTTTTCTATAGGTTTTGGAAAAGAATTATTTGGTTGGAATGACAAATCTGGAACAAGATGGAAAATTTGCTGGATACCCCTTGGCGGTTATGTTAAATTTTTTGGAGATCGAAATGTTTTTTCCCAGGCGGATCAAGAAGAACTTTTAAAAAAATACAATAAAGAAGATCAAGAAAAGCTTTTTGTCACAAAACCGTTGTATCAAAGATCATTGATTGTTGCAGGTGGTCCAATTGCAAACTTTGTTTTAGCAATATTTATTTTTTTATTCATATATATGTTTGCTGGAAAAGACTTTACCCCAGCAATTATCGATGAGGTTCAAAAAGACAGCCCTGCAGAAATTGCTGGAATGAAAAAAAATGACATAATAATTGAGATAGATAATAACAAAGTAGAGAGTATTCTTGACGTTTCTAAACTAATTTTAATGTCAACATCTGAAATAGTTGATTTTAAAGTTTCTAGATATGATCAAGAATTATTATTAAAAGTAAAACCAAAAATTGTTGCCGGAGTTGATAATCTAGGAAACAAAATTAACAAAAGAATTATTGGCATAAAACTTAGTCCTTATAACAATGAAATAAATCATAAAAAATTAGGACCAGCTAGGGCATTAATTGAGTCTTTTAAAGAAGTTTACTTTGTTACCACTTCTTCTCTTAAATATATGGGCTCAATGATTACTGGCTCTGGAGACAGTTCTCAATTAGGAGGGCCTATTAGAATAGCTAAAATTTCAGGTCAAGTTGCAGAGTTTGGAATACTCCCATTTATTAGCATGATGGCTTATATTTCAATTAGTCTAGGTTTAATAAATCTATTTCCCATCCCACTTTTAGATGGTGGTCACTTAATGTTTTACGCTTTCGAAAAAGTATTAGGAAAGCCGTTAAGCCAAAAAACTCAAGAAGGTTTTTTTCGAATCGGAATGTTTTTATTATTAACTTTGATGTTTTTTGCGACTTTCAACGACCTTAAAGATTTAGGCTTATTTTAAAGGCATTTTTGACAGTTAAAAAAGCTATATAAATCAACGTTTTTTTACAACTATATGTTGTGCCAAAAAATATTTTAGACACAAAAAAAAAGCTTGAATTATCAATGATTTTGTTAAGTATATAAATATAACCTTTAAAACCGGAGCTAAAATGAACAAAAAACAACTTATAGCGAAACTAGCTGGGTCGTTAAATCAAAGTAAAGCTGATGCTGAGCGTACTTTTGATACAATTACCAACACTATTTTGGATGCTTTAAAAGGCGACGATAATGTGAAAATTGCTGGTTTTGGTACATATAAAGTGGCTAAAAGAAAAGCCCGAATTGGCCGTAATCCAAGAACTGGAGAACAAATCCAAATCGCAGCTTCTCAAAAGGTAAAATTTTTACCTGCAAAAGCACTTAAAGAAGTTTTCAACAAATAAACTTTTTTTAACAGCCTTTTTTAAGCTTAAAAACTTGAAAAAGGCTGTTACTACATGCACTTACTGCATACCTATTTTTCCTAACTATCATTAGTTTTTAATTTTATTAAATTTATAAGAACACCTTTAATTAAACGGAGGTGAAATGGTTAAACTTTTAAAAAAACTGGTTGGTCCATTAGTAAGTTTATTTTTCTTACTAAATATGACAAGCGCCGGTTATGCTGAAACTACAGTTTCAGCTGAAGTAGGTTTCATATTCAATACATTTCTTTTCTTGGTCTGTGGTTTTCTAGTAATGTTTATGGCAGCTGGATTCGCCATGCTTGAATCAGGAATGGTAACATCAAAAAGTGTATCAGTAATATGTGCCAAAAATATTGGATTATTTTCAATAGCTGGAATTATGTTCTGGATGGTTGGATATAATTTAGCATACGGAATTCCAGAAGGTGGATACATTGGAAGCTTTACTCCATGGTCTGATGCAAGTTCAGTAGATACTGGATATGCAGATGGATCTGATTGGTACTTCCAAATGGTTTTCTGTGCAACAACAGTATCAATTGTATCTGGAACATTAGCTGAAAGAATTAAATTATGGCCATTCTTTTTATTTGCAGCTATTCTTTCAGGTATCATTTATCCAATCGTTATGGGTTGGCAGTGGGGAGGTGGCTGGTTAGCAGCTGCTGGTTTCTCAGACTTTGCTGGCTCTACTCTCGTTCACTCAACTGGAGGTGCAGCAGCATTAGCTGGAGCAATTCTATTAGGAGCTAGAACAGGTAGATTTGATAAATCTGGAGCAGCTAAACCTATGAAGCCGTTTGCGGCGTCATCTGTACCATTGGTAACAGTTGGAGTATTTATTTTATGGCTAGGTTGGTTCGGATTTAATGGTGGATCACAATTAGCAATGGGAACATTTGATGATGCAGTTGCTGTATCAAATATTTTCATTAATACAAATTTAGCAGCCTGTGGTGGTGTATTAGCAGCTGGAGCAGTAACTAGATTAATGGCAGGAAAAACTGACGTTATACAAATGCTTAACGGAGCAATTGGTGGTCTAGTAGCAATTACAGCTGAACCATTAATGCCTTCACCGCTAGCAGCAATTCTTATAGGTGCAATTGGTGGACTAATAGTTGTGTTCGGAACTAAATTATTATTCTCACTTAAAATCGATGATGTAGTTGGAGCAATTCCAGCTCACTTATTCGCTGGAGTATGGGGAACATTAGCTGTTCCACTTACAAATGGTGATGCATCATTCGGTGCGCAGCTTCTTGGAGTAATATCAATCAATGCATTTGTTTTTATAGTTTCACTAATAGTTTGGGGAATTATGAAAGGTACAATGGGTATAAGATTGAGTAAAGAAGCAGAAAGACTTGGAACTGACGTTTCAGAGTCTGGTGTAATTGCATACGCAATAAGAGACTAAAGAATAACTATCTCTCTCTCTATAGTTAGAAAAGGCCCCTATTTGGGGCCTTTTTTATTTAATACTATTAATAAAATCTAAAACCTCTTGAGCATGGCCTACTGCTCTAATGTTTCTCCACTCTTTTATAATTTTATTTTTTTTAATTACAAAAGTACTTCTAACAGTGCCCATAAATTCCCTGCCCATAAATTTCTTTTTAGCCCATGTTTTGTATGCTTTAAGAGAGGTCTTGTCTTCATCAGCTAGTAACTCAAACTTTAGATTAAGTTTTTTGCTCCATTTTTGATGACTTTCTAAACTATCTTTTGAAATTCCATAAATTGTGCATCCAAGATTTTCAAATTTACTTAGAAGTTTATTAAAATCATTTGTTTCAATCGTACATCCACTTGTATTGTCCTTTGGATAAAAATAGATGATAATATACTTAGATTTTACTTTATTTAATTCTACTGTTTTTCCAGATGTAGATGATAATTTAAAGTTTGGAGCTTTCATATAGACACCTTTATTTTTATAGTAATATATTTTATTTAGTGTAATAAACATTTATGACAATAAAATCAGCATCAACATTAGTCGCAGAAGCTCTAAAACAAATAAAAACCATATCACCCAGTGAAGCTTTAGAAAAAGTTAATAATAATACCTGTAATCTTATTGATATAAGAGATGTAAGAGAATTAGAAAGATTAGGTAGAATAGAAAACTCTTCTCATATACCAAGAGGAATGTTGGAATTTTGGATGGATCCAGATAGTCAATATTTTAAGGAAGGAAAAATCGATATGAATAAAGAAATAGTTTTATTCTGTGCAGGAGGACTTAGATCAGCTTTAGCCACTAAAACTTTACAAAATATGGGTTTTACTAACATTTCTCATGTGGATGGTGGATTTGGTTCAATGCAAAATTCTGGATTTAAAATTGTAAAATAATCCTGAAGTTAGTCTAATAAATTTATTCTCTTAGCGTAAAACATTCTAGCAATCCAATAAATTACCAAACCAATTGGACCAATAAAGTAAGTTATAGTTAACGGAATAAAAACTAAATATTTTGACATAAATAATTTTTGACTATCTTTCATAATCCAGGCGCCACAAAATAAATTTACAGCCAAAAAGTGTGTCCAAAACATTATTAAAAAAGCTTCTGCCTCAAAGAGGTTTCTTAAATCGTATAAACCAAGATACAGTGTAAAATTATAATCAAAATCGTATCCAGAAACAAAAAAGTAGTAACCCAGATAGCAATACACAGCAGACAATATTAAAAAAGGAACAACAGATGTTACTAGCAAACCACAAACTTTAGATTGTGGAAAAACAATCAAAATCAGCCAAAAAGGTATTACACCAATATTTAACCATAAATAGATCATTTCTATGGTAAAAAAAGCTGCTATTTGTTCAATCATAATATTTTTATATTATATTAAATAAGCGCATGATTCCTATAAAAAATAAAAAAAAGACATTAGAAGTCACGGTAACTGAAATGACTAATTTTGCACTTAATTATGTAGAAAAATTTGCTCCATCAAAACAACAATTGAGAACCTATTTGTTAAAAAAATATCTTACGTCAAGAACTCCAAATATAAAAAAAAATGACGTATCAAATTTAATCGATATTGTTCTTGAAGATCTTGAAAAATCAAAATTTATTAATGACAAATTTTATTCAGAATCTAAAGCAAAAAGTTTAATACAAAGAGGATCTTCAATAAATAAGATAAGAAATTATTTAATCAACAAAGGTGTAGGTGAAAAATATATAAAAAATACTATCGAACAAATCAAAGATAAAAATGAAGACCAAGATTTTTTTTCAGCTATAAAAATTTGTAAAAAAAAAAGAATTGGACCATCAAGACAGGATGACAATAGACCTTTATTTTATAAAAAAGACATCGGAGTATTGGCACGATCAGGTTTTGATTTTGAAGTTTCAAGAAGAGTAATGGATTTAGATAAAGATGAATATTTAAAGATTATAAATCTTCTTTAGTTTTTTTATTTTTTTCTTCTAAATAATATTGAATTTTGTTTTTTATATAATTTTTGACCATTACAAAAACTATTAAGCCAAATATTGAAACTGATACAATAATTATTAAAATTATTCTTAATTGCTCGCTCATTTTAATTTATCGCTTCTTTTGATAATTAAACTTGGATTTTTAAAATCTTTTTTGCCATAACTAATTTCATTACCATCAAAATCTCTAATTATACCACCTGCGTTTTCTAATATAGCATGTCCCGCAGCAATATCCCACTCACATGCCCTAGGTTCTGCAACATAACCATCAAACTCTCCTGTTGCAATTACGCAAAATTTGAGTGAGCTCTTCATTTTAACATATTCTGTTACGCCAATTTTTTTATGAATTATCTCAATTTCAGGTTTTAATATATTTGAGTATGAAACAACTTTTACTGAATTTAATGATGTTAATTTTTTACAATCTAATTTAATCTTTTTATTATTAGATAATTCAAATGATTTATCTTTTCCATAAGAATAAAACATTCTTTTTTTCGCTGGCGCATTGATTAATCCTGCAACAGCTTTCCCATTTAATATCAACCCAGCATTTAAAGTAAATTCCTCTTTGTTGTTAATATAATCATATGTTCCATCAATAGGATCGATAAGCCAAAAGTCTTTTAGATCATTTTTAGATTTGTTGTGTGAAGTTTCTTCAGAGACAATTGGAATTTCAGGGGTTAATTCTAATATTTTTTTTGTAAGAACCTTATTTACCTCAATATCACCATTACTAACTGGCGTATTATCAGATTTAATTTCTTTTTTTAAACCTTGATTTCTTAGTTTAATAGAAAGATCTCCTGCCATTAAGAAGGTATCTATTAAATTTTCAATAATACCTTTTAATTTAGTTTCATCCATTATTATCAATTCTTTCTAACTCAATATTATTTGCATTTATTACTTTTTTACCAACATTTTCAAAGTTTACAGTTACTTTGTCTTTAATTATTGACTGAACTTGACCAATACCCCAACTTTTATTGGCAGGGTTAATAACTTTGTCACCTGGTTCAAAATCTAAAATCATTTAATTTAACTTATAATAGAAATAAGTATAAATACCATCAAATGAATTTTGAAACTAACTCTTTAGGATTTAATAAAAAACCATCAGAAACAACTGTTGTTGTTGCAATGTCTGGAGGTGTGGACTCCTCAACAGTTGCAGGATTGATGAAAAAAGAAGGTTATAAAGTAATTGGTATAACTTTGAAATTATATGATGACGGTAAAGAAGTTGCTGCTTCAAAACAATGTTGCTCAGGTCAGGATATAATGGATGCTAAGAGAGTGGCACATAGATTAGATATAGAACATAAGATATTATATTATCAAAGCAAATTTAAACAAGGCGTTGTTGATAATTTTGTTGAAAGTTATTTAAAAGGGGAAACACCAATACCTTGTGTACAATGTAATCAAACAGTCAAATTTAAAGATTTGTTTGATTTTTCAAAAGAGTTAAATGCAGATGCTTTAATAACAGGTCACTATGTTAAGAGTTTGACACAAAATAATAAAACAAACATGTATAGAGCAATAGATGAGAATAGAGATCAGAGCTATTTTTTATTCAATACTACAAGAGAACAATTGAACTATATCAGATTTCCATTGGGAGGGTTATTTAAAGATAAAACAAGAGAAATTGCCAAAGAATTAAATTTAAATGTTGCAGACAAACCAGATAGCCAAGATATATGCTTTGTTCCTAATGGAGACTATGCATCAGTAATAAAAAAATTTAAACCAGAGTCTTATAAAAAAGGAAATATTAAAAATTTAGATGGAAAAGTTGTTGGCGTACATGATGGAATAGTCAATTTCACAATTGGTCAAAGAAAAGGAATTAAAGTTTCCAACGAAGAACCATTTTATGTAATTAAAATTGATGCGGAAAAAAATGAAATATTTATAGGACCTAAAGAAAAATTAGCAAAGACAGAAATTAATTTAAAAAATTTAAATCTTTTGGCAGACAATCAAGAATTTAATCAAAAAATTTTAGTAAAAGTAAGATCCACTGGTAAACTTTTAGAGGCAAATGTAGATTTTCAGAACAATAATGATGCAAAAGTTAATCTTTTTAGTCCTGAATATGGAATTTCACCAGGCCAAGCTTGTGTATTCTACAAGAAAGACCAATTTGGTCATAAAGTATTAGGTGGTGGTTGGATTAAAGATTAAAAATTTTATTTCTTTTTATTTTTTTTTCTAGCTCTTCTCTTTTTAGAGCCCATTTTTCTACGGCCTCTGTGTTTTTTTGGGTATCCCATAATCTCCTTAGTTTTACTATTTTATTGACTTATTTGGTGGATATAGCATTGTCCAATGAACATAGCAATTTTTTTATGAGCAAATCGTTTAAGACTTTTTTAAAACATACTGCCAAAGATTTCCATAATCATTCAGTTAATCCGCCAGTAGTACGTGCATCTACCATAATATTCAAATCAATGAATGACATAAGACGAACTCAGTCTAAATATAAGAAAGATCCAAGAGGTGGCCATTTTGATTATGGGAGACAAGGAACATCAACAACGCATATTTTACAAAAAATTTTAACCAAGCTTGAGGACTCTTATCATGTTTTTTTAACACCAACGGGTTTTGGATCTGTTTTTTTAGCAATTTTTAGCGTTGTAAGACCAGGAGATGAAATAGTAGTTGCTGACCCTGTTTACAATCCAACAAGAGTTTTAACTCAAGACTTTTTAAAAGAATTTAATATTAAAACAAATTTTTACAATCCTCATGATTTAAAATCTCTCAATAAAATAATTAACAAAAAAACAAAATTAATTTTCGTAGAAAACCCTGGTAGTAATTCATTTGAATTTCAAGATCTATCAAAAATAATATCTATTGCTAAAAAAAGGAAAGTATTTACTGCAATTGATAATACTTGGGCAACACCATATTTTTTTAAACCGATGAAACTAGGATTTGATATGTCGATAGTTTCAGCAACCAAATATTACTCAGGACACTCGGATGTAATGGGCGGAAGCTTAGCAGTGAATAGAAAAGTTTTTAAACATGTTGAGAAAGCACAAAAAATTATTGGTTTAAGATTAGGCCCTGATGATGCTTACTTGATAACTCGAGGATTAAGAACATTAGATGTTAGATTAGATAAACATCAAGAAAATGCTAGAAAGGTTGCAGAATTTTTATCAAAAAATAAAAAAGTTAAACTTCTATATCCTTATAAAAAAGGATCTCTAAATTATAAGTTATGGAAAAAATATTATTCAGGAGCATCTGGTTTAATGGGTCTAAAAATAAAAACTAAGGATAGAAAATCTGTAATCAAATTTGTTAACTCTCTCAAATTATTTGGTTATGGATATAGTTGGGGAGGTTTTGAAAGTTTAGCACTTCATCAAAGTAAAGCTGAGAGAGGAAATAGAATTCATTCAGACATAAAAGAAGACGAAAAAATTGTAAGATTACATATAGGTCTAGAGGATCCAAAAGATTTAATTGAAGATTTGCGAAAATCGCTTAAATTCATTAAATGAGTTCTGAAAAATTTTTTACTACAAAAAAAGCATTAATCACACTAATAGCAGCTTCGTTAGTTGTTATTGTATCTCTTGGTATAAGACAGACATTCGGATTATTTTTTTTTGATTTTAATGCTGATCTAAATATTTCAATTTCTCATTTTGGTTTTGTTATTGGATTACAATTATTGATGTGGGGAGTTTTTAGTCCAATATTTGGTTTCATAACTGATAGGTACGGAGGGGCAACCGCAATATTCATAGGATTTTTATTTTACTTAGCAGGACTTTTCCTATTTTATTCAGGGCTAAATACAGGTTATCTTTTTACTTTGACCATAGGACTTCTAATTGGAATTGGATTAGGTGGAACTGCTATAAGCATTCCAGTTTCAGTAGTTGCAAAGCATTTTCCATCATCTAATAGAACAATTGCTACTGGCATTGTAACTTGTGCAGGATCATTTGGTTTTTTTGTGTCGCCTTTACTTGTAAGATATTCATTAATTGAAATTGGATGGGAAATAACGATTTTATATTTTTGTTTTCTTTTAGGAATAGGTCTAATAACAGCTTTATTTATTAGTACACCTAAAACTCCAGTTGGAAATAACGACAATAATAACCAAACAGCTAAGGAAGCCTTAATAGAAGCATTTAATAATAAAAGCTTTATATTTTTAACCTTAGGATTTTTTGTTTGCGGTTGGCATATAGCTTTAGTTGCTACACATATACCAACATACATGATGGATAGAGGTATGCCTGACTGGACAGCAGCTATGATTCTAGCATTAGTAGGCGTGTTCAATATGATAGGAACTATGGGAAGTGGTTATCTTGCAACTAAGTTTAGTAAAAAGAAAGTACTAAGTGCAATATATTTGTTAAGAGGTGTTTCGTTAATATATTTTTTATATTTGCCACCAAGTATATTTAACTCAGTTGTATTTGGAGTTACTTTTGGACTTCTATGGCTTTCAACTGTGCCACCAACAAATGGTTTAGTAGGTCATATATTTGGAACAAAACATATTGGTCTTCTTTATGGAATAGTTTTTGTAAGTCACCAGATTGGGTCTTTTCTTGGGGCATATTTAGGAGGAGTTTTTTATGAAATGCATGGAAATTTTGACTACGCATGGTACGTTTCTATCGCATTATCAATCTTTGCAGGTTTGATACACTTACCAATTAAAGAGAAATCAATTGAAAGAGTTCAAACAGCATAAACTAAAATTTAATCCATTTTTAGAAAATCTTTATCAGTCTAATAAGCCGTTGATAATATACAAAGTTGATGGTGGCTACGATTTATTTACTGATTTTTCAAAAAAAATAATAATTAACAACAGGAATATAGAAAATTTCTTAAATTCATTTTCAACAAAAAAATATAGGAAAGAAACAGATATCTTTATTGGCTTTTTTGGTTATGAAATACTTTGTAATTTACTTAAAATAAAAATTAAAAATCAAAAAAATATAAAATTTTATAAAGGTGTGTTTTATAAACCAGAAACGATTATAAAAATTAGAGATAAAATTAAAATATATTCAACAAAAAAAAATCATAATTTTAATTATCAGTTCCAGAAAACTAATATTTCGAGCCCCTTTAAGTTAAATATTAGCTACAAAAAATATAAAAAAATATTTGATATTTTTTCAAAGAAAATACGTGAAGGACAAACTTATCAAATCAAAATATGTACTAAATATAAAAATAAATCTGAGATAAATCCTGTTAATTTCTTTTGGAAACTTATGAAAATTAACTCATCCCCAGAGTCATTTATGATTAGAGATAAAGATTATTCAATAGTTAGTTGTTCTCCAGAAACATTGATTGATAGAAAAGGTGACACAATCATTACTAAACCAATAGCTGGAACGCTAAAAAAGAATAAATTTTATAATAAATTAAAGGCTTTAAAATATTTTAGAAACAATAACAAAGAAACGAAAGAACATAATATGATTGTTGATCTTGAAAGAAATGATTTATCAAGAATTTGCAAACCTGGAACCGTGAAGATTAAAAAGGAGAAGTATGTTGAAGAATATAAGCATCTTTATCATTATGTAACAAGTATTGAGGGCAGGATAAAAAAAAATATTTCTGTAAAAGAAATAATAACTTCTATGATGCCTGGAGGATCTGTCATTGGATGTCCAAAAATTAAGACATTACAATTATTAAACTCTCAGGAAAAAGAAGACAGAAATATTTTTACTGGAAGTTTTGGTTTTATCAAATTCAACGAAGATATGAGGTTTAATATAATAATAAGATCTATTTTAAACTTCAAAAAACAATCAGAGATTTCTGCGGCATCAGGTATAGTTTTAGACAGTGCGGCAAAAAAAGAATTTAATGAGAATTTTATAAAAGCAAAATCATTATTAGAATTATTTAAATGATATATATAATTGATCATCAAGACTCTTTTACTTGGAACGTTGTTCATCAATTTTCCCAATTTGATGAAGTTATCTGCACAAATTATTTTGAATTAAACAATAACTTACTTGAAAAATCTGAAACAATAGTACTATCACCAGGACCAGGATCTCCTAAAGATTACCCAAATACATCAAAGCTCTATAAAAAATTCAAGGGAAGAAAAAAAATAATAGGAATATGTCTAGGATATCAACAAATTTTATTTTCTGAAAAAGCAAAAATTATTCAACAAAAAAATATTTTCCACGGATACCAGTCAGAAGTAAAAGTAACAAGTAACAAGTCAATCTTTCAAAAAAATTCAAAATTCAAAGTTGGTAGATACCACTCACTAAAACTAAAAGAGCCATTTTCAGCTAAAAATTTTGAAATAACAATCAGATGTTCAAACACTGGTATTGCAATGGGTTTTGAAAACATTAAAGATGATGTATATGGATTTCAATTTCACCCAGAATCTTTTTTAACAAAAAATGGTAAACTACTTATTAAAAAAATCTTATCAGCGTAACACACTTAAAGAGATTAAATTTAATGATCTTTGGAATAAAAATGGTGTCTTTACTACAATGTGGATATACAGCAGGCCACCTAAAATTCTTTTTTTTAAATCACATATTCAAAATTTAATCAAATCTTTAAAAGCTTATAAAATAAGTGAGGATAATATTAAAAACATTATTTTAAATTTAATTAAAAAGAATGTTAATAGAAAAATTTCGTACAATCATTTACTCAGAGTTGCTTTGAATAAAAAAATTGTATCTGTTTCTATTAGGGAGAGAGTAATACCAAAAAGTAAATTTAGTTTAAAATTAGTAAATTATGAGAGAGTAAAACCTGAGTATAAAAATCTGAAATATAAAAAAATATTAGAATTTTTGTCAAAAATGAATTCATCAAAACAGGATATCGCTCTATGCGTAAATAATAAAATTCTTGAAACTGGAACTTCTAATCTTTTGTTTGTTTATAAAAAAAAGATTTATTCTCCAAAATCAAATTATTATAAAGGAACGAATATTAAGTTTTATGAAAAAAAATTTCGTATTATTAAAAAGGATATTTACCTAAAGGATATTGAGCAGTTCGAAGAAATTATATTAGTTGGATCAGGAAAAGGTGTTGTATCTGTTAATTTTATTGAAGGTTATAATTGGAAAAGAAAAAGTAAAGAAACGTTTAATAAAATTTTTAAAACCTTCAAAAGTGAGTTCAGCAAAAATATATATAAATATAACTAATGAGAGATCCAAATAATCCATGTCTTTTTTGTAATGTTCCATCAAGTGAGTACGTATTTGAAAATAATTTAGCCTTTTCTACTTTTGATTCTTATCCAGTTTCAAAACATCATGCCCTAATTATTCCAAAGAGACATGTTGAAAACTATTTTGATATGTCTGAAGAAGAGGTTTTATCCTGCAATAAGCTAATAAAAAAAATGAGAAATAAAATCCAAGAACTTGATCCGAATGTAGATGGTTTTAATATTGGCACAAATTCAGGTAAAGAAGCAGGGCAATCAATAATGCATTGCCATATACATTTAATTCCTAGAAGAAAAAATGATGTGGATTACCCACAAGGAGGAGTTAGGGGAGTTATACCTTCAAAACAGCATTATCAACGAAAAAAATAAATTTTTAACAATATACCAGTGCTAAAATGTCACTTTATCGTAGTTGATCTATTTTAATAAGTATACTAAGAATTCACTAGCGGAAGGAACATCATAATGATTTCAACAAACCCATTTTTTATTTTATCACAGAGTGTGCCGGCTATCTTAATTCAATCGTTCGTTATACTTATGGGTATTTTGATACTAGTGGGGACTGTTATGGATATTATCCATAAAAAAAATGTTAAATACTTTTTCCAAAATGCAAAAAAAGCAAAATTATCAGCCAAAAAAGAATTAACAACTTCTGAAAGAATATCAGTAATATCAAAAACTATTGCAAGTGATATAGCAACCACTTCTGAGCTAGGAGCAGGCAAAAGAAGATTGGCACATGTAATGGGAATGTATGGAACAATTCTGTTTTGGGTTGGATCAGTTGTGATGATATTTTTTTATACTTCTGCTAATTCAGTAACACCTGCTTTTTGGCCAATCATTTGGCATGTTGGTGCGGCTTTAACAGTTCTAGGTGGAGGTTGGTTTTGGTTTTTTTTAAGAGTTGATGTCTACTCCGAAGCTCAACCATGGTACAGAATAATACAAGCAGACTTATTTGTACTTGCATTGATTGCATCATCATTATTTGGATTAATTTGGTCATATCTTCAATCTTTAAACTTACAAGGCAGATGGGATGATTTTGTATTTTTAGGATTATTTATAATTGCTAATTTAGTTTTATTTGGTGGAGTATATTGGTCTAAATTTGCTCATATGTTTTACAAACCTGGTGCTGCTTTACAAAAAAATTTAGCTGAAGCTGATGGATCTAGAGATAATCTTCCACCCGAAGCTGATGCCCCAGAGCAATTTGGCCTAGGCATAAAAAGAGAAGAGCCAAAACATTATTAATATGATACAGAACTTAAAGGAGAAAATATAAATTATGTCAACTTTTGTTTACATGACTAGATGCGATGGCTGTGGTCACTGTGTAGATATCTGTCCATCAGATATAATGCATATCGATGAAACTATAAGAAGAGCAAAAAATATTGAACCAAATTTTTGTTGGGAGTGTTATTCATGTGTTAAAGCATGCCCCAACCATGCAATTGACGTAAGAGGCTATGCAGATTTTGCTCCAATGGGTCATAGCGTAAGGGTTAGAAGAGAAGAGGAAAAAGGAACTATTTCTTGGAGAATAAAATTTAGAAATGGAACTGAAAAGAATTTTGTGTCACCAATAACGACTAAACCTTGGGGAAAATATATTCCAAAATTAGCTGAAGGTGATAAGCCTAATCAAGGAGAAATTAATTCTCAAATATTATACTCAGAACCAGAGGGATTAAATACAAACAAAGAATTGCCAAAGGTAGATAAGAGTGCTTTTAAAAAAGGAGTTTATTATTAATGGCTAGGAAAACTATAGTAGAAAATTGTGATATTTTAGTTGTTGGTGGAGGAATGGCTGGAACAGGGGCAACTTTCGAGGCTAGACATTGGGGAAGAGATTTAAAAATAGTATGTGTTGAAAAAGCAAATATAGATAGAAGTGGTGCAGTTGCTCAAGGGTTGTATGCAATCAACTGCTACATGGGAATGCAATGGGGTGAAAACCAACCCGAGGACCATGTAAGATATGCAAGAAATGATTTAATGGGATTGGTAAGAGAAGATCTAGGATATGACATGGCTCGTCACGTAGATTCAACTGTTCATATGTTCGATGAATGGGGTCTTCCAATGATGAAAAATAAAGAGACAGGCCGTTATCAAAGAGAGGGTAAATGGCAAATAATGATACATGGTGAAAGTTATAAACCAATTGTTGCTGAAGCAGCAAAAAAATCAGCAGATAAAATTTATAACAGAATAATGATCACTCATCTTTTAATGGATGAAAACAATGAAAATAGAGTTGGTGGGGCAGTTGGATTTAATATGAGAACAGGTGACTACCATGTATTCAAATCAAAAACAGTTATTGTTGCTGCTGGAGGCGCCTCACATATTTTCAAACCTAGAGCTGTAGGTGAAGGAATGGGCAGAACTTGGTATGCTCCATGGAGTAATGGATCAGCATATGCATTACCTATTGCTGCTGGAGCTAAAATGACCCAAATGGAGAATAGAATTGTACTTTGTAGATTTAAGGATGGTTATGGTCCAGTTGGTGCTTATTTCTTACATTTAAAAACATACACTCAGAATGCAAATGGAGAAAATTATGAGAAGAAGTGGTACGAAAAAACTAAAGAATTAGTTGGTGAATATATTGATCATCATCCTACTCCTACATGTTTACGTAACCACGCGTTTATACAAGAAACTATGGCTGGCGGTGGACCAATTCATATGGTGACGAAAGAAGCTTTCCAGGATCCCCACCTAGAAACCGTAGGATGGGAAAATTTCTTAGGTATGACTGTTGGGCAAGCAGTTGTGTGGGCGTCACAAAATATTGATCCAAAATACACAAACCCTGAATTAACAACATCTGAACCCTATGTAATGGGATCGCATGCAACTTGTTCAGGAGCATGGGTGAGTGGACCTGAAGATTTATCACCTCCAGAATACTTCTGGGGTTATAATAGAATGACAACAATACAGGGTTTATTTGGAGCGGGAGATACAGTTGGAGGTAGTGCGCATAAATTCTCATCTGGATCATTTACTGAAGGAAGGTTAGCTGCAAAAGCTGCTGTGAAATACATAGAGGATCAAAAAGCTATTGATATTAAAGTAAGTGATAAACAGTGTGATGATTTCAAAGAAGCTATTTATAAACCTCTAGAAAATTATACGGTTGGTAGAAATGAAATAACTGGTGGAACAGTATCTCCGAGCTATATTTCCCCAATTCAAGGTTTACAGAGGCTGCAAAAAATTATGGATGAATATGTGGGTGGTATTAGTTACAATTATATGACAAATGAGAATACTCTTAAGAAAGGTCTAGAACTGCTTTCATGGTTAGAGGAAGATTTAGAAAATGTTGGTGCAGAGGATTATCATCAACTGATGAGAGCTTGGGAGCTTAAACATAGAACTATTACATCTCAGTGTGTGACAGAACATACTTTATTCAGACAAGAAACTCGTTGGCCAGGATATTATTACAGAGGCGATTATATGAAACTAGATGATGAAAATTGGCATTGTCTAACGCTATCTAGAAGAGATCCTAAAACAGGTAAGTTCACAATGGAAAAAGCACCTGTTTATCATATTGTTGACGAAAAAGAGAAAAAAGAAGCTTCTTAAACATTTAAAGATCAGTAAATGAGTCTTATAGAGAAATCCGATGAGGAAATAATCAAAATTGCCGATCCTATTTGGGCTAATTTAGTAAAATCATCAAATATCAAAGATTATGGTGGCTTCACAAGAGATTTATCATCTCAAATGATGTATGGAGCTAATGAAGTAGAGCTTGGTAAACAATGGGCGGGAAATAAATTGATCTCAACGCTATCTGAAGGATGTAAAGCAATAGGCTGTTTAAGAAGAGGCCTATATGTAACCATTTTATATAAACAAACTAGTACTGAGATACCAGGTGACTTTCTTGGAAGATTGGTTCTTGGAGAAGAAGGGGAAGAGGTAAAAGTCTTCGGGGCAACTATTTTCTAAATACCTTAAATTATATTTGCATTTACTAAATCTTATGGTATTCCGCGAGGATGTTTCAAATAATAAATAACAATTTAAAAAAATTCCATTTATTCTTTGAAAATCAATTAGGCAAAATAATTAAATCATTCTTATATCTTTTTATATTCTTTGCTTGGGGTATTATAATTCTTAGTACTGCTCAAAATTTCATTTAAATTATTCATATTTATTGACTTTGTATTCCTAGAGGAATAGTTACTTGATATGGAATATTTTCTTCCAATTGCACAAGTTGAAATAAATCTACTTTTTATTTTTGGTTTAAGTTTAGCAGTAGGAATTTTATCTGGTCTCTTTGGTGTTGGAGGTGGGTTTCTAATGACACCTTTTCTAATTTTTCTAGGCGTCCCCCCTATTTATGCTGTACCTAATGAAGCAAGCAATATTCTAGGAACATCAGTATCTGGATCCACCACTCATTACCTTAAAGGAACACTAGACTATAAAATGGGTTTCATGATTGTAATTGGAGGGATAGTTGGGACAGTTATAGGAATAATAACATTTACGTATTTAAAAGATATTGGAAAAATAAATGTAGTTATTTCTCTTGCTTATATGTACATCCTTGCAATTCTAGGAACCTTTATGCTAATCCAAGGTGTTTCAGAAATAGACAAAGCTAGAAAAAAAATAATTGAAAAAAAAAAATTACATAAACATTACTGGATACATGGACTTCCTTTAAGAATGCGTTTTAAAAAATCTCAACTTTATGAAAGTGCATTTACACCAATCATAATTGGTCTGATAGTTGGTTTTATAGCAGCAATTATGGGTATAGGTGGTGCATTTATATTGGTCCCAGCAATGATTTATATTATTGGAATGCCTACCAGATTAATTCCTGGCACCTCTTTATTTGTAACTATCTTTGTTAGCGCAATTGTAACAATTCTACATGCATTAAACTATGGAACTATAGACTTAATTTTAGTTTTTGTTTTAATCCTAGGATCAATAATAGGGGTACAGTTTGGACAAAAAATTGGTGAAAAAATTGATAGCTCAGAATTCAAAACTATTCTAGCGATCCTTTTACTTTTAGTAGGTATTGCAATTGCTTATGACACTTTTATTAAAAATGAAAATGCAATAAATACAGTTGTAAATACAAGAGATGATTTAGGAGCCTTAAGTCAGTTTATATTAAACTTTTCTGAAGATATGCCAATATTTTATGGTCTTACATCAGTATTACTAGCAGTAGTACTCGGAGTTGGTGCTGCAATGATCAGAAGAATTTATTCTAATTGGAATGACGCGCGTTTAGCAAAATTAAAAAAATAATTAAGCACTTCTATAAAGTTTAGTCATAACAAATTCTTTATGACCCAAGGCTTCTGCACATGTTAATCTTCCATTAGCAACTCTTATAGTTGATTTAATTAACTCGTCACCAGCTTGACTTAAGTTCATCTCTCGAGACAATATTTTTGATACATCAACATCAATATGTTCACTCATAGTTTTTGCCGTGAGAGGGTTTGCGGTCAATTTTATTACAGGTTCAATTGGATTTCCGATAATGTTTCCTTGCCCTGTTGGAAATAAGTGAATATTAAACCCACCTGCAGCTTGCAAAGTAACACACTCAGCTGCCGCTGATGAAGTGTCCATAAAGTATAAGCCAGCTCCTTTAGTTGGCTCTTCTGCAGGCCCTAAAACATCTATAAATTGACACCCACCAATTTTTTGAAAGTTACCAAAAGCCTTTTCCTCAATAGTAGTTAATCCACCAGCTATATTTCCTGCCGTAGGTTGACTTTCGGAAAGGTCATCAGTTGCTTCTTTAAGAATAAAATCATTGTAATCGTTCCATGTCTTTTTGAATTTTGCTTGTGCCTCAGGTGTTTTTCCTCTTTTCTCACAAACTGTTTCAGCACCTGTCAGTTCAGAAGTTTCTCCAAAACATAAATGAACACCTAGTGGTTCTAATTTATCCATAAGGTTGCCAACCGTTGGATTAGAAGCTAGTCCAGATGTCGTATCAGACTCACCACATTTAACTGAAATCCATAAATCGCTCATTGGACATTCTTCTCTTTGTTTCTCAGATGCCCACATCGAAAATTCTTGCGCTTTTTTTGATACTTTTGCAATTGTATCAATATCACCCACACCTTCTATACTAAAACCTTCAACTGGTTTTCCTGTAGTCGCAATCGCATCAACAATTCTTTTTGTCCACTTAGGCTCAATTCCTATAACAATCACTGCTGCTACATTCGGATTTTTTCCTGTTCCGATCATTGTTCTAAAGTGTAGTTCTAGATCAGCACCAAACTGTAATCGCCCATAAGAGTGAGGTAAAGCTATGGTGCCTTTAATATTATTTGCTACAGCTTCAGCACAAGCATTTGAAATATCATCAACAGGAAGAATTATAACATGATTACGTGTCCCAGCTCTTCCATTTTCTCTTTTATACCCTAAAAAACTTTTTGGAATTTCCATAAATTACCACTTTTTTGTTTTTACATTATGAACATGAACATGTTCACCTTTTTTAATATTTGTTACTACTTTCCCAATATCATGTCCGTATTTTAAAATCGTATCTCCTTCATTTAAGTCAACCATAGCAATTTTATGCCCTAAAGGTATTTCGTCTTTTGATTGAATTGATACGGATTTGTCATTCTCCATTATCCAACAGTTACAATCTTGATTTGGTGTTATTTTTTCAATAACTACAACACCTACATTGTCTTTTTCATCATGAATTATTATATCTGTATTAGACATTGTGACGATTTCTTTATTTGAAATTTGAACAATCTTATATATTAATCGATCACTTTAACAAATAAAAAAAGAATTAAGAAAGGCTGCACTATGACCAAAATGACTACAGAAGAAGCATTTATAAAAGTTCTTCAAATGCACGGAATTGAACACTCGTTTGGAATTATAGGTTCAGCTTTTATGGCTATATCTGATTTGTTTCCTAAAGCAGGAATTACTTTTTGGGATGTGGCGCATGAAACTAATGGTGGTTTAATCGCAGATGGTTACACCAGAGCTACTGGAAAAATGTCAATGGTTATTGCTCAAAATGGGCCAGGTATAACAGGATTAGTTACTCCAATTAAAACAGCTTACTGGAACCATACACCATTGCTTTTAGTGACACCACAAGCAGCTAACAAAACTATGGGTCAAGGTGGTTTTCAAGAAGTTGAACAAATGAATTTATTTAAAGATATGGTTTGCTATCAAGAAGAAGTTAGAGACCCTTCTAGGATGGCGGAAGTATTAAATAGAGTTATAGAAAAAGCATTCAGAGGATCAGCACCAGCACAAATAAATGTACCTAGAGATTATTGGACACAAGTTATTGATATTGAATTACCACCAATTGTTAGATTTGAAAGACAGGGTGGAGGAAAAGAGGCAATAGATAAAGCAGCAAAATTGTTATCAGATGCAAAATTTCCAGTAATTTTATCAGGAGCAGGAGTAGTAATAGGTGACGCTATAGAGGATTGTATAAAGTTAGCAGAAAAATTAGATGCGCCTGTATGTAATGGATACCAACACAATGACAGTTTTCCTGGTAGTCATCCTTTAGCAGTTGGACCGCTTGGTTACAATGGATCAAAAGCAGGCATGGAATTGATCTCTAAAGCTGATGTTGTTCTTGCATTAGGAACAAGATTAAATCCTTTCTCAACTTTACCGGGATATGGAATTGATTATTGGCCGAAAAATGCAAAAATAATTCAAGTAGATATGAACCCAGATAGAATTGGTTTGACAAAAAAAGTGACAGTTGGAATTTGTGGGGATGCTAAAATGGTATCTCAACAGATTTTAGAGAACCTATCACCCACCGCTGGAGACAATGGAAGGGAAGATAGAAAAAACTTAATTCATCAAACTAAATCTGCTTGGTTACAAACTTTAACAAGTTTGGATCATGAAGATGATGATCCTGGTACAGTTTGGAATAAAGAAGCTAGAGAAAGAGACTCAGATAGGATGTCACCAAGGCAAGCTTGGAGAGCAATACAGGCAGGGATGCCCGAAGATGTTATTATTTCAAGCGATATAGGAAACAATTGTGCAATAGGTAATGCTTACCCTACGTTTGAAAAACCACGAAAGTATTTAGCACCAGGTTTGTTTGGACCATGTGGATACGGATTTCCATCTATTTTAGGAGCTAAAATTGGATGTCCGGATACACCAGTCATAGGTTTTGCTGGAGACGGAGCTTTTGGAATTAGTATGAATGAGATGAGTTCTTGTGCAAGAGAAGAATGGCCAGCTATTACAATGGTAATATTTAGAAATTATCAATGGGGAGCAGAAAAAAGAAATTCAATATTGTGGTTTGATGACAATTTTGTAGGCACTGAATTAGATCCAGAATTAAGCTATGCAAAAGTTGCAAATGCTTGTGGCTTAAAAGGAGTAACAGTAAAAACCATGGAAGAAACTACAAAAGCTATTAAA
Source organism: uncultured Pelagibacteraceae bacterium (assembly GCA_902537555.1). Lineage (GTDB taxonomy): Bacteria > Pseudomonadota > Alphaproteobacteria > Pelagibacterales > Pelagibacteraceae > Pelagibacter. The sequence goes on from CACBBR010000006.1 coordinate 22,641, forward strand.
CAATCTTGTGAAGATCAAAAACAAGGTATCACAACATTTATTGAAGTAATTTTAAATCAAGAATTAGGAGAGCCTTTTAGAAGAGACGCAATGAAAAAACCAGTAAAAGTAGCTGGCATCGAAAAATCTGATATGAAGCCTCAAAAATCACTAGCTAGTTAAGAATAAGTATATTCCATAGGCAAATAAACTTATATATTATTGATAATCACTTATGGATATAGAATTAGATAAATGGTTTAGACCAAAAATTGATAAAGAAGTTTTAAGAAAACTTTCAAAAAAATCTGACCTTAAAGGAATACTCCATGTAGGTATTTATTTTTGTTTTTTAATAATGACAGGTTTATTTGCCTATTATACTTGGGGCACATGGTGGTCAGTATTTTGGTTTTATGTTTATGGAAACATTTATTGTTTTTGTAATCCGATATGGCACGAGACAGGACACAAAACTGCATTTAAGACAAAATCTCTTAATGAATTTTTTTATTATTTAGCGAGTTTTATGGCATACTTTGAGCCAACTAGATGGAGATTTACTCATTTTGTTCATCATGGAAATACTTATTCAACAAAAGATCCTTATGACCATGAAATTGAGTATGACAATAATTTAAAAGATACCCCAAAAAAATTAATAATGAATTTAATTCCTTTTGGTGAATTATTATTTTTTAAAAAAAGTATTGCTTTTGAAGTTATAAAACATGCTTTTGGTATACAGACTAAAGTTATGATTGATAGTATTCCAGAAAATGCAAGACCTAGATCTATTATGATATCAAGAATTTATGTTGGTATCTGGTTATCTATAATTATATGGTCTCTACTAATATCTTCGTGGTTACCAGCATTGTATCTTTTATTGCCTCATTATTACGGAAAAGGATTGCACAAATTTGTTGCTTTTACACAACACGCTGGTTTAGCTAGAGACGTAAAAGATCATAGATTGTCAGCAAGAGATATGAAATTGAACCCAATTCTTAGTTTTCTATATTGGAAAATGGAATATCATTGTGTGCATCATATGTTCCCAACGGTTCCAGCTTATAATTTAGAAAAATTACATTTGCATCTAAAAGACCAACTACCAACTATTAAAAATGGATTATTTGAAACTTATAAAGAAATCATTCCAGCTCTTATAAAACAAAGATACAAATCAGATTATCATTTAAATGTAAATTTACCAAATCAGCAAGCTTCTTAATGAATAAAAAATATAAATTATGGTTATTTTTTGGTGCAGCAGTTATCTTCCTTTACCTAAGTGTTGAAAAATATGAGGATTTTAGTCTTCAAAAATCTATTTCATCATGCACTATAGCAAAAAGTAAATTAAAAAATATCGATCCAAAAGAAGCCAGATTAATTTGCGAAAAAGAGATAAAAAATTAAGCTGAATTTTTAGAGTAAATTTGGCAACCAAGTAGAAAATTTAGGAAATAAAATCATTAATATTCCATAAATAATTCCAACAATTGTAAATAAAGGTACCTCCTTAAAAGCATTAGCAGGATTTTCTTTTATAACTCCAGCAGCAGTATATATTCCAACACATACTGGTGGTGTGATCATTCCTATTCCAGCAAAAGCAACAAATACTACATAAAGGTGTAATAAACTTTGATCGAAAGACAATGTTAATGCAGCAAAAATTGGAACAGTTAAATAAAATACTGGAACTATTTCAATAAATGTCCCTAAAATTAAACAAATAGTTCCTAACATTATCCAGAACAAATTCACACTTACACCCATATCTGTAAAGTAGGTTATAATTTTTTGAGGTGCTTGAGTATAAGTAAGCACGACACTTAAAAAAGTAGCTGTTGCAATAATTGAAAAAATTACAGCCGTAATGATTGCAGTATCTTTCAAACAACTTAATAAAGACTGAAAAGTTAATTCTCTATAAATTAAAAATCCTATAGCTACAGCATAAACTCCAGCAACTGCTGCAGACTCTGATGGAGTTAAAAAACCTGCATATATTCCACCCAATATTATAACTGGAGTTATTAATGCTGGTAGAGCTGCAATAAAAGAACTTAATCTTTCTTTAAATGTAGCTTTTTTATCAGCTCGTATATGCCTGCACTTAAATAATACTAAAAGAACCATTAAAATCAGAAGAATAATTCCAGGTATGACTCCTGCTGCAAAAGTTTTTGAAACAGGAACATAAGTTAGTGCACTAAATAAAATAGCTGCATTTGAAGGCGGTATCAGAGCTTCAAGTAAAGCTGCTGATGCCGCAAGCACTACAACAAAAGGAGTAGGGTAACCTTGTTCAATCATTTTAGGCATCATAATTGTTCCTACTGCAGTAATTGCGGCCAATATAGAACCACAGAATGCCGCAAAGAAACCCATTGCAATAACCATTGCAACACCTAAACCACCTGGCCAATGTCCAACTAAAGTTGTTGCAAATCTTACTAGTCTAAGTGCTGCTCCACCTTTAAGCATCGCCATCCCGCTAAAAATAAATAATGGTACAGCAATTAATACATGCTTTGTTAGAGCCCCAAAAGATACTTGAATTAAAACAGACCAAGGTAGATTAAGTCCACCTATAGCAGCTATAGAGCTACCTAAACCAAATACTAAAAAAATAGGAACAGAAATTATAAGAGCTACTAAAGATAATATAGAAGCTAATGCAAACATTAATTTTTTATTAAATTTATAATGTTGTCAAATAATAACTCTAATGATGTAAGAGCTAATATCAAGAAACCAACAGGGAAAGCTAAAAACATCCACCAAATAGGAATACTAATTTCAATTTCCATGACTTGGCCTAAATTAAAATACATTACTGTAGCATCAAGACCAGCTTTAAAGAAAATACAAGCTGATATAAGAGCAACTAAATTGACAACTAAGAATAAAATTTCTTTATTTTTTTTTTTTAGTATAGGAGTTAAAAAATCAACTTTTATATGTTGGCCTTTTTTTAGTAAAGGTCCTAATAAAGGAAATACTAACCAGCTTACTAAAACAGGAGGTAATTCTATGAACCAAGCAAACCCAGTACCTGTTATGAATCTTGTGGCTGCACTTAAAAATAAAGCAGCAACCATTATAAAAATAATTAACATTGCGAGAGTTAACGAAGCCGAAGCTAAATAATTGTTAATTGCTCGCAATGCTTTCATATTTTAGTACTTAACAAATAACTTATTTTAGTTATTTTTTGCGTACTCTTGAGCTGCTTTTAAAGCATCAGCATCAATCATTTTTGCCATAGCAGGCATAACTTTATCTTTCATAAGTTGATCAAATTTAGCTTTTTCAGCTCCTGAAAGAGTAGTTACCACACCGCCTCTGTCTTGGAATTCTTTAAGAACAGACTCACCATGATCCATAATTCTATCTGTTGAAAGAGTTCCAACTTCTTTTCCAACATCCATAATTATTTTTTGTAAATCTGGAGGCAAACTATTAAACCAAGTAGAATTAGCCATAATATAAGCATCAGCATAATATTGGTAAGGCTTTTGAGCATATTTTAAAAATTCCCACCAACTATAAGCTTTAATACTTCCTGGAGGACTATTTATTGTATCAATCATTCCTGATTGAAGAGCATTATATACCTCTCCTGTTTTTAAAGAGACACGATTTGCTCCAAGTGCATCCCACATAGGCTCTTCACTCTTAAGCAATCTTCTAGCCTTTAAACCTTTCATTGCATCAATACCAGTTAACTCTCTCGCACTAGAAATTGACATCACTGGTCCGACAGGGTTGTACATAACTAAAGTTGAATTAGTTTTTTTAGTCAACTCTCCCCAAATTTCTTTTCCTTTAGGAGAATTTTGAAAAAATCCTCTTTGTTGCTCCCAAGAATTAAACAAACCAGGAAAAGAGGCTACATTAAAATTTTTATTTATTGGCGGAAAACTTACAACACCAACAATTCCTCCTAGTTCAACTGCACCTGATGTAACAGCTCCCATTACTTCTCTAATTCCAAAAAGTTGTTTTGATGGATAAACTTCAATTTTTAATTTTCCATTAGCTCTTTTATTAACTTCATCAGCAAATATTTGAGCATGTTTCGCACTATGGTGTTTTGGACTCCAGTGAACCGAAAGTCTGCCCACTATTTCTGCAAATGCTGCTGTTGAAGATGCTAAAAATGAAATAATTATTACAAAACTCATAAAAGCTTTATTAATTGATTTTAATTTAATCATTTTTTTCCTCTCTCTCTATTTTTTATAAAGGTAGTTTATTATTTGACGAAGATAAGACAATCTAAAATTATTCTATTATCAATTGAATAAGAAACAATATTGAATTAAATTAAGATTATAATTTAGACTATGAATCCAACAGATATATTATTGAGTATTGCAATAGTAGGAATTTACACTCTCATTTATGTATATTTAAAATCAAAATACGATGATAATAAAACTATTATCAAGTTATTTGCTTACGGTTTCGCTTATGCAACAATAATTACAGGTATACTTTATTACTTAATTAAGTTTATAGCCTCATAAAGTAAAATGAGACAGAAATTAGAATTAATATATTTTAAAATGAGAGCTCTGGCTGAAGCTCCTCGCTTATTATTTCATTACACAAATATTGAATATGAAGATTTTATGTCATGGGAATATTATGATAAGGAGTGGTTAGAGGTAAAACCTAATATTCCATTTAAACAATTACCTATGTTAATTATAGATAATAAGCATGAGATTTGTCAAAGCATGGCAATCATGACATTTATTGAAAATTTAGCAGGTATTAACATTTCTGATCCAATATTAAATGCTAAAGCAAATGCCATAATGCAAAGTGCCCAAGAACTCTTTATGCCTCTTAATCCAACAGTTAACTTTGCAACGGGTGAGAAATTTGTTAAAAAAAAAGAGAATATGACACCTTTCTTACTTTCAAGATTCGAAGATCTTGAAAACGCTTTGAAAGAAAATGATAAAAAATTTTTTATTTATAACGAACCAAGAGCATGTGATTTTGTTGCTTTTCATCATTTAGATTTATCTAAATTACTTGATCCTTTCATTATAAAAAAATTTCCTAGGTTAGAGAAATTTCTAGAAGATATCATGTCAATCCCTAGTGTTAAATCTTATTTAGATAAGCGTCCTAAATTAGTTGATGTAAGTGTTGAACCCAAATTAGTTATCGACGGAATAGAACATCCAACTGGTGTAAAAAAAACTTAGTATTTATTGAATATTAAATTTTCTATTTATCCAGCGTAAGGTAATACTCTCGTAGTGTTACCAAATATAATTACTACTCGCTCACCATTTTCAATTCTAATATCATTCCCTTGAACGATAGCAATATCGTCATCACTATCATCTATATTGATTATATATTGATACCCTTGATGATTACCAAACATTGCTTCAGTCACATAACCTAGTGCGGCTCCACCAATTGTAGCATAGACAATTGCAATCTCCTCACATTTTGCTCCAGCTATTAATTTTTTTCCATCGTCACATACTTGAGTTCCGAGAAGACCCCCAATCATAGCGCCTGTTGATGCACCAATAAGACTCCCTTCTCCTTTAACTTTAACAGGTAAAGATGATATTATGTTGCCATATTGGATATTTTTAATTTTTTGCGCATCCGATCTTTTAACAGAGGTAGGATTTGTAGTGTTACACGCGACTAAAATAAAAAAGAATAAAATAAATATTGAATTGATTTTCATATAGAATTATTAAAATTAAAATTTGCCATAATTAGGGCATGTTGGAAAAGAGTTTTAATGAAAACTTGTTTGTAATAAAGATTAAAAGTAGTATAAAGCAACAATTATTTTAAGGCGGGGTAGCTCAGTTGGTTAGAGCGCGGGACTCATAAGCCCGAGGTCAGTGGTTCGATCCCACTTCCCGCTACCAAATTAATGACCAGGAAAATCCATCAAATTTTCAACTTTGTAACCTTTTTTTAGAAGATTATCACAGCCACCTAAATCAAAAAGATTTATTACAAATATAAAAGCTGAAATATTTCCTTTAGAAATTTCTACAAGTTTTGCTGCAGCTTCTGCAGTCCCTCCTGTTGCTATCAAATCATCTATAATAAGAACAGACTCGTTTTCTGAAATCGAATCTTTATGAACCTCAATCGTTGCTGTTCCATATTCAAGCTCGAAATCGACTGAATGAACATCAGCAGGGAGTTTATTTTTTTTTCTTAACATTATGAATGGTTTTTTTAATATGTAAGAAACAGCTGACGCAAACACAAAACCACGAGACTCAATTGCAGCAATTTTATCTACTTTAAATTTTTTGGATCTTTCAACAATTTGATTAATTGTTTCCTCAAAAGCAGTCTCATTCTTTATTAAAGTGGTTATATCTCTAAATAAAATACCTTTTTTAGGATAATCTTTAATTGAGCGAATATAATCTTTTAAATCCATAATAGTTATTTATAATTAAATATAATTACTTTTTACATGGCAAATAATAAATTAGCAATAATTGGTGGAAGTGGTCTTTACGATGTTGAGGAGTTTAAAGATAGAGAATTATTAGATTTAAATACCCCTTGGGGAAAACCTTCAGATCAAATTTTAAAAACAATTTATGATAACAAAGAAGTTTATTTTCTTCCAAGACATGGGAAAGGACACATTATTTCACCATCAAAAATAAATTTTAGAGCAAACATTGATGCATTAAAACAATTAAATGTAACCGATATAGTCTCTGTTTCCGCAGTTGGTTCTTTAAAAGATGATTTGCCACCTGGTAAATTTGTTATAGTCGACCAATTTATAGATAGAACTTTTGCGCGAAATAAAACTTTCTTTGATGATGAAATAGTTGCTCACGTATCAATGGCTAACCCAACTTCTAAAGGTTTAATGGATGCATGCGAGGATGCAATTAAAAAAGAAGAAATAGATTATCAAAGAGGTGGGACTTATGTGGTAATGGAAGGTCCTCAATTTTCCACCTTAGCAGAATCAAATCTATACAGATCATGGAAAGCAGATGTAATTGGAATGACTAATATGCCAGAAGCTAAATTAGCAAGAGAAGCAGAAATTAGATATGCATCTGTTTCAATGGTCACGGATTATGATTGTTGGCACCCTGATCATGAAAATGTTGATGTTCAACAAGTAATAAAAGTATTATTAAACAATGCTTCAAAAGCTAAGAGCATGATAAAAAATTTAATTTTAAACTTTGAAAGTCATATTGATCCAAATGATCCAACTAATAATTGTCTAGATGTAGCAATAATAACATCACCAGAAAAAAGATCAAAAAAAACAAAAGAAAAACTTAATACTATTGCAGGCAGAGTTTTAAATAAGTGAAAAAATATCTAACAAACGAGGAAATAAATTTTTATCAGAAACAAGGAGCTTTAATTATAAAGAATACTTTTAAACCATGGATAAATACACTTAGAGAGGGTTTTGAAAAAGTACTTAAAGAACCAGGCCCACATGCAAGAGAAAATGTTAAAAATGAGAAGGGTAGATTTTTTGAAGACTATTGTAATTGGCAAAGAATATCAGAATTTAAAAAGTTCGCTGAAGAGTCACCTGCGGCACAGATAGTTGGTGAAGCAACAGGATCAAAATCTATTCAATTATTCCATGAACATATATTTGTTAAAGATCCAGGAACAATTAAAGAAACCCCATGGCATCAAGATATGCCATATTATTGTGTGAATGGTAATGATACTGGAAGTTTTTGGATACCGCTTGATCCAATAACAAAAGAAAACTCCTTACAAATATTATTAGGCTCTCATAAACTCCCTAAATTAGTTAGACCCACTAAATGGTCTAATAATAAGCCCTGGTATAAAAATGATGAAAATTTTATGGACATGCCTAATATTAATACAGATAAAAACATATTAAAAAGCGAAATGAATTTAGGTGATGCAATACTGTTTAATTTCAAAGTACTTCACTCCTCTTCAGGCAATGAAACAAATATATCAAGAAGAGCTTTTTCTATGCGATTTATAGGTGATGATGTTAAGTATTTAGGAAGAGGTGGAGAAACATCTCCTCCATTTAAAGGAATAGGTTTAAAAGATGGAGAAGTAATGCGAAAAGACTGGTTTCCAATTGTTTGGACTAGTTAAATGAAAAAAATAATTAAGAATTTAGAGGAAATATTTTAATATGAAAATAGAAGGAAAAGAATTTAGAACAATTTGGTTTGATCAAGAAAATAAAGTTGTAAAGATTATTGATCAAACAAAACTTCCACATCAATTTGTTATTAAAGATCTTAAAACAGTTAAAGACGCGATTAATGCAATTAAGGTTATGGAAGTTAGAGGAGCTCCACTAATAGGTGGAACTGCTGCATATGGTATGGTTTTAGCGATTTTAGAAAATAATGATCTTGAATTTATAAAAAAAAGTGCAGAAGAATTAATTAAATCTAGACCTACAGCAATTAACCTTCAATGGGCAGTTCATAGAATGAATAATAAGCTATCAATGATAAATAGTAACGATCTGTTCAGTATTGCTTTAAAAGAAGCTAAAGAAATTTGTGATGAGGATGTTAAATTTTGTAAAAATATTGGAATTAATGGACTTAAGCTTATTGAAGAAATTTATAATAAAAAGAAAGACACGGTAAATATTTTAACTCATTGCAATGCAGGTTGGCTTGCAACAATTAATTGGGGTACAGCAACTTCTCCAATTTATCATGCGCATAAAAAAGGAATTCCAATTCATGTCTGGGTAGATGAAACCAGACCAAGAAATCAAGGTGCTAATTTAACTTCTTATGAACTAAATGAGGAACAAATCCCTAATACTATTATTGCAGATAATACTGGAGGAATATTGATGCAAAGAGGAGAAGTTGATATGTGTATTGTTGGAACAGATAGAACTTTATCTAATGGAGATGTTTGTAATAAAATTGGCACATATTTAAAGGCTTTGGCTGCCTATGATAATAATGTTCCTTTCTATGTTGCATTACCTAGCTCAACAATAGATTGGGATACTAAAAATTCAAAAGATATTCCTATAGAAGAAAGAAATTCAGATGAATTATCATATATCGAGGGTATTGATAATAAAAATCAAATTAAAAAAGTTTTAATATATCCAAATAAAAGTAAAGCAATGAACTTAGCTTTTGATGTAACGCCAGCTAAGTATGTAACTAGTTTAATAACTGAAAAAGGTATATGTGATGCCTCATCAGAGGCTTTAAAAAACTTATTTAATAAAAATTAATTAGATTTTATCCTTTAATTAAATAATAATTTTTTTTCTTTAATATTTTGATGTTTGGAATTTCATTTGAACAAATATAATTCGTATAATAACAAATTTGTAATTTCTTTGGTCTTATAATATTAGGTTCTTTATTTACAAATTCATAGTTTTCTATGGAGGGATTTGTTAATGGTAAAAAAGCATCATCTGATTTTATATATCTCTGAATATTTTTGTTACAAAATAAAATTATAGAAATAAAGAAAATAACTTTTAATTTTTTTAAATTTAAATAATCAATTTTAATAATAAGATTATAGTTGATTATAATATAAATTACGGTTACGAAACTGACTAAATAAAATGAGCCATACCTAAATAATGGGCTGTTCAAGAACCAAATTGATAATCCTAAAGTAATTGATGTTAAAATTATTGATAAAAATTTAGTATTAATTTGGTTTTTATTATTTTTGTAATTTGTTTTTGTTTTATGTAAAATTAAATAAGAAGTTACAAGAGTCATTATAACAAATAGAGGAGATAATTTTTCTAAAATTTTAATAAAATGATTATTGAGCCAAGTCGGCAACCAAGTAAATGAGTCACTGTAATATTTTAGATTAATATTCCTCCATTCAGGATTATCAATGAATCCTTTGGCCCAGATCTCAGATTGCCACATTGCTTTTTCTGGATCAGCTACGCCATTTAAGTACCAGCCTGAATTTTTAATACAAGTCTGTACAACAGGATATATTAGACAGGATGTCTCCACGTAGGTTTTCAAAAACCATAAGAAAGCAAAGGAAATAGAAAAAAGTAAAAATTTTTTTTCTTTAAAAATAAAAATTAAATTTTGTTTACTTATAATTGAAATAAAAATTAATGCTGAAAATACATATGTAATTTTATGAGAAATCATAAAACAAGCAAAGATAGGTAAATAGTTAAAAATACTTTTATTTTTATTTTGATTATTTTTTTCTTTTAGTATTCTTATAAAAAAATATGAACAAACTAAAAAAGGTATTAAATCATTGCCAAATTCCCTGTACCTTCCCATTTTGATCAAAACGAAACAAGAGAAAAATAAAACAATTAAAAAAATTAAATTATTTTCATTTTTCTTAAATAAGATTTCACCGCAGTAAATTAAGAAAAAAGTAAAAAAAATTATATTTAAACTTGATAAAGATAAAGGACTTAAAAAATCGTTTGTTAATGCTGATTGCACATATTGCATAAGGGAAATATGTCCAAACCTAAATTGTATATTAGCTATTGAGATTATAATTTTTTCTGATTTAAGATATGAAACATATGGGTGATGGTACATATTAGCATCTATCGCATGATTAGAATAGCCAATAAGTAAAATTGAAGTGAATATTAATAAACATAAATAAGTCCAAATTTTTTTTTCCAAAAAATTAAATTTTGTAACTACTAAAAATAAAAATCCAAAAAATATTATTGTTAAACTTAGAAATGTATTTATTGGGAAAAAAAAATGTAAAAATAAAGTTATAAAACCTATTGTGAAATAACCTGCTAATAAAATTATAAATAAATCTTTCGTTCTTTTTCTAAAAAAAAATAAATTTCCGTATCCGATTAATGATACAAAAACTATAAATAAACTAAAAAGACTATAAAGAATATTCATAATATATTTCTAACATTTAAATAATATTTATTTATATATATACCTTATATAAATATTATAAATTTGTATCTGATGTTGATTACTATAATTATTCCTTGTTATAATGAAAAAAATACGATTAAAAATATTGTAGATAAAATTTTGAATTTACAAAATATAGAATTACAAATTATAATTATTGATGATTTTTCAACAGATGGAACTGTTGAGTTGTTAAAAAATGATATATTACACAGAGTTGATAAGATAATTTTTCATAAAAAAAATAAAGGAAAAGGAGCTGCGATTAAAAGCGCCTTAAGTTCAATTAAAGGGGAGATAGTAATTATTCAAGACGCAGATTTGGAATATGATCCCAATGATTATTTTAGTTTAATTGAACCTTTTTATAATAAAAATATTAATATTGTTTATGGCTCTAGGGTTTTAGGTAGATCGAAAAACCAAAAAAAAACTTTAATACAATTATATAGAATTTTTGGAAATTATGTTTTGACAAAATTTTCTAATTTTATAAATAACCAAAAGTTAACAGATGCACATACCTGCTATAAAGCATTTAGATTTAAAATATTAAATAAAATACAATTAATCGAGGATGACTTTTCCTTTTGCCCAGAAGTTACAACCAAATTTTCCAATATTAATGAAAATATTTATGAAGTTCCAATTTCTTATAATGGAAGAGAGTATAAGGATGGAAAAAAAATTAGATTTTCTGACGCCTTAAAAGCAGTTAAAGTGATATTAAAATATAAATATTTTTAATTTAAATAAAATGAAAAATATATTATTCATAATGGCTGATCAATTAAGGTATGATTATCTTTCTTGCTATGGCCATCCACATTTAAAAACACCCAATATAGATGGTTTGGCAAAAAGGGGGGTGTTATTTGAGTCGGCTTATGTTCAAGCGCCTGTATGTGGTCCATCAAGAGCGTCTTATTATACTGGTAGAACTGTTTTTAGCCATGGCTCTACTTGGAACCAAATACCTTTGCCAATTGGTGAGCTAACTATTGGAGACTATTTAAAAAAATCTGGAATAAGAACTGGTGTTGTAGGTAAAACTCATATGAGGCCTGATTTAGATGGAATGAGTAGACTTGGAATTTCTAAAAATACAGAAATAGGTTTAACAATAAGCGAACCAGGATTTGAACCTTATGAAAGAGATGATGGGCTTCATCCTAATAACCAAATCAAGAATTCTAAAAACAAATTATCTTACAATCAATGGTTAAATAAACTTGGTTACGAGGGTGAAAATCCTTGGGATAGTTGGGCAAATTCTTCTGAGGATGAAAATGGTAAAATTCTAAGTGGATGGAGATTACGAAATTCTAATAAACCTGCAAGGATTAAAGAAGAACATTCCGAGACTGCATTTATGACTAATCGCTCAATGGAATTTATAAATGAAAGTGGAGATAAACCATGGTTTTTACATTTATCATACATTAAACCACATTGGCCATATATCGCTCCTGCGCCATATCATGACATGTATTCTTCAAATCAATTTTATCCAGTTCATAGAAGCGATATTGAAAAAGAAATAAATCATCCTGTTTATAAAGCTTTCATGGAAAATAATATTTCAAAAACTTTTTCTAGAGATGAAGTAAGAAATACTGTTCTTTCAGGTTATATGGGATTAATAAAACAAATTGATGACAATCTCGGAAGATTATTTAGATTTTTAGAGGAAAAAGGTTATATGAAAAATACTATGATAGTATTTACCTCAGATCATGGTGATTATCATGGTGACCATTGGTTAGGTGAAAAAGAATTATTTCATGAACAAATTGTTAGAGTACCGATGATAATATATGACCCATCTAATTTATCTAATAATAACAGAGGAATAAGAGAAAAAAGGTTTGTTGAAGCAATAGATTTGCTTCCAACCTTTTTGGACACTGTAAATAGCAATGTAAGTAGGCATCGTCTCGAGGGACAATCATTACTACCTATTATTAGGGGAGAAAAAGTGTTAAATTGGAAAAATTTTGTATTTAGTGAAATTGATTATTCCTTTAATGAGGCAAGAAAAATTCTAAACATCGGAGCTTCAGATGCTAGGGCATATATGATTAGAAACAATAAATGGAAGTATATATATTATATTGGCTTTCCACCACAATTATTTGATTTAATTAATGATCCTAATGAATTTAATGATTTAGGCCAATCTTCAGAACATACAAAAATTATTCAAGAGATGAAAGATCTTCTACTTAAACGAATAACAAGTAGAAAAAATAGAGTTTCAGTAACAGATGAATTTGTTTTGAAAGAAAGAGACTATACTAAAGAGGATGGAATTATGATAGGAGTTTGGTAATGAATCCGTTAATACTATCTTTAATTGGTCTAGTGTGTGTTGGGATATCAGCAAATTTAATAAAATTAATTAAAAAAAATAAAATTTTATTATTAATTTCAATGCTGCCATGTGCTTATATTTTTGTATACGGTCTTTATGCAACTTTTGGTCCAATAGATCTATATAAAGATGGCACAGAAAATTTTATTGCTCAAAATCCAGGAAAAGATTTACCAGTAGTGTTTGTACTCCTAAAGTTTTATCAATATATTTTAATTCTTGTTGGAGCAATTTTTGGGTTACTTTATTTTAATTATTTAAAAGGTTTAAATAGCACTACGGACTCATCAGACTAGGTAAATATAAACATATAGCTGGGAAGGCTATAATTAAAATAAGTCTAATCACGTCAGTCATTAAGAATGGGAGAGTGCCAAACCAAATCGTTTGCAAAGGAGTTTTTTGCATTACACCTTTTATTACAAATAAATTCATACCAACTGGAGGTGAAATTAGTCCAAATTCAACAACAATAACTGCAAATATTCCAAACCATACGGGATCGATACCTGCATCAACAATCACAGGAAAGAAGACTGGAATAGTTAAAAATAACATTGCTAAAGAGTCCATTACAGTGCCTAGAACTAAATATATTGCACAAATTACTAAAATTATTCCTAAAGGAGTAAGTTCTAGATAATTAATAAAATCAACTACCGCAAAAGGCAATTGTGTAACTGTTATTAGGTAATTAAATATACTTGCTCCGATTACAATTAAATATAATGATCCAACTGTTTTTATGGTTGTCCAAACTGCATCTTTCAAAAGACTTAATTTTAATTGACCTCTAAAAAATATAAAAACTAAAACTAATATTACTCCTACAGCTGCACTTTCTGTTGCGGTAAAAAAACCCAAATAAAGTCCACCCATCATAATCGCAAAAATTAAAAATATTGGAAAAACTTTTGAGATTGCTGAAATTCTATCTTTTAACGGCATCTTGGTTCCATACCCTCCTTGAGAAGGATAAATCAAAAGATATATTCTGATCGCAATCATATAAAGCATAACAGCAATTACTCCTGGTATTAATGCTGCAAAAAATAATTCTTGAACTGATTGCTCTGTTAAGTATGCGTATATTACTAGTATTACACTTGGAGGAATAATTATTCCAAGTGTCCCACCTGATGCTATAGATCCACTTATAAGTGCATCGCTATATCCATGTCTTCTCATTTCAGGACCGGCCATCTGTGACATGGTTGCTGCTGTTGCTATTGATGATCCACAAATCATTCCAAATCCAGCACATGCTCCAACAGTTGACATCGCAAGACCACCTTTGTAGTGACCTACTATTGCATAAGCAGCGTCGTAAAGATTTCTTGATAAATTCGAGCTATTTGCGAGATTTCCCATCAAAACAAAAAGTGGTAAAACTGACAATGTGTATTTTGATACAGCATCAAATGGAGCAGTTCCCAATACAAATATTGCAGGATCAAAACCTGAAATTATTGCAAAGCCAGTAAATCCAACTACTAACATTGCAATACCTATGGGAATATTTAATACCATTAGGATTAAGACTGCAGCAAAAGCTAAACCACCATTAATTACAGCATCTATACCCATTAGGTCTCTTTTTTAAATTTATTGATAAAAAGAGTTTTTATAAACCAAACCACAATAGCAATTACACTTAACCACATCCCGATGGAACATATGAAGTAAAATGGATAAAAATAAAGCTCTAGATCGATAGTTACTCTTTGATTGTTCATAAATTTATATGAAGTTAATGTTGTTGAGTATGCCATCAATGACATTATCGATATCATTAAAAAAAATTTTAAAATTACCAAATAAGTTTTAAAGATACCTAAATTTAAATTATTAATAAAATCTGCTGACACATTTGCGTTTAAAAAAAAAGCTCTTGGCATTGCAAGAAATGCAACCAATGCCATGCCTATTTCAACTAATTCAATTGTACCTGTAACTGGAGAATTTAAAAAACGTCTTCCAAAAACATCACAAAAAGTTAGTACAGCTAATAAAAATAATATTATACCTGAGGCTATAGCTGAGTAATCAAAAACTCTACTGACTTTAGAAATCATAAAAATGTTGCTTCAATTTATTTAAACTTTAACATATAAATAGTTTCAAAAATAGAAAGTATTACTTATGAAATTCATTTCCTTTTCACATAATGGACAAAATAAATTTGGTATTATAAATAATAACAAGATTACAGATTTAACTGGAAAAGTTTCTAATTCGAATACATTAAAAGATTTAATTTCAAACAAAGGGATTGAAGAAGCAAAAAATTATGCGAAAAATAATCCTGGAGATATCAATATTTCAGATATTGAATATTTACCTTTAATACCAAATCCTGAAAAAATAATATGTGTTGGTTTGAATTACAGTGAACATGTTAAAGAAACTAATAGAACTGTTGAGGAAAATCCTGTTATATTTCACAGATTTCCTGAAAGCCAGACTGCACACTTACAACCTATTCAAAGACCAATTGTTTCACAAAGTTTAGATTTTGAAGGTGAAATGGCAGTAATAATGGGTGAAGGTGGAAAACATATCAAACCAGAGGATGCTTTAAAATATATAATTGGATACTCTTGTTATAATGAAAGTACCATTAGAGAGTGGCAAAGACATACCAGACAATTTGGAATGGGTAAAAACTTTGAAAAAACTGGTAGCTTTGGTCCACACATGGTTTTGGCTGAGGATATAAAGGATTATAAAAATTTAACAATCAAAACTAGATTAAACGGCAAAGTTATGCAAAATGCAAAATTAAGTCAGCTAATATTTGATATACCAGTATTGATTTCTTATGTGTCAAAAGCAATGTCCTGGAGAGCGGGCGATGTTTTGGTTACTGGAACTCCTGGAGGGGTAGGATTTAAAAGAAATCCTCCAATTTTCATGAAACCTGGTGATAATGTTGAGATAGAAATTACAGAAATTGGTATTTTATCTAACACAATTAAGGATGAAATCATCTAGATTTCACTATAGACTTTCATAAATTATTTTTAACAGAGGGAAATTAATATGAAAAAAAAATTAATTGGTATTGTTTTAGGAATTTTTTCTTTAGGCATTATTAATTCGGCATCTGCTACAGAATTAAAGCTTGCAACTTTTGAACCACCAAAAGCATTTATAGCAAGTAAAATTTTAGCAGCTTGGGCAGATAAAGTTAACAAATGTTCAAATGGAGCCTTAAATGTAAAAATGTACGCTGGGGGTGTTTTAGGAAGTCCTCCTAAACAATATGATATTGTTACATCTGGTGTTGCAGATATTTCTTGGACAGTTCTAGGTTATATTGGTGGACAATTTCCACTAAGTTCAGTTGTTGAATTACCATTTTTAACTAAAACTTCAAAAGCAGGATCTAGAGCTTTAAACACTCTTTATGAAGAAGGCTACTTGGATAAAGAAATGGCTGGAATTAAACTTATAGGTTTGCATTCTAACCCAGGATATCAAATCCACATGAAAGATACAAAAGTAGTTAAACCTGCAGATTTTAAAGGTAAAAAAATGAGAGTACCAAGCAAAATAGCTGGAACTATACTCAAAACTTTAGGAGCAACTGGTGTGAAAGTACCAGCACCTGGAACCTCTGAAGCATTAAATAAAGGTGTCATAGATGGAACTCCTTTCCCTTATACAGCAATTGGTTCATTTAGATTATTCGATGTAACGAAATATCATACAGAGGTTAATATTACTAATGCTACATTTGGATTAATAATGAATGAAGGAAAATATAATGGTCTTTCATCATCAGCTAAAGGATGTATTGACAAACACTCAGGTCAATGGTTTGGAGACTGGGCTTCTAATTTAATTGATAGCCAAAATGCTAAAATGAGAGTACAGGTCGAAAATACACCTGGACATGAAATTACTGTTGCATCTGACTCAGTATTGGCTGAATACAAAAAAATATTAGCTCCTATTGAAGCAGATTGGTTAGCAGAAATGAAAGGCAAAGGTCTTGATGGAGATGCCGTTTTAAAAAGAGCAAGAGAAGTTATTTCTAAAATAGACGGTTAATCGTTTAATTCGAGCCCGCTAATTTCATAGCGGGCTCTTCCAAAATTTAGTATATTAATAAAATGGCAGTTAAAGCACTAAGCTATATTGGGGTTAATTCTGATAAATTTGAGGACTGGTCTATTTATTCACAAAAGTATTTAGGTATGCAAAAGATAGATCGAGGAAAAGATATTTTATCTTTTCGTATGGATAACCAAAAACAAAGGTTGACTATTACAGGTGAAAAGGGAGATGGTTTAGGTTTTTTAGGATGGGAAGTTGAAAACAAAGAAGATCTTCAAATTTTTGCAACAAAACTTGAAAAAAATAAAATAGTTGTACATCAAGGAAAGTCTTCTTTTGCAGATAAACGTTTTGTTGAAGATTTAATTTATTTTGATGATCCCCAAGGTAATCGTATCGAACTTGTTTATAATCCAATGATAGATACTGACCCTTTTAAACCTGGAAGGCCTATTTCAGGATTTAAGACAGGAGCTTTAGGAATGGGCCATGCTGTAGTTCATGTAAAAAAAATTGATGATTTAATACCTTTTTACACAGACATAATGGGATTTAAAATTAGTGATTATAGCCACACACCAATATCATTATGTTTTTTTCACGTTAATAGCAGACATCATAGTCTTGCTTTGTTTGGTTCCGGAAGAACTGGTTTTCATCATTTTATGGTAGAATATAATAATCTAGATGATGTTGGTCAGGGTTACGATCTATTACAATATAAAGATAATGCAATTGCTTACACTATGGGTAGACATACAAATGATTACATGACATCTTTTTATTCAATAACTCCATCTGGATTTTTTATAGAAAATGGATGGGGAGGAAGAATTATTGATCCTGAAACTTGGCAACCGATAGAAACTTTTGAGGGTCCAAGCTTTTGGGGACATGAAAGACTTTACTTGCCAGACGAAGAAAGAATGAAGTTTAGAAATAAAAGACTTGAAACTGCATCTCAAGGAAAACAAGCGCCATTGTTAATTGACTGTCCTTGGTTATATTCAAATTTAAAAAAAAAAAAATAATTTAAAATATCAATGAAAGAATTTGATATAACAATTGTAGGATTAGGTCCTGCTGGAGGAACACTAGCAAATCTTCTTGCTATGCATGGTTTCTCAATTTTAATATTAGATAAAGAAAAAAGTTTTTATCCATTACCTAGAGCTGTTCATTTTGATGATGAAATAATGAGAGTATTTCAAACCATAGGAATAACTAAAGATTTTTTAAAATATACCATTATAAATAAAGGTACGAAATTTGTTAATTCAAAGCAAAAGGTAATATTAGATTGGCCAAGACCAAAAAAAATTACAGATAATGGCTGGTATCCTAGTTATAGATTTCATCAACCTGATTTAGAAAAACAACTAAGAAAAAAACTAAAAAGTTATAAAAAAGTATTCATTGAACAAAATGCTAATGTCGTAAAAATTATAAACTCTAAAAATAATGTAAATATCAAATATTTAAATTCTATTAACAATAAAATTTTTTATATTAAGTCAAAATATCTGGTTGGATGTGATGGAGCAAATTCAATTACTAGAACTCAAATAAAAACAAAAATGGATAATTTAGGTTTTACTCAAAAGTGGGCAGTTGTAGATTTAATTTTAAAAAAAAATAAAAAAAATTTACCAGATAGAACAATTCAGTATTCAAATCCTAAACAGCCCGCAACATACTGCAGAAATGTTGGTAGAAGAAGAAGATGGGAATTTGCAATTAAGAAAAATTTAAATGATAAAAAGGTTCTTTCAGAAAATTATATTTGGAATTTTTTAAAACCTTGGATAAAGAAAAGTGAAGCAATACTTGAAAGGAAGACCATTTATACATTCAAGTCAGCAATTGCCAGAAAGTGGCGCAAAGGTAGAATATTTATTGCTGGCGATGCAGCTCATTTAATGCCTCCATTTATGGGACAGGGAATGTGTGCAGGAATAAGAGATGCATCAAATTTAGCATGGAAAATTGCATCATGTTTAAGAATTAAACATAATGAAGCTATTTTAAACTCTTATCAATCAGAAAGGTCTCTTAATGTTAAAGAATATATCGAGACTACTATGAGAATGGGGGAGTTTGTAAATGCTGTTGAGTCAATACAAATTACTAAAAATATTAGTTCTAACGATCAAGGTGTTAAAAGTATGCAGTCCATTAAACCAAAATTAGGGAAAGGTCTTGGACAACTTAAAGATAAAAATAGAGGAAAAATTTTTCCTCAATTTAAATTAAACAAATACAAAAACTTCGATGATTATTTTTCTAAAAAGGCAGTTTTAATATTATCCTCAGGTATTAAAACTAAGGTTTCTAAAAATTATTCATTACTGGAAGCAAAAAGTTTAAAGAATTTATCAATTTATTTAAAAAATATTAATTCAAAAGCTATTTTAGTAAGACCAGATAGATTTATTTTGGGCTCTGCGAATTCAGGCAAGCAAATCAGTTCTCTTATAAAAAAAAATTCTTTTATTCTAAGATAAATTAAAGAGCTCATTAACAGCCTTAATCTTAGAATGATTATTTAGGGCAATTTCTCCATTTGGCATGAATAATGAATTTTCAAATCCTACTCTTATTTTACCGCCCAAGCTAATAGCCCTTTCTAAACAAATCATTTCTTCTTTTGCAAAAGCACAAATTGACCAATCAAAATTTACATTGTTTTCTCTCATTTTTGTCAAAAATTCAGGAATTTTTTCTGGTTGACTTATTTTTCCTGTATAATGACCAATTACAAATAAACACCACGCACCATCAGTAGGTATCTCTGCTTTCTTTAACATCTCAACTAACAAATCTACATCCTCAGGATTGTATAATATATGTTGAATTTTAGTTCCTGCCTCTGTCAAATATTTATATAGTTTTACATCTTCGCTCGAGGGTTTTCTTGAGGGTATTAATTCAGATGTGCCAATGGATGTTCCTGGTGGTGTAACATCGTAAGCAAGTTTCCTCATATCCTCTGGAGAATATTTTCCTACTGCTTCGGTTGTTACTTGAATATGCATTTTTGGAACCTGAAACTCCAATTCTTTTAAAGCCTCTTTATACAGTCCAGCATCAAGAACATGTTCACCCTTTTCATTTCTTACATGCAAATGTATAGCTCCAGCTCCTGCTTCATAACAATTTCTTGCAACTTCTACAGTTTCTTGGATAGTCAAAGGTACTTCAGGATGATCTTTTTTAACTTTTCTTGCACCATTCGGAGCCACCATCAAATTAGGAAGTTTTTTTGGTTGATAAAATGGCATAAATTATCTCAAAGAAGCAGCAATATTTCCACCATCAACTGTTAAAACAGCTCCAGTAGTTTTTTTGGAAACTGAAAGATGAAAAAATGCTTTTGCAACATCTTCGGCTTTTACTTCATTTAAAAGCAAATTGCCTTTCATATAATCCTCAGTTGAAACCTCTCTTGCTTTAGCTCTAGATTTAATCATTTCATCATTTAAGAGACCGCTCCTAATTCTATCTGCGTTTACTCCATTAGATCGTATTCCATAGGAACCATAATCTAACGCATATTGTTTACATAAATTCAATAAGGCAGACTTAGGCAGCCCATAAGGTCCAAAATTTTTACCAGGATTTACAGACTGTTTAGATATATTAAATAATAAACATCCTTCAATATTTTGAATTTTCATTATTTTGGTAGCTTCAGCTGCACAATTTTGATGTGAAAAAAAATTATCCTCGAAGCTCTTTCTTAAAATTTTTTCATCAACTTCAGCGATAGGTCCTCCCAAAGCAGTTCCTGCATTTGATATTAGGGTGTCTATCCCTCCAAATTTGGATGAAATTAAATTAAATGCCTTTTTAACACTTTCTTTGTTTGTTACATCACAATATATACAAAGATCATCAATTTTTTTACTCATTTCAGTAACTTTTTTCCTATTATTATCTATTAAAACTACCTCTGCTCCATATTTTTTAAATAATTTGTAAGTTGCTGTACCAATTTTTCCAAATGCACCAGTAATAACGACAACATTGCCTGCCAACTCTTTCGTTTCTTTTTTAATTTTTGCTTGTTCTAGAGACCAATATTCAACATCAAAAATATCTTTTTTTGATATGAATTTATATTTTGAAGTTTCCTCAACTGAAGAAATAACTCTTGCATTAGTTTCTGTTAAGTCTGCTGCTACCTTTGCTGCTTTTAGATTATCTCCTATACAAAATACACCAATATTCTGTACTAATATCACTCTTGGAGAACAATCTAGCATTGTTTTCTTTTCTTTAACTTTTTTTTGATTCTGTTCAAAATATTTCAAGTATTTTTTTTTATAATTAATAAAAGCTTTGGTTGCAGTTTTTTTAAAATCATCAATTGATGAGTTATGTTTAGGTTTAATTATTAAAGGGAAAGGCTTTACTCTAATGACATGGTCCGGTGTTGCTGTACCTACTGTTGAATATCTCTCTACATCATTCCCGTTAATGAAATAATTTAAAATTTTATTATTTCTAAAGGTCAAAATAAATTTTTTGTTGGCACCTTTAGAGGCTAATCCTCTTAAGATTGGTGCGATTTGAGAAGGAGTAATTTTTGTATTTAATTTAGTTATTTGTTTAATTTTTTTTCTTTTTAATTTTCTTAAAGCTTTTTCTGCATCAGTTACATACTTTATCATGAGATCATAAGACTCTTTTGCATCATCAGAAAAAGTAAATATTCCATGATTTAATAAGATAAGACAATTTATATTAGGGTTTTTATTATAAACCTCTTTAATTTTTTGAGCTAATCCATATCCTGGCATTACATATGGAATTAAACTTACTCTTTTTCCAAATATCTTTTTACAAAAAGCAAAACTATTTGGTCTATTAGTTACATTCATAATTGCATCAGAATGTGTGTGGTCAACAAATTTAAATGGTAAAAAAGCGTGCAGAAAAGTTTCTACTGATGGATTAGGCGATTTAATATTAATTAAATTCCTTTTTTGATATGCTACCATTTCTTCATCTGATAATTTTTTTTTATTCTTTAAAGCTAAAAGAGGGTTCAATTTTACTGCTGGCAATCCTTCTGGTTCAATTTCAGCCATATCCCAGCCACTTCCTTTTACACACAAAACATCATAATTTTTTCCATCTAAATCTTTAATAGTTGTCTTAACAGAGGTGTTGCCACCACCATGTAAAACTAGCTCACTATTTCTTCCAAGTAGCCTAGTCGTATAAACCCTGAGAGCCATATCCTTAGAATGACCAAGTTTCTTATATTTTAATATGTATTTTTTAGCCTCGTTATTTGACCAATTATTTTTCACAGGTTTATCCTTCATTAAACTATTACCGTAGTTTTTTATTTGAAAGAAGTAAAAAATTAAAATACTAAAGTTATTTAATAATTATATGACTAAAGTTGGAGAACATATTACCTTAGATATAGTAGGCACAAAAAAGGAGTATGATCCTGTCTTCTTTGAAAAATTAGTTTACAAAATTGCAAAAATAGCAAAAGTTACTGTACTCCAAATATCAAAATATAAGTTTGAGCCTCAAGGATTTACTTTAGTTGCTTTATTGGCAGAAAGTCACATTAGTTTTCACACATTTCCTGAAAAAGGAATTATAAGCTTCGATTTTTTTACATGTGCAAAAATTTCTCCATCTGTCGCTTTAGAGGTTATTAAAGATGAAATTGAACATACTCATATAATTAAAAAACAGTTTGATCGAGATACTGTAGACCTCTATCATGATAATTATAGCTCACCAGGTTTAAAAAAATCATATGTTGTAAATAAAGTGTTCGAAAATTTTAAGTCAAAAGTCGGCCAACATATTGAGATATTAGAATTGGAACAATTTGGAAAAGCTTTATTTATAGATAATGAAATTCAAGTAGCAGAAAAAGATGAACATCTTTATAGTTCTACATTTGTAAGTTCTGGACTAAGTTTAAACTCTAATAAAGAAAAAGCTGCTATTATTGGTGGAGGAGATGGAGGAGTTGCTAGAGAATGTATATCAAAAAATTTTGGATTTATAGATTGGTATGAATTAGATCCCGAAGTAGTAGAGGTTTGTGACAAACATCTTGGAACGATTGGAAATAAGGCTACTGAAAAAAATTCTGTAAAATGTGTATGGGGTGATGCATTTGAAAGTATAAAAGCTGTTAAAGATGATACATATGATCAAATATATGTAGATCTAAACGACGATCAATATTGCATTGATTTAGCTGCTAAAAATATGAATTCTCTTGTAAGAATATTAAAACCAAAAGGTGTAATTACTGCTCAAGTTGGGAGTCAAGATAAAAAGCCCAAGCAGGTTGAAAATTGGTTAAATATATTTAATCAAAATTTTGGTAACACTAAATTATCTAGAGTTTATATACCTAGTTTTGATTGTTCTTGGAATTTTTCCTCATCAATAAATCATTAAATTTTTCTTTTTAAATCAGAAAAATTGTGAAATAATTATTTTTTTAACGGAGGAAAAATGAATGTAATAAAAAAAATATTTTTAACTTTTCTATTATCCTTATTTTTAATTAGCTCTGCTAATGCTGATAAAATTAGGATTGGAACTGAAGGTGCTTATCCTCCCTGGAATTCAAAAGATGCTTCAGGGAAATTAATTGGTTTTGAAGTAGAGTTAGCTTGGCAATTATGTAGATACATTGGTCAACAATGTGAAATAGTTGAACAAGACTGGGACGGTATGATACCAGCTTTAACTTCAAAAAAATTTGATGCAATAATGGCTGGAATGTCAATCACTGAGGAAAGAATGAAAACAATAAATTTTTCTCAAGGATACGCTGATGAAGTTGCATCATTAGCAGTTATGAAGGGTTCAGATCTAGAGGGAATAGATACTCCTGATGCTGTAAATTTAAACCTTGGCGGATCAGCTGTAAATAAAGCAATGAAAACATTAACATCTGCTTTGTCAGGAAAAACAGTTTGTACTCAAATTGGTACAATCCACCAAAATTTTCTTGAGTCTGGAGATGTAGGAAAAATAAACTTAAAAACTTACAAGACACAGGATGAGGTTAATCTTGATTTATCTAATGGCAGATGTGATGTTGCGTTAGCTGCCGCGGTAGCATTTACTGACTACGCTGAAAAATCTGGAGAAGCTGTTGTACTTGTGGGACCAACTTTTTCAGGTGGTGCATTTGGTAATGGTGTAGGGGTAGGTATTAGAAAAGATGATACCAAACTTTTAAAAGCTTTTAACAAAGCCATTGATAAAGCAAGAAAAGACGGTCATATCAGCAGAATAGCCATTAAATGGTTCGGTTTTGACGCTTCTATGTAATTAATTTTAGATATGGCGACTATATTATATAGTCGCCAATCTATATGGAACTTCTTTCATTTGGAGATACTGGTTGGGGAGACGAACTGTTTTTTGCAACCCTGATGACAATTGCTGTTTCTATAGGTGCAATGGCAATAGGCTTTTTGTTTGCTTTAATATTCACACCTTTAAAATTATCTAAAAACAAAACATTAAATATTATTGGAAACTGTTACACTACTATTATTAGAGGTGTTCCAGAACTATTAGTAATATATTTATTATTTTTTGGTGGTACTGGAGCTGCAATGTATGTTGCGTCAATTTTTGGATATGATGGATATATTGAGATAAACGCTTTTATAACTGGTGCTCTTGCTATAGGCATTATATCCGGAGCATACTCTACGGAGGTTTTTAGAGGAGCAATTTTATCAATTGATAAAGGCCAATTCGAAGCATCTAAAGTTTTGGGATTAAAGAAAAATATTCAATTTTATAAAGTTATTTTACCCCAAATGTTGAGATTATCTATTCCGAATTTAAGTAACGTATGGCAAATAACACTCAAAGATACATCACTAATATCTGTAACTGGATTAGTAGAAATAATGAGACAGTCTTACATTGCTGCAGGCTCAACAAGAGATCCTTTATTTTTTTATTCTGTAGCAGCAGTTCTGTATTTAATTCTTACATTCTTAAGCATGAAAATAATTAACAAATTAGAAGTTAGATACAACAAAGGTTTTTAATGGATATAAATTTAATGATCAGTATTTTTCCAAGCCTGTTAAATGGAGCAGTCATAACTTTAAAACTTCTTGCATCTTCAATGTTTTTTGGATTGTTAATAGGTTTGCTTTTTGCAATTTTAAGGATAAATAAAAATCCAATAATAAATAAATTTGCTTATGGATACTCTTACTTTTTTAGAGGAACGCCATTATTGGTTCAGTTATATTTAATATATTATGGGTTAGCAAATATTGAATTTCTAAGGAATTCATTCTTGTGGGTAATTATCAGAGAGCCTTATTGGTGTGCAATTATTGCATTTTCATTAAATACCGGAGCATACACATCTGAAATTTTAAGATCAGCGTTTCAAACAATAAAAGAAGGCTACATAGAAGCCGCACAAAGTCTTGGTGTTACAAAAAAAATTACCTTTTATAAAATACAAATTCCAATTGCAATAAAACAGTCATTACCAGCTTATGGAAATGAAATAATTTTAATGCTTAAGGGTACATCTCTTGCAAGCGTTATAACAATTATGGATTTAATGGGTGAGGCAAGGAAAGTAAATGTTTTAACTTTTAAACCATTTGAAGCTTTCATTACTGCAGGAATAATATATTTATTTCTAACCTTTATTATACACAATATTGTAAAGTACTTAGAAAAAAAATATGGATTTCAAACATGAAAGTAGCTTGTATTCAGTTATCTAGTGGCGAAAATTATAATAAAAATTTTAAGGATATTATCAAATATATTAATCAAGCAATAAAGAATAAAGCTGATTTAATAATTACTCCTGAGACTTCTTCATTAATGTCTGCTGACAAGAATAATTTATTTAAATATTCATATGAAATGAAACATGATCCAATTATAAAAAAAGTAAAATTTATAGCCAAAAAAAAGAAGAAATGGATACTCATTGGATCAATGTGTGTTAAAGAAAAAAACAAACTAAGAAATAGATCTATTCTTATAGAACCTAAGGGCGAAATAAATACTTATTACGATAAGATAAATATGTTTGATGTAAAAGTTTCAAAAAAAGAACAACATAAAGAAAGTAAAGTTTTTATGGCAGGAAAAAAACTAGTATCAGCAAAATTACCTTGGGGAAAAATAGGTCTTTCGATATGTTATGATCTAAGATTTCCAGAGTTTTATAGAAACTTATCTAAAAAAAATTTAAGTTTTATAACTGTTCCATCCGCCTTTACGAAAACAACTGGTCAAAGACATTGGTTAACTTTGTTAAAAGCAAGAGCAATTGAAAATTTTTGTTATATATTTGCACCTAATCAAACAGGAAAAAATACAATTAAAAGAGAAACTTTTGGACATACTGTAATTATATCACCTGATGGTAAAATTATGGCTCTTAAGAAATTTGGTAAAGGAATTATTTATTCAAAAATTAATCCAAAACTATCTATGGATTTGAGAAAAGTTATCCCCAGTATGCTTTAATAGTTTGTGTATTGTTTAATTTCCTTTATCTTTGAGCCGGTTAAATCATTTATTGCTAATTTAATTTTTGCTCTATCATCATTTAAAAAATGAACATCTCTTGATAGTTTTATAAAATTTTCACCAAAATCAATATTTTTTTCACACATTCTTTTGTTGTCTTCAATATCCCAAAGTTTTGTATTTATTGCCTTTAATTCTTCATAAAGTTTTTTTAATTCATCATTTAAAGTTATGTTTTCATCCAATTGTTTCTTTAAAATTAGATATTCATCATTTATAAATTTTAATTTATTTAAGTCTTTAATTTTTTCTTTTTTGATTTCTAAAATTGAAATTTTATCTAATAGTTCACCAGCTGAAACTTCAATTAAAATTTTATTCATAAATAAAGATAGTGTGTTAAGTTGTTTAAAATATGTCTAATATTCTTATAATCAAACATGGTTCTTTAGGTGATATAGCCCAAGCAAGCGGTGCAATTCAAGATATTTCTGATTTTCACAAAAATGATAAAGTCTATTTATTAACAACCAAGCCTTACATTGTTCTTTTTAAGCAAAATCCATATTTAGAGGACGTAATTTTAGATAAGAGATTATCAAGATTTAATTTGTTTTATTTATTTAATCTTATGCGAAAATTGAAAAAATACAAATTTATAAAAATTTTTGATTTACAAAATTCATCTAGATCAAGTTTCTATAAAAAAATATTGTTTCCTAATGCTGGCAATCTTATTTGGTCGTCTTCTGAAACTACATTGCCAAAAGATAAATCTAAAGATGAATTTGATAAAAACCCTGTTTTAGACAGATTTAAACATCAACTAGAAACCTCAGGCATTAAAATTAAAAAAACTATGTTTCCTGATTTTGATTGGGCTTGTTCCAATATTGAAAATATAAAAAAAAAATTTGATTTAAATAAATACATAATATTATTCCCTTTTTGCTCTCCACACTTGAAAATTAAAAAATGGCCTTATTACAATGAGCTTATAGATTTAATAAAAAAAAGATTTAACAATGAGTACAAAATAGTTATTGCACCAGGTCCTAATGAATTAAATATGAAAAATGACATTAATGCAATTTCAATTTTAAATGAAAATAAATCATTAAGTATCGTGGAACTTGCAACATTAATAAAAGATAGTTCTTTTGTGGTATCTAACGATACAGGTCCAGCGCATATGGCTGCCCATTTAGACGCCAGAGGTTTGGCTTTGTTTGGTTCCCATACTACCGCATATAAAGTAAGTATAGAGAGACAAAATTTCAAAGCAATACAAGTTACAGATCTTAATAAACTTTCACCTGAGAAAGTTTTTGAATATGTAATTAAATCTTTAAATTAATGGAAATTAATTCCCTTTTTTTTATAAGTGTAGTACCTGCAATAATTTTATATGGGATTGCAAAATCTGGTTTAGGTGGATCGATATCACTTATTTCTGTTCCTCTGATGACCATTGTAATGCCTTTGCAACAAGCTCTAGCAATCATTTTACCTATTTTAATATTTTCAGATATCATAGCTGTATATAGATTTAGAAGAGAGTTTGATTTCAGCATTTTAAAAATAATCGTACCATTTGCAGCAGTAGGTATTATAATTGGGTCTTTTACATTTAATAATTTCTCAGAAGACTTGCTTAAACTAATAGTTGGGGTAATGGGTTTTTTATTTGCTGGACATTATTTTTTATTCAAAAAAGAAAAGACAGTTCCAGCTAAAAAGAATTTTATTAAAGGAGCGATCTGCTCCGCAATCGCAGGATTTTCAAGCTTTTGCGTTCATGCTGGTGGAACACCTACCAGTCTTTATCTTCTTCCTCTAAGATTGAAAAAAGAAGTTTACGTTGGAACAAGAATTATTTTTTTTAGCTGTGTTAATCTAATAAAATTACCCTTGTACATTTATTTATCTATGATGAATTTTGATACTCTGTATCAATCTATTTCTCTTTTTCCCTTAGCTATAATTGGGATATTTATTGGATATAAATTATTAAAAATTATAGAAGAAAATTTATTTTATAATATCCTTTATGCATTAATTCTTTTAAGCAGCACTAAACTTATAATAGACTTTATTTAAATACTTTAAGAATTATCACTAAATTTTTTAAGCATAATTGGAAGAAAAGCTACAATTATTAATATTCTCAAAAAATGGTGATAGCTCACAAAAATTGGATCAATATTATAAGCTACACTTATTACTACCATCTCATGTATGCCTCCTGGAGCAAAACTTAAAAATGTTGGAATGAAATCAAAGCCAAGAAATTGTAAAAAATATGCAGTTACCATTGCAACAATTACAAGTATAGAACTGACTATAACTCCGTGAAATATATAAAAAAATAATTCTTTCAATTTTAAACCATTCAATCTACTTCCAAGCGCTGTTCCTAAAAAAATAAAAGCAATATTTATTATAAAATCAGGAAATCTAGCATTAACAATTTCAAAAGTATAAAATAATCCAGATAAAGCCATTGCACCCACAAGAATAGGAGATGGAATTTTAAGTTTCTTTAAAAATAGTGAAAATAAATAGCAAATAAAAATTAAAAATATTATTTCAAAATAATATCTAAGATTGTAGATGTTATCATAATTATATCCTTCGATTTCCGAAAAACCTAAATTACTTATAAATAAAATTGGCACAAAACTAACGATAAAAATTACTCTTGTTGCTTGTGGTATTAATACTTGCTTATGATTATCTTTTTTACCATATTCTAAAAGTGCTGCTGCAATTGGGACAAATGCACCTGGCAGAGCTGCTAAAGTAGCAATAAATTTATCAAATTTACAAACTTTAACAAAATATAAACCAGCCAATATTGTACTTACAATTGTACATACCAACATTGCTACAGATGAAAATACCCACAAATGTATTTTGTATAATAAAGATACATTTAGTGTCCCGCCAAGAATTATTCCAACCATTAAAAAAATAGGATTTAATAATTTTGTGGGAAACTTTATGTCAAATTTTGTAAAAGCCACACAAAGATTCAAACCAAGAGAACCTAATAACCATGGCAAAGGCAGCCCAATTATAGTTCCAATATAACCACCTATTATACCAATAGCGAGAGCTTTATAGCTGGTGCCCAAATCTTTAAAAAAGTTTTGAAATGATAAAGTATTCAACATTTACGTAATCATTATTGACACTAAATATAAATCTATGTTTAATATTAGGTATTATAATTATAATAAGAGAGGAAATAATGAAACTAATTAAATCTTTAATTACAGTTTTATTCTCAACTTTACTTTTAATCTCAGCAACAACTTCAAGCTCAGTCGCAATGGATAAATTGCACTTTGTAATTGGTGGTGGTGCTGGAGGTGGTTGGGATGGAACTGCTAGAGGAACAGGAGAAGCTTTAACAAAAGCTGGAATGTTAAAAAGTGCATCATTTGAAAATATGTCAGGTGGTGGAGGTGGAAAAGCTTTAGCTTACATGATTAACACAAAACCCGCTAATACAATTCTAGTTCAATCAACACCATTGGTCTTAAGATCAATCACAAGACATAAAGGTTATGTAAAAGGTAATGGCACTTTATCTTATAAAGACGTTGTGCCAATTGCTGGAGTTATTGGTGATTATGGAGCTATTGCAGTTGCAAAAAGTTCACCTTTTAAAAACTTTAAAGATGTAGTTGATGCTTACAACAAAGATCCAAATTCAGTTAAGATGGCTGGTGGTTCTGTCAGAGGAAGCATGGACCATTTAATTGGTGCTTTAGCATTTCAAGCTGCAGGAGCAGACCCAAATGCGGTTGCATACATACCATATGATGCTGGAGGAAAAGCATTAGCTGGACTTTTATCTGGGGAGACTCAAATTATATCAACAGGCTTAGGTGAATTGATGGGTGCAAGAGATCAAGTAAGAATTATTGGTATTACTGCTCCATCAAGAGTGTCTGATGCTCCAGATGCACCAACATTAAAAGAACAAGGATATGATGTACAATTCGTAAACTGGAGAGGTTTTTTTGGTCCTCCAGGAATGAGCAATTCTGATAAATCAAAAATTGCTAAAATGTTAGGTGATGTACAAAAAACTCCTGAATGGGAAACTGTAAGAGCAAGAAATGCATGGGTAAATATTTATAACCCAGAAGGAAAGTTTGTTTCTTTCTTAGAAAAACAAACTGAAGAAATGACAGCTCTTATGAAAAAACTAGGAGTAATTTAATCTTTAAGATTATTTAAAATAGAGCAGTGAATATAAATACTACAAAAATTATATCACTGCTCTTTTTTATTTTTTCAGCATTTTATTTATATACTGCTTACCAAATTCAAGTTTTTGCATTTGATGAAAATGCACCATTTAATGCTAGAACATTTCCAATTTATTTAGGTTATGCAGGATTATTCTTTTCAGGATTAAAAATTATTTTACCTGAACCGAACACTATAAAGGTAGATCATAAAAATTTAGAGTATAAAAAAACAGCAATTCTTATTGTTATAGCAATTATATATGGTGCTACAATTTTGAAAGTTGGATATTTTTTAACTACTTCTTTATTTTTATTTTCATCTTATTATTTTTTAGGTGAGAGAAGGTGGGTATTAATGTTTTTATTATCCTTTCCTTTCGTTGCAGCATTTATGTATCTTCTTCATGGTGTTCTTGATATTTATTTAAGAGATCCATTTTTGAAATCAATTGGAGTTATGGGATGATCGAAGGAATTTTAATTGGATTAACCACAGCTCTTACACTTCAAAATATTTTAATGGTAATGGTAGGATGTTTTTTTGGAACTATTATTGGGATGTTACCAGGTCTTGGTCCAATGACTGCGATTGCCTTAATGATCCCAATTACTTATGGATTTGACCCTGCTACTGGGTTAATTCTAATGGCAGGTGTTTATTATGGCGCTGTTTTTGGAGGATCGACTTCCTCAATATTGCTTAACGCTCCGGGTGTACCAGGTACAGTTGCTACCTCTTTTGATGGTTATCCAATGGCACAACAAGGAAAGGCAGGAAAGGCTCTAGCTATTGCTGCTTGGAGTTCTTTTGCAGGTGGAACATTGTCTGCAATTTACCTTTTGTTTATGGCACCTAGTTTATCTAAAGTAAGTTTGTCATTTAGATCACCGGATTATTTCGCCTTAATGATTTTAGGTTTAACCGCTATTGCTGCTTTTTCTTCTAAAGGTCAATTTTTAAAAGCAATGATGATGGTAGTATTAGGTTTAATGTTAGCTTCAGTTGGTCAAGATAGCTTATCGGATATTACAAGATTTACATTTGACAATATGAACTTAACAGATGGCATTAGCTTTGTATTAGTTGTAATGGCAACTTTTGCAATGAGTGAAGCGCTTACAATCATATTAAAAAGAAATGATCCTACAAGTGCTGCAAAACAAGTTTCATTAACAGAACTTGGTTCGATTAAAATAAATAAAGAAGAAAGATCAAAAATGTATAAAACTATCCCTAGATCATCAATAATTGGATTTTTAATTGGCGTATTACCAGGTGCTGGAGCAACAATTGCATCTTTCTTAGCTTATGGAATGGAAAGAAATGTAGTTAACGACGAAGAAAAAGAAAAATTTGGCAAAGGAAGTGTAAATGGTTTGTCAGCTCCTGAAACTGCAAATAATGCAGCTTGTTCTGGTTCATTTGTGCCCATGTTGACACTAGGTATACCAGGAAGCGGAACTACAGCGGTTATGTTAGGTGCACTATTAGGTTTTGGAGTTCAGCCTGGACCAAGATTATATATGACAAATCCAGAAATTTTTTGGTCAATAATAATGTCAATGTACATAGGTATGGTTATATTATTGATTTTAAACCTTCCTTTAATTCCATATATTGCAAGAATTCTTGCTGTCCCTAAAAATTATTTAATACCTTTAATTTTATTTTTCTCAGTTACAGGGATTTATGTAATGTCTTTCAATAACTTCGATATTTATTTAATGATTGGAATTGCAGTTGTTGCAACATTTTTAAGACTATATGATTTTCCTATGCCACCTCTAATACTTGCGTTTGTATTAGGAGGTCTTATGGAGGAAAATTTAAGACGATCTTTGCTATTAAGTAACGGATCATGGGAGTTTCTATGGGACAGAACACTTACGTTGTGTATTCTTTTAACGACTATTTTAATAGTTGTCTGGCATTTTTATAAATCTATAATAAGAAAATGATAAACAGAAGAAAATTTCTAAAAACATCTTTATCTTCATTAGCATTATTAAGCCTACCTAAAATATCCCTCGCTCAAAATAATTACGATGTTGTAGTAATTGGTGCAGGAGCATCCGGATTAGCTGCAACTTCAAATTTAATGGCATCGGGCAAATCTGTACTATGTATTGAAGCAATGAGTAGAAAAGGTGGAAGATGCTACACTGATAATTCTATTTTTGGCGTTCCATATGATATGGGTGCTCACTGGTTACATCAATACAGTAAAAACCAAATAGCAGAATTTGGCAAAAAACATAAAGATAAATTTAATATCTACAAAGATAAAGAGCCTTTGATGATTTATGATGGAGAAAAGAAAATTAAGGGCTTTAAGCTTGGTTCACTGTATTCAAAGGTTGAAAAGAAAAAATGGAAAAAAAATGATATTCCATCAAAAGATGAGCCTTTTATGAGCAAAATTCCAGAAAAATGGAAAAAGAATAAATGGTTTCAATCTGTCCATCAATTGCTTGGTCCGTGTCAGCCAGCTGTGGACTTTGATGATTATACTTTAAACGATAGTCATACAAATGGGACACATCAAGGTGAGGGAGATGGATATGTAAAAGAGGGATATGGAACTTTACTTGCCTATTACAGAAGAGATGTACCGGTTAAATTAAAGACTGTGGCAAACGAAATTAAATGGGGCGGTAAAGGTGTGCAAATAGAGACAAATCAAGGAACAATAAATGCAAAAACATGCGTGGTGACAGTTTCAGTAGCAGTATTAAATGCCGGAAAAATAAAATTTAGTCCTGCACTACCCCTAGAGAAATACGAAGCATTTGATGGAATAAGATTAGGAACTTACAATCACATTACATTCCAGTTAAAAGATGATTTTTATAAAGAATACAAAGTGAAAAATGATACATATTTTGTAAACAGAATTGAAAATACAATAAATGGATCTCCTGCTGGTTCTTGTGCAACGCTTAAAATTTCAGGAACTAATATTTCATATTTTGATGTTGGAGGAAAATTTGCTCAGCATTTAGAGGCTGAGGGTAAAGATGCTTCTATTGATTTTGTATTAAATAGGCTTCGTTCAGCATTTGGGTCTAAAATTGATAAATATTTCATAAAAGCACATGTAACAGCATGGGGAAAAAACCCATTTACACTTGGATCATACTCAAGCGCCAAACCTGGAAAATCTCATTTAAGAAAAAAATTAAAAATACCAGTTGCAAGCAAATTATTCTTTGCTGGTGAAGCAACCACAGGGGTTTTTGCAACATGTCATGGAGCAGACCTAAGTGGTGAAAGAGCTGCGAAACAAGTTTTAAATTCTATTTAGGTAATATAAATTTTATCTGATAAACCGTAACAAAGTATAGCCATCATAATTAAAAAGACTGTAGGTGCTATAATACCTTCATTTGTAACTTTTTCATTAAGGCCAGTTTTATCAATTTTAAGCGAGTAGAAATTTGTTCCTAAAACACATGCATGTATAATAAATATTAAATTAAAAAACGCCCAAGTACCTTCAACTCCATTTGATCTTACAAACATTATATAAATAGCCATTATTACCCAACCAAGCATTAATGCTCCAACAAATCTAACCATAACAGCAGCACTATGATCTATACCAAACTTATCCATAAATTTTTTAGTTCCAACAATTGTTTGAAAACAATATGCGGCTATCCCTATAAAATGTGCAAGAAATATAATTAAGTAGAAAATGTTATTAAATTTAGCGATCATGTAATTATTTTATAAGATTCTCTTATATTTTTCAATTGCCTTATCCCAAAGAAAGTTTGTAGAATTATTTTTAGCTTCTTTGCCATATTCTAAATATTTATTCTCTTTAAAAAGAGTTTCTATACTTGAGTAAATATCCTCTAATTTATTACCATCACATATCAAACCAGTTTTTTCGTGTATAATTGCATCTGACGCTCCTCCATCTTTCCCACCAATTGATGGAACGCCATATTGTGCAGCCTCTACATATGCAATTCCAAAGCCTTCAACTGATTTTTTATAAATTATGGATGGCATTACAAAAATGTGTGATTTTGCAATAAGAGCATTTTTTAAATCAGGTGGTATGTCTTTTAAAAAAGTTACTTGATCTTCTAATTTTAGCTCAACAACTAATTTTTTTAATTTTTCTTCCTCATCTCCATACCCGATGCATGTATAAATTATATCTGGATAAATTTCTTTTAGGTTTCTAATAGCCATAATAACTTTTTCATGATTTTTTCTTTTATCAAGTCTTGAAACTGTAATTAATCTATTTTTTTTACCTTTCAATATTGTCTCCGCTTCATCTAAATATTTCTTTGGCACTTCAACTACTGGTTCAACTCCAGGATTAATAACAACTATTTTTTCTTCATCCACTCCAAGGTCTATAGCTAAGTTTTTTGTATAATTTGAATTTGCAACAACATGATCTATATTATTTAAAACTGATAAAACTTTCTTATTTAATCCAGAGCCTTTAGGGTGATTTATTTCTTTAGAATGAATTAGACAGATTTTCTTTTTATTTGTTTTAATTAGTTCTAAACTTTTCCAATGATCAGCAATTAAACATTCCACATTTTTATTATTTTTAAGATAATCATTAATTAAATAAGATTTTCGATATTTTCTTATTAGTTTCATTCCACTAACTCTTTCAATAGAAAATGAAACTGAATTATCAAACTTTTCATGATTTTCGTGATAATCTGCAAATACTTTTATTAAATTAAGTTTTGCAAGAGATCTTGCCAATCCCCACATGAGATTTTGCATACCCCCTAACTCTGGTGGAAAAGTTCTAGTAATTAATAAATACATTATTTATTAAAACCACTTGATACTGCAGCCCATGCTTGGAAACTGTTCATTTGGACCTTTGTTGGTTTTTGCAATCATTTTCATAGCTTTTTTAAGTTCACTGTCTCCATTTTTAGTAGGTTTTAGGTTTTGTAATTCTCTTATTCTTCCTCTGTATTGAAGCTCAAGATCTTTATTGTATCCAAAAAAATCAGGAGTACAGACTGCACCATAAGTTTTTGCTACTTCTTGTGTTTCATCTATTACATATGGAAAATTAAAATTATGATTTTTCGAAAATTTAACCATATTGTCAAATGAGTCTTCCTCGTATCTTTTTGGATCATTTGACATTATTGCTATAGATTTAATTCCATCATTTTCTAAATCTTTACAGTCTTCGACAACATTTTTTATCACTGCCAAAACATAAGGACAGTGATTACAGATAAACATTATTAATGTTCCATTTTCACCTTTTGCATCATTCAATGAAATTATTTTATTGTCTATTGATTTAAGTTCAAAGTAATCAGCTTTTTTACCGAAGTCACAAATTGGTGTTTTTGTTAATGCCATGATAAAAGACTATATAATTTATGTTTTACGATTTAAAAGATAAAAAACCAAAAAACCTTGGCGAAAATTGGGTAGCACCTAACGCTGTTATAATTGGAGATGTAACATTAGAAAAAAACTCCAGTGTCTGGTTTAATGCAACTCTTAGAGGTGATATCGAAAATATACACATTGGAGAAGGTTCAAATGTACAAGATGGAAGTGTTTTACATACAGACCCAGGTTACCCTTTAAAAATTGGAAAAAATGTAACCATTGGTCATATGGTTATGCTTCATGGTTGCACAATTGACGATAATTCTTTAATTGGAATCGGAGCTGTAGTTCTTAATAGAGCAAAAATTGGAAAGAATTGTATAATTGGTGCTAAATCATTAGTAACAGAGAGAAAAGAAATTCCTGATAATTCTTTAGTAATGGGATCACCTGGTAAAGTAATAAGGCAGTGTACTGATGATGAAATTGAAGCTATTAAACAAAATGCAATTAGATATCAAGAAAACTGGAAAAAATATTCAAAGTCTATATTTTAATGAGAAAACTTTTTTATAGTTTACTAATATTAGTTTTGTTAACTCAATTCTCCCAAGCTTTTGAAAGATTTATACCTTTAGAGCTTTTCACAGGTGGAAAAATTAGAAATGATACAGAAATTAAATTTACAAAAGCTAATTTAATATTTGGCGAAAAGAAAAAAAAGGAAATTAGAGGTCCTGAAGATTGGCATCATCCAGAAACTGGCAAAAAAATAAAAGTTTATAAAAGAACAAGAAAAGGGCAAAGTGGTCTCAAAACCCAGCTATTCACAATAACAAATGATGGACAATGCATAGGAAGAATTTGGGATAGTAGACGTGGTGGTAGAATAATTGAAAATGGATGTAAATTTCCCTTGGGAATTTGGAAAGAGGGAGAAACCAGGTCTTTTGAAGGGTCTTCTGGAGGGAAACCTAGAAAAATTGAATTAACAATTTTAAAATTAGGAAAAAAACAAAATAGCAATATTAAATTTAATTGGAAATTATATAATATGAAAAATGGAAAATTAATGGATGATAACGATTATACTTTCGCACCGGGAAAAGCGATGATTGAATTAAATGATAAAAACATATCCAAATGATTAAAATATTAATAATAGTTTTTTCCCTATTTTCAAATACCGTTTTTGCATCAGATGAAAAAGCTGGAAGATATTTTGTAGATCAACCAGATGTTTCTGATGAGCCTCAAATTCATTTTATTTATCTCTTGAACAAAGATAGTGAAGATAGAGAGTGGGATATAAATGGAAAAATGGAGAAGGAACTATTAGAGGCTAATGAAAAGATGCTTGAAATGACAAAGGGTAATCAGAAGTTTAGATATGATTTAAGGGAAGATGGCAAAATGGATATTTCTTTTGTTAGATTTGATAAACAATATAAAGGAAACTATGGGATGAATTACCCTGACGCTTATTTAACAAAATTAGGTTTTAATGATCCAAATAAATTGTACTTTGCATGGGTTGATGTAGGACATAGAGATGGCGGACAAGGAAGTGTTCACCATGGATACATCTTTTTAAAAAGTAAATATAATCCAAGTGCCAAAAAAAGAATTTTAATTACACTACACGAATTAATGCATGTAAATGGATTTGCTTGGCCATGCACAAAAGGAAATAAAAATGGACATAAAACTGGAACTATAATTGGAGGCCCAGATGGAGGCGATAAATATAAATTAGGCTCATTATATAATCATAAAGATCCTACTTGTCCGGATTTTAAAGACTCTGTCTTTTTAGAACCAACCTCAAGCACACCTTTTAATCCAGTATACTTAAAATGCGCAATGGCTGCAGAAGTTGGTAGAGGTATATCTCCTGATAGCAATTATAAATGGAGAGATAGATACTCTCATAAAAAACTTAAAAAAATCAAAAAGAAACGTACTTGGTGTACATATAATAGGTACAAAGATTTCAATAATTTCTAGAAAAGCAAATCATTAATTGAGTAAACAATTAATCCTAAAATTATTAGAAAAAATATTATAAATGCAATTTGCTCACTAATTTTCTTAGTGACTTTAGTTTCACCTTTTTTAAATTTTCTAATTTGAAATATACCAAATCTCATTACAAGCAGGCCTAATATTATTAAAGATAAATAAAGAATAAAATTATAAAGCATTTTTTAGAGATAATATTTTAAATGTAACTTTAATTTTGGGAAATTTTTTCTTTAAAGTTTTCTTCAACTTATTAAATGATTTTTTATGTATTACGTTTTCAATTCTCGAATTAAATTTTTTATTTTTATTTACAATTTTAGCAGCTCCACAATCATTGTGATTTAATACTATTAATTTGTTAATTTTGTGCAAATTTATTGAGGTTTCTAAATTTTCCCAGAATGTTGAGTGCCATTTTTTAAATTTATTATTTGTTACTCCAATTGAACCACCTGCAATAGTAAAAGCGCTAAATTTTCCTGTAAGTTTTTTATCTTTTAGGTGTTGATGAACTGGTTTTTGAAACCTTGGATCCATACAAGAAAGAACCATTGCTTCATATTTTTTTGACATAATTTAAGGAACTAACCAATTTTCTTTATTTTTTTCAAGATCAAGTCTGGCTCTTCTATGACCTTTTGCAGCTAAATAAAGCCATTCAATGTTTTTAATTTTACATTGTATTACTGTAAAATTTTTATAACCTTCCTCGCTTTGCTCCATTGTAAAGCCAGATTTTTCAATATCATCATTTAGACCTGATCCAGGTTTATCTATTTCTGTTCCCGGTCCATTATTTACCAAATAACATTTGCGACTTACGTGAGCTGTTTTTAGCCAGGATTGTTCTGTGATTTCATTATTATGGTTGATGATACAATTTACTTTTACTCTTAACTGAATTTTTTCTTCTTTATCGTAAAATATCAAAGCAGCATTATTATTTTTTTTCAATTTCGGAATTTTGTCAGATCTTATATCACTATGAAATTGAAGCATATTATTTGATTGATCTGATTTTCTAAGAACCACAATTCTTCCATCAAAATCTGACTGATCACCACAAACAAAAACGGGAATTCTAAAAGGAGATGATCTATTAGTTACAGCATCATCAAGCATCGACCATATTTTTTTCTTTATTTCAGAAAAGTCCTCATAGTATGGGACGGCATTTGACATTGGATTACTTCTTTTTCTTGAGTCTGGCAATTAAACTAGAACTATCCCAACGATTACCACCCATTTTTTGAACATCGGCATAATACTCATCAACTATTTCAGTAATCGGTACTGGTGAACCATTTCTTTTTGCTTCTTCAATTACAATCTTTAAATCTTTTCTCATCCAATCTACTGCAAAACCGTAATCAAATTTGTCTTCAACCATAGTTTTATATCTATTTTCCATCTGCCATGATTGAGCCGCGCCTTTTGATATTGTTTCCATAACTTTATCAATATCCAACCCAGCATTTATTCCAAAATTAATAGCTTCTGATAGACCTTGAACAACACCTGCAATGCACATTTGGTTCATCATTTTTGTAAGTTGACCGCTTCCTGATGGACCAATTAATTTTACTTTTTTACTATAGCAATCAATTACTGGTTCAGCTTTTTTGAAAACCTCTTCATCACCTCCAACCATAACTGTTAGAATTCCACCTTCGGCACCTGATTGACCTCCAGAAATTGGTGCATCTAAAAATGCAAATCCTTTTTCTTTCGCTTTATTATAAAGTTCTCTTGATACTTCTGCTGATACAGTTGAATTATCTACGTAGATTGAACCCTCTTTAGCGCTATGAAACAATCCGTTTTCCCCTAAAGTAACTTGTTTCAGATCCTCATCGTTACCCACACAAGTAAAAATAAAATCAGCACCTTCTGCAGCTTCTTTTGGTGTTGAAGCCATTTTACCTTTATATTCAGTAATCCATTTTTCAGCTTTAGCAGTTGTTCTATTAAAAACAGTTACATTGTGCCCAGCTTTTGATATATAACCAGCCATCGGATAACCCATTACCCCGAGACCTATGAAAGCAACATTACAAGTCATAAAATATTTATATGTTTAAAAATTTAAGTTTAAAAGTAATTATTTTCGGATTCATTTTTACATTTTTTTCATGTTTTGGACAGAGTTTTTTTATAGGTTTATTTAATTCAAGCATCAGAGAAACACTTTCTATTACACATGGACAATTTGGCACGATTTATGCATCAGCTACTCTATTTAGTAGTTTACTTCTAATATGGATTGGAAAAAAAATTGATGATGCAAATGTACTTAAATTTGCAATTTTTGTTACTATACTTTTATCATTTTCTTCTTTTTTCTTTTCCAAAACATCATCAGTGGCTTTTCTATTTGTTGCAATTTTTTTAATGAGGTTCTCTGGACAAGGATTAATGTCTCACACAGCCTCAACCACTATTTCAAGATATTTTACAAAATCGAGAGGGAAAGCATTAAGCATTATTTGGTTTGGTTTATCCTCTGCAGAATTCATAATGCCTATATTAATCGTTTATCTTTTAACACTAATTGTTTGGCAGGATTTATGGGTAATCTTTTCTTTAATAATTTTAATTTGCCTACCGTTGACATCTTATATTTTAGTTAAAGATGTCAAATTAGATACTAGAGAGGGCAGTCAAAACAAAATTTTGAAAGAAGAAAATATTAAAAACTGGAAAAGAATAGAGGTTCTTGGAGATTATAGATTTTACATAGTCTCATTAAATATGTTGGCAATGCCCTGGATAGCAACCGGAGTGTTTGTGTATCAATCATTCGTAACTAATTCAAAAGGGTGGGGTGAGTATACAATTGCGCAATCTTTTATGTCTTACTCAATTTTTTCTGTAATTACTTTAATTGTTGCTGGTTATTTAATTGATAAGTTTACAAGTAGAAAATTACTAATCTACATGAATATTCCATTATTACTTGGAACTTTAGTCATCATATATTTTGATGCTCCACAAGCTGCTTTTTTATTTCTTGGATTGGTAGGAATATCAAATGGCCTTGCTAACCTATTAGGATCATCAACGTGGGCAGAAATTTACGGGGTAAAATATATTGGATCTATTAAAGCTTTGAC
This sequence comes from uncultured Pelagibacteraceae bacterium, assembly GCA_902537555.1. Classification (GTDB taxonomy): domain Bacteria; phylum Pseudomonadota; class Alphaproteobacteria; order Pelagibacterales; family Pelagibacteraceae; genus Pelagibacter. The sequence continues at coordinate 64,289 of CACBBR010000006.1, forward strand.
CACTGCTTTAATGGTATTCGCAACTGCTTTTGGTACAGCTTTATTTGGTTTTTTTATAGATGCTGGATTTTCAATTGAAAAGATTGCATTTATTGCAGCAATTGCAATTGCATGCTCTATAGCCTTGCTTTTCACCATTAGAAAAAAATTAAACCCAGTTTATATCTAATACTGCTTGATTTTTTTACAATCGGGGTGTATCTAACCGTCCATGGCAAGAGTTACTGTAGAAGATTGTATAGATAAAGTAGATAGTCCTTATGAATTAGTTTTAGTTGCAAAGGAAAGAGCTACACAACTCAACTCAGGATTAGAGCCTACTTTAGATAGAGATAATGACAAAAACACTGTCATAGCATTAAGAGAAATTGCTGAGGAAACAATCAAAGTTCCTGATTTAACAGATGCTGCAGTTTATAAGTTAAGAAAACATGTGGAGCAAATTGATGATACTTCAGAGGATGAAGATGATATTGGTGATGATTTTGAAAATCTTTACAAAGGTGAAATTTCAAAAAGTGGTGTACCAATTCTTCCATCTAAGAGAGCAAGAAAAATTCCAGAAAAAATTCAAGTTTCTAAAGATGATTTAGCAGAGTTACAAAATACAGCTGAACAACCCGCTTCAGATCCTGTTGAAGAAGTACAAGATGAAGAGGCTGATGTTTCATTGGACGAAATGAAAGATCAAGAAGAGACTGTATCAGACGAAACAGAAAACCAAGAATAAATTAACTAAATTCCTTTATTATTTTTTCCCTGTGCTCATCTAAATCAGGAATATTACCCCTGGTATTTTCATCTTTGTAGGTAGAGATTTTGATAGGGTTTCCTGCAGATTTAAATTCACCAATAATTTTGTGGTATGATTTTACAATCATATTTCTTTCTTGAATTTGAGGATTTTCTACAGCTTGTTTTATATTAAAAATTGGCCCACATGGAATTTTCAATTCTTCCATTTCTTTTACCCATTCATTTGTAGATTTCGAACGTAATTGTTTTTCAAAAATTTCTTTTAATTGATCCATGTTTTCACATCTTAATGAATTAGAATTAAACCTCTCATCATTAGTAGTTTCAGGAATTTTTAATACTTCGCAAAGTTTTGCAAAAAGCTTATCATTTCCTGCAGCAATAATTATGTAACTATCTTTTGTTTTAAAAGCTTCAAAGGGAGCAATAGAAGGATGTCTTGATCCCATTGGTCCTGGAATTTCATTTTTGGAAAGATATCTAGCAATTGCATTTTCTAAAATTGCTATTTGACAATCCAACATAGAGACATCTATGAAAGCTCCTTTTCCTGTTTTTTGTCTATCGTACAATGCTGCATTGATACCAATTGCTGTAAATAGACCTGCAGTAATATCACCAATAGAAGTTCCTACCCGCGTTGGTTCAGAATTAGGATGACCAGTCACACTCATCAAGCCTCCCATACCTTGAACGACCATGTCATATGCGGGGAGCTCTTTTAAAGGTCCGGTTTGACCAAACCCTGATGCTGATGCATAAATTAATTTAGGATATCTCTTGCTTACATCTTTCCAGCCAAAACCCCACTTCTCTAATGTGCCAGGTTTAAAGTTTTCTACTAAAATATCTGCTTTTGATAATATTTTATCAAATATTTTTTTATCCTCATCATTCTTTAAATTTAAAGCGATACTTTCTTTTCCTCTATTTAATGACATAAAGTATGCAGAATAATCTTTAACAAAAGGCCCAAATTTTCTGGAGTCGTCACCTGTTTCAGGTGCCTCAATTTTTATAACTCTCGCACCTAAATCTGAGAGTATCATTGTACAATAAGGTCCTACTAAAACCCTTGTTAAATCAACAACTAATAAATTTTTTAGTGGTCCATCCATAATAAAATATACGACATTTCCTTATATTGACTCTTACCCTTAAGTTCAATTTAATATCATTATTAAATTAATTTAAAGAGGGGAAAATATGTTAAAAAAAATAAGTTTTTATTTCACAACATTATTTTTAGCTTTCTCATTAATTGGATCAGCATATGCCGTGACACTAAAAGCAAGTCACCAATGGCCTGGAACACCTAGAGCTGATGGTTCTTATGATCCAAGACATGAAATGGTTCAAATAATTGCAGATGAAGTTAAAAAAGCAGGAGTAGATTTAGATATTAGAATTTATCCAGCAAAATCATTATATAAACCAAAAGAACAATGGAAACCAATGACAACTGGTCAGTTAGATATTTCTGCATTTCCATTAGCTTATGCATCAAAATTCCATCCAGAATTTGACGCAACTTTAATGCCAGGAACAGTTAAAAACCATGATCATGCATTAAGATTTAATAAAGGTCCAATGATGACTGAAATTAAGAGAATTATAAATGATGCTGGTGTTGTTGTTCTATCTGATGCTTGGCTTGGAGGTGGTTTCGCATCTAAGTCAAAATGTATTAAAAACCCATCAGATGCTAAAGGACAAGTAATGAGAGCAGCTGGTAAGGCTTTTAACCAGATGTTAGAGGCAGCTGGTGCTGGTATTCAAAGTATGCCTTCATCAGAAATTTATACTGGATTACAAACTGGAGTATTAACAGGTGCAAACACAAGTTCAGGAAGTTTTGTAAGTTACAAAATTTATGAGCAAGTAACATGCGCAACACCTCCAGGAAAATTTGGATTGTGGTTTATGTATGAGCCGATTTTGATGTCAAAAATGAGCTTTGATAAATTAAATTCAAAACAACAAGATGCTTTAATGAAAGCTGGTAAAGTTGCTGAAAAATATATGACTGCACAAGTTGAAAATTTAGATAAAAAATTTGAAGACGCTTATAAAGCTGCAGGAGTAAAACTAGTATATATGGATGCAAACGACCATGCGGCTTGGGTTGAGATTGCTAAACAATCTTCACACAAAGCATTTGCTGAAAAAGTTCCAGGTGGCGATAAGCTGATGGAAATGGCTTTAGCAGTTAAATAAAACGATATATAAAGAACCCCTATTTAAAATATTAAATAGGGGTTTTTTTTATGAAACAAAAATATTTAAAATTCTGTAATTACAGTTCACAAGCATGTGGTGCTTTTGCTGTTCTAGCTCTGCTTTTATCAATATTGGTAATCGTTGAGTTAGTTTTTGAAAGATATTTTTTTCAAAGAGCAATCACATGGCAAACAGAGTTAGTCACTATGCTTTTAGTTGCTTCAACTTTTATAGGAAGTGCCTATGTTTTAAGCGAAAAAGCACATGTGAGTATGGAGTGGATTTATGATTTTTTATCAAAGAAAAACATTCTTAGACTTAAAATTTTCACATCATTAATAAGTTTATTGTTTTTTTTAATTTTATTCTATTTTGGCTATTTAATGGTTGAGGAAGCTTTTACAAAAAATTATTCTACAGGAACTGTTTGGGATCCTCCTTTATGGATACCTTATTCATCAATGATGATAGGGGCAGCCTTAATGATCCTTCAATATATTGCCGAAATAATTAAACTTATAGACGAGGAAGGCGATTACTAATGGATCCTTTATTAATAGCCATAATAGTTGCAGTTTTTACTTTAGTAGTTTTATTTTCAGGAATACCAATAGCTTTCGGTCTGAGTTTTGTCTCTATAACATTGTTAGTCGCATTTGAAGGTTTTCAAATGTTAGATGTTTTTGCAGAAACATTTTATGCAGGACTAAACTCATTTGTTTTACTTTCAATTCCAATGTTTATTTTAATGGGAATGGCAGTTGCTAACTCACCAGCAGGAAAAGATCTATATACTGGATTAGATAGATGGCTTTGGAGAGTTCCAGGTGGTTTAGTTATTTCAAATATAGGTGCTTGCTCTATATTCGCTGCTTTAAGTGGATCAAGTCCAGCAACATGTGCAGCAATTGGAACTATGGGAATACCTGAGATGAGAAAAAGAGGGTATTCTGATCAAATTGCAACAGGAACAATAGCGGCTGGTGGTACGCTAGGAGTTTTAATTCCTCCCAGCATTGTTTTGATTGTTTATGGAATTGCTACAGGAACATCAATTGGAAGATTATTTTTAAGCGGCTTGATACCTGGATTTATGTTGGCGGGAATGTTTGCTATATGGGCTCTCATACATAGTTATTTTATTGATAAAGATTCAGCAAAAGCTTTAAAGAACAGAACACCTCCAACTTTTAAAGAGAAAATTGAAGTCTTGCCAAGAATTTTACCTTTCTTAGCAATTATAGCTGGTGTTCTTTATGTTTTGTATGGCGGAGTAGCTACACCTTCAGAAGCATCTGGTGTTGGAGCTTTTTTAGTTTTCGTATTAATCGCTGTAGTTTACAAAATTTATCAACCAAAAAAAATCTGGAACATTGTTAAAGTATCTATGAAAGAAAGCGTGATGATAATGTTTATCATCGCAGCATCTTATCTATTCGCATTCACACTATCACAGCTTTATGTAACTCAATCATTAGCACAAAGCATGGTAGAGTTAAGTTCAAATAAATGGGTTGTATTTATTTTAATTAATATTTTTCTTTTAATTGCAGGTTTCTTTTTACCGCCAGTGGCTGTTATTGTGATGACTTCAGCCATATTGCTCCCAGTTATAACTACTTTGGGCTTCGACCCTTATTGGTTTGCAATTGTATTTACGATAAATATGGAAATTGGTCTTATTACCCCACCTGTTGGATTAAACCTTTATATAATCAAAGGTATTACACCAGATGTTAGTCTGTCAGAAATATTAAAGGGATCTATACCATTTATGATAATTATGGCTCTAGCTATATTAATTTTGTGTATTTTTCCTGAAATAGTTACTTGGCTGCCGGATAAAATAATGGGTAAAAGTTTAGGTTTTTAATATATAAAAAACACCATGCTAAATATAAAAAGAATTTTTGAAACGATTGCTGATGCTGGACAAAAGATTTTAGAAAAAAAATCTTTTAAAAGTATTACAAAAAAGAGAGATTTGATCGATCTTTGTGATGACTTGTTATCTACAAAAGGTGCAGCATTTGGAATTACTTTGGCAAGAGACATTTTATTTAGATATCAAAATTTATCCATAGAAGAAAAAAACAAGTTTTTAATTCAGGTTAATGACAAATATAAACCTGATCCATTAAAAATTGATGAGGCAATTAAAAAATACAGTGACAATCAAGATGACTATTCAATTTTAAATTTATCTAGGGTAGCCTCTGGTATCAGAAAAGAATTGTTTGTAAGATTAAATATGGCCCCAAACGGAACTTCCGAAATTGTATCATTGAGAGAAGATTTACAAAAACTCTTGAAAGACAATTCAGAATTAAAAAGTCTAGATTACGATTTAATAGATATATTTAAAAACTGGTTTAATCCAGGATTTTTAAAACTGAGAAAAATTACTTGGGATACTAAAGCTGCAATTTTAGAAAAATTACTTAAATATGAAAAAGTTCATTCTATGAAGGATATGAATGAATTGAAAAGAAGACTTGGTAAGGACAGAAGATTTTTTGCATATTTTCACCCTGCCTTAGAAGATGAGCCAATTATTTTTGTTGAAATAGCATTAACAAAAGGTCTTAGTCAGTCAATACAAGAATTAACTAGACCGTCAGAAGAAAAAATTAAAGATTACGACACTGCAACATTTTATTCTATTAGTAATTGTCAAGAAGGACTTTCAAGAGTAACGCTCGGAAATTTCCTTATAAAAAGAGTCGTTTATGAACTCCAAGAGGAGCTACCAGATGTAAAATATTTTGGAACTTTGTCACCAATGGTAGGTTTTGCTGATTGGTTTAAAAATATGGAAAGTTCTGAAGCAGCTGTAATTCTTGGAGAGGCAAACAAAAATAGTTTAGACTTTTTAAAGTCAAATGATTTAAAAATAGGTGATAAAAGAATTGCAGATAGCAAAGTATTAATTAGTAAATTAGCTTTAAATTATTTAGCAAAACAAAAAAATGATTTTGGATTTCCAATTAATGATGTGTGTAGATTTCACCTAAAAAATGGAGCTGACATAGACGATATTGCCATAAATGCCAATGTTTCTGAGGTTGGTTTTAAAAGATCTTTTGGTGTTATGGTTAATTATCGTTACGAATTAGCTAAAATTGAAAAAAACCATCAAGAATATGTGAACGAAAAAAAAGTAAACCTTTCAAATAAACTTAAAAAATATGTCTAAAATTAACAGACTCGTTTCAGTTGCTCCAATGATGGACTGCACCGATAGGCATGAAAGATACTTCTTAAGGTTAATAAGTAAAAACGTTCTTCTCTATACAGAAATGGTAGTTTCAGAAGCTATTGATAGGGGAGATAAGGAAAAATTATTATCTTTTGATCTAAGAGAAAAACCTGTTGCTCTGCAATTGGGTGGATCCACTCCAAAATTGTTAGCAAATTCAGCAAAAATTGGTGAGGAATTTGGCTATGATGAAATAAATTTAAATTTAGGATGTCCAAGCAAAAAAGTTCAAAAAAATAAATTTGGAGCTTGTTTAATTAAAGAGCCAAATCTTGTAGCAGATTGTTTATCAGAAATGATAAATTCCACGTCGCTACCAGTCACTGTTAAGACTAGAATTGGTTACGATGATGTTGAAGATTACGAACATTTTTATAATTTTATAAACACACTTAAAAAAACAGGCGTTAAGACTTTTGTTATTCATGCAAGAAAAGCAATGCTTGGAAAATTTACCCCTAAACAAAATCTTAATATACCTCCTTTAAAATATGATTATGTTTACAGATTAAAACAAGATTTTAAAGATTTAGAAATAATAATTAATGGAGGCATTACATCAACAGACCAGGTTAAAAATCATTTAGATAAAGTTGATGGCACCATGATTGGGAGATCTGTTTATCATTCCCCATACTTTTTGGCAGAAATTGAAAATGAAATATTTAATAACTATGACATTAAAGATAGAGAGGAAGTTATAGAAGATTTAATTGACTATGTTAAAACTGAAGTTAAAAAAGGTACAAGAGTAAATCAAGTGATGAGACATACTCTTGGTTTATTTCATGGTCAAACCGGTTCAAGTCATTGGAAAAGATATTTGAGTGAAAATATGTGTGTAAGAGATGCGGATGTAAAAAAAATTGATCATATAATGGATAAAGTTAAACTTTCTCCTAAATTACATTCGGCAGGTCAAATTGATTGATATCATTCTTTCCAATCAGTATTACTTACTAATTTTATTAATGATACTTACGGCATTTCCGGTTGGTTTTTTTGCTGGTTATTTTGGTATAGGTGGTGGGTTGATTTCGGTTCCTGTGCTTTTTTTTATTTTTGAGACTGCAGATATTGATAAATCTTATTTGATGCATCTATCTGTTGGTACAGCTTTTTCTATAACTATTTTTACTTCTTTTGTTTCAGTAATAACTCACAGAAAACATAAAGCGGTAGATATAAACATTTTAAAAACCTATGGGTTATTTGTAATATTTGGTGTCTTGCTAGGAACATATATGGCAGCATTGTTAAATACAAAATCTTTAGTTTTGTTTTTTGCTGTTGTTGTCTATTTTTTTGGTGGATATTTATTGATAGTTAAACAAGAACTAAAAAAAAATAAAAAATTTAAGTTTTTTCCAAGGGCAATTTTTGGTTTTTTATCTGGATTTATATCTGCGCCTATGGGAATCACTGGTGCGATGATGAATGTACCAATACTTAGATATTTTGGATATCCAATCAGTAGAGCAATAGGGAGTTCAGCCGCTATAGGATTTGTTATAGCATCTATTGGTTCTATTGGTTTTTTAACTTCTGGTTTTTTATTAAATGCAAATCTTCCTTTAAGCCTTGGCTTTGTAAATATTCCTGCTTTTCTTATATTTATTCCAGTAACATCTTTTATGGCCCGTGTTGGCGCAAACATGGTTCATACTACTGATAAAAATAAGACTCAGAGGATGTTTGGGGTATTTTTATATGTTATTGGAACTTTATTTTTAATTAGGTTTTTAAATCTTTAATTAAATTTTTTGATCGTATTCTCCAATTTTGCCAGTTTTTTGAAGTAAATCATCAATAAAATCGAAGATTTTTTTCTTTCTTTCGTTTGAGGTAGGACTTTCAGTTACAACTACTAATGAAGGTTTGTTTGATGAAGCTCTTATTAAGCCCCAGGAACCATCATTAAAAGTAAATCTTATACCGTTCACTGTCAGAATATTTTCAATTTCCTGATTATCAATTTTAACATTTTTCTTTTTTAAGTTCTCTATTTGCTTAATTATATCATCAACAACTTGATATTTTTCATCATCTTTACAAAATGGAGCCATTGTCGGAGATTGATAAGTATTAGGTAGTTCACTAATTATTCCACTCATTTTTTTATTATTATTATTTAGCAAATGACATACTTGTATTGCTGAGTTTATACCATCGTCGTATCCATAACCTAATGGGTGATTAAAAAAGAAATGACCACTTTTTTCAAAACCAGCAAGGGCTTTTTCTTTGTTAACCTTTCTTTTGATGTGGGAATGGCCTGTTTTCCAATATAATGTTTCACAAGAGTTATTTTTTAAAATTTCATCACTTGAATATAAACCAGTTGATTTTACATCTACTACAAACTTTGAATTTTTATGAGTATTAGATAAATTTCTAGCAATTAATAAACCAATTTTATCTGAAAATATTTCATTTCCTTTATCATCAATAACTCCAACACGATCACCATCTCCATCAAATCCAAAACCTATATCAGCATTATTTTCTAAGACACATTTACTAATTGCATGTAGCATTTCCAAATCTTCTGGATTTGGATTATATTTAGGAAATGTGTAATCTAAATTACAATCTAACTCTATAACTTCACAACCAATTCCTCTTAATATATCGGGTGCAAATATTCCTGCTGTTCCATTTCCACAAGCAACAACAGTTTTGATTTTTTTATTAATTTTATTTTTATTTATTAGATCATTTTTATAAATATTTTGAAAATTGGTTATTTCTTTCTCGCTACCAACTCCTTCAATAAATTTGTTATTTAATGTTATTTCTTTTAGCTCTTTCATTTCCTCTGGAGCATGAGTTAAACCTTTTTTAATCCCCATTTTTACACCAGTCCATCCATTTTCATTGTGACTTGCTGTTACCATTGCTACTGCATCACCATCTAAATTAAATTGTGCAAAATAAACCACGGGTGACAAAGATAAGCCTATATCTTCAACATGACAGCCGGTTGATATAAGCCCTTTTTTAAGTGCTGTTTTTATTTCTTCACTATAAGATCTGTAATCATGACCAACAATGATTCTTGGATTTTTTTTGTTTGTATGATTAATTACCTGAGTTCCTAAACCTTTCCCCAAATTTGTCACACCTTCTAAATTGATGTCATCTGGATACAACCATCGGGCGTCGTACTCTCTAAAGCCAAAAGGATCAATTTTTATTGAATTTTTCATGTTGATATTTTTATATTTTTTTTATTTTTTTATTGATAATTTTTTTTACAAGTTCTATAAATGTTCTATTGATTTGTTGGTTATATAGTGTAATTACCAAACCATCATACAACATCTAGTTGTTTTACTAAATTAAGTATAGTACAAAAAAGGAGCTAAATGAACAAGATTTTATCACAAGCTATTAGGAAAGCTGTCTCTGATTATACACCAAATGTGAATCATGATCCTAAAGATAAAAGACTAGATTTATTTTCTCTAAACAGTGAAACAGAATTATTTCAGAATTCCAAAGGCATAACAATCAAAATTGATAGAAGTAAAGATGATAACCTAACCGATTTTGGTAAAGCTACTCTTAAAGATAGATACTTAGGTGCAAACGAGTCTTTTCAAGATTTATTTGCAAGAGTTGCAAGTCATTACGCTGATGACAACTTACATGCTCAGAGGCTTTATAATTATATTAGTAATTTATGGTTTATGCCAGCAACACCAGTTTTATCAAACGGAGGAACAACTAGAGGACTACCGATATCTTGTTTTTTAAATGAAGCTAGTGATAGTCTTAATGGTATTTTAGACTTGTGGAGTGAGAATGTTTGGTTAGCTGCAAGAGGAGGTGGTATTGGAAGTTATTGGGGCAATCTTAGATCAATAGGCGAAAAAATAGGAAGAGTTGGAAAAACATCAGGGATAATTCCATTTATTAAAGTAATGGACTCATTAACAATGGCAATTAGCCAAGGTTCACTTAGAAGAGGTTCTGCAGCTTGCTATATCCCAATAGACCATCCAGAGATTGAGGAATTCATTGAGATGAGAAGACCAACTGGTGGAGATCCAAATAGAAAATCATTAAATCTACACCACGGCGTTTTAGTTTCAGATGCATTTATGAGAGCTGTTGAGTTAGATGAACAATGGGGACTTAAAAGTCCAAAAGATGGAGTGGTTCAAGCAACAGTTTCTGCAAGAAATTTATGGATAAGATTATTAACTGCAAGAATTGAAACAGGAGAACCATACATTGTTTTCATCGATACTGTTAACAGACAAATTCCTCAACATCATAAACTTGCTGGTCTTAATGTTAAAACTTCAAATCTTTGTAGTGAGATTACACTTCCAACAGGAATTGATAAAGATGGAAGAGATAGAACTGCCGTATGTTGTTTGTCATCTTTAAATGTAGAGAAGTACGATGAGTGGAAAGATGATGAAAACTTTATACAAGATGTCATGAGATTCCTAGATAACGTTATGACTGATTTTATAGAAAATGCACCTGAACAGTTTAGTGATGCAACATATTCAGCAATGAGAGAACGAAGTGTAGGATTGGGTGTGATGGGACTTCATTCATATTATCAAAAGAAAATGATCCCGATCGAATCTGTTATGAGTAAAGCCTGGAACAAAAAAATCTTTGAGCACATTCATAAAAATGTTGATAAAGCATCTAAGGATTTGGCCGAGGAAAGAGGACCATGTCCAGATGCAGCTGATTACGGTATTATGGAAAGATTTTCTAATAAAACTGCAATAGCGCCAACTGCATCCATATCCATTATATGTGGTGGAACTTCACCCGGTGTTGAGCCAATTGCTGCAAATAGTTTCACACATAAAACACTTTCTGGATCTTTCAATGTTCGTAACAAATATTTAAGAAAACTATTAGAAAAACATGGAAAAGATACTGATGAAGTTTGGTCAAGCATTACAACAAACCAAGGATCAGTCTCACATTTAGATTTTTTAACTCAAGACGAAAAAGACGTTTTTAAAACAGCTTTTGAGTTAGACCAAAGATGGCTTGTAGATTTAAGTGCGGATAGAACACCTCATATTTCTCAAGCTCAATCTATTAACTTATTTTTACCTGCAGACGTACACAAAAGGGACTTACATCAAATCCACTTCCAAGCTTGGAAGAAAGGTTTGAAGAGTCTTTATTACTGCAGGTCTAAATCAATACAACGTGCTGAAAATGTTAATGACGCAAATTCAACTGACATTGCAGCAAACGTTTATAAATCAAAAGAAGAAAGTAATAACCAACAAGATTATGAGGAGTGTTTATCGTGTCAGTAGCAGAAAAAATAAATAAAGAAATAATTCAACCAAAAAAGATGGGTTTACTAGTTGAGAACCCTGTTTACAAACCTTTTAGATATCCATGGTGTTATGATGCTTGGTTAACTCAACAGAGAATTCATTGGTTGCCAGAAGAGGTTCCATTAGGAGATGATGTAAGAGATTGGCAAAAAAACTTATCACAACCAGAAAAAAATTTATTAACTCAAATTTTTAGATTTTTTACTCAAGCTGATGTTGAAGTTAATAATTGTTACTTAAGACACTACACGACTGTATTTAAACCAACCGAAGTACTAATGATGATGACTGCATTCGCATCTATGGAAACCGTTCACGTTGCGGCTTATTCACATCTTTTAGATACAATTGGAATGCCAGAGTCAGAATATTCAGCTTTCATGAAGTATAAAGAAATGAAAGATAAATATGATTACATGCAAAACTTCAATGTTAATTCAAAAGAAGATATTGCAAAAACAGTTGCAGTATTTAGTGCATTTACAGAAGGTCTACAATTATTTGCAAGTTTTGCCATCTTACTTAACTTTCCAAGACATAATAAGATGAAGGGCATGGGCCAAATTGTTACTTGGTCAGTAAGAGATGAAACACTTCACTGCAATTCAATGATTAGAATCTTTAAAGAGTTTATTAAAGAAAATCCTGAAATATGGACATCTAAACTTAAAAAAGAACTTTATGAAGCATGCAGAACAATCGTTGAGCATGAAGATTCTTTTATTGATTTAGCTTTTGAAATGGGACCTATGGAAGGTTTAACAGCAAAAGAAGTTAAAGAATATATAAGGTTTATTGCAAATAGAAGATTAGATCAGTTAGGCTTAGAACCTATTTATGATGTTCAAAAAAATCCATTAACTTGGCTTGATACCATGTTGAATGCGGTAGAACATATGAACTTCTTTGAGGGTAGAGCGACCGAATATTCTAAAGCTTCTACAAGAGGATCTTGGACAGAGGCATTTAGTTAAAGTACTTTAAAAATTAAAAATGAAAATCTTAAAAGAATTAGATGATGCCAAATTAGTTATTGTTGATTTGGAAGTTAATTTGGGTAATGAGATTAGAAACGCACCTACATTATGCGCAAAGTATAAAGGAAAAATTATACCTCTTAACACTGCTCATGATGGCAGACCAATCCTTATGAGAGAAGAAAACTCGATAGAGTAATTATCTTTGATTTAATTGAAGAACTCTTCTGTGTTTATTACCTTTATAACTTGCGAGAGGTCTTATTAATTTATTGGCAGCGTGTTGTTCAATTATATGTGCTGACCAACCAGTAATTCTTGAAATTACAAATATTGGTGTGAAGAAATCAGTATCAAACCCCATCAAATGATAAGTTGGACCAGTAGGGTAGTCTACGTTTGGATGAATATTCTTTCTATCAATCATTACCTTTTCTACAATGTCATAAATTTTTTCAAACTTTTTATCTTTTTTTATTTTTGCAACCTTTCCAAAATATTCTCTCATTGTCGGAACTCTCGAGTCTCCACTTTTATAAACCCTGTGACCAAAACCCATAACAACATCTTTATTATCTAGAGCTTTATTTATCCATTTAAGTGCGTTCTCAGGTTTTTTAATTTTATTCATCATGTGCATAACTTCTTCATTAGCACCTCCATGAAGAGGTCCTTTTAAACTAGCTATTGCGCCGGTTATTGCTCCGTGAATATCTGATAAACTGCTAGTTATTGTTCTTGCAGTAAAAGTTGAAACATTAAAACTATGCTCTGCATACAGAATAAGAGATACATCAAAAGCTTTTACTATGTCTTTATTTGGAACTTTCCCAAAACACATGTGAAAAAAGTTTTCAGAAAATGAGAGTTTATTTTTTGGTGGTATAATTTTTTTTCCTTTTCTTGCTCTATAAAATGCAGCAAGTGCAACAGGCATTTTTGCAAAAATTCTCATAACTTTTCTCATATTGGCTTTAGGAGAGTTGTCTTTAGTCTCTTTATCCTCAAGGCCCATAATGCTCACTGCTGTTCTTGCTACATCCATAGGGTGAGCTTTTCTTGGAAATTTCTTGATGTCATCTAACAATGTTTTAGATAGTTTTCTCTCTTTTCTTTCTTCTTTTTCAAATTTTTTTAATTGTTTTTTGGTTGGTAGTTCGCCATTAAGTATAAGGTAAGCGACTTCTTCAAATTTACATTTCGCACATAAATCTTGAGCAGCATATCCTCTATAAGTCAAAGAATTAATCTCTGGCATAACTTTAGAAACCTCAGTCTCATCC
>CACBBR010000007.1 GCA_902537555.1 uncultured Pelagibacteraceae bacterium
AGAATATAGCATTTAAAAGCCCAAAATACCCTCTATTTCAAACATTTTCTATTTTATGGTGCAACTTATAGGTGATATTAAAAAAATATGACTAAATATTGTATTATAAGTAAAAACCGTTGATTTTTAACATTTCTAGAGCAAAATACCCTCTGACTTGAGCAATTTTCTCTTAGTATTTATCCCACCTTTGCCTGAGTAGCCGCCCAATGAACCATCCGATCTGATTACTCTGTGACAAGGTATTTTTGGTGCATATGGGTTCTTTCCTATTGCATTTGCCACAGCTCTTACTGATTTTGGTTTATTTATAGCCTTTGCTACATCAGAATAAGTTCTTATCTGACCTTTAGGTATTTTTTTAAGATATTTCCAGACTTTTAATTGAAATTTAGTGCCTTTAAGGATCATAACAAGAAAAAAACCCTGTTTCCTTGTACCTTTTCAGGCACAAAGAACAGTAGTTTTTGGCACGTCGTTTTATGCGCTACCGCCATGCCTTCCACTCTACTATTTTAGCGCTACTCTGTAGAGCTTTCTGCCCTCTGGGCTTGAACCTCTCGGTTTTTCCCCAGCTGGTCAGTTAAGAGTTGCCTCTTAATTCATTTTATACATTATCAGATAGAGTAGGTTGTATGTATCACTTTATTGTTGAATTTTGTGGGTTTTTAACAGGGCAGAATTATGGGGATAACTTAATCTAAAGCTTTAAATGAACCATCTAAAACCCTCATACATCGCAATTCCATAAACTGAGTGACGTATCAAGAACATAATAGAGGTTTTAACCGGCACATCCGTATTTATTGCAAATATACCTTGTCCAGTAAAAGGCAAAAATATTAGTAATGGTGCTAAAGTTGTAAGAGCTCCAAAAATAAAGCCCGAAAAATAGGTCATTTTTAAGCCTATTTGTATAAAGAAAAAATAATATATCACAGCCCAACAAATTGATACGTAGTAGTGAAAAATCCAACCCAATAAGACCTCATGTTTAATAGTTTGCATATGTGCTATATTTGGATTGTTAAAGGATCCATTTTTAAGCATATAATAGGTCCACCTACCAACAATTCTCCAGGATGGCTCAGGAACACCTAATAATTTAAGCAAATAACCTAGAATATCTAAAATTATGCAAGAAAATATACCAGCAACAAGAATGCTTAAAATATCGATCAATTTACCTCAAAACATTAATAGAAATAACAGAATAAATATGCTTATGAAAAATATGCCAAAAATAACCATTAAAATTCGATTTCTTGTTTGTTCTTTTAGTTTTGGCCAGTAGTTCATAATTAGGAACGTTCCAATAACAACAATAAGACCAATAATTACATATTTAGGCATAGAGAATCTTTTACATTAAATGCTTGACATGTAAAATGAGTTATATTATTACTATTGATAATTAATTGTTATCAATAGTAATTATATGAATGAACTAACAACAGACCTAAAATCACTTCATGAGGCAACTCTAAATAACCTTAAAAGCTCTAAAGCAAATAACACACTAAGAGCTTACAAATCAGACTTTAAAGATTTTGGATCATTTTGCGTTAAGCATGGTCTAAGTTCTTTACCATCAGAACCTAAAATAGTTTCTTTGTACCTTACTCACCTTTCTAAAAGTTCAAAAATAAGCACTTTAAGAAGAAGGTTGGTATCAATTGGCATGGTTCATAAACTTAAAGGGCATTATCTAGATACAAAACATCCAATCATTGTTGAAAACTTAATGGGAATAAGAAGAGTGAAAGGAAGTATTCAAAAAGGAAAAAAACCACTATTAATCAATCATTTAAAATCAATAATTAATGTAATAGATGATCAAAGGATTGAAGATATTAAAAAGTTTAGAGATAAAACAATCATCTTAATTGGCTTTGGAGGTGGCTTTAGAAGAACTGAGCTAATTTCAATTGATCATGAAGATTTAGAATTTGTACCTGAAGGTCTCAAAATCACTATTAAAAGATCAAAAACTGATCAATTCGGTGAAGGGATGATTAAAGGACTACCCTACTTCACTAATGAAATGTATTGCCCAGTAGTCAATCTTAAAAAATGGTTAAAAATTTCTAAAATTAAATCTGGGCCAATTTTCAGAAGATTTTCAAAAGGAACGGCATTAACTGACAAAAGATTAACAGATCAATCAGTTGTATTATTAATAAAAGAATATTTAAATTTAGCAGGTATAGAAAATAAAAATTTTGCAGGTCATAGTCTTAGATCCGGGTTTGCTACAGTTGCAGCAGAAGCTGGCGCTGATGAGAGAAGTATTATGGCAATGACTGGTCATAAGACAACGCAAATGGTAAGAAGATACATAAGAGAAGCAAATATCTTTAAAAATAATGCTTTAAACAAAATTAAAATGTGATCAATCTAATTAAAAAAATTTATTACGAAAAATATACTAAAAAATCATATTCTATAAGTAATGTTGATTTAATTATTAATAGAATGTTTTCAAAAAAAAATAATGGAATTTTTATTGATTTAGGGTGCAATCATCCAATTAAGTTTAATAATACTTACCTTTTATATAAAAGAGGATGGAGAGGAATAAATATAGATTTAGATAAAAAATCAATTGAAGAGTTTAATAAAATTAGAAATAAAGACTATAATCTTCAGTCATTGATTTCATCAGAACCAGATGAAGAAAAAGAAATTTATTATTATCATTCACGATCAGCAATTAATACAGTAAGTGAAGAATTAATAAAATACAGAAAGACAGATAAAAATAAGATAAAAGTAATAAAACAAAAGACAGAGACATTAGAAAATGTAATTGAAAGGTCGCCATTTAAAAATAATTCAATAGACTTTTTATCTATAGATATAGAAAACCATGAATACGAAGCTTTAAAAAATTTTAATTTTAATAAATATAAAATACAAGTAATTGTCACAGAGATACATGATTTAAATCAAGATAAACTTGAAATTTACAATCAATCCTTAGAATTTGTATTAAATTCAAAAATATATAAGTTATTAGAAAATAATGGATATAAGTTAATTAATTGGGTAAATTCAGACTTCATATTTATACATAAAGATCACAACCTATAGATTCTTAATAATTTGACTTGAGATTTCCTTAAAATTACTTCTAGGCAATAAACTAATTTTAGTAAAATGTGCAGTCCAATTAAAAAAAATTCTTGCTTCACTTTTGTCTATAATGGCAATTATTTTTTTGTTATACATATTTGCTAGGTGTGATGGTGTGCCTTCACATGTTATAACAATTGATGACTTTGAAATGATATATTCTAAATTAAAAATATCAATATTATCAACAATATATACATTTTGATTATTAAATTTATAGGTATATATATTTTCATCAAATCTTGAGAATTGCAGTTTTAAAAAATTAATCAGGAAATTTTGGTGCTTACCAGTGGTGATTAGTAGATCATTTTTTGATTCAATTAAAATATCTTTTATAAAATTAAATAAATCGTCTCTAGATGGCTCTATATTTTGATATGTTTTAATATATTTATCAAAAATCCATTTTTCATCAAAATGAAAAATATTATAATCATTAATATTATTTATGAAAGTTTTGATCTTATCAGTAACTAAATTGTGATTATTGAAATATTTAGTACTTTGATCATCAAAATTAAAATTAAGATATTTAGAGACTTTTTTTAATTCACCTATTCTTGTTTCATTGGGCAAAATATGAATAATTTTTGAAAATAAAAAATGAAATAAGAATTTATAAGATGCTTTATTAGTGATTAATATTTTTTTAGGGCTTCTTAAAATAATCGATGATAAAATTGACTTTTTTTTTCCATCTAAAACTATAGATATATCATATCTTTTTCTTAATAATTTGAAATAAAAAACAATTCTTTCAAAAAAATTACTAGGTATTAGTAAAACATTATCAACAAGTTTAGAATTCCTTACATAGTAGTAATTTTTTTTGGAACACACCACTGTAAAATGAAAATTTTTATCTTTTTTTTTAAAATCATTTATCAATAATGATGAAACAAGAAAATCTCCAATACGATCATTTCTAAAAATAATAAAATTCATTTTAAAAAAGATATTATATTTTCATTTTTATTTATTTTTAATGAAAATTTTTTACTTAACATTTCAGCTTCATGTACTGTAAAAATGTTATTTTTATCACCTTCAAATTCTTTTAATTTATAATGCAGTAAATCTTTAAAATTAAATGATAACTTTGGTTTAATTTTTTTAACCCAATTCATGCCTAATCTTGTTGTTATTATTGATCCACCAATATTCAATAAATTTACAAAATTTTGAAACATATAGTTAAAAGCTTTGTTGCAACAAGAGTAAGATTTTAGATTGTTATCAATAATTATATCAAATTTTTTATTTTGAAATAAATTATTTAGATTATTTGATAGTTTGTCACAATATAAAACTTCATATTTTTTATCTCTATATTTTTTAGATTTTTTTATTTCTTGATTTGAAATTGTTATACCAGAAATAATATGAGATTTATTCAATTGTTCATAAATGTAAGAGTTACCTACACCCACATGTAAAATATTTAAGTTTGATCTTAAGTTTAAAGACTTAATATATTTAACTATGATTATTTCATCACTAGTGACATTTCTATTTTCCCAATATTTATATTCTTTATTTGAGAAATCATAGTGTGAACAATTACAAATATAGTTGTTTTTCATTATATTTTATATCCTCATAAAATGTTTTAAGTTTTAAATATAATTTGATTGTAGTTAGATTATCAGTCATGTGTATTCGCGGTATGTAATAAAGTTTATGCTTTGAAGTATTGAACCTTGATCTTATTGTTGTTACTGCAAAATCATAAATCTCTTTTACATACTCAACCGATATTTTATTAATATGACCAAATGGATAGCTAAATGTTTCAACTTTTGAACCAATAGAATTTTCAATGTCTTTTTTTGAATTAAATATTTCATCATACATCTGATTCGAATTTAATTTAATTAATGATTTATGACTTTTTCCATGAGAACCAATAGACATTCCATAATTTTTCCATTCTTTTAAGTCATTTTTTGTTAGTAATTCTTTATATACATAATTTTTATAATTCACGTCCCAAATATTTGAGCAACCAATAAGATCTGAAACAACGAAACATGTGGACGTAAAATTATATTTTTTTAAAATTGGTAATGCATTTATTAAATTATCTTTATAACCATCATCAAATGTTATAATAATTGATTTCTGAATTTTTTTGCCAATATCATCAAAGTTAATAGTTTTATATCCAAGTTTATGTAAAAAATTAATTTGTTTTTCAAAATTTTTAGGACTGATTGATAAGTTTGACTTGTCTTTTGATATGGAATGATACATTAATATTGGAACAATCAAATTATGCCTCCCATAAATACTTTTTTTTAGTCTTTAAATTAAAAATTTTTTTTATCATGTAATCTGTAACCACATTTGAATTCATATACTTATGATATTTATTGTAGCCAGCTCTTGCTATTTTGATCCTTAAAGAGTCATTATTAACTAGTAAATTTATCTTTTTTGATAAATCATCTAAATTTGAGTAAAAAATAACTTCATTTTTAGTAAAAATTTTACTCAATTTCGTACTTTTCTCGACAAATGTTAAAATTCCATTTCCAATTAATTGAGCTATTCTATCACTGCTATAATATTTTAAAGGCTTTCCTTGGCTTAAATTAAGAGCCATTTTTGAAAGTTGAACTTTTCTTTTAAACTCATCCGCCCAAATAGGTTGCTTATTGCTCATTCCATAAATATCAAATTTAATATTAATGTTTTTTTTTATTAACTTTTTTATAAAAAATTCTCTGGGATCAATTTTGCCTTGTTTAAGAACACCTCTATGAACACCATGAGACATCGCAAAAAAAATATCATAAATATAATTTTTACTTTTAAAAATTTGAAGATTGTCTAATGTTTTATCTACTGGGTTTGGAATATAAAAACATTTTTTTTTATTAAAATTTATAGCAGATGGATGGGTTGTGCAAAAATTTGCATTCATTAAATAAAATTTTTGCAAAAATCTTTTTTTATTATGTATCCAAGTTTTATTATCCATTTTATCAAGAAACCATTGAGCAAATTTAATATTGGGATGGATACTTTGGATTTTTTTAATTGTTTCATTTGTGATCATATCAGCATGTCCAAAAAGAATTAAATCAGGTTTATAATTAGCTGTTATTTTGAGTAATTTATTATTTAAAGATTTAGATCCACTAATATCTTTAATTGATTTTTCATAACTTATAGTATCTCTATCACTTAAAGTTACTACTGAATTTAGGTTTCTTATTAAACCATTATTTATTCTTCTACCGGTATTATAAAATAATCTAGCATTATGTCTCAAATTAAAATTAGTAACATGAATAATTTTTTTATTAATACTGACTGAATTTAAATCATTTTTATAAAGATTTTCTCTATAGTTATCTATCATTTTAGATATATATTTATCTGTAAGGTAAAAGTTCTTTAAACTCTTTAACTGCATGTCCCTTAGTTTACTTTTATTATCAATTAATAATTTTATAGATTTGTAAATGTTGGAAAAATTTAAATCTTTAATAATAATTGCATTAGTAATCGTTTCTTTTAAACCACCTCTGTCTGAAATTATAACAGCGCATCCTCGGCTAGAGGCTTCTAGGCTTGATCTACCAAAAGGTTCATTCCATCTTGAACATGCAACAGATATAGATGCTTCTTCAAGTTTTTTTAAAATATACTGATGGGTTTTAAATCCAAAGTTAATAAATCTGGGGTGATTAAAAGATAATTTTTCACGAGGTTCGTCGCCAAAAACATGAACTTTCCAATCTTTATATCGATTTAATATTTTAGTTGTAGCCTGTCCAAATAAATCATAACCTTTAGATGAATTTAATTTACCAACAAATGTAATTATTTTTTTTTTCTTTGATATATCAATTTTTTTTTTGCTTATTGACTGATGTACCACAATTAATTTAGACGAACATTGATAAAATTTATCGAGGTTCTGATTAAATTGATCTTTGGTCCAGTTGCTATTAAAGATAATCTTGTCACATACATTTAATAGAAAAATTCTTTCTTCTACATTTTCTGATCCAGATAACGAAAGAGGATCATTATGAAAGTAAAGGACAAGTTTTCTATTTTTTAAATGTTTTAGTGATTTTATATAAATAGGTCTATTGTGAACTTCGATTATATCTGAGTTTCTTTTATTTTCTATTTTTAAAAAATTATTAAGGTAAATTTTAGTCGAACTTTTAAAGTATTTTTTTTCAAGAGGTATATTATAATAATTATGTGAATATTTTTTTTTAAGGTTTGTATTGCCATAAACTTTAATACTATTTCTGAATTTACTAAATTTTGTGACAGAATTAATAAATATTGAAACTGCGCCAGGGTATATCGGTGAAAAGTTTTCTTTATAGGGCAAAAGTATAGAAATTTTCATTTTTTAATATAATTTAGAATTAGTTCTTTTCTTAATTTATAATTTTTTTTTAACTTATATTCTTCTTTCATTGCATTACTTTTATTATAATATTTCCTAAAATAAATAAGTTTCCATTTTTTTCCTCTAGTAAATTTTGCACCTTTTGAGTTGTTGTGAAGATTAATTCTTCTACTAAGATTACTAGTATATCCTACATATGATATGTATTTATTTACTTTTTTAGATAATATTAGATATACATAATATACCATTATGATTTATATATATTTTATAAATAAATATAAAACTAGAAATATAGATGTTTCCGAGGAAATACAAAAAAATTAGCAAATTTAAAAGATTTTTACTCAAATTATTAAAAGTTTATGCAATAGATAAAGAAACTTTAAACTTTGTTAATCCCGATTATAAAAATGAAAAAGGTAATTATTTTATTTTAAATGATAAAACGATATTTTTATCTAACGGATATCTAAAGTTAAATCGTAAAATTACCAAAATTGATATTTTTTTTCGATATGCACCTAATAATCAACTCTGGAATTCGACAGACAGCTGGAAAAGAATTGTTCCAAATATTAATAAAGAAGAACTTATATTAACTTGTTTAAGGAGTTTAATAGCTAGCATTAATAAATTTCATGAAAATAATAAATTAGATATAACATTGAACTTTATTTCAGATATATCAAACAAAGCATTTGATGAAAAGTTATTAAATAATTTAAATAGCAGCAAAATTAGCACAAATTTTTTTAGTTCTAAAATCAAAGGTAACAGAGGTACATATCTTGAATGCTGTGATTTGGCTGAAAAATCTAAAGATTTAATATTCTTTATTGAAGATGATTATTTGTTTGAACCTGATTGTTTTGAAGAAATGATTTTTACATACTCACGTTTATCAACTTTATTAAAAGATGATGTAATACTTTGTCCTAGCGATTATCCATTTTATTACGATTCTAGTTATAACACCTCAATATATATTGGTAAAAAATATAGGTGGAGAGTTGTCAAGGAGTCTTTGCTTACATTTATGATGTCAAAAAAGATTTTTGAAATTAATAAGAATAAGATAAGAATGGTAGGTGAAAAAGAGAATGATCCATTTGAAAAACCTCTTCATGATATCTATAAAAGTACACCTTGTTTAGCTCCTGTTGGATCATTATCCTATCATATTAACAGACATATTCCTGCTATAATGGAAAATTGGAGCGATGTTTGGAAAGATTGCTATAATAAAATAGTTAAATAAATCAACCTGCGATTACTGCCAATAATAATAAAGCTACGATATTTGTTATTTTGATCATAGGATTAACTGCAGGTCCAGCTGTGTCTTTATAAGGATCACCAACGGTATCCCCTGTTACAGCGGCCTTATGAGCTTCAGAACCCTTTCCACCATAATTTCCATCCTCAATATATTTTTTTGCATTGTCCCATGCACCACCTCCTGCTGTCATAGACACGGCAACAAATAAACCTGTTATAATTACACCAAGAAGCATAGCGCCTACAGCCGATAATGCTGCAACTTGACCACCTATAAAATAAATAATTAAGTATAAAACTATTGGTGATAAAACAGGCAATAATGATGGTATTATCATTTCTTTAATAGCAGCCTTAGTCAAGAGATCTACAAGCTTTCCATAATCAGGCTTTGCTTTACGTTTCATGATACCAGGTATCTTTTTAAACTGACGTCTTACTTCAATAACTACAGCACCACCTGCTCTACCCACAGCTTGCATTCCCATAGATCCAAACAAATAAGGTAACATTCCGCCTATTAATAGACCAACAACAACATAAGGATTTGATAAATCAAAAGTGACTATAATACCCTCTAGATTTGAACCTGCGACTTTAGAAAAATGTTTAATATCTTCAGTGTATGCAGCAAATAATACCAAGGCTCCCAATCCAGCAGATCCTATTGCATATCCTTTAGTTACTGCTTTAGTAGTATTTCCAACAGCATCTAAAGCATCGGTTGTTTTTCTTACATTTTTTGGAAGATTTGACATTTCTGCAATTCCTCCTGCATTATCAGTGACAGGTCCATACGCGTCTAAGGCAACAACCATACCAGCTAATGCGAGCATAGTTGTTACAGCAATAGCAATACCATACAGGCCTGCAATGTGATTCGTTAATAATATTCCTCCTACAATAATCAATGCAGGAATTGCTGTTGCTTCCATAGAAACAGCTAGTCCTTGAATCACATTTGTTCCATGGCCTGTTGTTGATGATTGTGCAACACTTTTTACTGGTCTATAATCAGTACCTGTATAGTATTCAGTAATCCATATTATTAATCCTGTAATAACGAGACCTATTATTCCACAAAAATACAAGCTTAATCCAGTAAATGATTTTTCGTTTACAATATATTCAGTAGTAAAACCAATAACATATTTAGTAATAGGATACAAGATAACAAGAGAACTTATAGCTGTTATCACAAATCCTTTATACATTGCCTTCATTATATTTTTATCACTTCCGAGTGTTACAAAAAAAGTTCCTAAAATAGATGTAAGTATACACGCTCCACCAATTGCCAACGGATAAATCATCATACTAAAGTCACCTATAAAAAATATTGACGACAGAACCATTGTAGCAACAATTGTTACTGCATATGTTTCAAATAAATCTGCTGCCATACCTGCACAATCTCCAACATTATCACCCACATTATCGGCGATTACGGCTGGGTTTCTAGGATCATCTTCAGGTATACCTGCTTCTACTTTTCCAACTAAATCGGCACCAACATCTGCACCTTTTGTAAAAATACCTCCACCTAATCTCGCAAATATAGATATTAGAGAAGCACCAAAACCAAGCGCAACTAAAGCATTAACTATTTCTCTTTCATCTATACCAATCTTTACAAGAAAATAATAATAAACTGCAATTGACAACAAAGCTAATCCAGCAACCAACATGCCAGTTACAGCTCCTGATTTAAAAGCAATTGACAAACCGTTTGCAAGGCTTTTTCTTGAAGCTTCAGCAGTTCTTACATTAGCTTGGACAGAAACAAGCATGCCAACATAGCCGGCTATTCCAGATAACGCAGCTCCAATTAAATAGCCTAGACCTACTAATGGACTAAATGCAACTGAAATTATAATCAAAACAACAACCCCAACTATTCCAATAGTTTTATATTGTCTGTTTAAATATGCTCTAGCACCTACTTGAATAGCTGATGCTATTTCAACCATTTTAGCATTTCCAGAACTTGAGTTTAAAATATTTCGACCTGTAAAAAAACCATAAATGATTGATATAATTCCAGCTGCTATAATGTATAATAGTATTGTTTCTGTAGTTGAGTTCATTGAATCCTTTATTAAATATATTTATGGGATCAATGTAATACAAAAAATAATATAAAACGCAATGTTTAACTTTATGAGAAATTATGAGAATATCCCTCATTATATCTATATTTTAAAAGCTTTTTATTATAGATAATTTGATTACTTTTGATTTCATTGGTTAAATTTCCTATTAAAGTTACCTTTTGATTCATTTGTTTAAACAAAGATTTGATATATGTTCTATTGAATTTTGATGCAGTAAATAGAATTTGATAATCATCACCTTTAGAAATGAAATTTATTTTTTGTTTTTTTGAATTAACTAGATAAGTATTAAGTTTTGATGAAATGGGTATTTTTTTAAGATCTAATCTAAAATATAATTTACTTGTACTAATTAATTTATTTAAATCACCTAATAAACCATCTGATATATCGATTGATGAATTGGCAAATTTTATTAGTTTTGAGCTAATTTTTGTAGGTAGATCTGGCATATAATATTTTTGAATAAAATATTTTCTTTGTTTAGCGTTTCTTAAAAATAACTTTTTTTTCAGTAGTAATAAACCTAAATAACTGTCACCGAGGTTTCCAGTCACATAAATATCATCGTTATTTTCACTTTTATTTCTCTGGACTATTTTTTTTGAATATCCCAAACTAATAATTGAGAATATTGTCTTATTAGATTTTGTAGTATCACCACCTGATAGTTTGAATTTATATTTTTTTTGTTCTTGTTTTAAACTATTGTAAACAAGGTCTAAATTTTTTTTTGAAAAAGATATATTATTTCCACTAGCACAAATAAAAATGAACTTAGGTTTTACGCCCTTACAATACAAATCTGATATTGAGGATCTTATTATTTTCTTAATTACCAAGTCAGGATTTTTAAAATTAAGAAAATGAATACCTTCAACATAAGTATCAGAGGAGAGAACAACTTTATTTTTTTTATCAAAAAAAACATCATCATTTAAATTTAATGCTGATGGGTTATTATAAGTTAATTTTTTAAAATACTTCTGAATTAGAGTAAATTCATTCATTACTAATTCTAATCTTTTTTGAAATTTTATCTAATAATGCATTTAAGTATTTAGTTTGCGAGTCATCAATAAAAAAATTTGATGCTTTTAAATATTCATTTATAATAATTTTGATTGATGTATTTGGTTTATATAAAAATTCAAAAATTGCACTTTTGATAATAATTTGAAAAACTTTATCCATATTTTTAATTTTCAGATCTTGATTTAAGTGGTTATCAATCTCTGCATTTATTAAGTCTTCTCTCTCAATAGTGCCATTTACTATATCTTTAATAAATTTTTTAAACCTGTGTTTTGGGAAAATTATATTTTCTTCATTGTTATAAAGTTTTCCATAGAGTTTTTGTATAATTATCACCCTTGGATTTTTTTGTGGGGAAAATTCAATTTTCATAATTTATTGAAAAAGAACAGATAATACTGCTTCTGCTGCCTCTGATCCTTTATTGCCACGTTTTAAAGCTTGTTTTTTATTTAAGCATGTGATGACACCGTTTCCAACAGGTTTCTTAGAAGTAATCGATAAAGTCATTAATGCATCCGTAGTAGATTTAGATATAAAATCAAAATGAGGCGTTTTTCCCTTAATAACGCATCCTAAAGCAACAAATCCATTAAATTTTTTTATATTTTTTGCAATTGTAACTGGAATTTCAAATGCACCTGGAACTCTAATAACATTAATAATACATTTATTTTTTATTTTATCTTTGGCACTCTTTAGTAAAGAACTGGCAATATTTTCATAATAGCTTGCAACAACAATTAGAATTTTTTTTTTCACTTTATAATTTCCTGTTTCTTGATTTTAATTCCATACCCGTCTAATCCTATCACTTTTTTTTTTGATCTAGTAACAAGTATCATATTTTTTATATTTAAAGATTTAATAATTTGGGCTCCAATGCCATAGTTTCTAATCAATTTATCATGACCTTTTTTATAGAAATTTTTACTGTTATACTGTTTAAGTGTTTGTGTGACTGATTTTAAGTTAGGGTCTCTAATAAATACAAGAACACAATTGTTATATTTTTTGAAATAAGTAATTGTTTTATCAAATGAATTTGGCAGTTTCTGGTTAATAAGATAATTTTGAACTACATTAGACGATATTACTCTTAATCGAGGTACTACTCCTTTTTTTAAAGTGCCTTTAATTAATGCAAAGTTTTCAGACCCATCAAGAATATTTTCAAATACTTTAATTTTAAATTTTTGTTTTTGAACAGTGATTGAAGAAGTTTTTTTTAATTTTATTAATTTCTCTCTCTTTAATCTATAGGCTATTAGATCCTCAATCTTTCCTATTTTAAGTTTATGTTTTTTTGCAAAATTAAATAATGTTTTGCCTGAAGCCATTTTTCCATCCTCTGCCATGATTTCACAAATAACGGCGGAATTATTTTTTTTGGCAAGTTTTGATATATCAACTGAAGCCTCTGTATGTCCTGCTCGTACAAGAACACCCCCATCTCTTGCTATAACTGGAAATATATGTCCAGGTGATACTATATCATTTTTTTTTGCATTTTTATTTGATGCAGCTTTAATTGTTTTTGCACGATCATAAGCTGATATGCCTGTTGTAACGCCTTTTTTTGCCTCTATAGAATATGTGAAAGCAGTTTTGCTTCTTGATTGGTTAATTGGTGAAGCTAAAGTTAGCCCAATTTTTTTTGCTTGCTGATTATCCATAGCTAAACAGATCAACCCTCTAGCATGTTTTGCCATAAAATTTATGTGTCTAGGACTGACCGCAGATGTAGATATTACTAAATCACCTTCATTTTCCATTTCTTCGTGTTTGCTTTCATCATCTACAAGAATATACATTCCATTTTTTTTTACTGTCTTAATAATACTTTCTATTGAACTAAAATTACTTTTTTTCATTTACAAACTTTTTTACATATTTAGACATAATATCTATTTCGACGTTTACTAAATCATTTTTTTTTAAATTAATTAAATTTGTCAATTTTAATGTGTGAGGTATAACCCATATTTCAAAAGAATTTTTTTTAATTTTTGAAATGGTAAGTGATACTCCATTAATTAGTATAGATGCTTTTTCAACTAATTGTTTTTTAAATAAATTACTTATTCTAAACTCTAATATGTATGACTTATCAACTTTTTTTTTACTTTTTAAAGAACAGATTGTATCTACATGGCCCTGGCAGATATGACCTGAAATATTATCACCGAATTTTAATGGTTTTTCTAAATTAATTTCATCACCAATTTTAATATTTTTATATTTTGATTTAGCCAATGTTTCGTTAGATAAATAAAATTCTAAAATCTTATTTTTATATGAGATCAAGGTAAGACAAACACCATCACAAGAAATTGAAATGCCTAAATTTTTGTTTGACACTTTCAAAGAAGACCTAATGAATAAATTAATTCCCTTAGCCCTTTTTTTTATACTGCTTATTTTCCCTTTATTAAATATAATTCCATTAAACATTTTAATAATAACAAGTAAGTTTATCGTTGCCTAAATATGTATTAATTTTTTTTTTATTTTTGTAGTTTTTATTAATCATTTTAACAAATGATGATATATTAATTTTATCTCTATTTAAGATAATTTTGTCGCTTTTAAATAAATAGAATTCGTTCAATAAATTTTCCTTAAGAAAATTAATCATTAAATCTTTTCCGGACTCTATTAATAGTTTATGTAGTCCCAGATCATAAATTTTTTGGGTAATTTCTTTAAGGTTTAAATCTGAGTTATTTTCAGCTTTTTGAAAAATAAGTTTAACTCCTTTATTTTTTAACAATTTAATTTTTGAGATATTTTTAGAACTGTGAAATATAATCAATTTATTCTTTTTTGAATTTTTAATCACAAAAGAATTTACTTTAATTTTTAAATTTTTATCAATTACAATTGCTCTTGGTGAATATTTTTCTAATCCACTTAGTCTACAATTAAGTTTAGGATTATCTGTATTGACAGTTTTATATGATGTCAATATTGCTTGATTTTGAAATCTTAAAAGATGCGATACCTTTCTAGAATGCTCGTTTGTTATTGGAAAATTGTTTCTTAAAATATTTAAATTTGATGAACACGCAATTTTTCCTATTATGTAGGGAGCCTTCTTCGATCTAATATAATTATATTCTTTATACAAGTTATAAACTTTATTTTTCTGAAGGCCTGACTTTGTAATTATATTTTTTGATTTTAAAATTTTTTTTGTTTTGTTATAAGTTCGAAAATCTTTATCTTCTATTGAGTAATAAACTTTTTTAACTTTGTTTTTTATTATTGTATTCGTACATGGAGGTGTTATACCGTGATGAGAACATGGTTCAAGTGTTGAGTATAATGTTGTTCCTTTATTATATCTATTTTTACCTAAAGCAATATTTTCTGCGTGTGGTCTACCTCCATAACTAGTAGTTGCAAATGACAATATCTTATTTTTTTTTACTATAACACAACCAACAGATGGATTTGTTCCTGTCAAATATTTATTATTCTCCGCTAAATTAATAGCAAAATTCATAATTTTTTTATCTAAGGATTTATAATTATCTTTTTTTAAAGACATCTATTCTATCCACAAATTGAACAAAGTCTTTTTCTTCTCTGAAGTTTCTGTATACAGATGCAAAACGTACATAAGCAACTGGGTCAAGATCTTTTAATCCTTCCATTACCATTGTCCCGATAGTATTAGATAGAATTTCATTTTGCCCCAATTCTTCTAATGATCTGCTAATTTTTGATATAAACTTTTCAGTAGTTTCCGTATCAATTGGTCTTTTTTTCAGAGCAACATAAATTGATTTTGACAGTTTTTCTCTATCAAAAGAAGATTTTCTACCATTTTTTTTAATTACTGTGAGTTCTCTAAATTGTACTCTTTCAAATGTAGTAAATCTTTGACCACAAACGCACAATCTTCTTCTTCTAATTGTTGTTCCATCCTCTGTTGGTCTGGAGTCGACGACTGATGTGTCACCTTTTTTACAAATAGGACATATCATAAGATTTAATTAACCTAAGTGCTTGTATATTGGAAAATTTGAACAGAGGCTAACAACTTCTTTTCTGACTTCATCCTCAATTTTAGAGTTATCTTCTGGGTTTTCTGAAAGGCCCTGAATAGTTTTTGTAATTAAATCACCTACTTTTTGAAATTCTTTTAAGCCGAATCCTCTAGTTGTAGCAGCTTGAGAGCCTAGCCTAATTCCAGATGTTACCATAGGACTTTCGGTATCAAAAGGAATACCGTTTTTGTTACATGTGATGTTTGCTCTCGATAAACTTTCAGCAGCTGTGTTTCCTTTTACATTAAAAGGTCTTAAATCGACTAACATTAAGTGTGTGTCAGTGCCTCCTGAATAAATTTTAAAACCATTATTTTTTAATGTTTCAGCTAAAATTTTTGCATTTGCTAAAACAATTTTGATATATTCTTTAAATTCAGGTTTTAAAGCTTCTTTAAAGCCTACAGCTTTTGCAGCTATGATATGCATTAAAGGTCCTCCTTGATAACCTGGAAAAACAGCAGTGTTAAATTTTTTTGATAAATCTTCATGGTTAGTTAATATTATTCCACCTCTTGCACTTCTAAATACTTTGTGAGTAGTTGATGTAACTACATGAGCATAATCGCAAGGATTTGGGTATCCCTTACCTGCTACCAAGCCTGAAAAATGTGCCATATCAACCATCAAATATGCTCCTACTTTATCTGCAATTTCCCTAAACCTTTTAAAATCAATTACTCTAGAATAAGCACTTCCACCAGCAATTATAAGTTTAGGTTTGTGTTCAAGCGCAAGTTTTTCAACATTATCATAATCAATAAGCTCAGATTTTTTATCGACATCATATCCGATTGCATTAAACCATTTACCAGACATTGAAATTTTTAAACCATGTGTAATATGACCTCCTGAATTCAAACTCATACCCATGAAAGTATCGCCTGGTTTTAACAAAGCTAAAAATACTGCTCCATTAGCTTGAGCTCCTGAATGAGGTTGAGCATTAGCAAATTTGCAATTAAACAACTCTTTAAGTCTATCTATTGCAAGTTGCTCAGCTACATCAACATGTTCACAGCCATTATAGTATCTTTTACCTGGATAACCTTCAGCATATTTATTTGTTAGTACTGATCCTTGAGCTTCAAGTACTGCTTGGGATACTATATTTTCTGATGCAATCAGTTCAATATGATTTTGTTGTCTTATCAACTCATCATTTATAGCTTTATAAATTTCTGGATCACTATCTAACAAACTTTTTTCAAAAAAGTCTTTGTATTCACTGTTTATATATTTTGTTTCACTTGACATAAATTTATATTTTCTTAACTCTCTTTAAATGTCTGCCTCCTTCAAACTTAGTATTTAAGAATGCATTTATACATTTAAAGGCTAAATTTTTACTAATCAACCTTTGTCCTAATGTAATAACATTTGCATCATTATGCAATCTAGATAATTTGGCGTTTTTTACTGAATAACATAATGCAGCTCTAATATTCCTGTGCTTATTAGCAGACATTGACATTCCCATTCCAGATCCACATACTAAAATACCAATATTTTGTTTTTTATTTATCTTTTTAGATAATTTATGAGCATAATCAGGATAATTTACAGATACGGATGATTTTTCTGGTCCTAAATCAAATAAATTATATTTTTTTGAATACTTTTTTTTAATACTTTCTTTTAAATTAAATCCTGCGTGATCTGATGCAATATATATATTTTTCAAATTAATTAAATTTATAATCTAATACACATGCAACAAGATGAATCCTATTTTCTTCTCCACCGTTGAAAGCATTGTGATATTTTGTATTGTTTGTTACCCAAACAGAACCATCTGCGGGCATATGCATTGCCACATTATCAATTACCATTAAACATCCAGGATTTGTAATTATTGGTATATGCAATCTTGGTTCTGGATCTCTATGCCAACTCAAAGTAGATCTTGGTTCTTTTAATAGAATTCTTATTCTTCCTAATTTGTATTTTGATGAAAGGACATCGTAAACTTCTTTAAAATAAGTATTTTCATAGTCCCTTATGAATTCACAATATTTTGACTCATCTATATCTACATCTCTAGATACCTCTTTTCCTGACTTGTCAGGCTTAGTCCAATACACGCCTCTTGCTTTGCTTCCTTTAATTGAGTCTGGGTCTCCAGGTATTTGTGTCAATGATATTGCACCAAAGTTAGTTACACCTCCACCATCATCAAATTTCTTGATTTTAATGATCTGGTTATATGCATCTTGAAGTTTGTTAATGTCAAATTGAATAGTTTGTTTTTGAAAATCACTAAAGTCTAAAACTCTATCTTTTTCATTATGTAGATTTAAATTTACAATTTTTTCTTTATCAATACTCATGACGATTGTTTTCTACTCATTTATATATATATTTGTATAATAGATTTTGTCGCATAATAAAATATATGATTACAGGAAAATACCCAAATTTAAGGCTTAGAAGATCAAGAAAATATGCTTGGTCTAGAAGATTAGTTCAAGAAAATTCATTATCCTACAGTGACTTCATATTACCAATTTTTTTAATTGAAGGAAAAAATAAAAAAGAATCAATAAAAACAATGCCAAACGTTTTTAGATATAGCATAGATAGATTATATTCTGTTGTAAACAAGGCTGTGAAAAAAGGTATACCAATGGTTGCTTTATTTCCATACACAAATCCAAAGTATAAAAATCAAAATGGGTCTGAAGCTCTAAATCCAAACAATTTAGTTTGCAAAGGTATAAAATTTATAAAAAAAAAATTTGGCAATAAAATAGGTATTATGTGTGATGTAGCATTAGACCCCTACACATCTCATGGACATGATGGATTGTTAAAAAATAAAAAAATATTAAACGATGAGACATTAGAGATACTCACTAAACAAGCTATTTTACAAGCTAAAATGGGATGTGATGTAATTGCGCCATCAGATATGATGGATGGGAGAATTGGCAAGATAAGAAAGGCATTGGATAAAAATAATTTAAATGACGTTCAGATATTGTCATATGCGGTAAAATTTTCTTCTAGCTTTTACGGACCATTTAGAGACGCTGTTGGATCAAAAAAATTATTAAAAGGTGATAAAGAAACATACCAAATGGATTTTAGAAATTCAGATGAGTCTTTAAGAGAAGTTTCATTAGATATAAAAGAAGGCGCAGATATGATTATGGTTAAACCTGGTATGCCCTATCTTGATATAATTAAAAAAGTAAAAGATACTTTCAAAATACCAGTATTTGCATATCAAGTATCAGGTGAGTATAGTTTAATAATGAATGGAATTAATAAGAAGCTAATAGATAAAAAGTCTATAAAAGAGTCTCTTATTTCTTTTAAAAGAGCTGGAGCAAGTTGCATTGTAACTTATTTTGCAGACCAGATTGATCTTTGACTATTTAATTAAATTAATAAAATCATTTCTAGAAGAAGGAAAGCTTTTGTTATTAGGCTTAATAATTGTTTTATCCAGAAAATCTCCAACTATTGAATAGCCACTGTAAATATCTTTTGTATTTTCAGGAATGATTTTATTATCTATTAAAAAATTTGGTATAATTTTTTGACTTGAGTCTACAACATATTTAGTTTGACCATTAATATTCTTATTAACTACGTAATCTTTAAAATTAATATCATATCCAATAGATTTAAGTATATTTAACTCTAAATATAAAAATTCAACCAACCAATTATCAAAATCAATAATTTTAAACAATTTTTCTAAAAGAGAGTAAATTTCAATATTAATTTCATTTTCAACGGTAAGAATTTTAATTAAATTCATACAATAGATAATACAAAACAATTTTTTTTTATTTTCTAAATAAACTGGCGTTTTAATTT
The DNA here is from genome assembly GCA_902537555.1 of uncultured Pelagibacteraceae bacterium. Lineage (GTDB taxonomy): Bacteria > Pseudomonadota > Alphaproteobacteria > Pelagibacterales > Pelagibacteraceae > Pelagibacter. Next base: position 19,833 of record CACBBR010000007.1, read on the forward strand.
CATCTATTTCAACCTTAAGATAACCTAATCTACCGTCTTGTCTAAGTTTCGAATTTATATGAAACTTATTACCAATTAATAAATAACTTTTAATTTTTTTTGATGTTGATCCAAATATTAACCCAACTACTTTTCCATTATTTTCCGTAAAAAATTCAGCTATGGACGAATTTTCATTATATTTATTTAAAGATAATAAATACCCTTTATCTTGCCAATTCATTTTTGATTAATTTTTTTGAGAAGCTCAGAAGCAGCGGATTGTTCTGCTATTTTCTTTGAAGATCCTATTGCATAAATATAAGTGCTATTTTTAAGTTTTACGCCTACTTTAAATTTAGGTTTGTGCCTAGGGCCAGTATTAGAAACCATTCTATAGATTGGCAATATTTTAAAATTTTTTAAAGAGTATTCCTGAAGTCTTGTTTTAGCATCAACAAACGTTATTTTAGCGTTGTTTATTAGATTGTTCCATTGTTTTAGAATAAAAATTTTGGAAACTTCAAATCCCCTATCTAAATAAATTGCCCCAATTATTGCCTCACAACAATCTGAAATAATTTTATTTTCTACTATATTTTTACGCGACTTAGAATTACCTGTAATAACAAACTCTTTAAGATTTAGTAAATTGCCTACTTCTAAGCATTTATTTTTATTTACCAAAGAAGCTAATTTTTTATCCAAAGATCCCACTTTTTCGTTTGGAAAGAGCTCAAATAATTTTTTGGAAACAACAAGGCCAAGCACTCTATCACCTAAAAATTCAAGATTTTCGTAATTGTTATTTGGATCAAAGCTTTTATGAGTAATAGCCTGTAAAAGAATTTTTTCATTTTTAAAATCTATCTTTATTTTTTTTTGAAGAATTTTTATTTTATCCATATCTATTGAATTATTTTGAAAAATCTATTTAATCTTAATATTTCATTCCATTTCCAAAATTTTACAATACTTCCAATAAATGGATCAGATGAAAAAAATAATATTTGAGCTTTGCCAACAAGATTATTTTTATGTACATAACCTACTTCAGATAAAAATCTACTATCTTTTGAGCAGTCTCTATTATCTCCCAAGAAAAATAAATGGTTTTTTGGAACAATATATTTGTCAGAGTTTGCAAAAGTAATATCTGTTCTATAAGATGCTAAATAGATTTTACCGTTAGGCAGTTTTTCCTCAAAGGTATTAACATTTATTTTAGATTTTCCACAATAATTGGTTATATTTTTATCTTTAATAGTTTTTAAAATTTTATTTCCATTCAAATAAAGATCACCATTAATAAACTGAATAGTGTCACCTGGCAAACCAATAACACGTTTTATATAGTCTGTTCTATTATCAGCTGGTGTTTTGAATACAGCAACATCTCCTCTTTCAGGATTATTAGTAAAAATACGATTTTTAAAAATAGGCGGACTAAAAGGTAAAGAATGCTTGCTATAGCCATAGGTAAATTTAGTAACAAAAAGCCTATCTCCAACCAATAAATTTGGTTCCATAGATGAAGACGGAATGTAAAAGGGTTGCAATAAAATAGATCTAATTAAAACTGCAATAATAATTGCATAGATTATAGTTTTAAAATTTTCTATTATTATTTTCTTCATATTATTTTATCTATAACTACAAAAGCGACCGAATAATCTTTTTCATCCGAAAGTGATAAATGGACTTTATATTTTTGTATTTTAAATTTTTTTTTTAAAAGATTTTTTAATTTTTTTGATAATAAAATATAAGGTTTTCCATTTTTTTGATTATTTATTTCAATATCATTAAAATTAATGTCAGATCTAAAGCCAGTCCCAATTGCTTTCACAAATGCTTCTTTTGCAGCAAATCTTTTTGCATAAAAATTAATTTTATTCTTTAATTTTTTGCCTTGTTCAATTTCATTTTTTGTAAAAATTCTATTTACAAAACCTTTGATTTTTAAAGAACTATTAATTCTACTGTTTTTGATGATGTCAACACCATTACCTATAATATCCATTATCGTAATATTTTAATAAATTGTTTAACTACTTTTGAAATACCATGAGAAACTGACTCTCCAATGATAAAATGCCCTATATTAAATTCCTCTATTTGATCAATCTTATTAAGTATTTTTGTTGTTTTATAATCCATCCCATGACCAGCGTGAACTTCTAAACCTATATTTTTTGCAAAAATAGCACATTTCTTGATTTTTTTTAGTTCTTTAGAATAATTTTTTTTATTTTTTATTTGATTAGAAATTTTACCCGTGTGTATTTCTATGCATTTACTCCCTAGGGTTTTTGATAATTTTATATCTTGTAGTGATGGATTTATAAATAAGCTAGTTCTGATATTATTTTTATTAAAGATTTTCAATATTTTTTTTATTTTATCTTTATTCTTTTTTAAATTTAATCCACCTTCAGTGGTAATTTCATTTCTTTTTTCTGGCACAAGACAAATAAAGGAAGGTTTGTTTTTTAGTGCAATATTTATCATTTGTGGATCAGAGGCAATTTCTAAATTAATAGGAATTGATTTATTAGATGACAGAATTTTTAAATCTTTATCTTTGATGTGTCTTCTATCCTCTCTTAAATGAACAGTAATAGAATTTGCACCAGCCTTTAAAACATTTAAAGCTACAGTGTAAGGATCAGGATGTTTTTCTCCTCTAGCATTTCTTAAGGTTGCAATATGATCTATATTTACACCAAGTCTCTTTCTCATTTCAAAAATCGACTTCCTGGCTTTGTAATTGGTATTTTTTTTAGACTTAAAGGAACATTTTTTTCTTTATAAGTTGGAATTAGTAATTTTACTTGAGAGACAATTTTTTTTCCTTTTATTTTTAAAGATTGCTTATTAGATCTATCAATTAAACATGCAAATCCTAATAAAATTGCACCAGATTTTTTTATTAATTTAACACATTCTAAACTTGATTTTCCAGTAGTTATAACGTCTTCAATAATTAAAACTCTTGATTTTTTTTTTATATTAAAACCTCTTCTTAGTTTAAAATTGCCATCAACACGCTCACAAAAAATTGTTTCTTTTTTTAAAACTCTACCGATCTCATAACCAATAACTACTCCACCCATTGCTGGTGATAAAATTAAATCAATATTTTTAAATGTTTTTTTTATTTTAATTGCTAAAGATTTTGTAAATTTTTCAGATTTATTTGGAAAACTTAGTAGTTTTGCACACTGTACATATGAAGGTGAATGCAGTCCAGATGACAATACAAAATGACCGTCTAACAAAGCATTAGTTTTTCTTAAAACTGCTAAAGAGTTTTTTAAAGAAAGCATATTTTTTGTTTTTATGTCTAATAATTTTAAATTTATATTCCTTTTGTTTTAGTTCACTTATCAATTTTGTAAAGTTTTTAAGATCATGAATAATCAAGTTAAATTTAAAGTTAATTCTACCATTAAGTTTTTCTACCATTTCTACGCTAGAAATGTTAACAAAGTTTTCTCCAATCATTGTTGTAACATCACCCATTTTTCCTGGTTCATCGGGAAGAGATATCCAAAGAGTGGTATTATATCTTTTTTCTTTAATCGGTTTTTTATTTTCACGATATTGCCAATAGCGTCTTATTGCAGCCCTAGCCTTCCCAGTCTTGGTACTAGTCAACCAATGTAGAGATGGAGATGCTTTTTTTGAAGTAATGATCTTAACAACATCACCATTTCTTAAAACTGATTGTAAAGCACTATCTTTGCCGTTTATCTCACATCCAATTGCAGCATCACCTATTTGTGTATGAACTGCATAAGCAAAATCTATTGGTGTGGCATTTTTTGGAAGCTTTATAATTGAACCTTTTGGCGTAAAACAAAAAGCATTTTCTTGGAACATTTGAAGCTTAGTGTATTCGTAAGAGTCATCAGGATTTTCATTTTTATCTATAATTTCCACTAAATCTGCTAACCAGTCATATTCTTTCCATGTCAAAGAATTAAATTTTTCAGATGACTTATATTTCCAATGAGAGGCGATACCTCTTTCGGCAAACTCATGCATTTGCTTAGTTCTTAATTGAATTTCTATTGGCCTTTTATTAGGACCAATAATAGCTGTATGAAGTGATTGATACTTATTAATTTTAGGCGATGATATATAATCTTTGAATTTTCCTGGAATACAATTCCATTTACTATGAAAAACTCCTAATGCTTTGTAACAATCTTCAATATTCTCTAAAATAATCCTGAAACCAATAATATCAGTTATTTGCTCTAATGAAGTTCTTTTTTTTTGAATTTTCCTCCATATTGAAAAAGGAGTTTTTTCCCTTCCAACGATTTGGGTATTAATATTTTTATCCTTTAATATTTCGGAAAATTGGTCAGAGATATTGTTAAAATTTATGAGATTATTTTCTTTTATTTTATCTAATCTATCTTTAATTAATTTGCGAGCATCTTCATTTAAAACTTCAAATGATAGATCCTCTAATTCATCTCTAATACGGTGCATACCCATTCTATCAGCAAGTGGTGCATATATTTCCATTGTTTCTTTTGCTTTTCTTATTTGTTTTTCTTTTTCAACGACTTTTATTGTTCGCATATTGTGTAATCTGTCTGCTAGTTTTACAAGCAAGACCCTGATATCTTTAGATGTTGCTAAAATTAACTTTCTAAAGTTTTCTGCTTTAGAATTTGAAATTGCTTGGTTTTCAAACTCTGAAATTTTTGTAACTCCATCGACCAAATCAGCAACCTCTTTTCCAAATTCAGACTCTATGGTGTTGTAGGTTGCATAGGTGTCTTCTATTGTATCATGAAGTAATCCTGTTGCTATAGTTGCGCTGTCTAGTTTTAACTCAGTTAATATATTTGCAACTGCAATTGGGTGTATAATATATGGTGAACCCTCATCTCTTTTTTGTTTTTCATGAGCTTTCAAAGCAAAATCATAAGCCTTGGATAAAGTTTCAGGGTTTAAAAATTTATTATAGTTTTTGACTTTGTTTATCAATTCTTCAGACTTAAGCATAATTATTTATATCATTTTATTGAATAATTTTAATACCCAATAACTGTTCAGAAGTTAAATTTGACAACAAAAATACTATATTTTTGCAAAGTTTAGGGTGAAACCAATCTTTATTTATTTCAAATAAAGGAAGTAATACAAAATTCCTGATGTGCATACTTTCATGAGGTATATTGATTTCGTTATTTCCAACTTTTTTTTTGATTATTCGACCATTGAAATCAATAATATCAATATCACAAACTCTTGGAAAATTTCTTTTTGATTTAACTCTTCCAACTTTGCTTTCAATATTTTTGATTTTTAAAAATAATTTTTTTAAATTAAGACTGGTTTCAATAAATATAACAAAATTTATAAATTCTGGAAATTTTGCATTTGGCCATGATTTTGATGTATATAATTTTGATTTCTTTTTTATTATAATATTTTCTTTATCTAATAATTTTAGAGCTTTATTTAAGTTTTTTTTTCTATCTCCTAAATTAGAACCAAAGGCTAGATAAACATAATTAACTTGATTTTCTAATGTATCTTGCTTTTTCACGGTTCCAATCTCTAGTTTTTTTTGTAAGTCTTTTATCAAATTGTTTTTTTCCTTTAGCAACCGCTATTTCAATTTTAGCTTTACCTTTTTTAAAATACATTTTAGTTGGTACCACAGTAAATCCATCTTCATGAATTCTACCAATTATCTTATTTATTTCTCGTTTATTAAGTAAAAGTTTTCTTTCAGAGTAAGGATTGTGGTTTGAATAACTTGCTTGCTTGTAGATAGGTATATGTGAGTTTATCAGAAATATTTCTCCCTCTTTATCGACAGCGTATGAGTCTGCAATATTTATTTTTCCAGCCCGTACTGACTTTATTTCAGATCCTTTCAATACAATTCCTGCCTCAAATACTTCTTTAAAGAAAAAATTATAAGATGCTTTTCTGTTAATTGTAATAATTTTAAAACCAGTATTGGTTTTGTTACTCATTAATTAATTCAGCTGATAAAAGAGCTTTTTTGACTTCATTTCTAGTTGTATCTAAAACTGTTACTAATGGTAATCTAACATTATCATCACATAGACCAATAAGTTTAGCTGCATATTTTACTGGGGATGGGTTACTTTCGATAAACAATGATTTATGAACAGGTTGAAGTTTTTTATCGATTTCTTCTGCTTTTTTTAATTCATCTTTATTATTAGATTTAGAAAATTTTTGCATGTCTGAACACATCTTTGGAGCAATATTAGCTGTGACTGAAATACATCCTACGCCACCTCTTTTGTTATATTCAAAAGCAAGTCCGTCCTCACCAGTTAATTGAATAAATTCATTTCCAATTTTTTTAAAAGTCTCATCGACTCTATTAAGATCTCCAGTAGCGTCTTTAACCCCAACAATGTTCTTAAGCTCAAATAATCTTGCCATCGTATCTACCGACATATCGATCACTGATCTTCCAGGAATATTATAAATTATAATTGGTATCCCACAGCTGTCATTTATAGCCTTATAATGAGCATATAAGCCCTCCTGGGTAGGTTTATTGTAATATGGTGTAACTATCAATGCACCATCGGCGCCAGCTTTTTCAGCATGCTTTGTTAGTGAAATTGCTTCAACAGTTGAGTTTGATCCTGTGCCGGCTATAACAGGTATTTTTCCTTTTGCTTCTTTTATACAAAGTTCAATTACTTTTTCATGTTCTCCGTGTGATAAAGTTGGAGATTCGCCTGTTGTACCAGCGGGCACAAGTCCATTTGTTCCATTTTCTAAATGAAAATTAATAATTTTAATATAGGTTTCCTCATCAAGACTATCGCCTTTAAAAGGTGTTACTAAAGCCACATTTGAACCTTTAAACATAAATATTTATATCATAAGTTGTTATAAATGATTTTTAGAAAATCTAAATTCCTACTTACAATTATATTTTTTTTGAGCTTTTTTCAATCATCATATTCAGATGGATTAATAGTACCGAAAAAAAAACCTTCTTTTAAAAGCAAGTTAATAATTCCTCCTATTAAACCAGGCACTGTTATTGAAAAACAAAGCTTAAAAAATGATAAAGATCTACCTAAAGAGATATTTGGAATTTTATTACCTCCAAAAAAACCACTTATTGTAAAAAAACAGTCATTAAGAACCGCAAAAAAAACAAGATACTATAGTGAAAGAGATTTTGAATATGCAAAACAAGCGATTAGATTTATGGAAAAGTCTAATTGGAAAGATGCTAAAATAGTTGCAAAAAAAGCTAGAGCCCAATCAATTTACGATTTTATTGAATGGAGACATTTGTTAACGTCAGGAAATAAAGCATCATTTTCTGAATATAAGAAATTTATTGAAAGAATTAAAGATTATCCAAGAATTGATAGAATTAAATATCTTGCTGAACATAAGATCAATTTAAACAGTCAATCACCTTCAGAAATAATCAATTGGCTTACAAAAAATGAACCTTTAAGTGGATATGGAAAAATGATGTTAGGTGAAAGTTTAATAAAAATTGGTAGATCGGGAGAAGGCATTAAACTAATCAAAGAAGGTTTTGTAAATGCTGACCTAAATAAAAATAATCTAAAATATTTTAGAAAGAAATTCAAAAATATTTTAGATACATCAGATTATATTAAACGAGCAGATTATTATGCTTGGGAAGGTAAACACTGGGACCTTAAAAGAATCATTAGATATTTACCAAAGGATTATCAATTACTTTATACAGCTAGACAAATACTAATAAGTAGAGGTTATGGTGTTGATGAGGCAATAAAAAAAGTGCCACAAAAATTAAAAAATAACCCTGGCTTAAAATATGACAGATTAAAATGGAGAAGAAAAAAAGGTCGTTTAGATAGTTCATTGGAAATATTAAATGATATTCAAAATACAAAAGAATATTTAGTTAGACCTGATAAATGGTGGAAAGAAAGATCAATAATTGGAAGATCTTTATTATATAAAAAAAAATATAAAACTGCTTATAAAATAGTTTCAAAACATGCAATGACAGAAGGCCCTGAATATGCAGAAGCCGAATGGATGAGCGGCTGGATAGCATTAAGTTTTTTAAAAAAACCAGAGCTAGCAGAAAATCATTTTAAAAATTTTTATTACAATGTTAACTATCCAATAAGTCTTTCAAGGGGTGCTTACTGGTTAGGAAGAACTTATGAAAAAATTGGTGATAAACAAAATTCTAGCAAATGGTATTTTGAAGGATCAAAATATTTAACAACTTATTATGGTCAACTTTCACATATGAAAGTCAAACCACAAGAAAAATTTGAACTAGATAAATTAATGTTTGTTGATGATAAATATGAGCAAGAATTTTATTTAAAAAAACTTGTTGCAATTGTGGATCTGCTTGATTATTTAAATAAAGATAAATATGCTAAACATATATTAAGACATTTAGCTAATGATAATATAGAAAAAGGAAGCGAAGTTTTGGCTGCGAAACTGGCATCCGATATTTCACGATTTGATTTTGCAATACAAGTTTCTAAAATAGCATCATATCAAAAAAGATTTCATAACCAATTTAATTACCCAATCATGAGTGTGCCAAAATTTGTTGGTGGCAGAAAAATTCCTGATCCAGCTTTAATATTATCTATTATAAGACAGGAAAGTGAATTTGATACTTCAGCTAGAAGCAGAGTTGGTGCTCAAGGATTAATGCAGCTAATGCCTTACACCGCCAAAACAGTATCAAAGCAAGCTAAACTTGGTTACTCTAAATCAAAATTAACAACCGACCCTGAATATAATATAAATTTAGGATCTCACTATATTGCTGGATTAATTAGTAATTACAAAGGATCCTACCCTTTTGCTACAGCTGCTTATAATGCAGGGCCTAAAAGAGTTAAGTACTGGAAGAAATTAAACAAAGATCCCCAAAAAAAACAAATAGATTATGTAGATTGGGTTGAGCTAATAAAATTTAAAGAAACTAGAAATTACGTTCAAAGAGTTTTAGAAAATTATAATGTTTATAGGTACATATTGTCTCAAAAACCAATTTATCTCAGCGATTTTTTTAAAAATAAGCCACTATATTAATGGCGGAAGGAGAGGGATTCGAACCCTCGGTACACCTTTTCAAGCGTACGGCGGTTTAGCAAACCGCTGGTTTCAACCAGCTCACCCATCCTTCCGTAAGTAGATGTGTAACTTGAAATCATTGAATATTCAATATTAATCAAGTAATTTCTGGCAATTATGAAAAACAAATATTCAATATTCTCACTAATTAAAAATGCTTTTTCTCAGCATGAAAACTGGAAGCAAGCTTGGGGAGATCCTGAGCCAAAAACAGAATATGAAGCTATTATAATTGGTGGCGGTGGTCACGGTTTAGCAACAGCTTACTACCTAGCTAAAAAGCATAACATGAGAAATATTGCTGTGTTAGAAAAAGGCTGGATTGGTGGTGGAAATACAGGAAGAAATACTACAATTATAAGATCAAATTATTTGTGGGATGCAAGTGCTGGATTATACGATCATGCATTAAAGATTTGGGAAAATTTATCTCAAGAATTAAATTATAATATAATGTTCAGTCAAAGAGGAGTTATGAATTTAGCTCATAACCTTCAAGATGTAAGAGATTTAAAGAGAAGAACTCACGCAAACAGACTTAATGGTATTGATGCTGTGTGGTTAAATACAGATCAAGTAAAAGAATTTTGTCCAATAATAAATACTTCTCCAGATATAAGATACCCTGTTCTTGGTGGAACATTACAAAGAAGAGCGGGAACTGCTAGACATGATGCTGTTGCATGGGGTTATGCAAGAGGTGCTGATGAAATGGGAGTTGATATAATTCAAAATTGTGAAGTTAAAGGTATTAAAAGAAATGGAGATAAAGTTGAAGGTGTTGAAACATCAAAAGGATTTATTAAAACAAAAAAAATTGGTGTTGTTGCAGCAGGACACTCAAGTGTAATTGCTAACATGGCTGGGATAAAATTACCACTGGAAAGTAAACCTTTACAAGCATTAGTTTCAGAACCAGTTAAACCAATAATTGATACTGTAGTAATGTCGAACGCTGTACATGCATATGTTAGTCAGTCTGACAAAGGTGAACTAGTAATTGGCGCTGGTACGGATGCTTATGTTTCTTATACTCAAAGAGGTAGTCACGATGTTGTCGAAGGAACATTAAAAGCAATATTGGAGCTGTACCCTATTTTTAGCCGAATGAAAATGTTGAGACAATGGGGAGGAATTGTTGATATATGTCCTGATGCAAGTCCAATAATTAGTAAAACAAATATAAAAGGACTCTATTTTAACTGTGGTTGGGGCACTGGAGGCTTTAAAGCAACACCTGGATCTGGCGATTTATTTGCACACACTATTGCTAATGATGAACCACATAAATTAAATGCTGCATTTAATCTTAATCGATTTGTGAGTGGAGATCTAGTTGATGAACATGGTGCAGCCGCTGTAGCACACTAATGTTTTTAATAAATTGTCCATATTGTGGTGAAAGAGACCAAAGTGAATTTTCATGTGGAGGTGAAGCTCACATAGTTAGACCAAAACAACCAACTGAACTAAGTGATGATGAATGGGCAGAATATCTATTTATGAGAAAGAATATTAAAGGAGTTCAGTTCGAAAGATGGAACCATGCTCATGGATGTAGGAAATGGTTTAATATGGTTAGAGACACATCAAATGACAAAATACACGCAGTTTATAAAATGGGCGAAAAACCACCAGTAGAATAAATGACAAAATATAGAGTTAATAAGACGAAACACGTAGATCAAACTAAAACAGTTTCATTCGATTTTGATGGAAAATCTTATCACGGTTTTGAAGGTGATACTTTGGCATCTGCCCTACTTTCAAATGGAGTTCATTTAGTTGGTAGAAGTTTTAAATATCACCGACCAAGAGGAATAATGTCTTGTGGATCCGAAGAACCTAATGCGATATGCCAAATAAATGAAGATACAGATTTAACAGAACCTAATGTAAGAGCTACAGAGATAGAATTGTATGAAGGTTTAAAAGCCTCAAGTCAAAATTGTTGGCCCAGTGTTAATTTTGATATAGGAGGAATTAACAATTTTATATCTCCATTTATACCTGCAGGTTTTTATTATAAGACTTTTATGTGGCCTAAAAGTTTCTGGAAAAAAATTTATGAACCGCTGATAAGATGGTCTGCAGGATTAGGGAAATCACCAACAAAACCCGATCCTGAATTGTATGACCATAAACATGTTCATTGTGATGTATTAATTATAGGTGGTGGTATTTCTGGAATTATAGCATCAAAAATTGCTGCTAAAAATAATTTTAAAACAATATTAATTGAAGATAAAAATATTCTTGGAGGGTCTACAATATTTCAAAAGAATGAAAATTATAAAATTAATGACAAATATTCAGGTGAATGGATATATGAGGAGATAGCAGAACTTAAAAAATTAGATAATTTAACAATCAAAACTAGAACAAGCTTAGCAGCTTATCACAGTTATAATTACCTCTTAGCAAAAGAAAATATTTCAGACCATCTACCATTGGACAAAAGAAATGGTGGCATCAGACAAAGATTATGGAAAATCAGAGCTGATAAAGTAATAGTAGCAACTGGTGCTATAGAAAGACCCCTTGTATTTAATAATAATGATAGACCAGGAATAATGCTTTCTAACTCCGTTAAAAAATATTTAGACTTTTATGGTGTGTCTTGTGGATTCAATAATGTGATATTTACTAATAATGATAGCGCTTATGAAACGGCTGTTTCCTTAAAAGAAAAAGGAATATCTGTCGTAATAATAGATATAAGAAAAAAATCTAATTCAAAAATTGTAAAAAATGCTGAACAACTTGGAGTTAAAATATATTGGAACTCAACAGTAGTTAACACTTTTGGTCTTAGAAAAATAAATTCTATTGAGATAATGAATTTATCAGAAGATGGATCAAATGTTGTTGGAGATAAAAATAGAATTAATTGTGATTGCTTAGCACTAAGTGGTGGTTGGACACCAATGGTCCATATGCACACACAATCTGGTGGAAAGTTAGATTTTAGAGAAATTGATCAAACTTTTATACCAAATGAAATCAACAAAAATCATATTAATGTCGGTTCATGTAATGGTGACTTTGAACTTGAAAAAATAATTAATAATACAAATAAAAAGGTAAAGAATTTTTTGAAGGTCAGCGAAACTGAATTTGACAACACTTCTGTACTAAACTCAAAAGAATTAGATAAAAGAAATATATGGCTACTACCAAATTACATTTCAGAGGGTAAATGCAAATCTTTTATTGATTTTCAAAATGACTCTACTGCAAAAGATATAAAACTTGCACTTAGAGAGGGTTTTAAGTCTATTGAACATGTAAAAAGATACACAACAACTGGTATGGCAACTGATCAAGGTAAATTATCCAACATGCATGCATTGGGTATTGTTGCAGATACAGCTGGAGTTAAAATGGGTACATTAGGAACAACAACATTTAGACCTCCGTTCACGCCATTAACTTTTGGATCAATAGTTGGAAGAAGTGTTGGTAATTTTTTTGATATAACAAGAAAAACGTCAATTCATGAATGGCACATTCAAAATGATGCTAAATTCGAAAATGTTGGACAATGGAAAAGACCTTGGTATTACCCTATTAATGAAGAAGGTCTACATGATGCTGTTCAAAGAGAAAGTAAAGCGGCTAGAGATAGTGCAGGAATTTTAGATGCCTCTACACTTGGGAAAATAGATATTCAAGGAACAGATGCATCTGAATTTTTAAATAGAGTATACACAAATGCATGGTCAAAATTAGGAATTGGAAAATGTAGATATGGATTAATGTTAAATGAAGATGGTATGGTTTATGATGATGGTGTTACGACAAGATTAGGTGAAAATCATTATTTAATGACTACAACGACTGGAGGAGCTGCAAATGTTCTTTCAAAACTTGAAGATTATTTACAAACAGAGTGGCCCGAGTTAGATGTTTACTTAACTTCAGTCACTGACCACTACTCGACAGCAAGTATATGCGGTCCAAACTCTAAAAAAATATTAACAAAAATATTTCCAAATAAAGATTTTAGTGATGATGCTTTTCCTCATATGTCTTATCAAAATGCCAAAATTGATGAGATTAATTGTAGAATTATGAGAATAAGTTTTACTGGCGAACTTAGCTATGAAATTAATATAGAATCAAAATTTGGAAAATCGTTATGGGAAAAATGCATTGAGGCAGGAAAAGAATTTAAGATTACACCTTACGGAACAGAAACCATGCATTTATTAAGAGCTGAAAAAGGTTTTATTATTGTTGGTCAAGATACAGATGGAACTATGACGCCAATTGACCTTCAAATGGATTGGATAGTTAGCAAAAAAAAATACGATTTTATTGGAAAAAGATCACTTTATAGAAGTGATACTATTAGAGAAGATAGAAAACAACTTGTAGGATTACTCACGGATGATCCAAATGAAATTTTAGAAGAAGGAGCTCAGATTGTTTCTGATATTCGCAAAAAACCCGTAGAAATGATTGGGCATGTAACATCGAGTTACTTTAGCCCAAATTTAAACAAATCAATTGCGCTTGCTGTCGTAAAAAGTGGAAAAAAATTAAAAGGACAAAAACTTATTGTACCAATGGAAAATAAAAACATAAATGTAACTGTTTCTGAATCTGTTTTTCTAGATAAAGAAAATAAGAGGATTAATGCTTAATCAAGAATATCCTAAATTTGAAAAAGGTTCATTTGAAGGTCTCGAAATTTCATTATCTGAACCAATTGTAAAAATAAATTTAAGAGGAAAAAAGAAAGAATTTTTTACCAAAATAGGAAAAATCTTATCTATAATTTTACCTATTGAGCCGAATACAAGTTCATCAAATCAACAATACAATACATTATGGCTGAGCCCAGACGAATGGTTAGTATATTTTAACGGTGAAGATCGTCAATTATTCAATAACCTATTTAATGAAATTTCAAAACTCAATTTTGGTTCAGTCGTTGATGTCTCAAATCAATGGATTTGTATAAATATAAAAGGTAATAAGACTTTTGATCTTCTTTCCTCCGGATCGCCATTTAATTTTGTAAGTTTCAAAAAAACTAAAAACTCAGTTACACAAACACTGTTAAATCATACAGATGTGATTATCCACCATAAAGAAATAAATGAAATTAATCTTTTTGTAAGAAGATCCTTTTCAGAAGATTTATGGTTCTGGATTAAGGACAGTGCTAGATTTATCTAATTTTTTTTTTATATAATAGCTAACATACGTAAATAAAAGTATAGATAGAGTCCACTGGAAAACAAACCATAGCCAAAAAAAAGTATCAAAGTCTGCTGATAAGTATTTAGCTAAATAGAAAACACATATTGGCACTAGTACATTTCTCATCATATTATTGACCATTGCATAATTTGACTTCTTCAAGCCCATAAAAAATCCATTAGATAAAAAGAAAATTGGGTAAGCTGGCAATATAAAAGCTGCAATTTTTAAATACCTTCTTCCATATTCTAATACGACTTCGTTGCTAGAAAAAAACCTTGGAACTATATCAGCTGTTAAATAAACTAATATCCCTGAAAAAACCATCAAGATAAGCCCATATTTAATTGAAACTAAGTAAGTCTCTTTAACTCTATCAAAGTTATTTGCACCAAAGTTTTGTGCTATAATTGAGATTATTGCAGTATTTATTCCCAGTATTGGCAATAAAACAACCTGCTCTATTCTCGTAGCTGCACCATAACCAGCAACTGCTAGCTCACTCGTTTGACCAACATAAGTGAAAATAAATGTAGCTGCTACAGCATATCCACATATTGCAATTGATATAGGCATTGATTGAAAGAAAATATTTTTTAAATAAATAAATTTTACATTAAAAAATTCAATTGTAATTTTTTTAACACGTGGGTTTTGTAAAACTTTAAAAAGAATAATAAGAAATGCTATTAATTGTGCAATAATTGTTGATAAACCTATTCCCATCATTCCCATTGCAGGAATAAATAAAAACCCAAATATTAAGATGGGATTTAAAATTATGTTTAAGAGAAAACTGAGGATTAAAACATTTCTGTATGTTTTTGTGTCTCCTTCCGCATGTAAAAGTGAGTTTAATGAAACAACAAGGAAAAATAGGAATGATCCATAAAACATAATATTTGTATATTGGAGACCCAAATTTGTAATTTCTTGAGTTGATCCCATCAGATCAAATACCTTTTCTGAAAAATAGAGTCCTATAAATGTGATAAAAACTGAAATTAGTAAACCGTAAATTATAATATGAGTAAAATAATACGAAACATTTTTTTCATTTTTTTCACCAATACTATTACCTATTAATGAAGTTCCACCAACAGTAACACCAATAGATGTTGCAACAATTATAAAGTATATTGGAAAAGATTTACTTAAAGCTGATAGAGCCTCTGGTGAAATTAGTCCAGAATAAAATGTATCTACAATATTGTATAAAGTTTGAAAGAGAGTTCCAACGCTTGCTGGTATTGCAAGTTTTCTTACAAGCACAGGAATATTTTCTTTTAGCAAGTCCATATAAATTAATTATTATTTTAATATTCTTTTTTGAAGATATGTCTCTTACCTAATTTTTTTGCAAGTAATATCTGTTTTTGCCTCATAGCAAATCTTGATTTTTGATCATCTGTTAAAGAATCGTGACATTTTGGACAATGAACGCCTTCTAAATATTTAGAAGATTTTTTTTCTTTGATAGAAACAGGTTTTCTGCAACCACTACAAATTGAATAACTGCCCTGCATCAAGCCATGTTTTATTGAAACTCTATTATCAAAAACAAAACATTCACCGTTCCATTGACTATTTTTTTATTAATATTATTTAGATAGTTAATAATTCCTCCTTTTAAAACATATACATTTTTAAATCCTTTTTTTTTCAAATAAATATTTGCTTTTTCGCACCTGATACCACCTGTACAAAACATTGCTATTTTTTCGTTATTTTTAAATTGATTTAAATATTTAGGAAATTCTCGAAAGTTTTCTATATTTGGATTTAAAGATTTTTTAAAAGTACCCACATCATACTCAAAAGATTTCCGTGCATCTATCAAAACTGTATCCTTTTTTTTAATTATTTTATTCCATTCCCTTGGATTTAGGTTGTTCTTAGGAAAATTATAGTTTCTAACTTTAAAACCCATTGGAACAACTTCCTTTTTGATTTTAATTTTAAGTTTATGAAATGGATTAAATTTACTATTAGAATTATTTTCTGAATTAAATTTTTTTATAGATAATATTTTTTTTAGAAGTTTATTGAATTTTAAAAGGTTATTTTTTTTATCTGAAATTGTTCCATTAACACCTTCGGGCGAAATTATTATTGTTCCTCTAATTTCATAATCTTTAAGATTATTTTCTAATCTATTTTTCAATTTTTTAAGATTATTAAGTTTTTTAAATTTATAAAAACCAAAAATATTGAACATTATAAAACCCTACAAACAGTCATTCCATCTCCTAATGGGATAATTATTTGTTCGACCCTTTCATCAGTTGATACATGCTCATTTAATTCTCTAATATTTAATGTAAATTTATCCATATTATCTTCATCTGCAACTTCACCATGCCATAAAACATTATCAATAATGATCAAACCGCCTTTTTTTATTATTTTTAATGATTTTTCATAATATTCTTTATAGTTAAGCTTATCAGCATCAATAAAAATCATATCATATTTTTGTTTTTTTAATTCATCTAAACTATCTAGCGCAGGTTTTACAATCGTTTGAATTTTTTTATCTTGATTAGCTTTCTTAAAAAAACTTACTGCGATCTTGTTTGTCTCTTTGTCTTTATCAAGTGCTGTAAGTTTTCCATCATCAGGAAGTGCAAGAGCAATAGAAAGTGCACTTAAACCAGTAAAAGTTCCAATCTCAAGCACATTTTTTATATTAGATATTTTTATTATTAAATGGAGAAAATGACATTGAGATATTGCTACTTGCATTCTCTTTTCATTTCCAAGGGTATTATTATAATCTATAATTTCTTTTTGAACTGAGTTTAGTTTAAAACTAAAATTATTAATATATTTTTCAATTTTTTCAGAAATTTCAATATTCTTTCCCATCTATCTTAATTATATAATGACTATAGGTTTAGTTAAATTAAAGTTTCTTCTTTAATATTTCATTAATTAATTGAGGGTTAGCTTTTCCACCAGAAGCTTTCATTGCCTGTCCAACAAAGAAGCCAAATAGCTTTTCTTTTCCTTGTTTATACTCAATGGCTTTTTCTCTGTTATCATTGATTATTTTATCTATTAATGCCTCTAATGCTTTTGGATCACTTTCTTGCTTCAACCCTTTTTCCTCAACAATTATTTGAGGGTCTATGTCACCATCTAACATTAATTCAAATATTGTCTTGGCAATTTTTCCTGAGATTGTTCCATTTTTAATTAAATTAATCAATTTTGCCAAATTTTTTGCACTTATTGGACTTTGAGCAATTTCAATATTTTTTTCATTTAAAACTGCAAATAATTCTCCTGTAATCCAATTTACGGCTAGTTTCATGTCACGGTTTTTACCCATTTTGGCAATAACTTCTTCAAAATATTTAGCTGTATCGATATCAGAGACCAATATTGTTGCATCATAAGGTGACACTTTAAATTCATCAATAAATCTTTTCTTTTTATCATCTGGTAATTCAGGGATTTCAGATTTTAGTTTATCAATAAATTCATTCGTAACTTCTAATGGAAGTAAATCTGGATCTGGAAAGTATCTATAATCATGAGCATCTTCTTTCGACCTCATTGATCTTGTTTCATTTTTTTTTGTATCAAAAAGCCTTGTTTCTTGATCTATTTCTTGACCCTCTTCTATTAAATCGACTTGTCTATTTGCTTCATAAATAATTGCCATTTGCATGAATTTGATAGAATTAACATTTTTTATTTCACATCTTGTTCCTAAATCTGTTGAGCCTTTTATTCTTACAGACACATTAACATCAGCTCTTAATGATCCCTCTTGCATGTTCCCATCGCAAGTTCCTAAATATCTCATAATAGATCTGAGTTTTTTTATATAGGCATTCACTTCATCTGGTGATCTTAGATCAGGCTTACTAACAATCTCCATTAAAGCCACACCTGATCTATTAAGATCAACAAGTGTATTACTAGGATCAATATCATGAATACTTTTACCTGCATCCTGCTCTAAATGTAATCTTTCTATTCCAACCTGTTTTTGACCTTCAGGCATATCCAAAATAACATTACCCTCACCCACGATTGGGTATTTATATTGTGAAATTTGATAACCCTGAGGTAAATCTGCATAAAAATAATTCTTTCTATCAAAAACAGACTTATTATTGATCTTAGCTTTTAAGCCAATACCGGTTTTTATAGCTTGTTTAACACAAAATTCATTAATTACTGGAAGCATGCCTGGAAAAGCTGCATCAACTAAGCTTACTTGAGTATTAGGTTCGGCACCAAATTTTGTAGAAGAAGATGAAAAAAGTTTTGAATTTGATGTTACTTGAGCATGAACTTCAAGTCCTATAACAACTTCATAAACATTATCATTTCTTTCAATTAAATATTCCGAATTATTTTTAGACATTATTTCATCCACCAATCAGTTATATTATTTTTATAATTGATTTTTTCCTCCATTGAATAAGCAATATTTAAAACTGTTTGTTCATCAAACGGTTTACCTATTATTTGTAAACCCAATGGATAATTATTTTTATCTACACCTGCAGGTATTGAAATCCCAGGTAAACCTGCAAGGTTTACTGGAACAGTAAATATATCATTTAAATACATCGAAACTGGATCATTAGATTTTTCTCCTATTTTAAATGCAGAACTAGGTGTTGAAGGTGTCAAAATAGCATCTACTTTATTATAAGCTTGGTCAAAATCTTGTTTAATTAATTGTCTAACTTTTTGAGCTTTAAGATAGTAAGCATCATAATATCCAGAAGATAAAACATAGGTGCCAATCATTACCCTTCTCTTTACTTCTTCACCAAATCCCTCTGATCTAGTTTTTTCATACATATCAATTAAATTTTTCCCGGAAGATCTTAGACCATATTTAACACCATCATATCTTGCTAAATTAGATGATGCTTCAGCTGGCGCTACAATATAATAAGTTGGTAAAGCATAGCTAGTATGAGGTAATGAAATGTCAATTATTTCTGCTCCACAATCTTTTGCATACTCAATACCTTTTTTCCAAAGTTTCTCAATTTCGTCTGGCATCCCATCAACTCTATATTCTTTCGGAATACCGATTTTTAAACCTTTAATATTTCTAGTTAGCTCTGATGAATAATTATTTCTTTTAAAATCAATTGAGGTTGAGTCTTTTTTATCAAATGATGAGATCACCTCTAAAAGAATGGAGCTATCTTTGACATCTTTGCTCATTGGACCTGCTTGATCTAGAGATGATGCAAAAGCAACAATTCCATATCTTGAACAACTGCCATAAGTAGGTTTTAGTCCTACTGTACCAGTGAAGGAGGCAGGTTGCCTAATAGATCCACCAGTGTCAGTACCTATTGTTACAGGTGTTAAATTAGCTGCTAAAGCTGCTGAAGAACCACCAGATGATCCACCAGGAACTAAATCTTCTGCGATTGGGTTTTGAACATTGCCAAAAAAACTTGTTTCATTAGATGATCCCATTGCAAATTCATCACAATTAAGTTTGCCAAGCAATATGCCTCCTTCGTTCCATATATTTTGTGTTACAGTAGATTCATAGGTAGGTACAAAATTATTTAAGATATTGCTTCCAGCTGTTGTTCTTACTTCATTTGTGCAAAAGAGATCTTTTACAGCAATTGGAATGCCTGGAAGTTTTAAATCAAAATTTGGTTTATCATCAAACTCTTTTGAAAGTTTAAGACAATTTTCAAAATTTTCAGTTACATATACATTTATTTTTTTTGACTTTTCAGCTCTATCAACAAAAGATTTTGCAGCTTCATTTGAAGATATTTTTTTCTCTTTAATATTTTTAATTAATTCATAAAGTGTTAAAGATGTTATTTCAGACATTACTCAACAACTTTCGGTACAACAAAAAAATCATCATTTTTTTCTGGTGAATTTTTTAATATTTTTTCTCTTATATTTTCACTAGTTATTTTATCATCTCTAAATCTTAACGTTGTTTCAGCTATAGAAGTTAATGGTTCAACATTATCTGTATTTAATTCATTTAATTTTTCAATAAATTCAAATATTGAATTCATATCAGTTGCTAGTTTTTCTGCTTTTTTCTCATCTAGTGAGATTCTAGCTAATTTTGATATGTGTTTTACAGTTTTAAGATCTATAGTCATATGGTAAAAAATATTGTCGCAAACTACCACTTAAGTTAAAAATATACAATATGATCACAATTAATGAATTCAAATCAAAAGTATCAGATGGATCAAGAATTATAGGTATAGATTTGGGTTCAAAAAGGATTGGAATTGCAATAAGCGATGGCAATCAAAAAATTGCTACACCTTATAAAACTTTAGAAAAAATAAAGTCTTCTAAATTAATTGAAGATATTAAGAGTATAATCAAGGAGAACGGTGTCAAAGGCATAATAGTTGGGAATCCAATAAATATGGATGGTTCATATGGAAAATCATCACAATCAGCTAAAGACATAGCAATCAATCTTGCAGATAAAATTAACATTCCTGTTTGTCTATGGGATGAAAGATTATCTACAGTTGGAGCTTTTAATTTGTCCAGTGAATTAGATATAAACGTTAACAAAAGAGAGAAAGATATAGATAAATTTGCTGCAGCATTTATTTTACAAGGAGCCCTAGATTATTTACAGAATTAATGCTTGCATAGTTAACTCTATATAGTTATAGAGTTAATTTTAATGGCAATTAAATCTAAAAAAGCTATTAAAATTTCTCAAAAACATTTGTTAGGTATTCAAGACTTATCAGTCAATGATGTAAATATAATTTTGAATGAAGCCTCAAAATTCATTGAGTTAAACAAAAGCAAAAACAAAAAGCTTGATATTTTAAAAGGTAAAACGCAAATAAATTTATTTTTTGAACCTTCGACTAGGACTCAAAGTTCTTTTGAATTAGCAGGAAAAAGATTAGGTGCAGATGTGATGTCAATGAATATTACAAACTCTGCTATAAAAAAAGGTGAAACACTAATAGATACAGCAATGACATTAAATGCAATGCATCCAGATATCATCGTTATAAGGCATCAAGATTCTGGTGCTTGTAATTTGTTGTCTCAAAAAGTTAATTGTGCAGTTCTAAATGCAGGAGATGGACGAAGAGAACACCCTACTCAAGCTCTACTAGATGCGTTAACTATAATAAATAGAAGAAAAAAAATAGAAGGTCTTAAAATAGCTATATGTGGAGATATTCTTCATTCAAGAGTTGCAAGATCAAATATTTATTTACTAAACATGTTAGGTGCTGAAGTAAATATAGTAGCTCCAACTAATCTTATGCCAAATGAAATAGAAAGATTTGGTGTCAATATTTTTTCAGATATGAAAAAAGGGGTTAAAGACTGTGACATAGTGATGATGTTAAGACTTCAGAATGAAAGAATGACAAGTTCTTTTCTATCTTCTAACAGAGAATACTATGAATATTACGGTTTAACACCAGACAAAATAAAATTTGCTAAAGAAGATGCGCTTATAATGCACCCGGGTCCAATGAACAGAGGAATTGAAATTGATACAAACTTAGCAGACGATATTAATAAAAGTGTAATTAAAGAACAAGTTGAATTAGGAGTAGCAGTAAGAATGGCTTGCTTAAAGATATTTTGTGAATAAATGAAAAAAAAATACTTTATAAATGCAAATATAATTGATCCGTATAATTCATTAAATGAGACAGGTGGATTAATAATTAACGAAAATGGAAAAATTGAAGGTGTTGGTAAAAAAGTAAATACTAATAACATTCCATCTCGAGAAAAAGTAATTGATTTAAAAGGTAAGTATATATTTCCTGGTTTGGTAGATATGCGTGTATTTGTTGGTGAGCCTGGTTTTGAATATAAAGAAAATTTTAGAACATTAAGCGAAGCTGCTTTATCAGGTGGAGTGACATCCGTTGTAACAATGCCTAACACAAATCCAGTGATTGATAATGTTTCGATTGTTGATTTTCTTAGAAGAAGAGGAAGAGATAAATCTAAAATAAATATTTTTCCAACTGCTGCATTAACTGTAAATACAGAGGGAGAGAACATGACTGAATTTGGGTTATTGCAAGGAAAAGGGATTATTGGATTTACAGATGGAATTAAAACTATTCAGAACCCAAGAATAATGAATAGAATTATGAATTCAGCCTCAGATTTAAATTCTTTAATTATACAACATGCAGAAGATGCAGAGTTATCAAAAGATGGAATGATTAATGATGGGATAATTGCAACAAAACTTGGTTTACAGGGGATTCCTGTAAGTGCAGAATTGTTAATCTTAGAAAGAGATTTAACTTTATTAGAGTATAACAATTGCAGATATCATATATCACAAATTTCATCAGCGAGTTCAGTTGAAATAATTAGAGAAAGAAAGAAAAAAGTTAATTTTAGCTGCGGTGTTTCAATTAATAATTTATCTTTAAACGAAAATGATATTGGTGATTTCAAAACATTTTTAAAGTTGTCTCCACCTTTAAGAACTGAAGATGATAGAAATGCTCTAGTTCAAGGGTTGGTTGATGAAACGATTGAAGTAATAGTATCAGATCATAAACCTGAAGACGAGGAAAATAAAAGATTAACTTTTGCACAAGCAGAAACAGGTGCATCAGGTATCGAAACTTTATTACCTTTAAGTTTAGAGTTATATCACAATGGATCAGTAAATTTAGAAACTATTATAAAGGCTTTAACATCTAGTCCTGCAAAAATACTTAAAATTAACAAAGGTAATTTATCAATAGGTAATGATGCTGACTTTTGTATTGTAGACATTAACAAACCATGGGTAGTGAGAAAAGAAAAATTAATATCAAAATCAAAAAATACTCCAATAGAAGATAAGAAATTGCAAGGTAAAGTAATAAATACTTTTGTTAATGGAGAAGAATTATTTAAAGCTGAATAATGGATTATATAATTACAGCTTTAATATCATATTTATTTGGTTCAATTCCTTTTGGATACATATTTACAAAAATATTTCTTAAAAAAGATATAAGAGATGTGGGATCTGGAAATATAGGAGCAACAAATGTTTTAAGAACAGGAAATAAAAGATTAGGATATTTAACCCTAATACTAGATATTTTAAAAGCTGTTATACCTGTTATTTATGTAAAGCTTTATTATCCTGATTTAATTTTTATTTCAGCACTTTGTGCTTTTTTAGGTCATTTGTTTCCAGTTTGGTTAAAATTTGATGGAGGTAAGGGTGTTGCAACATTTGTGGGAATACTAATTTCAATAAATATTTATTATGCATTACTATTTGGGATTATTTGGGTTTTAACCTTTATTATATCTAAATATTCTTCCCTATCTTCCTTAATTGCATCAATCTCAATACCAATTTACATATTAATTTTAGGTAATGGTAATTTTATTTTTTTTACCATTATGTTTGTATTAATTTTTTATACACATAGAGAAAATATAAAAAGATTAATAAACAAAGAAGAAACAAAGAGTAAAATTTATTAATTTGACAGTTAAGTAGTTATAAGTAGTTTCAACAATAATGAATCTTGTAATTGTTGAAAGTCCTGCAAAAGCTAAAACTATAAATAAATATCTTGGTGCAAATTATACAGTTTTAGCTAGCTATGGTCATATTAGAGATTTACCATCAAAAAATGGTTCTGTTGATCCAGAGAATTCTTTTAAAATGATTTGGGAAGTTGACAGTTTTTCTAAAAAATATTTAAAAGAAATCACTGATACAGCAAAGAATTCTGACAAAATTATTCTTGCTACCGACCCCGATCGTGAAGGTGAAGCAATAGCTTGGCATGTTAAAGAATTTTTAGATGAAAAAAAACTACTGAAAGACAAAAAAGTTGAAAGAGTAGTCTTCAACGAAATCACTAAAAAGGCTGTAACAAATGGGATAGATAATCCTAGAAATATTGAGAATGAACTTGTTGATGCTTACATGGCAAGACGTGCTTTAGATTATCTAGTAGGTTTTAATATATCACCTATTTTATGGACAAAGCTACCTGGATCAAAATCCGCAGGAAGAGTTCAGTCTGTAGCACTTAGATTGCTTACAGAGAGAGAGCATGAAATAGAGGTATTTCAACCTAAAGAGTTTTGGACACTAAATGTAAATTTTTTAACAAAAGATAATTTAATAATAAATACAAATATTAATCAACTTGATGGAAAAAAAATTGAAAAGTTTTCATTTAAAAATAAAGTGGAAGTTAATTCAGGAGTAGAATTAATAAAAAACAAAAAATATAAAATTAGTGATATAACTTCTAAAACATACACTCGAAACCCATCTGGTCCTTTTACTACTTCAACGTTACAACAAACTTCATCTAGTAAATTAGGGTTTGGGGCATCAAGAACAATGCAAATTGCACAAAGATTGTATCAAGGTATAGATATAGATGGTGAAACAGTTGGTTTAATTACATATATGAGAACGGATGGTACAAATATCTCAAAGGATGCTGTTACCTCATTTAGAGATTTCATTACTCAGAACTACGGAAATGATTATTTGCCACCATCACCATTAAATTATTCAGGAAAAAAAGCAAAAAATGCTCAAGAGGCCCATGAAGCAATTAGGCCAACAGAGATAAGTAGAGTTCCAGATGATATGAAAAAATATCTAAGTACAGATCAATATAAATTGTATAATTTAATTTGGTCAAGATCCCTGTCCTCACAAATGGAGTCTGCAAAATTTGATAGAAAAACTATTACTATCTCATCTGATGATGAAAAAAATATATTTAAAGCAAGTGGCTCCACTTTAAAGTTTGATGGTTTTTTAAAAGTTTCAAATTTAGATGGAAATAAAGATGAGGAAAATATTTTACCAGATGTAAGTAAAGGAGAAGTATCTTATAAAGATTTCAATAATGAACAACACTTTACTCAACCCCCACCAAGATATTCTGAAGCTAGTCTTGTTAAAAAACTTGAGGAATTAGGAATTGGCAGACCGTCTACTTATGCAAGTATCATATCTGTTATTTCAAACAGAGGATATGCTGATATAGAAAATAAAAGATTTTTTCCAACAGATAGAGGAAAATTGCTATCTGCGTTTTTAGAAAAATTATTTTCAAAATATGTTGATTATGATTTTACTGCAAAATTAGAAGATCAATTAGATGACATAACATCGGGTAAAGAAAATTGGATTAAGGTTTTAGAGGAATTTTGGAGAGACTTTAATTTAAATGTAACAGATGTTAAGGAAAAAAGAACAAGAGAAGTTCTAGACTTACTTAATGAAAGTCTGGGATCATTAATTTTTGAAGTAGATAAAGATGGAAATATAAATAGAAAATGTAGACTTTGTGATAGTGGCCAATTAAGCTTAAAAAATAGTTTCAGAGGTGGTGCATTTATTGGATGCTCAAATTATCCTGAATGTAAATTTACCAGACCTCTATCTAAATCTAAGGCTGCTCAGCAATTAACATTGGCAGAACCAAAGCTAATTGGTCAAAATGATCATGGTAAAGACATATATTTAAAAAATGGAAGATTTGGCCCTTATTTGCAATACGAAAAAGAAAAAGAGGAAGAGGAAGCAAAAAAGAAAAAAAGAAAATTGAAAAAAGAGGAAAATAACATGAAAAATGTCTCAATACCAAAAGGGATTGATATAAAAAGTATAGATTTAGAGAGAGCAAAATATTTGTGCTCATTGCCATTGAGCTTAGGTAAAAATCCTGAAAATGATAAAGATATAACAGTCAATGTTGGAAGATTTGGTCCATATTTAAAATGTGAGAATAAATCAGCTCGTTTAGAGAACGTAGAAGAAATCTTCAGTATTGGATTAAATAGAGCTGTAACCTTAATCGCTGAAGCAAAGCCAGGGAGAATTTCATCTTCATTAATTAAAGACCTTGGAGAACATCCTGAGGATAAAAAGCCAGTTAGGATAATGAAAGGTCAATATGGGCCATATATCAAATATAAATCATTAAATGCCACAATTCCTGAAGAGAAAGATCCTATTGAATTAACAATGGAAGAGGCACTTATTTTAATTGAGAAAAGAAAAGAGTACGATAAGAATAAAAAGAAAAAAAAGGGTAAATAATGAATATTGATGAAAAATTAAAAGAATTAGGTTTGTCTTTACCAAAAGCAACAGACCCAGTTGGATCATATGTAGCAACTAAAATCACTGGTAATTTGCTTTTCATTTCAGGACAAATATCCATTGATGCTGAGGGTAAGTTAATCAAAGGGAAAGTTGGAAAGGATTTACACACAGATCAAGCTTACAAAGCTGCAGAGAGATGTGCATTAAGTATTATTTCTCAAGCTAAAAAAGCTTGTGGTGACGATCTATCAAAAATAAAATCATGCATAAAATTAACCGGATTTGTTAACTCAACCGAAGACTTTACTGAACAACCTAAAGTAATTAATGGAGCTTCGGATTTAATCAAGAATGTTTTTGGTGAAAATGGAACTCACACTAGAGCTGCTGTTAGCACAAATAGTTTACCGTTAGGTGTTGCGGTAGAAGTTGATGCTATATTTGAGATTAATTGATTATCTGCCTATACTAAAATAACTAACTTTATTTTTTTTCATTTTTTCTGGAGAATATAAATTTCTTAAATCATAAATTTTATAATTTTTCTTATTACTTATTTTTTTTAGATTTAGTTGTTTAAATTCATTCCATTCTGTGTGAATTATAATCAAATCAGCTTTTCTACAGGCGTCTTTTATATTATTTATATATTTTACTTTATTATTATTAAAGTTACTTTTTATGCCCGTAGGTTCATAATAGGAAACATTAGACCCTTTGTTTATTAAGTAAGGTATTAATTTTAAAGAAGTAGCCTCTCTCATATCATCAGTACCTGGTTTAAAGGTAACTCCTAAAAAAGTAATATTTTTACTTTTAAGTTTATTTTTCATAATTTTATTTATTTTGTTTAGTAAAATTTTATATCTTGATTTATTTGAATTTATTACACTTTTAACTATAGAGAGGTTAGTTTTAAATTGCTTAGATGTTGAAACTAAAGCACTTGTATCTTTTGGAAAACAAGATCCTCCATATCCAGGTCCCGCTCTTAAAAATCTATCACCTATTCTATTATCTAGTCCAATTCCAGTAGATATTTCCTTTACATCTATATTTGTATTTTCACATAAATTTGCAATTTCATTTATAAAAGAAATCTTTGTAGCTAAGAATGCATTTGAGGCATATTTTATTAACTCAGCAGCTCTTCTAGAGGTATGAAAATATCTATTTGTTTTTTTTATTAAAGGTAAATAAAGGTTTTTCATTATATTATTTGCTTTTTTACTGTCAGTGCCAATTACCACTCTATCGGGATACATAAAATCCCTGATTGCTTCACCCTCTCTTAAAAATTCAGGATTTGAAACAACATCAAATTTAATTTTGTTTTTTGATGCTAATATTTTTTCTATTTGATCACCGGTAGTTACAGGAACAGTAGATTTTGTGACTATAATTTTATATTTAGCTAAGTTTTTTTTTATATCGGATACAACTTTATAAACATATTTTAAGTTAGCCTTATTAGAATTTTTGTTAGTTGGTGTACCTACACAAATAAATATAATGTCTGAATTTCTTATTGAATTATTTACATCTGTAGAGAAATTAAGTCTTTTTTGTTTAACATTTCTTATTATTAATTCTTCTAATCCAGGTTCAAATATTGGAATTGTTCCCTTTTTAAGATTTTCAATCTTTTGCTTATTATTATCAACACAAATGACCTTATTTCCTAACTCTGAAAAACATGTTCCGCTGACTAAACCTACATAGCCAGACCCAATAATACAAATTTTCATAATTTTGAGATCTCTAGAGTTGATTTTATATACCCGTCCATAGAACCACAGTCTAGATATTTTCCTGAAAATTTATGGCCAATAAATAAGGATTTATTATCAATCATAGTTTTAATAGAGTCTGTAATATGAATTTCCCCATTTTTTCCTTTTTTTTGTTTTTTTAAAATTTTGAATATATCTCTACTTAATATATATCTTCCGATCACTGCATTTTTAGAGGGTGCTTCTTTAACAGTTGGTTTTTCTATAACATCAGATATTACAAAATTTCTCCTATCTATTTTTGAAGCAACAGAATATATTCCCCAACGATTAACATTATTTTTTTTTACTAACATACTTGCCATAACTGAGGCGTTATATTTTTTATGCAATCTAATCATATCTTTTGAACAGTTCTTTTTCATTATTAAATCATCTGGCAGAAGCATCAAAAAATAACTACTTTTTATAAATTTTCTTGTCTTAAGAACGGCATCACCTGTACCCAAAGGTTTGTTTTGATATACAAATTTAATTTTTTTTTTATATTTTAAAATTTTTTTATATTCATTAATAATTCTTGAGTCTTTTTTCTTTTTTATTAGAGATTTATAAAAATTATCATTATAAAAATACCTTTTTATCATCTCTTTTTTTTTTGAAATAATAAAAATTATTTCAGTAATGCCAGCTTCTATGCATTCATCAAGAATATATTCAATTCCTGGTTTACCATTTATTGGTAATAACTCTTTGGCAAAGACGCTTGTTAAAGGTAAAAGTCTTGTACCCAAACCTGCTAGTGGAATAATAGCTTGTTTAATCATTTAGATAATTTATTTATAAACATATATTTATAAAATGAAAATAATTACAAGTATTTTTGATTTAAATAAAGAAATTAAAAACTACAAAAATGTCGGATTTGTGCCAACTATGGGTGGAATACATAACGGTCATATATCTTTAATAAAAGCTTCACAAAAGAAAAAAAAAAAGACTATTGTGAGTATTTTTGTTAATCCTACTCAATTTAACAATAAAATTGACTTCAAAAAATACCCCAGGAATATAAAAAAAGATATTATCCTTTTAAAAAAATTAAACGTAAACTACTTATTCATACCCAATTCTAAAGATATTTATAAGTTTAAGGCTAAAAAATTTTTTTTAAGAAAAAAAGATAAAATATTATGTGCAAAATTTAGAAAAGGTCATTTTGAAGGAGTGCTTAATGTGATGAACAGATTGATGTCTATAATTAAATCAAAAGATTTGTTTATGGGTGAAAAAGACTATCAACAATTATACTTAATTAGAAAATTTTTATCAAAAAAATTTGATGTACGAATTAATGCATGTCCAACAATAAGAACAACTGACAAAATTGCATTATCTACAAGAAATAAATTGCTTAATAAAAAATCATTAAATAAAGCATCACAAATCGCAAAATTACTCATCGCAATAAAAAAAAGATCTAAATTTAGCTCATCAACATTTAAATTAGATTTATCTGATTATAAAATAGAACTTGAAAAAAAATTTAAAATAAAAATAGATTATTTAGAGTTTAGAGATGAAAAAAATCTTAAACTTAATAATCTTAAAAATAAATTTAGACTCTTTATTGCCTACAATATTGATAGAATTAGATTAATTGATAACTTTTAATTATAAAAAATAAGCACCTACACCTAAAAAAGAAACAAAACCTATTACATCTGTTATAGTAGTTACAAAAACACTAGAAGAAATAGCTGGATCTATATTCATTTTTTTTAACGTTACGGGTATTAATATTCCAAACAATCCTGCAACAATCATTGTTAAAATCATAGAAATAGAAATTATAAATGCTAGTTGAGAGTCATTGAACCAAAAGTAAACTACTATAGAGCTTATTATTGCAAAAATAATTCCATTTAAAACTCCTATATTAAATTCTTTAACAACATTATTAGTAAAATTATTTTTTGTAAGATCTTGTGTTGCTAACGATCTTATAGTAACTGCTAGAGTTTGCATACCAGCGTTACCTCCCATTGATGCAACAATTGGCATTAAAAAAGCTAATACTACCATCTGTTCAATGGTAGCTCCAAATAAACTGATACAATAAGTTGCGAGAAAAGCAGTAAATAAATTTAAAAGTAACCAATTAAATCTTCTTTTTGTTTTCGTAATCACTCCATCAGTAATTTCTTCATCACCTACTCCAGCTAATCTAAGGGCATCTTCTTCAGCTTCTTCTTTTAATACAGTCAACACATCATCATAAGCAATCATTCCAACCAATTTATCAGATTTGTCTACAACAGCAGCAGAGCTTAAATTATAATTTTCAAATAAATTACCTACCTCTTCCTTATCCATGTCTACAGGTATTAATGTTTGGGATTCGGCCATTATAGACATCATCTTAGTATCTCTTGGTGTTCTAAGCACTCTTGATGACGGAACAGTACCTATAGGTTTAAATTCTTGATCAACTATGAATATTTCAAGGAATTCTTCAGGTAGTTCTTTATTTTCTCTAAGATAATCTATTGTTTGACCAACAGACCAATTACTTGGTATTGCCGTAAATTCACGTTGCATAATTCTAGCAGCTGAGTCTTCTGGATAACTTAAACTTTCAAGTAAGGCGAATCTGTCCTTTGGTGGCAATGAACTAAGGATAATGTTTTTATCTTTTTCTTCCACATTTTCCAAAATTTTAATAGCATCATCTGACTCTAGATTTTTCAATATATTTACTATTGACTCAGATGATAAATAAGTAATCATCTCAGATTGGATTGACTCGTTTAATTCAATAAAAACTTCAGGATCCACTTTAAAGTTATTTAATTTTATTAGGTTTTCTCTATCGTTCTTACTTAAGTGTTCAATGATATCGGCTGCATCGGCTGGGTGCATATCATTAAATGAATTTGTTATAAATTCAGCATCATTTGAGGCAATTTTATCTGTGACAACTTTAATAAATTCCTTATTAAATTCAAAATTAACTTTTTTATCTTTAATTTTTTTAACTATGGTCATAAAATTTACCTTTAATTTAGTTCGCACTATTAATACAAAATTAAAATAATACAAATTTATAATGACAATAGAGATAAAAAAGTCAGTAAAACCAATAAATTATCAATTTGCGATAAATAAGCTTGAGGATAAATTAGAGCAAATCATAAAAATAGACAGTAAAGAACTGATTTGGATACTAGAACACAATGAAGTATATACGGGTGGAACTAGCTCTAATTATAATGAAATTTTAGACAAATCTATTAATGTTATTAAAACAAATAGAGGTGGTAAAATAACTTACCATGGGCCAGGGCAATTAGTTTTTTATTTTGTAATCAATTTAAATCAGAGAGGCAAAAATATTAAAAAGCTTTTAACTGCAATAGAAAAAACTATTATTGGTACTCTCAAGGACTACAATATAAATAGTTTTGCGGATAGAAAAAATATTGGTATTTGGTTCGAAGAAAAATCTGGAAAAATTAATAAAGTTGCAGCAATAGGAATAAAAGTAAAGAAATGGATTGCTTATCATGGATTTGCATTAAATATTTCTAATAATCTCAATGCATATAAAAAAATAATACCTTGTGGAATAAAAGATAGAGGAGTAACAAATTTAAATAAAATAAAAAAACAAAACTATAAAAATATCGAAAATATATTAATAAAAAAATTTTTATCTAATATTAAAAATTAAGTCTTTTTGCTTTTAACATATTTCTAAAATAATCAGGCGGTGTTGCTCTAAATGTGTATTTTTTTTTATCAATTTTAAATTTAATCTCATAAGAATGAAGCATTAGATTTTTATTACTCATTTTTAAGCTATTAGTTGTATTATATTTTTTATCCCCGATAATTGAATTTCCTAAATTAAATAATTGTTTTCTTAGTTGATGTTTTCTTCCTGTAATTGGATGCAATTCAATAAAAGTGGCATTATTATTTTTATCTAAAATTTCGTATTTTGTTTCAGCTTTTTCTGTTATTTTTTTCTTACTTTCAAATCTTACTAATTCATCTTTCATAAAACCCTCATTATTTAAAATTACCTCTCCATTACATATAGCTAAGTAAGTTTTGTAAACTTTTCTTAATCTAAATAGAGAAGTGAGCAATTGTGCGGTTTCTCTATTTTTTGCAATTATAAATACGCCTGATGTATCCTTATCCAGTCTATGCACAGAAAATGGTTTCGAGTCTTTAAATAAGTCGCTTTTTGAAAAGATATCAATTATATTCTTTTTTGATTTTGTACCACCTTGAACTGAAATTCCAGATTTTTTATTTAGGACAACAAAATTTTCGTTATTTTCAATTATTAAGTTCTCATTTTCTCTTATAACTTCGTTGCTAGGACGATATTTAGATTTATTTAGTTCAATTTTGTTTTCAAAATTAAAATTGTAAATATTTAAAATATCACCAGTTCTAACCTTTTGCGAACTTTTTACTTTTTTTTGATTTAATTTTAATTTTCCATTTCTTAAGTTTTTTTCAATTAAACCTTGAGGAATTTTTCCTAAATGAGAACGAATAAATCTATCTATTCGCATATGATCATATGTTTTTTCTACATAAATTGATTTTTTCATTTATGTCAAAATATGGAATTTAAAATTAAGCTGTAACTTGTTTCTTATCTTCAGTTTTCGATGTTTCGTTCGTTTTAACTGGTTTCTTTTTATCAACTTTTTTAGCTTCAACATCACGATCTACAAATTCTATAACTGCCATTGGAGCATTATCACCATACCTATAGCCAGCTTTTATTATTCTCGTATATCCACCTTTTCTATTTAGATATCTTTTAGATAAAGTTTTACGTATTTTGCTTGCTGAACTTTCGTTCTGAAGTTTAGATATTAAAGTTTTAGTGTTCTGAAGTGTATCTTTCTTGCCTAACGTTATTAATTTATCTGCTTGCGGTTTTAAAACTTTAGCTTTAGGTAATGTTGTAGTAATTTGCTCGTATTTTACGAGGGAGTTAAGCATATTTTTGATTAATGCTTTTCTATGTTCAGATGTTCTATTGAGCTTTTTATAGCCCATTTTGTGTCTCATTATATTGCTTCCTCTAGTTTTTTTGATAGTTCAGCAATATTATCAGGCGGCCAATTTGGAATTTCCATTCCAAGATATAACGACATTCCAGTTAATACCTCTTTTATCTCATTTAAAGATTTTCTTCCAAAGTTTGGTGTTCTCAGCATCTCTCCTTCAGACTTTTGAACTAAATCACCAATATAAATTATATTATCATTTTTAAGACAATTCATGGATCTTACTGATAATTCTAACTCATCAACTTTTCTTAAAAGATTTTTATTAAATTCAGGTTCGGTTGGTTGTTCTCTTACGATTACTTCTTGTGGCTCGTCGAAATTGACAAACATGCCCAATTGATCCTGAAATATTCTTGCAGAATAAGCTACAGCGTCCTCCGCTGATATTGATCCATTTGTCTCTACTTCCATAGTTAATTTATCATAATCAAGAGCTTTGCCTTCTCTTGCAGTGCTTATTGTGTAAGAAACTTTTTTAACTGGGCTAAAGAGCGAGTCAATTGGTATTAAACCTAACGGTGGCTCCTCTGGCTTATTCATATCTGCAGAGACATAACCCTTTCCATTTCCTACAGTCATTTCCATGTGAAAATTTGTATTTTCATCTAAATTACAAATTACTAAATCTGGGTTTAAAATTTCAATATCAGCAGTCGTTGTGATGTTTGATGCTTTAATTTCTCCTGGACCTTTAGCATCCAGTATTAGTTTGCTTGTTGTTTCTGAGTTACTTTTCAATGCAAGTGATTTTACATTCAATACAATGTCAGTGACATCTTCTCTGACACCTTTTATAGAAGTGAATTCATGCAAAACACCATCAATTTGGATTGCTGTTACTGCTGTCCCTCTTATAGATGATAAAAGTATTCTTCTTAAAGAGTTACCCAAAGTTAACCCATAACCCTTCTCTAAAGGTTCTGCAATTATTCTAGCGTAGGATTTATCATCACTAAGGTTTACGTCTAATTTTGGAGGTTTAATTAATGATTTCCAATTCTTAATATTAACTTCAGTTGTATCCATTTATACTCTCCTTTTTTTTGGCGGCCTAGAACCATTGTGTGGCATAGGCGTTGTATCTTTGATAGAAATAATTTTAAACCCTCTTGATTGTAATGCTCTTAAAGCAGTTTCTCTCCCAGAACCTGGACCTTTAACTTCTACTGATAATATTTTCATTCCAACCTCTAAAGCTTTTGCTGCTGCAGAGTCAGCAGCAACTTGTGCGGCATATGGTGTAGATTTTCTGGAGCCTTTAAATCCTTTCTGGCCAGCTGAAGCCCAAGAAATTACATTACCATTTGTATCAGCAATTGAAACTATTGTATTATTGAATGTTGATTGAACATATGCAATTCCGTTTAAAATATTTTTTTTATTCTTTTTTTTTTTTGAATATGAACTTTTCTTCTGTTTAGAAGAAACTTCTTTAACTTGATCTTTATTATCTTTTAAATCTTTAGACATTTTATTTTTTTAATGGTGTTAATTTTTTTCCTGCTATTGCAATGGCTTTTCCTTTTCTTGTACGAGCGTTACATCTTGTTCTTTGGCCTCTCACAGGTAGTTTTTTTCTATGTCTAGAGCCTCGATATGAAGCAAGGTCTATTAATCTTTTAATGTTTAATGATGTCTCTCTCCTTAGATCGCCTTCTACAGTAAATTTTTGATCAATAAATTCTCTTATTTTTAAGATTTCATCATCAGATAATTCATTTACTCTCTTACTTTCAGGAATCTTTAAAGATTTACATATTTCATTTGAGTTCTTTTCACCTATTCCAAAAATATAGGTTAGGCCAATCCTGACTAATTTGTTTTGTGGTATGTTTACACCTGCTATACGAGCCATAAGAATGAGATAAAAAT
>CACBBR010000008.1 GCA_902537555.1 uncultured Pelagibacteraceae bacterium
GTATCGATGTATTTGAAGTAGAGCCTCCAGAAGGTGACAATCCATTATTAAAAAATGAAAAAGTTTTCCTTAGCCCTCATGCAGCAGCGTTTACTGAAGAGTGTATGACTAGAATGGCAATAGAAACTATACAAAATATTTTCGATTTTTTTGATGACAAACTTGAAGATAGTAAAAAAGTAAAATTATAGTTTATCAATCTCTAAATTTGATTTCTTTAAAGTATCTGTAATATATTTATAACCCATAATTGCATACTCAAGAGGATTTGCTTTTTTTGGATCTTGCTCAGCCTCCACTACCAGCCAACCCTGGTAATTATTTTTTTTCAAAATATCAAACAGAGGTTTATAGTCGATACACCCATCGCCAGGCACAGTAAAAGCACCTTCTAAAAAAGCATCTCTAAAACTTAAATCTTCAGAAAGGGCTTTTTTTAATACGTCTTCTCTAATATCTTTGCAGTGAATATGGATTACTCTTTCTTTAAATTTATTGATTATATTAATAGAATTTCCCCGAGCAAATAGCATATGACCAGTATCTAAAGTTAATTTTACACTGTCACCTGTATTTTCTAACAACCTAATAGTTTCTTCCTCCGTTTCTATTACTGTGCCCATATGATGGTGATAAGCTAATGGCATACCTTCATCTTCAAGATATCTTGCAAGTTCAGATATTTTTACACAATAATCTTTCCATTCATCATTGGACATTTTTGGTCTACTGGATAGTTTTTTTTTTGGATTGCCTTGTATTGATTCAAAAACTTCTGCAAATACAATACATGGAGCCTCACAGTCTTTAAATAATTGAAGTTGGTTTTGAATTAATTTTTTTTCTTCTTCAACAGAATTTTTTCTAAGATTCCCGCTATACCATCCAGAACATAATTTTAAATTATACTTTTCTAGTTTTGGTAATAATTCCTTGGATGTTTTAGGAAATTTTCCACCTGACTCTATACCTATATATCCAGCCTGACTTGCCTCTGATAAACATTGTTCAAGAGGAGTGTCTCCACCTAGTTCAGGCATGTCATCATTGCTCCACGCTATTGGTGCTATCCCTAATTTTACTGACATATTTTTTATATTTGCTAAGATATTTGATCATGAGATTAATTAAAGGCAAAAAAATTAAATTAGGCATTGTTGGCGGTGGTCCAAAATCATGGATAGGACATGTCCATAGAATTTCCTCAAGATTTGATGACGAATATGAAATTGTCTCAGGAGTTTTTTCAAGAAATTCAAATATTTCAAAGACTTTCGGCAAAAAAATAGGAATTGATAAAGACAGATGTTACTCAAATTATAAAGAAATGG
Source organism: uncultured Pelagibacteraceae bacterium (assembly GCA_902537555.1). Lineage (GTDB taxonomy): Bacteria > Pseudomonadota > Alphaproteobacteria > Pelagibacterales > Pelagibacteraceae > Pelagibacter. The sequence goes on from CACBBR010000008.1 coordinate 1,332, forward strand.
CTGATAAAGAGGCGCTAAGATTTGATGGTATTGAGGTCGTGGCGATTATGACTCCTCCTTCAAGTCACCAAGTTATTGCAGAAAAATTTATAGACAAAAATATTCATATAATATCTGACAAGCCATTTACAGGTGATCTATCACAAGCAAAAAAACTTTTTAAAAAAATTAAATCAAATAAAAATATAAAGTATGCTTTAACTCATAATTATTCTGCATATCCGATGGTTAGAGAAGCAAAGGTATTAGTTGAAAAAGGGAAGATAGGAAAAGTTGAATATGTTAATGTAGAGTATGTTCAAGACTGGACTGATGGAAAAATAGTTAACAAAAAAAATGCAAAAAAAATATTAAAATGGAAAATAAATAAAAAAATAGTTGGGACCTCAGCGGTTTTAAATGAGATTGGATCTCACGCTTATCACCTAGCATGCTATGTTTCTGGATTAAAAGGTAGAAATGTATTTGCTGATATCAATCAAGTTTCAAAAACTGTTAAAATGGATAACAATGCTCAAGTAATGATCAACTTTAATAACAATGCAAAAGGCTTACTTTGGACAAGTGTTATGGCAAGAGGCGGTGTTTATGGTTTAAGATTTAGGATTTTTGGCACAAAAGGCAGCATAGAATGGGTTCAAAATGATCCAGGTTATCTTAAATTTAATCCATTAAAAGGTGCTGTAAAATTTTTAGAAAGAGGTTTTTTTAATGCAGAATTATCAAAAAAATTTTCAAGAATTAAATTTGGACATCCAGAGGGTTATCTAGATGCTTTTGCAAACATTTACAAAGAATTTGCAGAATCATTAAGAACAAAAGCTAAAAAAAGGTGGTTTTTTCCAAATGAATATGAAGGGCTGGAAACTGCAAAGTTTATTGAAGCGTGTAAAATTTCAAATAAAAGAAAAGCGTGGACAAAAATAAAATAAAAGTTGCTTTGCTTGGTCTTGGCAGAATTGGCCAAATGCATGCAAAAAATTTAATCGAAAATAGTGACTTTAAATTAAAATATGTCTTTGACCTAAACAAAGATTTATTAAAAAAAATATCTAATAAATATAATGTCACTTCAATAAATAAGCCTGATCTAGCTTTCAATGATAAAGACATTGACTGTATATTTATTGCGTCAAGCACACCTACGCATTTAAAATTTATTGAGCAAGGTGTAAAACAAAATAAAATTATTTTTTGTGAAAAACCATTAGATCTGAATATAAAAAAAATTAATTCTTGTCTAAAAAGGATAAAAAAATTTAAACCAAGAGTGCAAATAGGCTTCAATAGGAGATATGACGTTGGACACCATTCATTAAAAAAACATCTAAAACAAAAAATTGGACGATTAGAAAAAATTATAATTACTAGTCGGGATCCTTCTCCTCCTTCGCTTAAATATCTAAAAAGTTCAGGTGGGATATTTAAAGATATGATGATTCACGATTTTGATCTTGCAAGATATTATTTAGGAAAAGACGAATTCCAATCAATTTTTGCTATGGGCAGTAACTTATCGGATAAACGTTTTAATAAAATTAATGATTATGAATTGGCAACTACAATACTCAAATCTAAAAAAGGGGTTCAATGTATTATAACAAATTCAAGACATTGTAGCTTTGGATATGATCAAAGAGTAGAATTATTTGGAAATAAAGGAATGCTAGTTTCAGAGAATAAAAGAAACGATGAAATAAATTATTTTTCAAAAAGCTCAACAAACAGTAAATCACCTCTTCTTCACTTCTTTATTGAGAGATATTCTGAGGCTTTTAAACTTCAATTATTCGATCTAGTAAAATTTTCTAGAAAAAATATTAAACCTAGAGCAGTTTTTGAAGATGGAAGAAAATCAATTATATTGGCAGAGGGAGCAATGAAATCTATAAAGTCGAAAAAGTTTGAAAAACTAATTTATTGAAATTTAAATTCCCTCTATTTTTTTGTCTCCTGATTTTTTGACAAAATATATTCCAAGTATAACAATAAATAGTGAAATTAATATTTTTGAAGTAACTAATTCATTAAGAAATAAGTATCCAAGAATTACTCCAAATATTGGTATTAAATAAGCGACTTGGCTTTGAAAAACTAAACCGTTTCTTTTCAATATCATAAATCTCAATAACCAAGCTATACCAGTAGGAAATATACCAAGATATATTAAAGACAAAGTTGACTCTAATGATGGATTTAAATTCCAAGGTTGCTCTATAATTAAAGAAATTGGGCAAACAAATATTGTTCCCCAAATTAATATTGATGCAGTAACATTTTCATTTTTTTTATGACTTATTTTTAAAGTTAATATTCCACCAACTACATAAAATGTTGAACCAACTAATATCATTAAAGCAGAAAATAAATTTTCATCATTAATTAGTAGATTTTCAGAAAAAAGATAAACTATTCCTAAAAATCCTAAAATTATTCCTAATATTTTAATTAAATTTATTTTTTCTTTATCAATAAATAAATGAGCTAAAATAGTTGCGCTGATAGGAGTAGTGGACATTAATATTGCTGCTAAATTACTTTGAACTTTTTGTACTCCATAAGCAATTAAAAAAAATGGAATAACTAAATTAATGATACCAATTGCAGCAAACCATTTCCAATCTTTGGAAAAGACTTCAATTTTAATTTTTTTATAAAAACATAACAATAATACTGGGATCATTCCAAAAAAAATCCTTAAAAATGCAATCGTTATTGGACCATAAGAGTAAGTAGCAATTTTAATGTTGAAAAAGGCTGAAGCCCATATCAGTGAAAGCAAAACTAATATGAAATAATCAGATGTTTTTGGTGAAGTCATTCTACAATATCTTTTACTGTTCCATTGGTTAAATTAAGCAGTTCATCAAAATTTATTTTGAAAATACAGTTTGGATGTCCTGCTGCGGCATATAAATTTTTAAATCTATTTAAAGACTCATCAACAAGAATTTCTAATTTATTTTTATGACCTACTGGTGAAACTCCTCCTATAGTATATCCTGTTTGATCTTTAACCTCATCTGGAGATGCCATGCTCAAATCTTTACTATTAAAAATTTTTTTTAATTTATTCAAAGAACATCTTTTATCGCCAGAAACCAAGCAGAGTAAAAAATTTTCTTTATTTCTAAATAATAAACTTTTTACAATTGAACCAACTTCTGTATTTAATGAATTTGCAGCATCATTTGCTGTTCTTGCAGTTTGCTCTAATTCAATTACTTTTATTTCACTATTAAATTTTTTTAATGCTTCTTTTGCTCTTTTAACTGGTTCTTTATTAAGTGCCGACATTAGTACAACTCTTGATTGATTGAAAAATTGCGATTTTTAAGGTTAATATACATGTAATTAAAGCATAACTGATATCTATTTTATAGACATTATTTATCTTTTCTTAACTGATAAGAGAACAAGAAAATTTATAGGAGATAATATGAGCGCTAGGGACGTATTAAAACAAATTAAATCTAAGAATGTTGAGTATGTTGATCTTAGATTCACTGATCCAAGAGGAAAACTGCAACACCTTACTATGGATAAAACAATAGTTGATGAAGGTATGCTGAACGATGGAGTATTTTTTGATGGCTCATCGATTGCTGGTTGGAAAGCGATAAATGAGTCTGACATGATATTAAAACCAGATTTAAGCAGAACAGTAATAGATCCATATACATCACATAATACAATGATTTTATTTTGCGATATTTTGGATGCTGTTAAAAAAGACCCATACGAAAGAGATCCAAGGGGAATAGCTAAAAAAGCAGAAGCATATTTAAAAAAAACTGGAATTGGAGATAAAGCTTACTTTGGTCCAGAGCCAGAATTTTTTGTTTTTGATGATGTAAAAATTAAAAATGATATGAATGAAACTGGATTTTCAATTGACAGTTCAGAAGGACCTTATAATTCAGGAAAATCATATGACAATGGAAATATGGGCCACAGACCTGGAGTTAAGGGAGGATATTTTCCTGTACCACCAGTAGATAGTGCTCAAGATATGAGGGGTGAATACCTAAAAGGTTTAAGAGATGTAGGTATTACTGTTGAAAAACATCACCACGAAGTTGCACCTAGTCAACATGAACTAGGAATGTTGTTTGGAACACTAGTTGATCAAGCTGATAATGTTCAGCTTTACAAATATGTAGTACAGATGGTCTCACATTCATTTGGAAAGACTGCTACTTTTATGCCAAAACCAGTTAAAGGTGATAATGGCTCTGGAATGCATACTCACCAATCAATTTGGAAAGGTAAAACTCCAGTATTTTCTGGTAACAAGTATGCTGGTCTATCTCAAACAGCTCTTTATTATATTGGTGGTATTTTAAAACATGCTAAGGCAATAAATGCATTTTCAAATGCTACTACTAATAGTTATAAAAGATTAATTCCAGGTTTTGAGGCGCCAGTTTTACTAGCGTACTCTGCAAGAAACAGATCTGCTTCTTGTAGAATTCCAATAACTTTAAGTAAAAAAGGTGCAAGATGCGAAATTAGATTCCCTGATGCATCAGGTAATCCATATTTAACTTTTGCATCAATGTTAATGGCTGGTTTAGATGGTATTAAAAATAAAATAGATCCTGGTAAATCTTTTGACCAAGATCTTTATGCATTAACAGAAAAACAAGTTAAAAAAGTTCCTACAGTCTGTGGATCATTGAGAGAGGCTATGGAAGCTCTTGATAAAGATAGAAACTTTTTAAAACAAGGTAATGTATTTACTGACGATCAGATAGATGCGTACATTGAATTAAAGTATGAGGAAATTCATAACTTTGAACATACGCCGCACCCTATCGAATTCGATATGTATTATAGCTGTTAATAAGCTTTATTTTTGGTAATACCTGCTGTAATAGCAGGTATTCCCTATAAGAAATTCTCATTTCATTTAATTTTGTTATTAAAATGTATGACAAAATTTATGTCCTCTTTAAAAAACATTATTGGTTTCAAGAGGCCGAACTATAGAAAAACTAAGAAGAAGAATAATAAAATTTACACAATGAATAAAAGAGGACAATATTGGTTTATTTCATATTACCAATAAATATTATTAAATTTTAAAGGACTCTCCACATCCACATCTTTCAGTTTCGTTTGGATTGTTAAAAACAAACTGAGAAGAAAATTCTTCTTGTTTATAATCCATTTCTGTTCCAAATAAATACATCACAGCCGCAGAGTCTATAAATACCTTTACTCCTTTATCCTCTATTACTTCGTCATTAGGGTTAATTTTGTTGGTATATTCCATTACGTATGACATGCCTGCGCAGCCTCCAGATTTAACTCCAACTCTTACTCCAATAGATTCATTGCTCGCAGATGACATGATTTCCTTAATCCTTGTAGCCGCTTGATCGCTTAATGAGATTATTTGTTTTGTCATAAATTTAATTCTAATTTAGCTGCTTCTGACATCATTGATTTATCCCAAGGCGGATCCCAGACTAAATCTAAATCAACTTTATCAACTTCGTCTATTTGCATAATACTATCTTTAACCTCTTTAGGCAAACTTTCAGCAACTGGACAATTAGGAGTGGTTAATGTCATTTTAACGCTAACATTTTTTTGATTTACTTTAATATCATATATTAATCCTAACTCATAAATGTTTACTGGTATCTCAGGATCGTAGATTTTTTTTATTTCGTTTATTACTTTTTCTTTTAATTCCATAATTAATCTTCGGTACTTGCTATTTCTTGAGAATTATTCATTGCTGATGTGAGTGTGTGCCAAGATAAAGTTGCACATTTTACTCTCATTGGATATTGTTTTACTCCAGATAAACACATCAATTTTGTTTTTTCATCTTCATTTAAAAGCTGCGTACTTAATTCATCTTTCTCTTTTATCATGTCCAAAAAATCTGTAACAATCTCTTTTACTTCCTTTTCTTCTTTTCCTCTTACTAGATCTGTCATAATTGATGCTGAAGCCATTGTAATTGCACAACCGTTTCCCTCAAAAGAAATATCTTCAACTTTATTATTGTCATTAAGTTTTAAGTAAATATGAACATTATCCCCGCATAATGGATTGTTTCCTTTTGCGTCCCTAGTAAAATTATCTGTTTTTCTTAAATTTCTAGGATTCTTTCCGTGTTCTAAAATAATTTCTTGATATAATTCTTTTAAGTTCATTTTAAATTAAATATCTTTTTGCAATTATTTATCGATTTATTAAGTTGATCAATATCATCTTTGGTATTGTAAACTCCAAAAGATGCTCTAGCAGTTGCAGGTAAACCCAACTTCTCATGAAGTATTTGACAACAATGATGGCCAGCTCTAATTGCTACTCCATCCTCATCTAAAATTGTAGCTATATCGTGAGGATGAATTCCTTCTATAGTAAATGATATAACTCCACCTTTGTTTTGAGGGTTGCCAATAATATTTACTGAATTGTTCTTACCTAAAAGTTCAACAGCATAATCAAGTAATTCTTTTTCGTGCTTTTCAATGTTTTCAATTCCAATTTTTTTTAGGAATTTAATAGACTCATTAAAGGCTATAACTTGAGCAGTCGCCATCGTGCCTGCCTCATATTTATTTGGTAATTCTCCATAAGAAATACCTTTTTTCTTCACTTCTCTTATCATTCCTCCACCACCTTGATATGGAGGAAGATCTTCTAACCATTTCTTTTTAGCATAAAGCACTCCAATTCCAGTTGGTCCGTACATTTTATGACCTGATATTGCATAAAAATCACAATCTAGATCTTGCATATCTAATTTTAAATGAGGCGCTCCTTGGCAACCATCAACTAATACCGGAATACTTTTAGAATGAGCAAGTCTTACAATTTCTTTGATTGGAAGTATTGCTCCAGTCACATTCGATAAATGTGTTACACATATAATTTTAGTTCTATCAGTTATTTTTTTTTTTATTTCTTCCAATGTTACTTCACCTTGCTCATTTACTTCAGCAAATTCAATATTTATTTTTTTTGATTTTCTTAAAAAATGCCATGGAACATAATTAGAATGGTGCTCTAATTCTGTAATTAATACTTCATCACCTTCATCAAGATATTTTTGGCCAAATGTATTTGCTACAAGATTTATTGCCTCTGTTGCACCTTTTGTAAAAACAATTTCATTTTTATCAGATGCATTTATATATTTTTGTACAGACATTCTTGTTTGCTCATATAAATTTGTTGCTGCCACTGCTAAATAATGAACGCTTCTGCCTACATTTGAAAATTCCTTAGAATAAAAATCATATATTCTATCAATTACTATTCTCGGTTTTTGAGAAGAGTTAGCGCTATCTAGGTAAACGAGATCATTATTTTGAACTTTATTATCAAAAATAGGAAATTCTTTTTTAATTTGGTCTATATTCATTCTTTTAACCCCATAATATTTTTTATTAAATTTTTAATTTCATTATCAGTAATTTTTTCAACAACATCCAATAAGAAACCATTTATTAAAAGTTCTTTTGCTTCTTTATAATTAAGACCTCTAGACATTAGATAAAAAATAGAGTCCTGATTTAAACTTCCTGAAGCAGATCCATGTGAACATTTTACATCATCTGCATAAATTTCTAATTCTGGTTTTGCATTAAACTCAGAATTATCACTGAGTAAAATTGCTTTACTTAATTGATATCCATCAGTTTTTTGTGCATTAGATTTTACAAATATTTTACCTTGATAAGCTGATTTTGTGTTTTCTCCTAAAACACTTTTAATTAATTGAAAACTTTTAGTATTCTCATTTAAATGGTTGATAGATGTTCTGATTTCATGATTTTTATTATTATCTAAATTGAATATACCGTTTACAAATGCTGAAGAGTATTTGCCATTTAAATTACAATTAATTTCATTTTTAATGAATTTGGAACCCAACGATAAGATAAAATTTTCTGCTACACTGTTAGTATCTAGATTAATATTATTATATGAGTATTTAATATTATTATTTTCTTCTTTATCTAATTTGTAATTCTTAAGAATTGCATCTTTTTCTAAATTAAAATTATAAACAATGTTGACAAAATTATTCTCAGATTTATCCATTGAATAATCAATTACCCTTAGGGACGAGTTAGATTTTAAATCAAAATCCAACCTAATATTTATGTTTTTTGAACTAATTTTGCTTGTTGTTAAACTGTATATAATTACTGGTTTTTTCACAGTATAATGCTCTTTTACCTGAATTTTATAATATTTATTTGTTAATGCTGAGTTTAGATCAACAAGCGAATTTACATCATTAAGCAAACATTCACTGTCAAATTGATCTTTAATTTCAAATTTATCACTTTCTTCATATTTAAAATCTATTTTCTCTATTCTTCCATTAATAAAAACAATTTTGTTATGCTCCAGACCATCTACATATATTTTAGAATCTACCTCATTTGGTAAATTTTCATTAAAATAATTTAAATTTTCAATATTCGATTTAATAGCTTGATTTAGATCTAAAAACTTCCAGTCTTCATTTTTTTTACCTGGAAAACCATATTGAATAAATTTATTCAAATACTTTTCTTTTGTAATAATTTCTTTTTCAGAAAAATTAGAGCTATCAATTATTTTTTTAAAATCTGTTCTTAATTGTTTTTCCATTTAATTAAAACTTTCATAACCTTTCTTTTCTAACTCAATAGCTAACTCTGCACCTCCAGATTTAACAATCTTTCCGTTCATCAAAACATGAACAAAATCTGGTTTAATATAATCAAGTAATCTTTGATAATGTGTTATTATAAGAAAAGAATTATTTTCTTTTCTTAGTGAGTTTACTCCATCAGCAACAATACGAAGTGCATCTATATCTAATCCTGAATCAGTTTCATCAAGTATAGAAAGCTTAGGATTAAGCATTGTCATTTGTAAAATTTCGTTTTTTTTCTTTTCCCCTCCTGAAAAACCAACATTAAGTTGTCTATTTAATTTTTCCTCATCAAATTTTAATTCTTTAGCTTTTTCTTTGACTAATTTTAAAAATTCAATAGCATCAAGTTCTTTTTCACCTCTTGCTTTCCTTACAGCATTTAACGAAGTTTTAAGAAATATGTTTGTATTTACTCCTGGAATTTCTAAGGGATATTGAAAAGCTAAAAATATTCCTTTGTGAGCTCTTTCCTCGGTCTCAAGTTCAAATAAATTATTGTCTTCGAATAACATTTCTCCGGATACCTCATAACCTTTCTTGCCTGATAAAATATTTGACAAAGTGCTTTTACCAGAACCGTTGGGACCCATGATTGCATGAACCTCTCCAGGATTTATATTAAGAGAAAATCCATTTAAAATAGATTTTTTTTCGACTTTTGCATTTAAGTTATTTATCTTAAGCATTTAACCAACACTTCCTTCTAAACTTATTCCAACTAACTTTTGAGCCTCAACAGCAAACTCCATAGGTAATTGCTGCAAAACTTCTTTGCAAAAACCATTTACAATTAAACCTACTGCATCTTCACTGTTTAATCCTCTTTGTTGGCAATAATGTAATTGATCTTCGCTAATCTTTGATGTTGTTGCTTCGTGAGCAATATTTGATGCTGAGTTCTTATTCTTTATGTATGGAACTGTATGAGCTCCACATTTATTACCCATTAATAAAGAGTCACATTGAGTATAATTGCTTGAATTATTTGCATTTTTTGAAATATCAACTAAGCCTCTATAGGTCATATCCGAATATCCAGCACTTATGCCCTTCGAAATGATCTTGCTCTTTGTGTTTTTTCCAATGTGGATCATTTTAGTTCCAGTGTCTGCTTTTTGGTGATTATTAGTTATTGCTATTGAGTAAAACTCTCCAATAGAATTATCTCCTTTTAAAATACAGCTTGGATATTTCCAAGTTATTGCTGATCCAGTTTCAACTTGAGTCCATGAAATTTTTGAATTTTTTCCTTGGCAAAGACCTCTCTTTGTAACAAAGTTATAAATCCCACCTTTGCCATCTTTATCTCCCGGATACCAATTTTGAACAGTAGAGTATTTAATCTCTGCATCGTCTAAAGCAACTAGCTCAACGTTTGCGGCATGTAGCTGATTTTCGTCTCTCATTGGTGCAGTGCAACCTTCTAGATAACTTACATAACTCCCTTTGTCTGCTATTATTAAGGTTCTTTCAAATTGTCCTGTATCAGAAGCATTTATTCTAAAGTATGTGGAAAGCTCCATAGGACACCTTACACCTTGGGGTACATATACAAATGACCCATCTGTAAATACAGCAGAATTTAAAGTAGCAAAATAGTGGTCTGTAATAGGAATTACTGATCCAAGGTATTTTTTAACTAAGTCAGGATGTTTTTGAATAGCCTCAGAAATCGAACAGAATATTATGCCTTGCTTTGTTAAAGTATCTTTAAATGTTGTTGCAACAGAAACAGAGTCAAAGACAGCATCAACCGCGATTCCATTTAATCTCTTTTGCTCTTGTAAAGGTATTCCTAATTTTTTATAAGTTTCTAATAATTTTGGATCTAATTCGTTTAAGTTTTTTGGTTTTTCCTTAAAACTTTTTGGAGCTGAATAATAATATAAATCTTGATAATCTATCTTTGGGTATTTTGGTTTTTGCCAATCTGGCTCTTTCAAAACTTTTAATCTATTATAAGCTTTTAATCTCCACTCAAGTAGCCATTTAGGTTCTTTTTTAATGTTTGATATAAATTTAATTACGTCCTCACTAAGTCCTTTAGGTGCTTTAATATTTTCAATTTCAGTTGAAAAACCGTATTTATATTCTTTTAAATCTTGTACTTGTTTATCTCTCATAATCTATTTGATATTTTTTTATTTATTAAATCACTTAATGTTTTATTCTGAAAAAAGTTATTTATATAATTCTCTAACTCATCCCAAAGATCGTGTGTAATACACTTCGATGATTTTCCGTTACATCCACTCTCAGAATGTTTTTCACATCCAATAGTTTTTACTTTTTCATCAACTGCAAAAAATACATCAGAAATTTTTATCTCTGATGCTTGCTTAGATAAAATATATCCACCTTTGTTACCTCTGACACTTGTAACTATTCTATTTTTTTTTAATTTTGAAAATAGTTGTTCTAGGTAGACAAGCGAGATTCCTTGTCTAAGAGATATATCTCTTAATGAAACTGGCTCATTTAAATTAAATTTAGCTAGATCCGCTAGAGCCATTACAGCGTATCTACCTTTGCTTGATAATTTCATATTTTCCGCAATTCACGGGACTTATATATACCCGACTATTTTAGTCAAGATTAATTAATGTTTTAAAACTTGCATTTTGTCACTCATTTTTGATAGAAAAACCTTATTTTTTTTTTGAGATTAATAATCAATGGCATCATCTGACAAAAAAATTGTTGAAACTTTTATACCTGGACCTGCAGGTCGATTGGAAGCTAAATACTATAAAAGCAATAAAAGTACTTCACCAATTGCATTAGTTTTGCATCCACATCCACAGTATGGAGGTACAATGAATAACAAAGTTGTTGTCGATATGTTCCAAACTTTTGTTGATAATGATTTTTCAGTTTGTAGGGTTAATTTTAGAGGAGTAGGAAAAAGTGATGGAGAGTTTGATAATGGACAAGGAGAACTGGCTGATGCAGCAGCAGCTTTGGATTGGTTAGAACGAGAAAATTTTGATAACTCACAGTGTTGGATTTCGGGTTTTTCGTTTGGGTCTTTAATAGCTATGCAGTTATTAATGAGAAGACCAGAAATTAATAGATTTATTGTAGTATCTCCACAACCAAATGTGTATGACTTTTCTTTTTTATCACCTTGTCCTACATCTGGAACAATGATCTATGGAAAAAAAGATGAACTTGTACCAATCGAACATATTAATGAATTAAAAAAAAGGTTAAGTGAGCAAAAAGGTATTAAAGTGGAGTTTGAATCAATTCAAGATGCAAATCATTTTTTTTCAAAAAATGACACAGCATTAATTAAGTCTTTAAATAAGTATATCAAGAAAGAAACAGCTCTTTATTAATTAAAAATTTTTAATAATAATTCCCCCTAAGCAAGGTTTATTACAATTAGTTGTTAATGGAAATGATATAGGTAATTTTAAAAATGATCTTATTGCAAGAAAAGCAAACGCTTGTGATTCAATAAAATCTCCATCAAGTTGTAAATCATCAATCATAGATATTTTCTTATTAATTTTTTTTTTTAATAAATCTATAAGATAATTATTTTTTCTACCACCTCCACAAACATAAACATTATTATCTCCTATTTTTTTTGATATTATTTCAGCAGTTATAGCAGTCATTGTAGCTAATCCATTTTCGAGAGAAAGTCCTTTGGCAAAATATATGTCAAAGTCATTTGTATCTAATGATCTCTTAGTGTCTAGTTTGCTGTAATAATAATTCTCTAAATATTGATTTAAAATTAATTTGTCTATTTTTCCTTTTCTTGCAATTTTTCCGTTATTATCATAAGACATATTTGAATTTTTTCTTATCCACTTATCAATTAAACAATTTCCTGGACCTATATCTCTGCTTGAAATTTCAAAATTTTTGTTAATTTCAGTTGTGTTGGATATTCCTCCGATATTTAAAATTGAAATAGGAATTTTTATTTTTTTTTTATTTAATAATGTTCTAATTAATGAGAGGTGGTAAATTGGTGCTAAAGGAGCACCCTCACCACCATTTTCAATATCGTTTTGTCTAAAATTGTAAACTACAGTTTTTTTTGTTAGTTTTGATAATGTATTACCTAATCCTATTTGCTTAGAAATTTTTTCTTCAGAATTATGATAAATTGTATGCCCGTGAAAACCAATCAATTCAAATCTAAATTTTTCGGATATGCTTATCGCTATTTTGGCGTGAAATTTGGTTAATTCACTCTCCAATTTCTCAATTTCTTGAGAATATTTAAGTAAATCTTGTATTTTTTGAATATTATCTTTTAGACTGTGAATTTTATTTGAAAGATTAGCTGGGTAAGGATCAAATCTATTGTATTTAATTTTTATCTTATCTTCACCATTTGAACTTATTATTGATGAATCTACACCGTCCCCAGATGTACCACTCATAAAACCAAGAGCTGATAAATTTTTTTCCATTCTTATTTTTTTTTATTAAAATATGTATATTGTAACAGTATAGACTTATGAATAATTTTTTAAAAGAATTTAAAGACAGGGGATATTTTTATCAATGTACAAATGAAATAGAATTATCAGAACTTTTAAGTAAAAAAAGTATAAATGCTTACATAGGTTTTGATAGTACCGCTCCCAGTCTTCACGTTGGCAGTTTGTTGCAAATTATGTGTTTAAGACTTTTGCAAAAGTATGGCCATAGACCAATTGTTCTTTTAGGAGGAGGAACAACAAGGATTGGAGATCCATCTGGAAAAGAGGAAACTAGAAAAATACTTTCTGAAAAACAAATAGAAATTAATATTAATAATATAAAAAATGTTTTCAAAATTTTCCTTAAAACAAATAATCCAAAGCTAAAACCAATTTTTGTGAATAATTATCAATGGCTAAGTAAACTAAACTATATAAATTTTTTAAGAGATATTGGAAAACATTTTACTATAAATAAAATGTTAACTTTTGACAGTGTAAAATTAAGATTAGAGAGAGAACAGTCATTAAGTTATATGGAGTTTAACTATATGATTTTACAAGCGTACGACTTTTATGAACTAAATAAATCTAAAAATTGTAGCTTGCAGATTGGTGGTTCTGATCAATGGGGAAATATAGTAAATGGTGTTGAATTAATCAAAAGAGAGTCAGGGAAACAAGCTTACGGTTTAACTACACCACTAATAACATTGGCATCTGGTGTAAAAATGGGTAAGACTGAAAAAGGCGCTGTATGGCTTAATAAAGAAATGTTATCTTCCTATGATTATTGGCAATTTTGGCGAAATACAGATGATCGAGATGTATTAAAGTTTTTAAAAATATTTACTGATTTATCTTTGGATGAAATTAATAGTCTTCAAGGAAGTGATATAAATCAATTAAAAATTTTACTTGCAAATCATGCTACAGAAATGTTACATGGAAAAAAAGAGGCTGAAAAGTCCGAAAACCTTGCAAAAAATACATTCAAAGAAAATTCTTCTGGTGAAGATTTACCAGGTATAAAGATAAAAACAGATATTTTATCAAAAAACATAGTTGAAATAATTTCTTTTGTTAACAAAGATATCTCTAAATCAGAAATAAGAAGATTGATAAAATCAAATGCTATAAAAATAAATAATAAAAATATAAAAGAAGAGCATTACGTTATTGATCCTAATTTATTTTTGGAAAAAGGTTTTATAAAGTTATCTATAGGAAAGAAAAAACACTTTAAAATTATTAACTAGCTGCCTTTCAAATTTTCAAGAGTTCTAGTAATAAATCTTGGAGTCAGAGTTTTTATAGGATTTACTGTACTCTTCAAATCATTAGGTTTTCCTTTAATTTTAAAACTTACCCCAAATACACCCTCCCCTGTTTTGCTACCAACTAATAAGTTTCCGATTAAAGGAATCTTAGCTATTGTTTTATTTATAGTCGTAGCAGGAACTAGAGTGCCTTTTAAGCTAGTTATTTGATTTTTTTCTATATAGCCTTCCAACATTATAGATATAGATGGACCAATTGCGTACATCTCTTCTACCTCAATAAGATTATTTTTATTTTTAAAATCCATTTCAAGCTCATTAAATCTTATACCCTCTCCAGTTAAAAGATCAGCAATTCCTTGCAAAGATGCGAGGGTGAGTATTTTAGCCAAAACAGGCACTTCTTTAACTTTAAAATTTGTTATTTTTAAATTTGATCTTGAAATGTTTTCAATTTTTTTTGAATTTAATTTTAATTCACCATCCTCGAAGCCCATAATAAACTTATAATTATTTATAAATGGTTTAGGTTTCTGAATAAAAATGTTAGTAATTTTTTCATCTTTTGAGGTAGTTCTAAAAGAGTATGAAAATTTATTAACTTTATTTAAATTTGCATTAAGTTTAGCTAAAAACACCTTATTATTTTTAATATCAATTTCTCCATTAAACTTATCTAAATAAAATTTTTTTTCTAAGTGTAAACTTTCAATATCAAATTTTATTGTAGTACTAATATTATCAAATATTTTTGATACTTTATTCTTATTATCACTCTTAAGTAATGACTCTAAAAATTTTTCTACATCATAGTTAATACCTGTTACACTATAATTATTTGAAATTTTTCTAATTTTTAAATTATTAAAAACTTTATTATCATTTAGATATTTAAAAAAAATTTCATCGAATTTAAGAATTTTCCTTTTATCTGATATATGAAAATTATTTATTAACAATTTATTATCATTTTCAATGAAACTTAATTTTTTAATAACTTTTTCTTTTTCATTAAACTTTATTGTGAATTCTAGATTAGAAGGTATTTTTTCTTTTTTAGAATATTCAAACTCACTAATATTTATTATATTTTGATTTAAATTTAGTGAGGAATAAATCTCAAAATTATTTTTATTTCTTTTTGCTTTAATAAAAATATTATCATTTCTTTCATTCAGAGTATACTTTCCATCTATTTGAATATTTGTTTTATCATTTGAATAATCAATTAATATTCTTGGTTTATTTAAAATAAATTTATTTTGATAATTTTTTACATATTTTTTAATGTTTTTTGATTGATATTTTAACTCTAAACTATCTAGGATTAAATCTGATTTAAAATTGAAGTTTTTAATTTCATAATTCTTATCCATTGAAAAATTAATAAAAAAATTCGAATTTAATTTAACAATTTGATCATCATGATATTTTGAATCTAATTTTAGTAAACTTTTAAATTCTTTTGTATTTATCGAGTTATTTTTTGTGTTTAGATAAATGTCTACATTAGAGTTAATTTTGTCAAGTGAGATTAATTTCAAATTGAATAAATTATTATCTTCTGAGTTATTATATTTTTTGTTAAAAAATGAATAGTTGCTATTTAAATCAACTTTTAATGAGTTTTCTTTAATTATTATATTTGTTTTTACATTTTTTAAAAATATTAAATTTTGAAAATCTTTATTGGTAGATAGTTTATCAAGGTTAATGTTTGAATTAATAGTATAATTTTTAAATTGCTTATTATTATCAATTTCAAATTCAAACTTGTTATCTGTAGCAACTTTTATCATGTCACTTGAAAATAAATTAGAATTTAATTTGAATAGATCTAAAAATATTTTAGAATTTAATAATGTTTTTTTGTTGCTGATAAGTCCACTAATCTTTGTATTTTTTTCATTTTCCTTTACTAAAGATACTTTTAAGTCGTTGTTTTTATAATCTAAATCAAAATCTTTTTGTCCCAAAAAAGAAAATTTTGAATAAAGGTCTGCATAAAAGTTGTTAGGCTGGTATTTTAAATTAATTTTACCTTTTTTAAGAAAAATAATTTGTTGATATTTTTTATTGAAATAGATTTCATCAAAGTCAATAATTGAATTTATTTTAAGATTTTGAATTTTATCTCTTGAATTAAAATTAAAAGTAAATGAATTTTTAGTTTGAAGTAAAATATCTTTTTCCGATAAATAATCTTGATTAAAATTTACAAATTTTAATAATAAGTTTGGATCTATATATGCTTTATTATTTGAAAGATCGCCCTCTACTTTGTACGTATCTTTTGTTTCTTTTATAACTTTAATTTCTTTTGAAAATAAATTTAAATCTTGATAGTTTAATAACAAGTTTGTGATTCTAGTTATATTATCTTTTGTCTTAAAATTAAAATTAATTTTTTTTAAGCTGCCATGACCAATTAAATTAAGTTCTGCATCACTTATTATCCCTGTAATATTATAAGAATAATTGTTTTTCTTTTTCAAATCATATTTAGTCTCTAATTCAAAATTTATAAATCCTTTTTTGATTTGACTGAAAAACTTATATCTATCAAGATTATAATCTATCGAATTTAATAGAGACGTCAAACTTTTAATAGAATTTTCAGATGATTTTATTTTAATATTTTTGATTGAGTTTTCATTTTTAATAAATTTTAAGATGCTTAAATTGATATCTAATTTTGAAACTTTTACTGGATAATTTTCTGAGACAAAACTTACATTTTCAGTGCTTATTTTAATTGAAGACTGGGTTAGATTTAGCTGAATAAAAACTTGGTTAAGATTTAAACTTAATTTTGAATTATGCTCTTTTACTTTTTCAATTATGAAATTATTAAATTTTTCAGTTTTAAATCCATAAATACTTAAGTATGCAACAAACATTAAAAAAAATATTAAAACTGATACAAAAGTGATTAATAGTTTTTTAGCCATTTATTTTATATAAAGAACTTTCTAAGAATTCATCTAATTCACCATCTAAAACTTTATCTGGATTTGAGCTCTCATAATTTGTTCTATTGTCTTTTACCATTCTATATGGATGCAATACATATGATCTAATTTGATGTCCCCATCCTATCTCTGATTTTGAGCTTTCTATATTTTCATTTTCTTTTCTTCTTTTTTGTATTTCATGCTCATAAAGTCTTGCTTTAAGCATATTCATACAAGTTTCTTTATTTTTATGCTGAGATCTTTCGTTTTGACATTGAACAACAATTTTACTTGGAAGATGAGTAATTCTTACAGCGCTATCTGTTGTATTAACATGTTGTCCACCAGCTCCGCTGGACCTGTAAGTATCAACTCTTAAGTCTTTATCTAAAATTTCAATATCTATATCTTCACTTAATACAGGATAAACCCATACACTTGCAAAACTCGTGTGTCTTCTAGAACCAGAGTCGAATGGAGAAATTCTTACTAGCCGATGAATTCCTGACTCAGATTTTAAAAAACCATATATATACTCTCCTGATATTTTTATAACTGATGATTTTATTCCAGCTTCATCTCCTTTATGTTCACTTATTAATTCAATATTATTGCCTCTATTAGATGCCCACTTCATATACATTCTTCTTAACATCTGGGCCCAGTCTTGACTTTCGGTACCTCCTGCACCTGCATGAAATTCTAGATAACTGTCTAAAGTATCATTCTCATTCGATAGAAAACATTTTATTTCTAATTCTTTAAAATTTTTTTTAAGTTTTTTAAATTTATTTAAAATTTCGGTAATTAATTGTTTGTCTTTTTCTTCATCTGCCAATTTAAAAATTTCATACAACTCATTAATCTCATGTTCAGATTGCTTGTGCGAATTCAATAGGAAATCATAATTATTTTTTTCTTTTAATATTTTTTCAGCTTGTTTTCTATTTTCCCAAAATTTAGGATTTTCAATTATGTTGTCTAGTTTATTTCTTTTAACTTTAATATTTTTTGTTTCAAAGAAACTCCTTAATTCTTTGATTTATTTTAACAACATCAGTTTTGAATTTTTCTATTTCTTGTTCCATTAATAAAACTTTAAAATATTATTTTTTAATTTATAAATGTTATCAATATCATTACTAATATATATTTGATTTTCAATTTTTTCTTTTTTATAGGACTCAATAATTGTTTTTTTTGATCCAAAATCTGCTTTTTTTCCTGTATCGGCATCTATTACCATCATTTTAATTCCCTCTGCAATTTTAAAGGGTCTAGCTTCATAATTTTTTACTGCTTTTTTGATAAAATCCTTGAAAATAGGTAAGGCAGTTTTAGAGCCTGTTTCAAATTTTCCCAATTTTTTTGGGCTATCATAGCCCACATAAACTCCCACAACTAAATTTGAGGTATATCCAATAAACCAGGTATCAGTATTATTGTTAGTTGTGCCAGTTTTACCTGCGATTTGTAAATTTAAATCTCTCAACCGTTTCCCAGTTCCTCTTTGAATAACACCCTCAAGTATTGAAGTCATTTGATAAGCTGTCTGTGGAGAAAAAATTTGTTCAAAGTTACTTTTTATTATTGGGATACTATCCCCTTTAAAAGAAATTTTATCACAGTTTTCACAAAACCTTTTTTCGTTATTTGATATTGTATTTCCTTGGCTATCTTGAATTCTATCGATTATAACTGGATTAACTAACTTTCCACCATTTACAAATGAACAGTAAGCACTTGTAATATTCATCAATGTAGTTTCTGCAGAACCTAGGGAAACTGACAATAATTGGTCTGGATTTTCATAAATATTAAGTTTTTTTGAGAAATTTATAATTTTGTCTATTCCTAAATCTTGTGAAATTCTAACTGTCATTAAGTTTCTAGATTTTTCAACTCCCGTTCTTAATGTTGAGAGACCGTAGAATTTTTTACCATAATTTTCAGGTTTCCACATTTTAAGATCCTCTCCTTGATCAAGTACAATGGGCGCATCTAGAATTAGGGAAGAAGGCGTATAGTTATTTTCTAATGCTAAAGCATATATAAATGGTTTAAAAGCAGAACCAGGCTGTCTTCTTGCTTGAGAAACTCTATTAAATTCGCTTTTTTTAAAACTAAACCCTCCAGACATAGCTAACACTCTCCCACTGTAAGGGTCCATAACAACTATTCCTCCATTTACATTTGGTAATTGTCTTAGACTGAAAACTCCATCAGAAATTTTTTTAACATAAATTAAATCATTTAATTTAAAAATTTGATTAAAATTTTTCCTTGTCCAATTAATATCTTCATAATTAATTATTCCATTTTCTTTATTTGAAGTTTGAATTACAGTCTCAAATTTGTCTATTCTTTTTACAATTGCAATTTGCCAACCAATAGTTTTTTCTAATTTAAAGTCTTCTAAATTTTTATACCAATCTTTATTTTTTCTATTATCTAATGGTCCACGCCAACCTCTTCTCTTATCATATTCTATCAACCCTTTTCTTAATGACGAAGATGCAAAATTTTGAAGCTCTAAATTAATTGGAGTTTTTATATTAAATCCTTGTTTATAAACTTTATCATAGCCATAATCTTGAATTATTTTTTTTCTAATATCTTCAACAAAATATCTTGTATCTTCTAAAAAAATTCTTTTCCTTTTTTTTAAAATGATTTGAGAATTAATTAATTCGTGATACTTTTCTTTTGATATATATGAGTTATCGTATAAATTTTTTATTACTAAATTTCTTCTATACTTTGCTAACTTTATGTTTTTATAAGGATTGTATTTGCTTGGTGCTTTTGGTAACGCAGCTAACAAAGCCGACTCGGAGTAATCTAATTCATTTATCGGCTTATCAAAATACCTTAAACTTGCCGATGCTATTCCGTAAGAACCCTCTCCAAGATAAATTTGATTTAAGTAAAGTTCTAAAATTCTCTCCTTAGAAAGAGCTCTTTCAATTCTAAAAGCTAATATAGCCTCTTTTATTTTTCTATCTAAACTAACCTCATTTGATAATAGAAAATTTTTAGCTACCTGCTGAGTGATTGTAGATGCTCCCTCAAGTCTATTGGATTTAATTATATTAAAGATATTATTTTTAACTGCTCTTAATACGCCTTTTGCATCTACTCCAGGATGTGTAAAAAAATTCTTATCTTCTGAAGATAAAAATGAGTAAATAAGTTTTTTTGGGATTGCATTATATGGAACAAATATTCTTTTTTCCGTTGAAAAATCACTAATTAATACCCCATTTCCAGAATAAACTTTACTTGATACTGGTGGTTTATAATTTTTTAAAAATTTATAATCTGGTAACTTATTAGAGTAAGTCCATAAAATTACAAAAATTCCTATAAAACCCACTAAAGAAAAAAAAGTTAAAGCTATTACAAATTTTTTAATTAATTTACTCATTTTAGTTTAAATTATCGATTGAATTTGTTAAAGTTGTGGCACCGAATTTAAAAATAAACAAATGAAAAATAATCAAAATTTATGTCAAAAAATTTATACATTGATGCATCGCATCCTAATGAGACAAGGGTTGTACTCAAAAAAGATAATCATATTGAAGACTACGAATACGAAAGCATACATAATACATTAATTAAAAATAATATTTACCTAGGTAAAGTAAGTCGAATTGAACCATCTCTTCAAGCTGCATTTGTAGATTTTGGAAGAGAGAGACATGGTTTCCTTTCATTTAATGATATTCAATCAGATTATTATCAACTACCTCAAAGTGATTTGGAAAAGATTAAAGAGGAAGAAGAAAAAGTTAGAGTAGAATTATCAAAAGAAAGTGAAAATAATGAAAATCAAATTTTGGAAGGTAACAAAGAGATTAGAATAAATGATCCGGTTGAAAAATTAGAGGAAGAAAATAAAGATAAAAAGATAACAGAGAAAAAATTTCCCTCTAAAAGATATAAAATTCAAGAAGTAATAAAACCAAACCAAGTAATATTAGTTCAAGTGCTTAAAGATGAAAGAGGTTTTAAAGGGGCAGCCTTAAGCACTTTTATAAGTATTGCTGGTAAATATATAGTTTTGATGCCGAATACAGCAAAAGGAGGTGGAATTTCTCGAAAAATATTTAATCCGGGAGATAGGAAAAAAATTAGAAAAATTTTAAATGAGATAGAGATTCCAAAAGAAATGGGAATCATCGTTAGAACGGCCGGTTCAAATAAAACCAAGAATGAAATAGAAGGTGATTTAAGTAATTTAATAAATATATGGAACTCAATAAAAAGTAGCGCATTAAATTCTATAGCTCCAGCAATAATTCATCAAGAAAGTGATATCATAAAAAGGTGTATCAGAGACATGTATGATGATGAAACACAAAGTATAATTATTGAAGGTAATGAAGGATATCAAAAAGCAAAAAACTATATGAAACTTATGATGCCAAAACAATTAAAAAAAATTAAAAAATTTAGAGAAAAAATTCCACTCTTTTTTAAAGAAAACATTGAGAAAAAGCTTTTTGAAATTTTTAAGTCAGAGGTAAAATTAATCTCTGGAGGGTATTTAGTAATAAATCCTACTGAGGCATTAGTTTCTATAGATATAAATTCAGGTAAATCAATAAAACAAAGAAATGTTGAAAGTACTGCATTAGATACTAACCTTGAAGCAGCTGAAGAAATAGCAAGACAAATTAAAATTAGAGATTTATCAGGCTTAATTATAATTGATTTTATTGATATGCTTAGTTTTAATAATCGAAAACAGGTTGAAAGAAGATTAAAAGAAAGATGTAGAAATGATAGGGCCAGAATACAAATTGGCAGAATTAGTAACTTTGGGTTACTTGAAATGTCAAGACAGAGGTTAAGAGAGAGTAACGTAAAATGGTCCATTAAATTGACAAATGAAACACTAGCATTGAAATTAATAAAGTTAATTGAAATTAAAACTCTTGATACAAATTCTAAAATAGTGAATGTAAAAATTAATGAAAAGATACTTAAATTTATCGTAGATCAATTTGAAGAGGATTTGAATTATTTTAAGAAAAAAAACAAAGTAAAAATTAATTTTGAAGTTGATCAAAATTTAAGTGTTCAAGAATACGCTATAGAATTAAAATCAAAAACAGGAAAAGTAATTGACAAAGTTGAAAAATTAGAAAGCTTACAAAATAATATTGAGCAAAAAAATGAAAAAATTCAAAAATCTACAAAAGATAAAAATAAAAATTTTAAAAGAAAAAAAATAAAAAAAAAATTTAACAAAAAAAAGAAATCAAATTAATCCTTTTTTGGTTGTTGAAGGTGATCCTTGTAAATTAGGCTCAATTCTACCTGAAAGAAAAGATTTTCTTCCTGAAATAACTGCATACTTCATAGACTCAGCCATTTGTAATGGATTCTTTGCTTTAGCTATAGCTGTATTTATCAAGACTGCATCGCAACCCATTTCCATTGCCTGAACAGCATCTGAAGCTTGTCCTATTCCCGCGTCAATAATTAGAGGGACTTTTGTTTGATGTCTTAATATTTTTATATTTGTTTTATTTTGAATTCCAAGTCCAGATCCAATTGGTGCAGCTAATGGCATAATTGCTGATGCACCTGCATTTTCTAATCTCTTACACATAAGTGGATCATCATTACAATAAACCATTACTTTAAATCCTTCTTTAGTCAAAACTTCTGTTGATTTTAAAGTTTCAATCATATCTGGAAATAAGTTTTTTTTATCACCTAAAACTTCAAGTTTTACTATTTTCCAGTCACCAATTTCTCTAGCAAGTCTTAATGTACGTAAAGCATCAGTCGATGTAAAACATCCTGCTGTATTAGGTAGATACATTATTTTTTTTGGATCAATATAATCCATCAATAAAGGCTTAGACCGATCAGATATATTTACCCTTCTTACAGCAACGGTAACAATCTCTGCACCAGAAATTTTAATTGCTTTTGAACATTCTGACATATTCTTATATTTGCCAGTTCCAACTATAAGCCTAGAATTAAATTTTTTGTTTGCAATTTTCAAATAATCTAATTTCATTAACCACCACCTATAAAATGAACAATTTCTATTTTATCTTTATTTTTTAAAATTATTTTTTTTAATTTTTTTTTATCAACTATTTCTTCATTTAATTCTACAGCAACTTTATTAATTGGTGTTTTTAACTTTTCTATAAGATTTTCTAAAGAAAATTTTAGATTAACAGTTAAACGCTTACCGTTGACCACTATTTTTATTTTATTTTTTTTATTCATATAATATAAGTTTCTAATGAGTAAAATAATTATAATTAATGGTCCTAATCTTAATCTATTAGGTGAAAGAGAACAAACTCAATATGGTAGCAAGGATTATAAATATCTCGAAGAAATTTGTCAAAATAGATCAAAAGATTTAAATTTAGATATAGAAATTATACAATCGAATATTGAAGGAGAGATTGTAAATATTATCCAAAAAGCTCGTAATACTCATGATGGGATTATTATAAATGCTGCAGGATATAGCCACACTTCTGTTGCAATTAGAGATGCTTTGAGTATTTTTAAGAAGCCTATTATCGAAATTCACATATCGAATATTTATAAAAGAGAGGATTTTAGACACAAATCTTTAATAAGTGCTGTTGTCACTGGTATAATTTGTGGATTAGGGGTAAATGGCTATATTTTAGCCATAAATTCTATGCATCAGTTATTAAAAAATGAAAATTAATAAAAACATAATTAAAGAGTTAAGTGATTATTTGAATGAATTTAATCTTACTGAAATAGAATACACAGAGAAAGATGTTAAGGTTAAAGTTTCTAAATCTAGAGTTTCTAAAAGTATTGAACATTCATTGCCTGTTCATGAAAATAAAATTAAAAAAGATGATTTAGTTGATAACTCAAAAAAAATCACTTCACCAATAATAGGTACTGCTTATCTTGCGCCAGAACCGGGTGGTAAAAAGTTCATTGAGGTTGGTCAAAAAATTAAAAAAGGTGATACTATTATGATTGTTGAAGCAATGAAAACAATGAACCACGTACCAAGTCCATTAGATGGATCGGTTAAAGAAATAAGTGTTGATGATGGACAACCTGTAGAGTTTGGTCAGACTATAGCAATTCTAGATTAATAAATGTTTAAGAAGATACTTATAGCCAACAGAGGTGAAATAGCTGTAAGAATAATTAGGGCTTGTAAAGAATGGGGTATTGCAACTGTTGCAATACATTCTGATGTTGATAGAGACAGTATGCATGTAAGATTAGCAGACGAAAGTATATGTGTAGGCCCACACCAGCCAACATTAAGTTATTTAAATATCCCAGCTATAATGTCTGCTATTGAACTAACTGGATCTGAAGCCGTACATCCTGGATATGGTTTTTTATCGGAAAATTTTGAATTTGCGAAAATACTTGAGGAAAATAATATAAAATTTATTGGACCTTCATCTAATCTTATCAAAATGATGGGTGATAAAATTGAAGCAAAAAAGGTTGCAAAAAAATATGGACTTCCTGTAATAGAGGGCTCCAATGGTGGTATTAAAGATATAAATGAGGCAAAAAATATATGTCAAGAAGTTGGTTTTCCTATTCTGATAAAGGCATCAGGCGGTGGTGGCGGAAAAGGAATGAAAATTGTCAATAAAATTGAAGAATTCGAAAATCTTTTTTTAACGGCAAAGCAAGAAGCAAAAAAATTTTTTGGTAACGATGAAGTTTATTTGGAAAAATTTTTTCAGAATCCCAGACATATCGAAGTTCAAGTTTTATCAGGTAAAAATAGAACTGTACATCTACACGAAAGAGATTGCTCTGTCCAAAGGAGACATCAAAAACTTATAGAGGAAACCCCAAGTCCCGTCCTAAATGATATTATTAGAAAAGATCTATTTGAAAAAACTGTAAGTATGGTTAGTCAAATTGGTTATGAAGGGGCTGGAACGGTTGAATTTATATATGAGGATGGCAAATTTTATTTTCTTGAAATGAATACAAGGGTTCAAGTTGAGCATCCAGTAACTGAAATGGTAACGGGTATTGATATTATAAAAGAACAAATATGGATAGCCTATTCAGGTGATACAGCTTTAAAACAAAGTGATATAAACCCAAGAGGTCACGCAATAGAATGTAGAATAAACGCAGAAGATCCAAGCAAAAATTTTCAACCTTCCCCAGGTAAAATAGGTATGTGTCATCAACCATCGGGTTTTAGAACTAGGGTAGATGGATCTATTTTTCAGGGTTACAAAATTACACCTTTCTATGACAGTATGATTTGTAAAGTAATTACACATGGAAGAAACAGAGAAGAAGCAATTCAAAGAATGTTAAGATCACTCGATGAGTTTGTGATTGAGGGCATTACAACTACAATTGAACTACACAAAATATTGCTTAATAATAAAAAATTTATTAGTTCTGATTTTAATGTTAGTTGGCTTGATAAGGAAAAAGTTATCTAACTATAGCACTTTTTTAACCAGACATCGTAAACAGGATGATCAAATGGTCTTAATGAAGGGCTTGATGCAAATGTCCAGTCATTAAAAACATATACCATATCATTACTAGTAATCGTTTTATCCATTACCTGCATAAAAGCAGTAACTTCTGGATCATCATCAAATTTAGAATTATAACATTTTAAAACTTTTATACTTAAATTTTGAAAAATAAATTCTTCACCTACTTGTATTTTAATATTTGTATTTTTTGAACTAACCTTATCTAAAACGCTTAATTCTGCAATTGTCTCACTTAATATTAAAGATTTAGCTATTACATTGTTTGCTATTAGATTCAAAAAAGTGATTAATAGTAAAAAACTAGCTTTTCCAACTTTTATATTTTTTTTTAATTGCATTATTATACTTTTTTGGATGGTAAGAATTACTTGACCCTGTTTGATTGGGCAAATGTTCTTTCTGCCAATCATATTTTTTTAAATCATGATTATTTTCAATTTTATTATTTAAGTGATGCATCCATGAATACCATTCATTAGGAATTTTTGAAGCCTCAACTTCTCCATTGTAGACTACCCATCTCTTTCCTGATTTGCTCTCATAATATTTATTACCATTTTTATCTTTCCCAATAAATTTTCCTGAGAAAAATATTTGTAATCTTGTTCCAAGTGTCTGTTGATTCCACCAAGTGAAAATTTGTTTTAATACTGTCAACATAAAAGTTAATTATTTTTCAATTTTAAATTGTAAAAATTAAATTAGACTAAAATTTATTATTTCTATATACTTTAAATCTTTAAGATTCAATTTTATAAATAAATAAGGAAATTAAATGGCAAAATATTTAGTAGAAACTTACTACACTTGTAGCTTTAAAGTAAGTCATTATCTAGATGATATTGATGAAAAGAATATACAAAACTTAGAAAAAAGAAATGACGGCAAATTTGAGGTACTAGATGTAAAATTAGACAGTAGAAAAACTAAAAATCTAGAAAAAATTGAAAAAAATAATATAAATGTTGTTGAAAAAGAGCTGCCTCAACCTAGCCAAAAAAATAGCCTCAAAATTAATCAAGAAATATTAACAAAAAATATTAAAGATACTACTGGTAGAAGATTTAGCATGCCAGACAGGAGAAAAGGATATATTCAAAAAGCATCAATTGGAGACCATAAAGTGTATCTACATACTGGTGAATACGAGGATGGCAAAATAGGAGAAATATTTATAGACACAAGTAAAGAGGGTGAACTTGTTAAAGCTACTATGAACAACTTTGCTATAGCAGTATCTCTTGGACTACAATATGGCGTTCCTTTGGATGAGTTTGTGAATGCTTTTGTAGATACTAAATTTGAACCATCAGGAAAAGTATATGGAAATGACAGAATATTGAGCGCAACATCTATTTTAGACTATATATTTAGAGAACTTGCAATATCATACCTGAATAGAGAAGACTTAGCACATACCCCTGCTATAGGTGGATCTGAAAATTTAGAGGAAGATATTGATGAAAATAGTGAAGATAAAACACAATTTTTAAAATTGGTTAAAGATATAACTAGCAAAGGATTTGTAAGAAGTAACTATAAGAAGAAATTAGTTGATTTATCAGATATAAAAATAAATCTTAAAGGAAAAAAGTAATTAATTTTTCTGTTTTATATTTATATTAAGTTCTTTTAATTGGTCTTCGGTAATTTCAGATGGTGCATTCATCATTAAATCCTGAGCATTTTGATTCATTGGGAACATTGTAACTTCTCTTATATTTTTCTCATTTGCTAACAACATAACAATTCTATCAATACCAGGTGCTATACCCCCATGAGGTGGAGCCCCATAACTTAACGCATTTATCATTCCACTAAATTTATTATTTACGTCTTTTTTTGAATATCCAGCAATTTCAAATAATTTATACATTAACTCTGGAATATGATTTCTAATAGCACCTGAGGATAATTCAATTCCATTACAAACTATATCATATTGATAAGCTTTAAGGTTTAAAGGATCTGATAAATCCAATTTCTTTAAATCACCTTGAGGCATAGAAAAGGGATTGTGACTAAATTTAATTTTATTTGAAATTTCATCAATTTCATACATTGGATAATCGACAACCCAACAAAATGAAAAACATTCTTCATCAATTAAATTCAAATCCTCTGCTATTTTATTTCTTGCAATACTAAGTAATTTTTCTACATCATTTTTTTTTCCACAAGAAAGAAAAACTGTGTCACCAATATTTGAATTTGATTGTTTCATAATTTCTAATAATGCTTCTTCTGAAAAAAATTTTCCAACTGGCCCTTTTGCAATTATTTTATCTGTTTTTTCTAAAGTAAAATATGCTAGACCAGAAGAGCCCAAATCTTTAGCCCATTTGTCAATTCCATCAAAAAAACTTCTTGGTTTATCTTTTGTATTTTTAGTTACTATAGATCTTACAATAGAACCAGTTTTCACTAACTTTTTAAAAATATCAAATTTTACGTCATCTCTCCTAAAAATATTTGTTAAGTCTGAAATTTCTAGTGGATTTCTTAAATCAGGTTTATCTGAACCATACTTTAACATTGCATCTTGATATTTAATTCTGGGAAATTTTTCGTGAAGAATTTTTTTATCACTAAAATTTTTAAATAACTTTAAGAACAAAGCCTCAATTACTTCAAAAACATCTTCTTGTTCAACAAAAGACATTTCAATGTCTAACTGATAAAATTCTCCTGGACTTCTGTCCGCTCTTGCATCTTCATCTCTAAAACATGGCGCTATTTGAAAATATTTGTCAAATCCAGAAACCATTATAAGTTGCTTAAACTGTTGAGGTGCTTGTGGCAAAGCATAAAATTTTCCAGGGTTAAGTCGACTTGGAACAAGAAAATCTCTTGCACCTTCAGGACTAGATGAAGTTAATATAGGGGTTTGAAATTCTAAAAAACCAAGTTTTTGCATCTCGTTTCTTATGAAAGAAATTACTTTTGATCTTAAAATAATATTTTGATGGATCTTTTTTCTTCTTAAATCTAAAAATCTATATTTTAGTCTTATCTCCTCAGCATATTCTTGATCAGAAAAAACTGGCATTGGTAGTTCTTTAGTTTCTCCTAAAATATCTACACTATTTATTTTAACTTCTATCTCTCCAGTTGAAATATTTTTATTTATTGTTTCATTTGATCTTTCAATTACAATTCCAGAAATTTTAATTACAGTTTCAAGAGATAATTTTTCAATTTTTTTAAATATTTCGTTACTTTTATCTATAACACATTGTGTAACACCATAATTATCTCTTAAATCCACAAATAACAAATTTCCATGATCCCTTTTTTTATTAATCCAACCAGATAAAGAAATTTCTTTCTCTTTATCTGACTTTGTTAATTCTCCACAGGTATGGGTTCTATATTTTTTCAATTTACAAAATCTCTTTTATAGTTTTAAAATTAATTGGTTTTTTTTTTTTTAAACTTAACTGATCGATCTTATATATAAATTCGTCTATTTTTCTATAAGATCTATCAATTCTGCTTATAATAAAATTTATAATTTTTTTTTCTATTCTAATCTGACGATCAGAAAAATTCTTCAATATTATTGCAAAAAGTAATTCATCATCTGGATTTTCAATTTCTGCAAAAAGGCAATTTTTTGATCTTGAGGTCAAATCTGGTAAATTAAAACTTATTTGATTGATTGGTTTTAAAGAGTTTATCAACATGTATTTATTATCTTGATCAACTAGATTAAATATTGAGTATAGTATTTCCTCTTTTTTGCATTCATCAAAATCATCTATAACTATACATTCATATAATTTTAAACTTTTAAAAATAGAATTATCTATATTATTTCCTTTAACAAAAAATGCTTTGGATTTTATTTTAAAAATGTTAGCTAGGTGACTTTTTCCTGAAAATTTTTCACCTGAAATATTTAATATTTTTTTATTCCAGTCTGGCCATCTGTTAATCAAATTAAATGCATTATAGTTGCTTTTTGATAAGTAAAAATCATGTTCATTAAAGTTGGTTTTGTGATTTAACTCTAAAAGTAATTGATTTAATTCACTCATTTAATAACCCAATTTACCGTGGAGGTATCAACATTTATATCGTAAATTAGAATATCTTTTAGAAATCTTTTTGGGCTACTGCTGTAAGAAATCTTATAGATTATTTCATTACTATCAAACTTTTCAATTTTAAAATTATTTACAAAATCTAAATTAATTAAAGCATTTTCTAATTTTAACGATTTTTTTATATCTTTAGATTCTAATGATAATCTGATTGGGACAGATGAAGACGAATTCATTTTATTAATAGATTTCCAATTATCCTCATATGCATTTTTTATAGTTAGTATCATAATGTCTATATCAGATTTAGTTTCTAAATTTTTATTTATAAAATTTTTATTATATATCGAAAATTTATCATCTAAATTTATTTTTGAATAAAATCTAATATCATCTCTATTTTTAAAGATAATCATTATGATATAATTTTCAGAGTTATATTTTTTTAGAATGTCTTTAAAATTATAATTTTCAATATTCTTAATATTTTCTTTTATAATTAAATAATCTTCAACATCATCATTTGGTAATATATAATTAATCTGAAAATAATTTTTATCAATATTATTCCAATTTTTTATAAAAATATTATCATTTAAATAGTTAAAACTATTTGTTTCTAAATCAAGAAGAACTGGCAAAAAAAATACATTTATTTTTTTTGGTAACGAAAGAGATATATTTTTATAACTCAGAAATTTAATTAATTTTTTTCTATTAAATTCGACTTCCATAATACTTTTATATTTTTGATTAATAAATTTCTCATCTAGTATTGAAAAGTTATCAATTAATTTTTTAATATCTTCTATTGATGTATTGGCAACTTTAATTAGATCTTTTTCCTCAAGTATCATTTGAGTGAGATCTTTAAATGCAACTTCAAAACCTCTGTCTATAACTTTTAGTTTATTAAAGTTAAGATTATATTTTTCTTCAATTTCAATTTTTGTGATAACAAAAGTTTTTGCTATAGCTTTATTTGTGGAAAACTCTATAAAATTAAAATTAATAACTATAAAAAATATGTATAAGTAGGTTAATATTTTTTTTTTAAAGAAAAACATATCTTTGTTACATGGCATCAAATAAATTAACATACAGCAAAAGTGGAGTTAATATTCCAAAAGCTGACAGTTTTGTTAAGTTCATAAGTTTCTTAACAAGAAAATCAAGTAAAAGTGTTGATTTTAAGAATATAGGGGGTTTTGGTGCAATTTCCAAAATTCCAAAAAAACTTATAGATCCTCACATAGTAACTAGTACCGATGGTGTTGGAACTAAAATTGAGATTGCAAATGAGTTAAATAAATTTGACACAATTGGAATTGATCTTGTTGCTATGTGTGTAAATGATTTAGTCGTTCAGGGAGCCATTCCTTATCTATTCTTAGACTATATTTCGATAAGTAAAATACAATTAAATAAACTTAAAAATTTAGCAAAAGGAATTGTTAAAGGTTGTAAAATAGCTAATTGTAAATTAGTTGGTGGCGAAACTGCAGAAATGCCTGGAACATATTCTAAGGGAAAATTTGATATTGCTGGTTTTGCTGTTGGTCTAGTGGAAAAAAGAAAAATACTAAGCAATAAAGTAAAAAAAAATGACCTTATTTTAGCAGTTCCATCTAATGGACTTCACTCTAATGGCTTTTCATTGGTAAGGTATATAATTAAAAAAAAAAAAATAAATTTTAAAAATGATAAATTTTTAAAACAGGAACTTATTCGACCAACTAAGATATATGTTAAAGAACTGTCTTTTTTAATTGAAAAAAAATTAATTAATGCATGTGCAAATATAACAGGTGGAGGTTTGGTAGACAATGTACAAAGAGTAGTACCAGACAATCTTTGTGCAGATATTAATCTTAATAATATTAATACATTAAAAATATTTAAATGGTTACATAAAATTGGAGTGAGTGAAAAAGAGATGCTAAAAACATTTAATTGTGGAGTAGGATTTTGTTTAATAATAAATCCAAATAAATTAAAATTAGTCAGTAAATACTTTGGGAAAAAATTTAAACCCTATGTTATTGGAAAAATAAGCGAAAGTTCAAAAAAAGTAAAATTAAGTGGAAAAATATCTTGGTAAAAAAAATTTAGCTGTTTTTATTAGTGGTAGAGGCAGTAACCTTAAATCTTTATTAAAATTCACATCAAAAAAAAATTCATCAACCAAAATAATACTGGTAATTTCTAGTAATCCAAATGCTATTGGATTAAAATATGCTAAAAAATATAAAATAAAAAATTATGGAATAAAATTTTCAAAAAAATCTAGTTTTGAAAATCAATCTCTTAAATTGCTAAAAAAAAATAAAGTTGATATTCTATGTTTAGCGGGTTTTATGAAAATACTATCGGGCAGCTTTATCAAAAAATTTGCAAAACCAATATTAAATATTCATCCATCTCTTTTACCAAAATACAAAGGACTAAATACTCATGAAAGGGCAATAAAAAATAAAGACAAGTTTTCAGGAGCTACTATTCATTTAGTAACTCAAAAACTAGACTCGGGTAAAATCATTTTACAAAAAAGGGTAAAAATTTTAAAGTCAGATAACGTAAGTAGTTTAAGAAAAAAAATACTCAAAATCGAGCATGAAATTTACCCAAAAGCTATAGCAAAATTTATAACTAATCTTTAAAGAAAAATTCCAATTCTATTTTAGCATTTTCAATACTATCAGACCCATGCACAGAGTTTTTATCAATGGAAATACCATACTTTTTTCTAATTGTTCCCTCTTCTGCAACCCTTGGGTCTGTTGCTCCCATTAATTTTCTATTCTCTAATACTGCATTATCTCTCTGAAGTTTCATCACAACAATTGGCCCAGAGGATAAATAAGAGCATAAATCATTATAAAATGGCTTAGACTCATGTACTTTATAAAACTTCTCGGCCTCCCCCTTTGATATATGAATTTTTTTTTCTTCTAAAATTTTGAAACCATTTTTGTTAAATTCACTTTTAATTTGATCTTGTAGGTTTCTTTCAATAGCGTCAGGTTTTATTATTGATAAAGTCTCTTCTAAATTACTCATAATTCTCCTCTATAAATTTATTTAACAATCTAACTCCATATCCAGTCGCTCCCCCTGAATTTAAAGCACCTGCATATTTAGAGAAAGCCATGCCAGCAATATCTAAATGAGCCCAAGGTGTTTTATTTATTATGAATCTTTGTAAAAATTGTGCAGCAGTTGTTGAGCCTGCGCCACCGACATAATTTATATTTTGCATGTCTGCTGTCTTGGAATTCATCAATTTATTATAATTTTCATGTAACGGCATTCTCCAAAGTTTTTCATCTACTTTTTCTCCTGCATTTAATAATTGGGTAGATAGTTTTTCATCATTTGACCAAAGACCGGCGTATTCGGATCCTAGAGCAACAATAATTGCTCCAGTCAATGTAGCAAGATCAACAATTAAACTAGGCTTAAATTTTTCCTCAGTATAAGTTAATGCATCAGCCAAAACTAATCTTCCTTCTGCATCTGTATTTAAAACTTCTATGGTTTGTCCACTGTACGATTTCACAATATCTCCAGGTCTTTGTGCATTTCCACCTGGCATATTTTCGACTAAACCCACAACACCAACTGCATTAATTTTTGATTTTCGTAATGCAAGTGTTTTCATAAGACCAACAACTGTAGCAGAGCCTGCCATATCATATGTCATGTCTTCCATGAATTTTGCAGGCTTTAGAGAAATTCCTCCCGTGTCAAAGCAAACACCTTTTCCTACAAATGCTAAAGGCTTTGATTTACTTTTATTTCCTTTCCATTCTATAGTTACTAAATAAGAGCCTCTAATACTTCCTTG
Source organism: uncultured Pelagibacteraceae bacterium (assembly GCA_902537555.1). Lineage (GTDB taxonomy): Bacteria > Pseudomonadota > Alphaproteobacteria > Pelagibacterales > Pelagibacteraceae > Pelagibacter. The sequence continues at coordinate 35,121 of CACBBR010000008.1, forward strand.
ACCTACACCTAATAACGCATTAAAACCTAATTCTTTTAACCTTTTTTGGTTATAAATAGTTACTTTTAATCCAAATTTTCTTAATTTGAATATTCTCTTGGCATATTCATCTGGATGTAAAATATTTCCAGGTTCTGAGACAAGATCTCTAGTAAGAAAAACTCCATCTAAAAGAGCATTTAATTTTTTTCTTAATAGGTTCGGTTTTTTATCATAACTACCAATTATTTTTACATTGATATTTTCACCTACTTTTTTTTTGTCACTCTTGTAAATATCAAAATTGTAAGATTTTAGCTGCAATCCATGTAGGATTTTTTCTAATTGTATATTTGTAAGAGAATTATTGCTTAAGTTTATAATTGAATTTTCTATCTTATTATTTTTTAAAAATTCATATAATTTTGAACCTATTTTCTCAAAATCTAAGGATAGCTTAGATTTTGTGCAATTCACAAATAAATAGCTTTTATTATTATAATCCTTTTTAAGAAAATTTTGTTGATTAAATAACTTGCTTGAAAATACAGAATTACCCATATGTTTAAGATTATTGTTTTGAAAATTTTTTTGTTTAAGGAAAATAATCTCATTATCAGTGGTTTGATTAGGTAATTTAGGTGCAAATTTTAAAATTAACTTCATTTTTTTGAAATTTTTATTAGATAATGTTGTATATTTATAAATATATAAATTTCAATGAATAAATTAATCTACCGTAAATTTTCTTTAGATATTGTCAATTTTTTTTTAGTATCTTCCTTTAGCATTACTTTTATAGTTTGGATAATTCAAGCGGTTAATTTTTTAGATCTTGTTTCGGATGATGGACATAGTCTAAGTGTTTATTTTTACTATGTTTCATTAAATTTACCCAAAATATTTAGTAAAACTATAATTTTTGTGTTTTTTATTTCAATATTTTACGTAGTAAATAAATATAATAATTCAAATGAACTTATAGTTTTTTGGAGTAATGGAATTAAGAAAATTCACTTCATTAACTTTATTCTTGGAATTTCAATATTTTTTCTTTTACTTCAGTTATTCTTAAATCTTATAATAATTCCTAAAACCCAAAGTTTAGGCAGGTTGCATATAAAAGACTCTAATATTGATTTTTTGCCTAAATTAATATCGGAAAAAAAATTCATAAACGTTGTAAAAAATCTTACAATATTTGTTGAAGAATATAAAAAAAACGGTGAGCTAAAAAATATTTACATAAATGAAAAAATTAATTCAAAAAAATCAAAAATAATAGTTTCTGAAAATGGGAGGATTTACAAAAAAGATGATAAATATATTTTAAAACTTTTTAAAGGAGGCATCACAAACATAAATGATAATAGTATATTTACATTAAATTTTTCAGAGACAGATTATGATTTGTCTAGTTTTTCAACCAAAACTGTTACATACCCTAAGATGCAAGAGCTCAACAGTATAATGTTAATTAATTGTATAAAAAAATTTTATAAAAAAAATAAGATTGATAAAAGTCAAATACTAAGAGATGAGCAGAAATGTGAAGACCGAACACTTAATGCAATAAGCGAGGAATTATATAAAAGAATGATTTTACCATTGTATACCTTAATAATTTCGTTGGTTGCTGCAAGCCTAATAATAGAGCCTAAAAGAAAATATTTCATGAAATTTCATAAATTGAATATATTTTTAATTGGAAGTTTCATAATTATAATTTCTCAATTAAGTCTAAAACTTTTTTTAACTTCGATTAATATAGCCTACATAGTTTTACTCTTGCCAATAATATTAATATTTTTTTATTACTTTTTAATTTTTTCACTAACAAATTATAAATTTAGTTTATTATAATGAAAAAATATCATTTCTATTTAACAAATTTATTTATCAAAAATTTGCTCACCATTATTGTTGTATTTATTTTTTTAAGTTTTTTTTTAAATATATTTGAAGAGATAAAATTTTTTGAAAATAAAGAGAATAGTATTTATTATCCTATTATTCTTACAGTACTGAATATACCATCGATTATATTTGAAATTCTCCCATTTATTTTTTTGTTAGGTGTTATGTTTTTTTTTATTAATTTATTCGAAAGAGATGAAATAGATCTTTTGAGAAGTCATGGAATAGATAATGCAAAAATTACTGGTATAATTTCAATAGCCTCATTAATAATGGGTTTAATATTGATTATAGTCTTTTACTCATTTTCTGCAAATTTGAAAAGTTTGTACCTAAATATTAAATATCAATACTCAAATACAGGAGATCATCTAGCGGTAGTAAATGAGGATGGATTATGGATAAAAGAAAGACAAGAGAAAAATGGAAACATATTTATTATTAATGCAACAAATTATAAAAAAAATACGTTAGAAAATATTAAAATTACAGAATTAGATGAAAATTATAATCTATTAAATACAATAGTGTCTGATCGAGCTGATATAAATAGAAAACTGTGGAATTTAACAAATGTTAAAATATATTCCCAAGAAAAAAAAACGGAAAATAAATTAAATTACGAATATTTATCAACATTTAATGGTAAAATTATTTCAAATTTATACTCTAATTTAAACTCATTAAACATTTTCCAACTAAATAAATTAAAAGAGAATTATCAATCAATAGGTTATTCGGCAACAGAGGTAAAACTACATCTTAATAAAATATACAGTTTGCCTCTTTACCTAACATTAACAACAATTATTGGTGCGCTACTTATGTTTAAATTAAATTATATAAAATCTAAGTTTTTTTTGATTGTAGTTGGAGTATTGGTTTCTGTGGTGTTTTATTATATTAATTATTTTTCAATACTATTTGGGAAAAATGAGACTTTGCCAGTTGCAGTTTCTATATGGTTGCCTCATGTTATAATATTCCTTATATGTGCATTTGTATCAATAAGGCTAAATGAAAACTAAAATAATAAATATTATTCTAAATGCAGCTTTAGCTTTAATTTTATCAAGCTCTTTTCTTAAAGCTGATGCAATTTTGTTTGACTCAAAAAATATTAAAATTGAAAACGATGGTAATTTAATATTAAGCGCAAAAGGTACTGCAGAAATTCCTGATGAAAATATTTCAATTGAAGGAGACAAATTTTTATATAACAAATTGATTTCAGAGTTAGTAGTAATTGGGAATGTAAAATTTTTTGATAAGCTTAATAATGTTTTTATAGATAGTGAAAAGGCAATTTATTCTGAAATTGAAAATACAATATTAACAAATGGAAATACTTTTATTAACTATAACAATAATTATGATATAGTTTCTAAAAATGTATTATATAATAGGAATACCTCAAAAGTATCTAGTAATTTAGATACCTCCGTATTTGATAAAAAGGAAAATATCTATAATTTTAAGGAAGGTTTTTTATTTGATAGTATTAATGAAATAATCTCTTCAAAGAAAACTAATGTAATTGATAGCGATTATAATGAGTATATTTTTGAAAGAGTTAAAATTAACCTGAAAACAAATGAGATTGTTGGAAAAGAAGTAAAAGTTGACTTTATCGAAGATTTTTTTGGAAATATAAAAAATGATCCTTTGCTTAAAGGTAAAGCAACAACTGCTAATAATGAAAAAACTATAATTCATAAAGCAGTTTTTAGTACATGTAATACTGATAAAAAAAATTGTAGAGGATGGGAATTACAGAGTGATAAATTTATTCATAATAAAACAAAACAAATTTTTGAATATAAAGACTCATGGTTAAAAGTTTTTGATAAAAAAGTATTTTTCCTCCCCTACTTTAATCATCCAGATCCATCTGTTAAAAGAAAGTCGGGTTTCTTGACTCCTGTGTATTCTAGTTCCACGAATTTAGGAAAGGCAATTAATATTCCATATTTTTATGTTTTATCTGATGATAAAGATATGACTTTTAATCCACGAATTTACTCAGACACTGACTTTATTCTTCAGTCTGAGTATAGGCAAGCATTTGAAAAATCAGACTTGATTGCTGATTTTAGTTTTAATAAAGATGAAAAAAATACTAATACTCATGCTTTTTTAGACCTAAAAGGTGAGTTTAATGAAAAAGTTTCTTACGATATTCAATTTCAAAACGTTACAAATGATAATTATTTAAAAATTCATGATTTTAAAGGGATAATGGATACAAATATCCTTATGGAAGGAATTAACCCAAGTAGCTTAACATCTTTTTTAACAGTTAATAATGATATTGATGAGGACACCAATTTAAATACATCAATAAAAATGTATGAAGATTTATCTGTAACTAATGATAATGATAAGTATCAATATATTTTTCCTCAATTTGATTTTACTAAAGATATTGATTTAGATGAAAGTTATTATGGTAATTTTATTTTTAGCTCAAGCGGTTATCAAAAAAATTATAATACGAATGTTTATGAAGCTCAAATTAACAACGATTTTTCGTTTACATCTTTTGATTATTTCTCAAGCAAAGGATTAGTCTCAAACTATAATATTTTACTAAAAAATTATAATACATTTTCTCAAAATTCTGCCAACTTTGATGAAAATGGTGATCATGAAATATTTAATACTTTCTCATTTAACACAGAATTCCCATTACAAAAAAAATTAGCAAATACAACTAATTATTTAAAACCTAAGATACAATTCAAATTTAGTCCAACTAATGGAAAAGATATTTCCTCGGGTTCAGTCAGACTTAATTATGATAATATTTTTTCTAATAATAGAATAGGAAGATCTGATATGGTAGAGGAAGGAAAATCGTTAACTGTTGGATTAGAATTTGAAAAACAAAATTTAGAAAATAAAAAATTAATTAGCTTTAATCTAGGAAATGTTATTAAAGACAAGTTTAATGGATCAATGCCTAGTGGTCTTAATCAGACAAGATCTGAAATTGTTGGTAATTTTAACTATTCTCCAAATGATAATATAGAATTTACCTATGATTTTTCATATGATAGAGACTTGGATTTTTCTAATTACGATGCAATTTCTGCTAAGTTGGGATCAAATAAAATTATGACTACATTTAACTATGTTACTGTAAACCACGAACTAGGTAATAGTGAGTCAATTACAAATCAAACTACTTTGAATTTTGCAGATGAACATTTTTTACAATTTGATACTGCAAAAGATTTAATAGATGATTTCACTCAGTATTATAAACTAGCTTATGAATATAAAACTGATTGTCTTTCAGCTTCTTTTCAGTATGACAAAACGTTTTATAAAAATGGTAACTTGGTCCCAGATGCAAATTTAAAGTTTTTAATAAGATTTATTCCATTTACAGAAGTTAGAGGTTCAGCAGATACGTTAGTAACTAGTTTGAGCAAATGAAGAAAATAATAACATTTTTGATTGTTATTATTTGTTTGACTTTTAATAATTATTTAACAGCAGAAACAATAAGAATTATTATAAAAGTTGAAAATGAGATAATAACAAATATAGACATAGATAATGAAGTGAAATATTTAACTTTTTTAAATCCAAAATTAAACGATTTAGAAAAAAGTAAATTAAATGATCTTGCAAAAGACTCGGTTGTAAGTGATGTCATAAAAAAAAGGGAGCTAAAGAAAAATATCGATTTTGAAAAATCACATAGGATAGTCGAGATTATTGAGTCTAACCTTATAAAAAGTAAAAGAATTAAAAATAAATCTGAGTTTTTAAGTATTTTAGAAAACAAAAACCTAGACTACGAAGTAATTAATGAAAAATTAAAAATAGAGGGACTATGGAATAAATTGATATATGAAAAATATATTAGTAACGTAAAAATAAATAAATCGGAGCTAAGAGATAAAATTATTTACAATTTAAATAATAAAAAAAATAAATTCGAATACAATTTATCAGAAATTATGATTGTTGATAGTGATGGTGAAAGCATCAACTCAATTATAAAAAAAGTAAATATTAATTTAGAACAGATTGGTTTTGAAAATACAGCAAATATTTTAAGTGTTTCTAGTTCTTCTAAAAATGGTGGATTAATTGGATGGATCAATGAACTACAATTATCAAAAAAAGTAAAAAAAGAAGTTGAAAAATTAGAGGTAGGACAAATAACAAATCCAATAAATATTCAAAATGGTTATTTGCTCATTAAATTAAATGATAAAAGAGAACTTACAGAAAAAATAAATATTGAAGATCAATTAGATAAATTGATTAATAAAGAAAAAAATAGGCAACTCAATACATTTTCTAATATACTTTATAAACGTTTGAAGAAAAACATAGAGATAAATGAATACTAGAAAAATATTGATAGTTTTGGGTGAGCCAAATAGTACTTTTACTGAAGTCTTATTTAAATATTTTCAATCTAAAAAATTTAAAAATAATAAAAGTATAATTGTTTTAATAGGAAGTAAAAAATTATTTGAAATACAAATGAAAAAATTAAAATATAATTTAAAAGTAAAAGAGATAAATAATATAAATCAGGCATCTCTTAAAATCGTAAATATTATAAATGTAAATTATAAATTTAAAAAACCATTTTCAAAAATAACACAAAATTCGAATATATATATTAATCAATGTTTTGATTTAAGCTTAGATTTAATGGAGAAAAAAAAGGCAAACTATCTTATTAATGGTCCAGTATCAAAAAACCATTTCCTAAAAAAAAAATATCCAGGAGTTACAGAATATATTGCGGCTAAAACAAATTCTAAAGAACCCGTTATGCTCATATATAATGAAAAGCTCTCAGTAACTCCACTCACAACACATATACCAGTAAAAAATGTATCAAAATTTGTAAAAAAAAAAAAAATTATTAATAGTGTAATTAAAATTAAAAATTTCTATAAGAGACATTTTAAAATAAATCCCCAAATAGCTGTGCTAGGATTAAATCCACATTGTGAGACCACAAGTAAAATAAGTGAGGAAAAAAAGGAAATTATTCCAGCTATCAATTATTTAAAAAAAGGTAGCATTAAAATAAGTGGTCCTTTTCCTGCAGATACTTTTTTTCTTAAAAAAAATATAAAGAAATTTCATGTAGTTTTAGGAATGTATCATGACCAAGTGTTAACCCCTGTAAAAACTTTGTACAAATTTAAAGCAATTAATGTAACTTTAGGTTTGCCTTTCATTAAAGTAACACCTGATCACGGACCAAATTATCATATGATTGGTCAAAATAAATCAGACCCATCCTCAATTTTTTATGCTTTTAATTTCTTAAAAAAAATTAAATGAGATTTTCTCCAAAGAAAAGTTTAGGGCAAAATTTCCTAAAAGATAATAAGATTATAAATCTAATAATTCAAATAGGCGATATCACTAGTAATAATAAAATATTAGAGGTTGGACCAGGTACTGGTGCTCTCACACAAAAAATACTTGAAAACAAACCTAAATCAGTCACTGTAATTGAAAAAGATGTCGTATTGGCAAAAAATTTACTTCAAAAGTTTGGAGATAAATTAAATGTTTTAAATCACGATATGATGAAAGTTTCTTACGATAAGTATTATGATAAAAATCTTATTATTTTCGGAAATTTACCTTACAATATTTCAACTCAAATACTTGCACACTGGATCAAGAATTATGATTTAATTAAGTTTTGTAAAAAATTTATACTCATGTTTCAAAAAGAAGTAGCTGACAGGATAATTGCCAAAACAAATTCAAAAAATTATGGAAGATTATCAATTTTAGCTAATTGGAAAATGAATATTGAAAAAATAATTGATATCGAACCTTCTAGCTTCAATCCATCTCCAAAAGTCAAAAGTACCTTGTTAGTATTTACACCAAAAAAAAAATTTTTTAATTTAAAAAACCCAAAAAACTTAGAGCACATTACAAATGTTTTTTTTAGCCAAAGAAGAAAAATGATCAAAAAACCATTAAAATTTTTGTTTAAAAATCATATGGAAATATCTCAAAATTTATCAATTGATTTATCTTTAAGACCACAAAATTTAGATTTGAGTACTTACTGTAAAATTTGTGAGATATACGAGAATTTAAACAATTAGTTTATTTATATGATTTTTTATAAATTTTTTATCATAATTAAAACTTCTTTTTTTTTCTACTTTGTGTTTAATGTAAAAAATAATCTGCTTATAACACTTTTCTAATTTATCATTAATAACAGTAAAATCATAATCTTTCCAATGCATTACATCTTTTTTAAATTGTCTCATTCTTTCCTTGGCAGTTTTTTTATCTTTTTGATCTCTTTTAAGCAGTCTATTAAATAGCTCCTGTTTTGATGGAGGTAAAATAAATATTGTAATAATTTTAAAATTTAATTTGTTATTTTTTATTTGTCTTGTTCCTTGCCAGTCTATATCAAATATAACATTTTTTCCTGAGCTAAGATTATTTATTACATTTTGTTTTAAGGACCCATAAAAATTCTTAAATACTTTAGCATGTTCTAAAAATTTATTTTCTTTAATGAGTTTTTTAAAATTTTTTTTGTTTATAAAAAAATAATCTTTTCCATTTTTTTCGTTTTTTCTGGGTTTTCTTGTAGTATGAGAGACAGAAATTATAAATTTTTTTCTTGATGCAATTTTTTTTACTAAAGTTGTTTTGCCTGCGCCCGAAGGAGAGGATAATATAACTATTATCCCTTCGTTTTTTTCGGACATTTTTGTAAAAAAATTAGTTTGCTTTGTTTTCTATAAACTTAACTGCATCACCAACAGTTAAAATTTTTTCCGCATCACTATCTGAAATTTCTGATCCAAATTCTTCTTCAAAAGCCATAACTAATTCTACTGTATCTAAACTATCTGCTCCTAGATCGTCAATAAAACTTGACTCTTCATTAACTTTGGATTCATCTATTCCTAAATGATCTGCAACAATTTTTTTTACTTTGCTTGAAATATCATCAGACATTTTGTTCCTTTAAGTTAATTTGTTAATAAATATTTTATTAATTTTGTCAACTAAAATACATGCCTCCATTTACATGTATTGTTTCGCCAGTGATATAATCAGATAGATTAGAACTTAGAAAAGCAATTGTATTTGCCACATCTATTGGATCACCAAATTTATTCAACGAGATTCGAGATTTTAATACCTCTGTGTGTTCTTCGCTTATTTTAGCTGTCATATCGGAAATTATAAATCCAGGAGATACACAATTAACAGTTATATTTTTTTTCCCATATTCAAGTGCCAAACTTTTAGACATTGCGACAATACCTGCTTTAGATGCAGCATAGTTTGCTTGCCCAATATTTCCTGTGTGTCCTACTACTGATGTTACGTTAATAATTTTACCTTTTTTTGATTTTAACATTTTTTTTATAATATTTTTAGTAATTAAAAAAGTAGAGGTTAAATTAATATCGATTACATTTTTCCATTCTTCCTCTTTCATTCTAATAGATAAATTATCTTGAGTGATGCCTGCATTGTTTATTAATATATCTATTTTGTCAGAGAAAATTTCTCCACAATCATTTACAAACTTATCTATTTTACTTTGATCTGATATATCAAATTTTAGAATGTTAACATTTTTATACTTTTCTTTAATTTTTTGTAATTTTTGCTCATTTGTTCCTGAAGCTAAAATATTTGATCCGCCTGAAACAAGTTTGTCTAAAATTGAGTTTCCAATTACACCTGTAGCACCTGTCAAAATTATATTTAAATTTTTTAAATCAATCATAATTTTTTTAAATTATTAAGGTCATGAATATTATTTACTTGAATTGTTTCAACTTTTCTATCTATTCTTTTTACAAGACCCGATAAAACTTTACCTGGTCCAATTTCAATAAATATTTTATTTCCAGCATTAATCATATTTAGAATACTCTCACGCCAGCGAACTGGTTTTTCAATTTGTTCAACAAGAAGATTTTTAATGATTTCAGGATCGTTTGAAGGTTTGGCATTAACATTTGAGATGACTAAATTTTTTGATTTTGAAAATTTAGTATTTGTTATTTCTTTTTTCATAACATCTGTGGCTGGTTTCATTAAATCACAGTGAAAAGGTGCTGAAACTGGTAGTTTAATATTTTTAATATTTAACTTTTTAAGCTCATCTATCAATTTATTTAAATCATTATTTTTTCCACTAATTACGATTTGGCCATTACTATTATCATTTGCTAAATAACATTTAAAGTTTTCAAAATTATTCTCAAATATTTCATTAATTTTATCAACCTCAATTCCTAAAACAGCTACCATTCCACCTTCATTTTTTGGAACAGAGTTTTGCATTGCTTTGCCTCTAATTTTCAAAAGTTTAATTGTATCTGTAAAATTTATTGCTTCAGCACAAGCTAAAGCCGAATATTCACCTAAAGAGTGTCCGGCAAAAAAATTTGCCTTATTTAAGTCTAATGAAGTTTCTTTTTTTATTACATTAAAAATTGAAAAACTTGTCAAAAAAATTGCAGGTTGAGTATTCTCTGTTTCATCAAGCAACTCCTTTGGGCCCTCAAATATAATTTTTTCAATGGATAAACCTAGGGCTTCATTTGCTTCATGAAATAAATCTTTTACATAATCAAAATTTTCATAAAGTTCCTTTATCATGCCGACTGATTGTGATCCTTGTCCTGGAAATAAAACAGAAAACATCAAAAATATAAGTAAAAAATCAATTTTTTATATTGTAATTAAAAATTTATAATAGTATATCCTGTTTTTTTTAAAAGAATTATTATGAACTTATACGAGCATACAATTATAGCAAGACAAGACGTTAGCCCATCACAATTAAAACAAATTGAGGAAAAATATTCAAAGTTAGTAGAAAAATTTGAAGGTAGCATTGTCAAACTTGAAAATTGGGGATTAATGAATTTGTCGTATTTAATTAAAAAAAATAAAAAAGGAAATTTTATTCATTATAAAATCAAAGGCAATGGCAAGATAATTTCGGAACTAGAGAAAAGTGAAAAAATAGATAAAAACTTATTGAGATATTTAACTGTCAAAGTAAAAAAGTTTGACTTAAAAACTGATTATTTCAAAAAAAATGAAGACAAAGAGATACTTAACAAATAAACAAAAAAAATGAAAAAAAGAAATAATAAAAAAAAACCTAAACAAAGTAATTTTGCAAAACTAAGTATTTTTCAAAATCAAAAATATAAATTCAAAAAAAAATGCCCTCTCTCTGGCAAAGGTGCTCCGGAAGTTGATTACAAAAATATAAAATTATTGAAAAGATATGTTTCAGAAAATGGTAAAATTTTACCATCAAGAATAACTTCAGTAAGTCAAAAAAAACAAAGAGAGCTTTCTTTATCAATTAAAAGAGCTAGGAATTTAGCGTTGTTATAAAATGAAAGTAATTTTATTAGAGAATGTAAGAAAGGTTGGGTCAATTGGAGAAATAATTGATGTGAAAAGAGGATTTGCAAGAAATTTTCTTATTTCTCAAAAGAAAGCTCTGTTTGCATCTAAAGAAAATATAAATCAAGTTGAGAAAATGAAGCTTGAATTAAGCAAAAAGGATCAAGATAAAAAAAAGGAAGCTAAATTAATCCAGGATAAAATAAAAAATAAAATTTACGAAATAAAAAAACTTAGCACAGAAAATAAAGAGCTTTATGGATCTGTAAAGCCTACTGAAATATCAAAAGTTTTAGAGGAAATTAATCAAGTCAAGATAAATCCTTCACTAATACAACCTTCTAAAGAAATTAAGTCTATTGGTGACTTTGATGTTTTAATTAACTTACATCCAGAAGTTCAAACACAGATTGTAGTCAAAACAGTTTCTCAAGAAGAAACAAAATAATTATACATAATTTTCCCCAATAATAATTAAGATTTGTTTTTTTTTATTAATTCTATAGATTTTGAGCGTGTCTCAACCGTTAAATATAGTAAAAAATAAGTTAGAAGAACTCCCTAACAACATAGAAGCTGAACAATCAGTAATAGGATCAATTTTATTATCAAATGAAATATTTGATGATATTGGCTTATTGGTTTCAAGTAAAAATTTTTATGATCCAATGCATCAGAAGATTTTTAACGCCATTGAAATTTTAGTTTATAAAGGAATGTTAGCTAATCCTATAACCCTTAAAAATCATTTTGAAAATGAAAAGGACGATTTAAATATCCCAGAATATTTAGTAAAAATTACAAAATTTTCGACTTCGTCTAGACAAGCTATTGAGTATTCAAAACTGATTTATGATCTTTATGTAAAAAGAGAATTAATAAAAATTTCTGACAATATAATTGATACTGCAAAACTAAATGATTTAGATAATGATGGTCAAAAAATTATTGAAAATTTTGAAAAATCACTATTTGATCTAGCAGAAAAAGGGTCATTCAGTTCGTCAATAGTTAAATTTGATGAAGCCATGAGGCAGACAATAGAAATGGCCTCAAATGCATATAAAAATGAAGAGGGAATTGTTGGAGTTCCATCAGGATTAAAAGATTTAGATGATAGATTGGGTGGAATGCATAAATCTGATTTAATTATCATTGCAGGTAGGCCGTCTATGGGAAAAACTGCCTTAGCAACAAACATAGCTTTTCATGCAGCGAAAAACATTCAAGATAAAGGAGAAAAATCTTGTATAGCTTTTTTCTCTTTAGAAATGTCCTCAGAGCAGTTATCCACTAGAATACTGGCTGAACAGTCAAGAATAAAATCTAATGACATTAGAAGAGGAAAAATTTCAGATGAACAATTTGATAAGTTTATAGAAACATCAAAAAATATTGCTGATCTTCCATTATATATTGACGAAACACCGGCAATATCAATTGCTGCGCTTAGTAATAGAGCAAGAAGAATAAAAAGAATTCATGGCCTTGATATGATAGTGATCGATTATATTCAATTGATGAAAGGAACAAATTTTAAAGATGGTAGAGTTCAGGAGATTTCTGAGATAACACAAGGACTTAAGGCTCTTGCTAAAGAACTAGCGGTTCCTGTATTAGCTCTTTCTCAGTTATCTAGGGCAGTTGAACAAAGAGATGACAAAAAACCATTACTATCTGACCTCAGAGAGTCTGGATCAATTGAGCAAGATGCAGACGTAGTGATGTTTGTCTTTAGAGAATCGTATTATTTAAAAAATAAAGAACCAAGACCTGCAACTGTTGAACATGCTGAATGGCAAGCAAAAATGAATGAAATTTCTCATTTAGCTGAATTGCTAATTCTCAAACAAAGACATGGTCCAACTGGTACTGTAATGCTAGAATTTGAGGAAATGTTTACGAAATTTAAGGATATTCAAAATAATTAATATAAATTATAAAAGCTAATATCTAATGTTAGCTAATTTTTATCAAAAAAATGTAATAGAGAAACCAAAACTAATTTTCTCATTACTTGTAATCATATTACTATTAGCCTTTTACAATTCAAAAGATTTTCGATTGGATGCTAGTTCGGAGACATTATTATTAGATAATGACCCAGATTTACAATATTTAAATGAAATTAATGAACGATACGGTGCTAAAGAATTTTTAGTACTCACATACTCGCCAAAAAATCTAATGGTTTCGGAAGAGTCAATTAAAAATCTTTTTGAACTCAAAAATGATTTACAGAATTTAAATTGGGTCCACAATGTAATTACTTTACTTGATATTCCTTTACTAGATGCAACTGATGATAGTTTAATTAATCGAATTCAAAATTTTAAAACATTAAAGAGTAAAAATATAGATAAAGATAGAGGTTTCAATGAAATTTTAAATAGTCCTGTATTTAGAAATTTTATTATTAGCGAAGATGGTAGAACAAGCGGAATAATTGTTTATATAAAACCAAATAATGAGGAAATAAAAAATAAGTCAAAAAAAGATTTGGAAATATTAAAGGATAAAATAAAAAAAGAGAGACACAAAAATATTTTAGAAATAAGAGAAGTAATAAAAAAATATAATCAAAATACTGAAATTTATCTTGGTGGTATTCCTATGATAGCTGACGATATGATGACATTTATAAAAAATGACATTGTTACTTTTGGTACAGGGGTATTAGCTTTTATCATTTTAACACTTTGGTACGTTTTTAGAAAATTAATATGGATAATAATACCAATTAGTAGTTGCTTCTTTTCTGTTGTCTTGATGGTAGGATTTCTAGGGTTTGTTGGGTGGAAAGTTACAGTGATTTCATCAAACTTTATTGCGTTAATGTTAATTTTAACAATGGCGATGAATATTCATATGAGTACAAGGTATTTGCAATTGATAAAACAATTTCCAAATAAAAAAAAATTTGAAATTTTAATTTTAACATCAAGAAAAATGATATGGCCAATCTTTTATACTGTTATTACAACTATATGTGCATTTATGTCATTAATTTTCAGTGAAATAAAACCCATAATAGATTTTGGCTGGATGATGACTTTTGGATTAATAACATCTCTATTAACAACATTTACACTTCTTCCGACATTAGTTAGTTTTTTGCAGAGCTCTAATACAGCTTTAACAAAAAATGAAGGCTCAAAAATTACAAATTTTTTTGGAAATCTAGCTCTTAATCATAAAAATTATATATTTGGATTAACCACAATAATTATTTTTTTAAGTATTTTTGGAATATCTAAATTGGAGGTAGAGAATAGTTTTATTAATTATTTTAATAAAAAAACAGAAATATACCAAGGTATGAAATTGATTGACGAAAAACTTGGTGGAACAACTCCTCTAGAAGTTATCTTGAAATTCCCAATTACAAAAGATGAAGAGAAAGATGAAGAAAACGACTGGGGTGATGAAGAAGAAAACGATGATAAATATTGGTTTACAAAAGATAAAATAGATAAAATAAGAAGAGTTCATAATTACCTAGATAATATTGAGGCAACTGGGAAAGTTCTATCTTTCTCCTCAATCATTGAAGTAGCGACTAAATTAAATAACAATAAACCACTTGGAACATTGGAAATGGGCGTTCTTTATACAAAGATACCTGACTTGATAAAAAAAGAAATTGTAGACCCATATATTTCGATTGAGGATTCTGAAGCTAGAATAAGTTTAAGAATAAAAGATTCTCTAGATGGATTAAGAAGAAATGAACTCATTAATAAAATAAATTTTGACCTAGAAAATAAATTAGGTATTAAAAAAGATGAATTCAAACTTGGTGGGGTTTTAATACTATTTAATAATTTGCTACAAAGTTTATTTAAATCTCAAATATTAACTTTAGGTTTTGTTATGATTGGTATTTTAATTATGTTTTTAATTCTTTTTAGAAACATTAAAATTTCACTTATAGGTGTAATTCCCAATTTTATTGCTGCTTTTTTTATTTTAGGAATAATAGGTTTAGCAGAAATACCTCTGGATATGATGACTATAACTATTGCAGCTATCACAATTGGAATAGCAGTAGACAACAGTATTCACTATATTTATAGATTTAAAGAGGAATTGATTAATTTTAAAGATTACGATAAAACTGTGAGATATTGCCATTCAACGGTTGGTATAGCAATACTCAATACATCAATCACAATTGTATTTGGTTTTTCTATTTTAATTTTATCTAATTTTATTCCCACAATTTACTTTGGTGTCTTTACAGGAATTGCAATGTTGTTAGCTATGATATCTGTCTTAACATTATTACCATCTCTTCTTTTATTATTTAAACCTTTCAAAATAAAATAAGTGATTGAGACATTAAAAGATATATTTAGTGAGTTGTACACATTTGATATTGTTTACTTAGTTTTTACGATTCTCTCATTAATTAAATGCACAAAAAAGGGTTTTGTGTTGAGTATTTTGTCAGCCTCTAAGTGGCTTTTAGCTTATGTTGTTACTCTTTTCCTATTTCCAAAAACAAAACCATACTTAGAAGATATTATTGATAGTGAATATGTTCTTGATCTAGTTGTTGGCGTAGGATTATATATAATAATTATTTTCTTAATTTTATTAATTAACAAAGGAATAAATAGAGCTATCACATACTCTGTTTTGGGTAATTTAGATAGAATCTTTGGTTTCTTTTTTGGCTTTGCAAGAGCTTACATTATTATAGTATGTATTTATACAACCATAAATATAGTCTATAATCATAAAAAATGGCCAATTAAGTTGGATGATACTTTTACATATGCATGGGTTGAAAAAGGCAGTAACTATCTTATAAAAGAATTTCCAGACAAAAAAGAATATGAAGAAACTAAAGAAAAAGTTCAAGATATATGATCCTAAAATTAAAGAAGAGTGTGCCGTTTTTGGTATAAATAACTCTAATGATGCATCTACTCTAACAGCTCTAGGTCTTCATGCTCTACAACACCGAGGTCAAGAAGGTTGTGGTATTGTTTCATATGATGGTGAAAAATATCATTCTGAAAAAAGATTTGGTTTAGTTGGAGATAACTTTAATGATGAAAAAGTTATAAAAAAACTTCCTGGAAAACATGCAATAGGTCATAATCGTTACTCAACAACTGGCGGGACTGCTTTAAGAAATGTTCAACCTTTTTTTGCTGACACAAATGCAGGAGGTATAGGAGTTGCTCATAATGGTAATCTTACGAATGCAATCACATTAAGAAATAAATTAGTTCAAGAAGGAGCTATTTTTTATACAACATCTGATACTGAAACCATTGTTCAATTAATAGCTAAATCAAAAAGAGTGAAAACTATAGATAAAATTATCGATGCTATATTTCAAATTCAGGGTGGCTATGCACTTGTAATGATGACACAAAATACACTCATTGGTGTTAGAGATCCTTATGGGATAAGACCACTGGTGATTGGTAAACTTAAAAATTCCTATGTTCTTGCATCTGAAACATGTGCATTTGATATTATTGGAGCTAAATTTGTAAGAGAGGTAGAGAATGGTGAGATTGTTTATATTGAAAATGATGAATTGAAAAGTGTAAAACCTTTTCCTCCAAAAAAAATTAGACCTTGCGTTTTTGAATATATATATTTTTCAAGACCAGACAGTATTTTAAATGGCAAGACTGCTTATGAATATAGAAAAAATTTTGGTGCACAATTAGCGAAAGAAGATAATATTAAAGCAGATTTAGTTGTGCCAGTTCCAGATTCAGGAAATGCTGCAGCATTAGGATATGCTGAAGAAAAAAGACTAAAATTTGACTTAGGTTTAATTAGAAACCATTATGTGGGTAGAACTTTTATTGAGCCTTCACAACAGATTAGGAGCCTTGGAGTTAAATTGAAATTAAATCCAAACATCTCAGTAATTAAAAATAAAAAGATAATTTTAGTGGATGATTCTCTTGTGAGAGGAACAACATCATCAAAAATAGTTAAAATGCTTTATGATGCTGGTGCAAAAGAAGTTCATGTTAGAATAGCAAGTCCTGAAATTAAGTTTCCTGATTTTTACGGTGTGGATACACCTACTAAAAAAGAGCTCATGGCTGCGAATAAATCTACAGATGAAATTTGTGAATTTATTAAGGCAAAATCTCTTAAGTTTTTAAGCCTAAACGGCTTATATTTAGGAATGGGTTTTGATAAAAGAAATAATAACTACCCACAGTTGACAGATCACCACTTTACAGGTGAATATCCTGTAAAAATAATTGACGAACTTGGTGAAGATAAAGTTACACAACTTTCATTACTGAGTACTGCCTCAAATAATTAATATGAAAAAAGTAAGTTTTACTGAAATGAAAAATGGTACAAAAGATGATTATCAGCTTTTAGAAAAGTTAGAAAGTCAGTATGAAAGAAAAACTGCGGATAGAGTTTTAAAGTATTTAGCATCACAAACAACTACGCTTGAGGGTTACCAAGTAACTAGACTTGAGCATGCTTTGCAAGCAGCAACAAGGGCATACAAAAATGGAGAAAACGAGGAAATGGTAGTAGCTACGTTATTACATGACCTAGGGGACGATTTGGCTCCAATGAATCATTCTCAATATGCAGCATCAGTAATTAAACCATATGTGTCAGAAAAAACTTACTGGATTATTTTGCACCATGGTTTATTTCAAACTTATTATTCTGCTGAACATTTAGGTGGAGATAAAAATGCTAGAGAAAAATATAAAGATTCAGAACATTATCAAGCAACAATAGATTTT
>CACBBR010000009.1 GCA_902537555.1 uncultured Pelagibacteraceae bacterium
AGTTTAATATATAAGTAAATATTACTTACCTATATAAAGTCTAGATAAATAATATTCTCTCCTAGATATATATAAGCCACAAAGAACAATTATAAAAAGCCCCAAATATGTCCAATTATCTGGCAATTCATTGAATATATAATAACTAAGCAAAATATTAGTAATAATTTCAGTATATCCAAGAGGAGCAAGTTTTGAGGCATCTGCTAATTTTAATGATAGGATTATAAAAAGATGCGCAATTGCAGCTATAAAGCCAATTAAAGCCATCATAATCCACTGACTATTAGATGGTTGTATCCAGACACCTGGCATAAAGAAAGACATTACTATAGTCCCTACTGTTCCAGCAAATAACAAAGTCAAAAGTGAGTTATCTGATGAACTTAATTTTCGAGTAATAATTAAGTAAAACCCATAGCAAATACCATTACCCAAGGCAGCTAAAGTAGCTAAATTAATCTCTATAAACCCTGGTCTGATTACAATTAAGGTGCCTATAAAACCCATAGATACAGCAGTCCACCTTCTTAAACCCACCTTTTCATTTAGAAAAAAAGGTGACATTGCAGTTACACATATAGGAGCTACAAATGCTAGTGTAAGTGCTTTTGGTAATGAAATTTCAGAAATTGCATAAAAGAATAAATAAGTGGAAAAGACAAAAATCAACCCTCTTATCAATTGGAGTAAAGGTTTTTTACTCCAAACTAAAGATTTTCTATCAAAAATAAGCATTATTAAAAGAGCAAAAACAACTGTAAAAAAATACCTAGCCCAAGTAATTTGCAAAACATCCATGGAAGAGCTTAAATATTTAGCAAAAGCATCCATAAAAGGAACAATCATCCAAGCGGATGCATTGAGTATCACAGCCTTCATGAAAGAAACATAGCTCTTAATTAAAGTATTTTAAAGCAAAGAATACAGTTATTGGGACTGTTATTAAAGACATCAAAGTTGAAACAACAATTGTGCTAGAAATATTATCTACAATTTCTTTTGGAGAATACATAGATGCAACCAAATAACAAAGAATTGCACTAGGCATCGATGATTGTATTAATAAAACTCCTGCTGCAAAGCCAGATAAATTAAAAAAAGATATCAGAGCAAAGCCTATTAAAGGACCTATAATAACTCTTCCAGTAGATGTAATTAAAGCATCCTTAAATGAAAAAACTTTCATTTGCGTTAGAGAAACACCTAAAGACATTAAAATCATTACAATCATTCCGTAAGCTAAAAGCATAACAGTATTCAAAACAAATATTGGTAAAGGTATTTCGTAATATAGAAATAGGATTGTTGCAATTATTGCATAAAATGATGGGCTTTTAACTATTACATTTAGATCAAATTCTCTTTTAGCCAGAAAAATATTCAGTGTGAAATGCAGTAAAACAACTAATGATGATATAGCTGCGGCTACTCCCATACCAAGTTTTCCATATGCAAACAAACATATTGGGATACCCATATTACCAGTATTAGGTAAAAAGAATGTTGGTAATTCCCTAAGATAATCTTTTTTCATTAATAATAGGAAAATTAATCCAACAATCAAAAAAGAAGTCAAAAGAATAATAGCGTATAAAAAATACTCAGAGAACATCGCAAAAGTTACACCACTAGCTGATATAGAAAATATTACTATAGATGGTGTACCGAAATTAGCTGAGTAAGTCGTTATAAAAGATGTATCAAAGTTTGGATTTTTTTTACCAAGAAAGTAACCAATACCTACAATAAAAAAAACTGGAAATAGAACTTCAAAAAGTTTGATATAAAGTTCCATTAAAATAATCTTATTAATACTGGATTTTTAATTATGTTTCGATTTAATTTAAAAGATTTTATACATTTTTGAGAACTTAATTCATTTGCATCATGAGTAATAATTACAATTGATGCTGTTTTTTTTTTACTATTTGGTATCTGGATAATTCTTTGAATTGATATTTTATAGTTTGCAAAAATTTTTGTAATAGATGACAAAACTCCTGGTTTATCTTTAACTTCTAGTCTTACATAAAGTGAATTAGATGAAATATCTTTGTTAAAAATTTTTGGTTTTTGCCTTTTTGATCTAGTAATTCCAAAAGGAAATTTAATATTTCCTCTTAAAATAGACAAGAGGTCCGACATTATTGCTGATGATGTTGGTCCAGGTCCTGCTCCTTCACCTTGTAAAACACTCTCCCCTATTGGTGATCCATTTAAAATTACAGCATTCATCACGCCACTAACATTCCCGATATAAGAGTCTTTGTTAACCATGCAGGGATGAACTCTCTCAAAAATACTATTTTTAATAATCTCTGTAATACCAAGCAATTTAATTCTAAATTTTAACTGATTGGCTATTTCAATATCTTTAAATTCAATATTTTCGATACCTTCCATCAAATAGTTTGATTTTGAAATTTTTTTATTAAATGCCAATGAAGAAAGTATTTTTATTTTTGCCAAAGCATCATATCCATTTAAATCTAATTTAGGATTTCCAGGTTCAGCATAACCGAGGTTCTGGGCTTTTTTTAAAACACTAACAAAACTATCTTTAGTTTTTTCCATCTCGGACAAAATATAATTACATGTGCCATTAAGAATTCCATAAACTTTTGTTATTTTATTAGTTGCAAGACCTTCTTTTATAGTTCTAATTATTGGTATACCTCCAGCCACAGATGCTTCGAATTCTAAATTTACTTTATTTTTTTCAGCTAATTCACCAAGCTTATCTCCATGTTTAGATATGAGTGCTTTATTTGGTGTAATAACATGAATTTTATTTTTTAAAGCGGTTTCAATAACTTTCTTTGATATTCCATCTGATAAACCGATTGCTTCGATTATTATATGAAGATTTTTTATTTTTAAAATATCTAAAGGGTTTTTGTAAAATATTTTTTTGTTTATTTTAAATTTTCTTTTTTTGTTTTTATTTTTAGCCGAGATCCCAACAACTTTTATTTTCTTTCCAGTCTTAATTTCAATATCTTTTTTTTTAATATTTAACTCATTGTATACATATGATCCTATTTGACCAAGACCGATTACAGCAATATTAATATATTTACTCATTTTTTCATTAATCTAATTTAGGAAAATCACTTAGTTCTCCATATTTAATTACATTACTTTTAAACTCATCAAAAGAAGTTTCCTTTTCAAAATTTAATTTTGTAATATCTGAATTTGTGTTTTCTTCTTCAACTTTCCACATTGAAACAGGATGATTTAGAGAACAATGTGATAAAATAATTAAAAATAATATGATTAGTATTTTTTTATACATTTAGGCCTTCACCTTCATTAAATTTAAAATAATAATTCATATTTTGCACAGCTTGTCCCCCACCACCTTTAATCAAATTATCAATTGCAGACAATATTATTATTTTATCTTTATATTTGCTATTACATACTGAAATTAAACAATTATTAGTATTAATTACATCGTTAGTGCTTAAATATGTATTTGTTTTAGAAATTTTCACAAACTTATGACTTTTGTAATGATTGGTTAAAATATTTTGAATTTTTCTTAGGGAGGCACCCTTTTTAATATCAACATATATAGTACTTAAAATTCCTCTAAACATTGGTGTTAGATGTGGAGTAAAATGAAATTTATTTTTTTTTCCAGTTTTTAAATCTAATTCTTGTTGAATTTCAGAATTATGTCTATGATTTGCTAATCCATAAGCACTAAGAGACCCGTATAGGTTTTTGTTTTTGTATTTTTTATGTACACCTCTTCCAGCTCCTGAATAACCAGATTTAGAGTCTATAATAATTGTTTTGTTGTTAATTAGGTTTTTTTTAATTAATGGAATTAGTGGAATTAATACCGTAGTTGGGTAGCATCCAGGACAGGATATAATTTTAAATTTTTTTATTAATTTTCCACTTATTTCAGGAATAGAATAAATACTATTTTTAATTAGATTTGAGGCGCTATGTTTAATTTTATACCATTTTTCATATTCGTTTTTAGTATTAAGTCTAAAATCTGCAGCAAGATCTATGAGAAGATTATTTTTGTTTAGATATTTTGATATAGATTGGGCTTCACCGTTCGGGAGTGCGGTAAATATGATATCTACATCTGATAGTTTTTTTTTGTTAAACTTGGATATCTTTGGTAATTTAAACTTCTTTAAATCCTTATCATAAAAATCAATTTTTTTTCCAACAGATGAACTACCACATAAATATTTTATATTTATATGTTTATGTTTACAAAGTAGCTTTGTTAGCTGCAATCCTATATATCCGGTTGCTCCACAAATAAGAACATTTTTCTTAAGCATAAATTAATATAACAGTTGAAAATTAAAAAGAAATTATCTTTTAGAGAATTGAAAGCTTCTTCTTGCTTTTGCTCTACCTGGTTTTTTTCTCTCAACAGATCTAGAGTCTCTAGTTGTTAGTTTTTCCTTACGTAGAGTTGATTTTAGTGTTTCATCGAATTTAAGTAGAGCTCTTGAAATACCATGTACTAGTGCACCAGCTTGACCAGTTTGACCTCCTCCAACAACTTTAGATCTAACGTCATAATCAGTGGATTGATTTATTATTTCAAATGGTCTTAGAATTTGCATTTTATGGTTTGCTCTTGGAAAATAATCATCAAGAGATTTTCCATTAACATAGAATTTTCCTGTACCCTTTTTTAACCAAACTTTAGCAACTGATTTTTTTCGTCTTCCCGTAGCATACTTGCTATCTTTAAAATCTAATTTTATCTTTGGTGATGATGTTTGATTGTTTTCCATATTAATTTCTAACTATATTTTTCTCATTAAGTTTGCTGATTTCAATTACTTTTGGATTTTGTGCACTATGAGGATGATCGGCTCCTGAGTAAATCTTAAGCTTTGATAATTGTTTTTTAGCTAGAGCTCCAGATGGTAACATTCTTTTGACAGCTAATTTTAAAACTTCACCAGGCTTTTTCTCACTTAATTTTTCTGGTGTTATCTCCTTTATTCCGCCAGGATAACCAGTGTGTCTATAGTATTTTTTGTTTTGAAATTTATTTCCAGTAAATTTTATTTGATCTACATTTTTAACAACTACAAAATCGCCATGATCCATGTGAGGAGTGTATTTTGTTTTATTTTTGCCTCTTATAATTTTTGATACAACTGTTGCAAGTCTACCAACTACGGCGCCTGTAGCGTCAATTTCAAACCACTCGCTATTAATCTCATCTTTTTTAACAAATTTTGTCATGAATGCGGGATTAATACTTATAATTACATATATTGTCAATTTATTATATTTTTTTAAGACTTAATGGTTGATTGAATTATGAGTATTTATTAGTAATAATGGCTTCTTTAAAAAGGAATTCTCAAAGTTAATAATTAAAGGAGCCAAATGAGTGATAAAAAAAAAGAATTAAAACCAAATACTTATAAATTCGATACATTAAGTTTGCACGCTGGTTATCAGCCACATAAAAATGCTGGTTCAAGACAAGTGCCAATTTACCAAACTACATCATACCTGTTTGATGATGTTGATCATGCTGCTGCTCTATTTAATTTAGAAAGAGGTGGGCATATTTATAGTAGAATTTCAAATCCAACTGTTGGCGTATTAGAAGAAAGAGTGGCTTCGCTTGAGGGTGGTACAGCAGCATTAGCTACATCATCAGGAATGAGTGCAATATTTTTAGCTGTAATGACACTATGTGAAGCAGGTGATCATCTAGTTGTGTCATCACAACTATATGGAGGTACTGTAAACCTATTCAGATTAACGTTACCTAAATTTGGTATTAAATGCACATTTGTAAAACCAAGAGATACAGAAGGTTTTAAAAAAGCAATTCAAAAAAATACAAAAGGAATTTTTGGAGAGCTGGTTGGAAATCCAGGCAATGAAATAATGAATATGCCTGAAATTGCTAAAATTGCACATGAAGCAGGAATACCATTAATGGTTGACGCAACTTATCAAACTCCTTATTTGTGCAAACCGTTTGAACATGGTGCTGATATAGTTATTCATTCATTGACTAAATGGATGGCTGGTCATGGATCATCAATGGCAGGTATATTAGTTGAAGGTGGAAAATTTGATTGGATGCAAAATGATAAATTTCCAACTATGACAAAACCTTATGAGGGTTATCATGGTTTATCTTTTGCTGAAGAATTTGGACCAACGGCTTTTACAATGAAGGCCAGAGCTGAGGGTATGAGAGATTTTGGTCCTTGTTTAAGTCCTCAAAATGCATGGAACGTTTTGCAAGGTATTGAAACTTTATCTGTCAGAATGAAAAAACATTGTTCTAACGCTGAAGAAATGGTCAAGTATTTAATGAATCATGAAAGTGTTGCATGGGTATCTCATCCAAGTGTTCCTGATCATCCAGATCATGAATTGGCAAAAAAACTTTTACCTAATGGAAGAGGTTCAATGATAGCATTTGGTATTAAGGGTGGAAAAGAGGCAGGTGTTGCATTTATCAATAATGTTAAATTAGCATCTCACCTTGCCAACGTTGGAGACACAAGAACTTTAGTTATACATCCTGCATCAGGAACTCATTCACAAATGGATGAGGCAACATTGAAATTTGCTGGACTTTCCCATGATATGATTAGATTGTCTGTTGGTATTGAAGATATTGATGATATCAAAAATGATTTCGAGGTTGGTTTTAGGGCTGCAAGAAAACCAAGACTTGTATCTAATCAATGAAATTTAAAGTAAATAATAAAGAGGTTTATGCTTCAACAGGTGGAAGACCGTTTGATAAAAAAAAACCTTTAATAATATTTGTTCATGGAAGTGGATTAACTCATATGACATGGGTTCTTCAAACTAGATATTTTGCATTTCATGGATATAACGCCCTAGCAATAGATTTGCCTGGTCACGGTCTTTCTGGAGGAGAGAGTCTCAAGTCAATTGAGGAAATGGCTGATTGGATTAGTGCAGTAATTGATGCCGTTGGTCATAAAGAAGCCTCTTTAGTTGGTCACTCTCAAGGATGTTTAGTCACCGTTGAATGTACTTCAAGGTACCCAAATAAAATCAAAACATTAAGTTTAATGGGTGGAGCTGGAGCAATTCCCATGAATCCACAACTACTCTCATTAGCAGAAAACAATGATCCGAAAGCTGTAGATTTGATGATGGATTGGGCTCACGGTCCAGCTGGTCATTTTGGAGGGCATCCAGTGCCTGGATTATATCATATAAATACAGGTACCATGTTAGCAAAATCTCGTACTATACAAAATACTCTAGGTGTAGATTTTAGAGCCTGTGACAATTACAAAAATGGCTTTGAAGCTGCTAAAAAAATTAAATGCCCCACTCTATCGATTCTAGCAACTGATGATAAAATGTGTCCTGTTAAAGAAGGAAAAAAATTAGCGGCTCTAATTGAAGGTAGTAAAATTGATATTATTGATAACTGCGGTCATATGATGTTATTAGAAGAGGCAGATAGAGTGTTAACAGTGCTTAAAAAATTTATAACTACTAATTACCCCCCATTATCAAGTTAAATTAAAGCTTGATTGTGTTTTTTCATTAAAGTTTAATAGTATTATAAACGGAAGGGGAAAAATGAGTAAAAATAAAAATCCAGAAACAATAGCTTTACATGGTGGTGATTACAGAAGCGATCCAGCTACAACAGCTGTAGCTGTACCACTTTATAGAACAACTTCTTATCAATTTAATGATACAGATCATGCAGCAAATTTATTTGCTCTTAAAGAATTTGGAAACATATACACAAGAATTATGAATCCAACGAATGATGTGTTAGAAAAAAGAGTCGCAGCTTTAGAAGGAGGACTTGCCGCAGTAACTGTTGGATCGGGACAAGCAGCATCAACTTTTGCGATTATGAATGTTTGTCAGTCAGGTGATAATTTTATTAGTTCTACAGATTTATATGGAGGAACTGTAAATCTGTTTACACATACTCTTAAAAAATTAGGTATCGAATGTAGATATGCTGATCCATCAGATCCAAGCAACTTTGAAAAATTAATTGATGAGAAAACAAGATGTTTTTACGCTGAAACGTTACCAAATCCGTATCTTAGAGTTTTTCCAATAAAAGAAGTTTCAGACATTGGAAGAAAACATAATATACCATTAATAATGGATAACACAGCGTCACCAGTAATTTGCAAACCGATTGAACATGGAGCAGCTGTAGTTGTTCATTCGTTGACCAAATTTATAGGTGGACATGGAACTGTAATCGGAGGGTGTCTTATCGATGGTGGTAATTTTGAATGGACAAAAGATCCAAAAAGACAACCTTTATTTAATGAACCTGATGCTAGTTATGGTGGAGCTAAATGGGGTGAGGTAGTGCCACAATTGACCGGTGCAAATGTTTCATTTGCTGTAAGAGCAAGAGTATGTCTATTAAGAGACTTGGGAGCACCTTTGGCTCCAGACAATGCATGGGGTATAATTCAAGGACTAGAGACAGCACCCTTGAGAATGAAACAACATTGTTCAAATGCAGAGAAAGCAGTTGCTTTCTTACAAAAACATAAAAATGTTGCTAGAGTTATATACCCTACTCTACATGAAGGTGAGATTGCTGCGAGATCTAAGAAATATCTTAAAGGAGGAAATGGCGCTTTAGTTGGTATTGAGGTTAAAGGTGGTGTTGAAGCCGGTAAGAAATTCATTGAAGCTTTGAAAATGTTTTATCATGTTGCCAATATCGGTGATGCAAGAAGTTTGGCCATTCACCCTGCTACAACAACACATAGCCAGTTAACTGAGGAAGAACTGTTAGCAGCAGGTGTTACCCCGGGGTATGTAAGGCTATCTATAGGTATAGAGCATCCAGATGATATAATAGCTGATCTAGATCAAGCATTGGGTGCCTCAGGCAAACCTAATTTGAAGGCTGTAGGTTAGACTTAGTATTTATAAATAAAAAATAAATACAGGAGCTTACTAAAAAAATTGAACTTATTTGGTGCATAGATGCAATTATAATCTGTGCACCATATAACAAAGTAAATATTCCCAATATAATCTGTAAGATAATAAAAAACCCCAAAACATTTAAAGATTTATACAAATTTTTGATCTTATTTTTGTAAACATAAAAAAAAATGCAAAGATAAAAGAAACCTATAAAATATGCTAAATTCCTATGAATAAATTGAACCAGAGAAGGATCACTCAAAGCAGAAATCTGAAACAAGTTAATTAGTACATTATCATCAGGGAAAAAGGAATTCCCCATCAAAGGCCATGAATTATAAATTTTACCAGCATCCATACCAGAAACAAATGCACCTATAATTATTTGTAGAAATATTAAAATTAAAAAAGTTAATGGAAAAAAGGAATTGATTGTATTTTGATAATATATTTTAACTTTTAGTTTTAAATAATTCCATAAAATCATCGATAATATAATAAATGCAATTATTAAATGCACGGATAGTCTGAAATGACTAACATCTACTCTATCAACTAAACCACTTCTCACCATATACCAACCAATAAATCCTTGAAAACAAATTAATATAAATACAAAATATAAGCTTAATAATTTTTGAAATTTAATTTTAAAAGAAAAATAAATAAGTGGAATTAAAAAAGAAATACCAATCAATCTTCCTAAAAATCTATGAGCCCACTCCCACCAAAAAATTACTTTAAATTCACTCATGGTCATATCATAGTTTTGAAGTTTAAATTCAGGAATTTTTTTGTATAAATCAAAATACATTGTCCATTGAGAACTGTTTAGTGGAGGCAAAAAACCAGAGAATAGTTGCCATTGAGTAATTGATAATCCAGAATCAGTTAATCTTGTAAGTCCACCAACAACAATCATAATAGAAATAATTATAAACATGGATATTAACCATAAAGAAATATGATTATTAACTCTAAGATTTTCACTATACATAATCGGATAAATATAATAATTTTTAAATTATCCAATTATATAAATGTCGCCATTAAAAAAAGAAAAACTCAACAAAATAAGATCTGATCTTGATAAACTTGATAATTCATTAATCAAAATAATCAAAAAAAGGACGAATTTAGTGAAAAAAGTTTTAGCTCTCAAAGATAGAAAAAATCAAATTGTTGATCAAAAAAGAATCAATCTAATACTCAAAAATATAAAAAAAAAATCAATTAAAAATAAAATAGATCCAAAAATAACAAATAGGATATGGAGAAATATGATATTTGCTTATATCGAATTTGAAAGAAGAAATTTCAAAAAGAAAAAATAATTTACTTACTATGAGGTGGTAGTTTTTTTTCTACGAAAATTTCGTGTTTCCTCGTGGCAGGATTATATTTTTTTGCTTTTAATTTAACTTTAGCTTTTTCTCCTCCAGCTGGTTTTTTTACATAATAAAAAAACGGACTATCAGGTTTACTTTCTGGAACCAATCTTACTTTTACATGTGTTTTTTTAGCCATTATTTTCTTTTATTGTTTTAAGTATATTTTTTATTTTTTTTAGTTTTGTTTTAATAAATATCTTTTGCTTTATAGTGGTATTGTCCAGTACGTCAATATCCGAATCTTGAGAATTTAAAAGCTTTTTAACACCATTTAAAGTCATACCTTTATCTTTAAGCAAATATTTTATTTTTTTTAAATTGTTTATCGTTTTATCATCATAGTAACGTCTTCCTGTCAAAAACTTTGGTTTAATTTGTTTGAATTCTTTTTCCCAAAAACGAATAGTATGAGTAGATAGTGAACCATTTTTTATGTTTGTAAGCTTAAGAATTCGAGCAACCTCACCGATTGTTTTATATTTACTATTTTCTTTTGATTTATTCATTTTTATTAATATATTCCTTAAATTCTTTAGATGGTTTAAAAAGAATTACATTTCTTGAAGATATTATTTTAATCTCTTTTGTTTTTGGGTTTCTGCCAATACGTTCATTCTTCTTTCTAATGGTAAAAGTACCAAACTTAGCAATTTTAACTTTTTTATGTATGAGAATATTATTAAGTATAATTTCAAATATATCATCGAGTAGTGTTTCGCTAATTTTCTTTGAAAAACCTATTTGCATGTAAATAGAATTTATAATTTCTTTTTTGGTTAAGTTTATCCTTACCATCTAATTAATATTTTCTTTGATTTGATCTATTAGTTTACCTCTTATAATTTTTTCACACACCTTGAGAGAGTTCGCAAAACCAGTTGAGTCGGTAGAGCCATGACTCTTAATAACTGGTTTGTCTAATCCAAGTAATATTGCTCCATTATATAATCTTGGATCGAGTTTTTTTTTAAAC
Source organism: uncultured Pelagibacteraceae bacterium (assembly GCA_902537555.1). Lineage (GTDB taxonomy): Bacteria > Pseudomonadota > Alphaproteobacteria > Pelagibacterales > Pelagibacteraceae > Pelagibacter. The sequence goes on from CACBBR010000009.1 coordinate 11,302, forward strand.
TTCTTTAAACCTCTATAATTTAAAAGTGATGAAAACTTACCTATTAAGGTTGAAGATAATGCTTTTTTTAGTTCACTAGTTATAAAATTGGATGTTCCTTCTGCTGTTTTTAAAGCAATATTTCCTGTAAAGCCGTCTGCAACTATTACATTTACATTGCCTTCCATAATATTGTTGCCCTCTATAAAACCTTTAAAATCAAATAAAGTATATTTGTTTTCTGATAACTTTTGGTAAGTCTCTTTAATGATAGCGTTACCTTTAATCTCTTCAGATCCAATATTGAGAAGTGCAACTTTTGGTTTTTCATTTATAAACAGAGCTTTAAGCAGAGCTGAACCCATAATTGAAAAATCAATTAAGTTTTTAACATTACATTCTATATTTGCACCTAAATCTAAAACTACACTCATATTTTTTTTACTTGGCCAAAGTGCAGATAATGCTGGCTTATCTATATTTTCAATCATTTTTAAATTAAGTTTACTAATTAAAAATAGTGCACCGGTGTTGCCTGCAGAAACTATAGCATCTGCATGATTGTTTTTTAGAGACTCTATAGCCAACCATAAGCTAGTATCTTTGCCTCTTTTGGCAGCTGACAGCGCTGAGTCTTCACCCTCAACAATTTTATCAGTATGTGTTATGTCATAAATATTTTTTGATAAATTAAATTTGTTAATCAGTGGAATTAATAATTTTTCATTACCATAAATTTTATAAAATATATTATTAGATCTTAACGAATGGAAAGTAATGCCTTCAATAATTTTATCAGGAGAATTATCACCACCCATTGCATCAACAGCAATAGTAATAGGATTGCTCATACAAACTATTCTTTTGAGTCTAAAACCTGTCTACCTTTATAAAAACCCGTTTTTAAATCAAGATGATGAGATAATCTATATTCACCTGATTTCTTATCTTCAATAATATTTTTTGAAGATACTCTTAGATGAGATCTCCTTTTGCCAGCTCGAGATTTTGTTGTTTTACGTTTTGGTACAGCCATAATTAAATTTTTAATTCTAATATATCTTTTGTAAAGTTTTTTAAAGTATTATTTGCAAGAAAAAGGCAATATTTATCAAAATAATTTGAAATTAAATCACTTTCTTTATCAATATTGATAAAATTACTTATTAGAAGTATTTTTTTAGCTTTATCGAAATTGTTCCAATTTTCAATTTCACCTAATATTGAATAGAAAAGATTCACATAGTCTTTCATTTTCTTGTTCACAGATACATCCCCATAACCGACTTCCCTAATTGAAAGTTCTAGTTGTCTAATTATAAAATCAAATATTTCCTGTTTTTCTTTTTTAGATACCTCGTCTTTATAGATTTTTAAAAAAAAACCAAAATGAAACAAAAAAATAATTAATCTATCAGAAAAAGTATCATTATTTTTTAAATCCATATAAAGATTTTTATTTCTAGTTAATTTAATTAAATTATTGTAAATATTTAAATAATCTTTTTTCATATGAAAAAAATATTTATATTATTAATATTTTTATTTACACTTAATTGCTCAATAAATAAAGTTTCAAATGTCCATGGTTTTAGACTTTTAGAGACAAAATATAATAAAATAGAATTAAACAAATCAAATAAAAATGACATCAGAAAATTAATTGGCCCACCCTCATCAATTAGCAAATTTGAAGATATGTGGATTTATATTGAGAGAAAAAAAACAAATCAATCTTTGCTCAAATTAGGCAAAAAAAAGTTATCAAGAAACAATATATTAATTTTAGAATTTAATAAGAGAGGTTTGGTGGCTGAAAAAAAATTATTAGATATAAATGATATGAAAGATTTAGAAATTGCTGAAAAGAAAACAATTAAAAAATTTAGACAGGATAATTATTTATATGATATTTTCACTACACTAAGAGAAAAAATAAATGCTCCAACAAGAAGGAAAAAATAATGGCGGTCCCTAGGGGAATCGAACCCCTCTTTCATGGATGAAAACCATGTGTCCTAACCGATAGACGAAGGGACCATTGAACGATCTTTTATTGTAATTTTTTCAATTAATCAAGCAATCGAGACCTCATTTTTTACAATCTGTAATACATTTTTGTCATGAGTGACAATTGTTTCTGTAATAAATTTATCATTTTTTTTAATAATCCCTTTCATTAAATCGCAATCAGTTATTCCGGTAGCACAAAAAATACTTTCTCCTTTGACTATTTCATTGATTTCATATTTTTTGTTTAAATCTTTTATACCCATTTTAATTGCACGATTTCTATCCTCTGTTGTTTTAAATAAGAATCTACCTTGAAAGTTGCAATTTAATGTATTTAAAGCTGCCGCTACTATTACACCTTCGGGACCTCCACCAATTCCCATAAAAATATCGACTCCAAATTTTTTATCTGAAACTAGTAAAGCACCAGAAACATCTCCATCTGTTATAAATTTTATATTAACTTTTAGTCTCTCTAATTCACTTATAATTTTTTTATGTCTTGGTCTATCAAGAATACATACTGTAATTTCTGATTTCTTTTTATTTGTAATTTCAGAATAAATGTTAATATTTTTTTCTACTGTAAAATCTAGGTCTATGGACTCTTTTGGAATGTGATTTCCAGTTACAATTTTATTCATATATGTTTCAGGTGCATTTAATAAATTACCTTTTTCTGCAACTGCTAATACAGACATTGATCCAGGAAGGTTTTTAGCAACAAAATTTGTTCCTTCAACAGGATCGACAGCAATGTCTATTTCGGGTCCATTGCCATTACCAAGTTTTTCTCCTATAAAAAGCATAGGGGCTTCATCAAGTTCACCCTCACCTATTACAACTTTTCCATTTATGTTTAATTTATTCAATTGATTTCTCATTGAGTCAGTTGCAGCTTTATCTGCTAATATTTTTTCATTTTTACCTATGTAAGGATAACAAGCTATTGCTGAATTTGACGTTATTTCAATAAGATTATTTAATAATTCTTTTGGTAATTTCATTAACTATGTTTTGATCTCACTTTCAGAATCTTCAATTTGTAATTTATATTCAAATTCTCTTAATCTTTTATAAACACTTGCTAGTTCTATAATTGTTGGCCATGCTTTTAGAATATACTGCATTGATCCTTCTACACGTCCAAATGCTCTAATTATCTGTTGCATCACACCCAAAGTAACAGCTCCAGCAACTATTGCAGGTGCAAGAAATACATATGCTGACAAAACATTTGCTTGTAAGTATGCAATTCTACCAATATTAAAATAAAGGTACCTGATATAACTTAAAAAATGGATATTTCTAACACCATCAAATAGTTCTTCAATAGTTTTTGGTCTTACAGTTCCGTCATCCTCAGCAATAACCAATATTTTTCTATATGCAGCTTCTTTCTTTTGAAGATCATATTCAACACCAACTAATCTTAAAATTAAACCAAGTACTATTAAAAATATTGTTCCACCTACAGACCAAAGAAGTGCACCAACAATTAATCCATAATCCCAATCACCAAAAAAGTAAATGGGTATACCAATACTTAATCCAAATAATATAGGTGTAAATTGTATCAATACCATAATAGCCTCAATTAAGCTTGTTCCTAAACCTTCCATTATTCTTGAAAATTTTATTGTATCTTCCTGAACACGTTGTGAAGCACCCTCTATTTTACGAGCTTTTTCATATACACTATGATAATATTCAACCATAGCTGTTCTCCATCTGAATAAATAATGTGCAGTAAAAAAACTAATAATAACTCCTAATGATACAGCCATTGCAGCTAATTTTATAAATGATAATAAACTCATCCAATATTCACTCATAGTAATTGAGTTTGGTGCAGCAAGAGCTTTTTGAATCATATCGTAAAATTCTCCAAACCATTCATTAATTTTAACATCAAGTTTTACTTGTACCCAAAGTGATGACAAAATAATTATCGATCCAACCCATGACCATAGATACCATTTTTTAATTGTAAAAAATCTAAACATTATTTTATAAAATTATCCGCATAAGATTTTTTTGTAACTTTTCTTTCTTTTGGTTCAATAATCTCATAACTAATATTATTTTTTTTTGCATATTCAATTGCTAAATCTTTTGACTTAAATTCTAAATTTAATTCTGAATAAGTGTCTGATGAACTTTCCCATCCCATAAGTGGGTTTATTCCTGGATCAGCAGTAATAAATTCGATGATCCATTTGTCAAATTTCTTCAAGCCTGATTGCATTGCAGTTTTTGAAGGTTTGTATATTTTAGCTTTTTTCATAAGTTAATGGTCGGGGCGGCAGGATTTGAACCTGCGACCCTCTGGTCCCAAACCAGATGCGCTACCAGGCTGCGCTACGCCCCGATTGCAGTACTAATACAGCAGATATAAGAAAATTCAAAGGTTATATTGCTTACAAATTTAGAATAAATTTGATATTTAATGCTATAAGAGATCATATGATCATAGAATGTCCCAATTGTAATAAAAAATTTAATCTTGATGAAAAATTAATACCAGATAAAGGTAGAATTCTAAAATGTAGCTCTTGTGAACACATATGGCATCATAAAGTTATTTTAAATATTGATAATAATAACAAAATAATATCTGAAGATGAAAACAGTAAATTTGATATTAAACCTTCTCAAATTGATAAAAAAGATAATCAGCTTAATAAAAATAGTAAAGATAAGGATGCTTTAAATATAAGTAAAGAAAGTATATCAGAGAAAAAAATTAGAAATTTAAAAGTTGGAACAAAAAATAAAAAATCAACTGACGAAATATCAAATAAAATAAAGATGATATTTATTTATTTAATTATTTTAGTTATATCATTATTTAGTATGATATTATTATTAGATACATTTAAGTATAATTTGTCCAATATATTTCCAGCGATAATTCCTCTATTTGATAACTTTTATGAAACTATGCTGGATCTCAAATTATTTATAAAAGATCTTATATACTAATTATGATACAAAAAATTACAAAAGGGTTTTTATCATTTTTTAAACTTGAGGCTGCTAGTGGAATAGTTCTTCTATTTGCAGCTGTAATCGCTTTAATTATAAGTAATTCAGAATTATCAAGTTTATATTTCTCAACATTAGAAAAATACTTGTTTATAGGAATAAATAATTTTGGTCTTAAGCTTTCGGTTTTGCATTGGATAAATGATGCCTTAATGGCAATTTTTTTCTTTTTTGTAACACTTGAAATTAAAAGAGAATTTCTACAGGGAGAATTATCAAATATTAAACAAGCACTCCTTCCTATAATTGCTGCGGTGGGCGGAATGGTTATTCCAGCATTAATATATGTATTTATAAATTTAGGAGATGGAGAAACTTTAAAAGGGTGGGCAATACCATCAGCTACAGATATTGCTTTCTCTTTAGGAGTATTGTCATTATTAGGAAGTAGAGTACCTCTTTCTTTAAAAGTATTTTTAACAGCTTTGGCAATTATAGATGATTTAGGAGCTATAGTTATAATAGCTCTATTTTACTCTGGTGATTTAAGTATTAAATATTTATCTTTGATGCTGTTAGCATTTATAGTTTTGTTAGTTATAAATAAATTTAATGTAAAAAAATTTCTTCCCTATCTGATAGTTGGAATTTTCTTATGGGATTTTACACATAATTCAGGAATTCACGCAACAATTGCTGGTGTATTACTTGCAATGACAATACCTCACAGAAAAAAAGATAAAGATTTCTCACTACTAATAAAAGTGGAGCACGCAATAAGTCCATATGTTGCATTTGGAATAATGCCAATTTTTGCTTTTGCAAATGCAGGAGTATCTTTGGAAGGTTTATCCTTTTCGTCGTTATTAGACAAAGTTCCTTTAGGCATAGTTTTGGGATTATTTGTTGGAAAACAATTGGGTGTTTTTGTATTTTCCTATTTATCTATTAAATTAAAAGTTGCCCAAATGCCAAGTAATACAAGTTGGTATAATTTTTATGGAGTCGGAGTTTTAACAGGAATTGGTTTTACAATGAGTTTATTTGTTGGAAATTTAGCATTTGCAGATAATTTACAGTATATGGATGGAGTAAAGATTGGAGTTTTAACTGGGTCATTATTATCCACTTTATTTGGATACTTTTTAATATTACTTACACCAAATAGATAATTTAAATAATGAAAAACCTTCTGATATTTGGACTTACTATAATTATGATTTTTTTTAAAAATTCATCACACGCTGAGTATGAAAAGATCTTTTATGATTTTAAAATAAACAGTATTACAGGTGATCAAATTGATTTAAAAGATTTTAAAGGAAAACCTATTTTAATTGTAAATACGGCAAGCTATTGTGGATTTACAAAACAATACAACGACATGCAAGAACTATGGGAGAAATATAGAGACAGAGGTTTAATTGTTCTTGGCATACCATCAAATTCCTTTAATCAGGAGAAATCTGATAATAGTGCTGTTAAAGAATTTTGTGAAGTTAACTTTAATATTAACTTTCCACTTACAGAAATAACTAATGTTAAAGGTGATAATGCGCATGAAATTTATAAATGGGCCAAATCAAACTATGGAAAATCAGCGGTACCTAAGTGGAATTTTTATAAAATATTAATTAATAAAGAGGGTAAAATTGAAGATACTTATGCATCTTTAACAAGCCCAACATCGAAAAAAGTTACAAAAAAAATTGAAAGTTTATTAAATTAAAAATGTCAATCCATCGTGAGCAGGAGTTACATTTTTAGGTAATAATTTTTTTATTTCGTTATAGTCGATTTCATTACTTAAATTTGTTAAAATTGTATTCTTTGGCTTAATTTTATCAATTAATTTTAACACATCCTTTAAATTAAAATGGGTTGGATGAAAATTATATCTTAAACAATCTACAATAAGATATTTTAAATTTTTAAGATATTTTAAATCTTTATTATCAATCTTATTAACATCAGGTGCATAAGCACATTTGTCATTAATTATGTAACAAATACTTTTTATTGATCCATGATGAACCTTTAATGATTTAATAGTAATTTTTGTTTTTAAATCATCAAGTAAATGCTTTTTTTTTAATATTTTGGCATCAAGTATAGATGGATAATTTTTGTAATCTTTGAAACAATAACCAAAAGTATTTTTTAGATATTTCTTTGTAGTTTCATCTGCGAAAATTGGTATTTTTTTTCTATTTTTTAATGAGAAAACTCTCAACTCATTAATTCCATGTGTTTGATCAGCATGTAAATGAGTGTAAAAAACTATATCAATATTTTTAACTTTATTTTTTAATAATTGAGATTTTAGATCTGGAGATGTATCAATTAGAATATTTAAGTTTTTAGAACTTATAAGAGCCGAACATCTTGATCGTATATTTCTTTTATTCTTAGGATCACAACTTCCATAATATCCATCAATTCGTGGTATACCTAAAGAGCTACCACAACCCAAAATAGTAAATTTTATGCTCATTTATTAAAAAATAATCTATTAAAATTGTCAGTAGTTATTTTATCAAGATCTTCTATATCAATATTTTTCAATTCAGATAATTTTTTTAGTGTGTAACGCACAAAAGAAGGTTCATTTTTCTTACCTCTCATTGGCTCAGGTGCTAAAAAAGGACTGTCTGTTTCAACAAGTAATCTTTCTAATGGTAATTCTTTAAAAGTATTTTGAAGATCAGTGCTATTCTTAAATGTAATAATACCACTAGCTGAAAAGTAGGAGTTAAGTTTCATTAATTTCAATGCGAAAGTTAGAGATCCAGTAAAACAATGCATGAGTATTTTTAAATTCTTGTTAGAATTTTTTAATATTTCATATGTTTCAGCTTCAGCATTTCTAGAATGTACAATTAAAGGCATATCTAATTCTAATGCTGCATCTATATGATTTTGAAAACTTCTTATTTGTTTATCTTTGTCACTATTATTATAATAAAAATCTAAACCTGTCTCGCCTACTCCAATTATTTTACTATAAGTTTTAATTTTTTTAATTATTTCATCTTTAGATACATGATCATTGTTAGTTTCGTGGGGATGTATACCAAAAGTTCCAAATATCATTTCATCTTTGTTTATAATCTCTAAAATTTTAGGAAATCCTTTTAATGTTGTTGATATTGTTAATAGCTTTTGAACACCCTCTTTTTTGCATTTTGCTAAAATATCTTCAATATTTTGAGCTAGAGGTTCATGATCAAGGTGACAATGAGAATCAATCATTTTTTTCAATCTTTCTGAATAGTATATCTAATTTACTTAATTTTAGACCTTTCCTTAAATAATTATTATTCCTTATTGTATCAAAATAAATTTTATCTTCCTTTATACCAAATACATCTAATACTTTGAGAGATGAACTTGGTATTATTGGATATAGTAATATAGTAACTTTTCTTATTAGCTCCAATGCAACATAAATAATAGTATTCATCCTTAATTTATCACTCTTTTTTTTCCAAGGCTCCTGATCGTTAAAATACTTATTTGCAGCAAATAACTGTTCAACAATAAAATTTATATATGAATTTACATCCTGATTGTCAGAATATTTTATTAAATTTTCATAATGTATAGAGTATTGATCTAAGATCAATTTATCGTCTTCTGTAAAATTATCATTGTTAGGAACTTCAAAATTTGAATTTTTATCGCAAAATGTCAAAACCCTTTGGCACAGATTTCCATAATTATTAGCCAAATCACTATTAATACAAGTCTCTAATTTTTCTTGTGAAATATTTCCATCGTTACCGAAAGAAACTTCTTTAATTAAATAATATCTTAATGGATCTAAACCATAAGTATCTATTATTTCAAGCGGGTCTAAAATATTACCTTTAGATTTTGACATTTTTTCATCTCCTGAGAGTATCCATCCATGACCAAATACTCTTTTTGGAGGATTTATATCAGCAGCTAACAAAAAAGCTGGCCAGTAAATTGCATGGAATCTTAATATATCTTTACCTATTAAATGGAGATCTGCAGGCCAAAAAGATTTATACAAATCATCACTTTCATTTGGATAATTTAAAGCACTCAGATAATTTGTTAAAGCATCCAACCATACATAAATAACATGATCCTTATTAGAAGGAACTTTTATTCCCCAATTGAAAGATTTTCTGCTGACAGATAAATCTTTTAACCCTGATTTAACAAAACTAACAACTTCATTTTTTCTTGTTTCAGGTAGTATAAATTCTGGATTTTTATCATAAAATTCAATCAATTTATCTTGCCAATTAGATAATCTAAAAAAATAAGATTCTTCCTCCACCCACTCTACTTTAGATCCTGAAGTGATTGCTTTTTTTGCACCATTAAAATCCTCAATTTCGCTTTCTGTGTAAAACGCTTCATCTGAGACAGAATACCAACCTGAGTACTTTGATAAGTATATTTCACCTTTTTTTTCTAGAATATTCCAAAGATTTTCAACAGATTTAGCATGTCTAGTTTCTGTAGTTCTTATAAAATCATTATTTGATAAGTTTAATGTCTCAGATAAGTCTCTAAAAGTTTTACTAATTTCATTACAGAACAATAATGGATCCATTTTTTTTTCTTCAGCTGCACGTTGTATTTTCTGTCCATGCTCATCCGTACCAGTTAAAAAATAAACATTAAAACCCTGTATTCTTTTTAATCTTGCAAAAAAATCAGCAATAATACTTGAATATGCGTGACCCATATGAGGCTTTGCAGATGGATAATATATTGGTGTTGTAATGTAGTAATTTTTATTCACTTAATAATTTATCATTAAATTCTAGAAAAAATGATTCAAAATCTAAATTATATTTTTTAACAAAAGAAAATTTTAGATAAAAATACTTTTTAATTTTGAATGAAATATTCTTGGAATTGTTTATATTTTTGTAGAAAAAAAGTTCAATAAATAAATTCAAATATTCTTTAATAAATTCATCAGATTTATATAGTTTATTTTTAATAATATGACCCAATAAGTCTTCAATATTGCACTCTTTTAAAGATAAATCATTGTTTTCTAGAAAATTTACCAATGATATTAAAAATGATGGTGAATTATAGTTGTTTATAAAGTCTAAGTTTATATCGTCATACTTAATACTATTAAAATAATAATTCACAATCTCAATTGTTTCTGAATTATTTAAACTTAATTTAAATTCTAAACATCTTGATCTAATTGTTTCTAAAATTTTGAATTCAGAATTATTGATTAAAATATAATATGTTTTATTATTAGGTTCTTCGATAGATTTTAATAAAGCATTTGCTGAATTGATACCTAATAAGTTTATGTCCTCGATTATGATAAATTTTCTTTCGTTATTAAAAGAAGTTTGATTTGTAAACTGAGTCATTTCTCTAATTTGATCAATATCAATTATCTTTTTATCCTTTTTTTTCTGAATTTTGAAAATATTAGCGTGAGAATTTGAGGAAATAAGTAGAGATAAATTATTATTTATATTATATTCATAGTTATTCAAATTGTAAAATTGCTCATTATTTTTAGAATAAAGGTAATTTAAAAGATGACTTACAAAAAGTTTTTTTCCTATACCTTTAGGACCATTTAATAAAATCTTATTTGGAAATTTTTCTATTTGGTCTAAATAAATTAAATTATTAAAAAGAGTTTTATGGCCAAAAAGTTTACTTGTTTCGCTCATTTATTTTAAAATTTCTTTTATTTTGTTGATTAATTTATTTTCGATAATTTTTAAACTATCTTTGTTGCTATCTAATATTAAGTATTTAGATTTATTTTTTAGCGCAATTTTTAAAAATCCTTTTTGAACTTTATTATAAAAATTATAATTAAAATTATCGTATTTATTTTTATTCTTTCTGGATTTAAGCCTCTTTAACATATTTTTTTTATTTACAATATTTAAAAAAGTAAAGTTTGGTTTAAAATTACCTAATATATAATTGTTCATTCTTAAAATTAAATTTTTATCTAATCTCATACCATAATGTTGGTATGCTATTGTCGAGTCTATAAATCTATCAATCAATATTACTTTTTTTTTATAATTCTCTTTTAAAATTTTATCAAAATTTTCTGATCTAGAAGCCATAAGCAGAAATAAGTCAGTTTTATTATTTAATTTTGATTTTTTATTTAACATCAATTGTCTTAATTTTTCAGAAAGATTTGTGCCACCAGGTTCTCTAAAACTAATGTATTTAATTTTATTTTTTTTTAAATATTTTATAACTTTTTTTAGACTAGTGGATTTTCCAGAAGTCTCTATACCTTCGAAGACTATTATAGGGTTTTTAGACATCGCCCCAAATTAGGAAATTTATTGAGGAAATAAATCTAGAAAAAATATTTTGTCTTTTTACATTTTCAAAAGCTAATAAATCATATTCTCCTATTTGTTCATCTTTATAGGTAATTTTAACTTTTCCAATTATATCATTTTTTAATATTGGAGCTTTTAACGGCCCTTGATAATCAATTAAAACTTTTAGATATTTTTTTTTTGCTTTTGGAATAGTTTGATAAACGTTTTCATTAATATAAGATTTAACCTTTTTTTTAGTCCCTTGCCAAACATCAAGCTCATCAAATATTTCGTCTTTTTTAGCAATATTAATTGTGTCAAAATTAGTTAGTCCATATGTTAACAATTTAAGTGATTCTTTTGATCTCGAATTTTTTGATTCAAAACCACTTCCAACAGCGATTACTCTTCTCTCATTTCTTTTAATTGTTGAGGCGAGTGAATATTTTTCATATGCAAGATATCCTGTCTTTATTCCGTCAACACCAATATTTTTATAAAGCAATGGATTACGATTACCTTGTTTAATAGGATCACCGCCAGTTCTTTCCCATGTAAATTCAGTTTCTTTATAATATTCATAGTAGTTTGGATAATTTTTTATTAAGTAATTCGACATTATTAATATATCCCTAACTGTTGATAAATTGTCTGGAGCATTTATTCCTGATGAGTTTGAAAAATTTGTATTTTCCATACCAATTTCTTTTGCTTTTTCAGTCATCATAATTGCAAACTCTTCTTCTGTACCGGCAATACCCTCTGCTAGTGCAATACAAGCATCATTTCCAGATGAAACAATGATACCTCTTAATAAATTTTCGACAGTTATTTCGTCTCCAACCATAATAAACATTGAAGAATAACCTGCTTGAGACAATCTCCATGCATTTTCAGAGACTAAAAATTTATCGTCTAAAGACAACTCACCACTTTTAAGTAAATCAAAAGCTATAATTGAAGTCATAATTTTTGTCATTGATGCAGGAAATATCTGTCTATCAGCATCTTTTTCAAACAATATCTTGCCTGACAAATAATCTTGGACAATAGCAGTTCTTGCATTTACATCAAAGTTGGCAAAAACTGGCTTTATCAAGGATGCAAAAATTATTAAAATTAACGATAAATATTTAATTCTCATAATTTAATTATTTCAATACTATCAAAATCAAGATTTTCGATATTATGAAATCCTTTCTTTAATTTTTCAAAATCTTTATAAGGTCCTTTATAAACTCTAAAATTATTTTGTGACAACTTTTTGATTAAAATATTTTCAATTTTATACTCTTCAAATAACATATTTTTTAACATAATAGCAGAGTCTTCAAAATAAAAATCTGCAAATTTAATTATATAATTGAAATCAGTTACATTATTTTCAACCTTAGAGGCTATTATTTCAGTTTCTAAACTTATACTTTGAACAAATATCTCATCAACAGGTGCTTTATTTGGGATCTGCTTTTCTTCATCAAATGTTTTAACATCATTTGCAACATACAAATTATTAGAATTGATTGTTTCAATATATACATATGGTTCATACGGGTTTATCAATAACTCGTTAACAATTCTTTTAGTAATAACTGAATTATAAAAAATTGGTAAAGATATTTGATTTTCTACAACAGTGGTTAATTGTTTTCCATTTAGGATATTAGTTATTCTTACAGGCGTACCATTTGGTAAATTTGGACTTAAAATTTTAAACGATGAATTTTTTAATTTATATTCCAGAGAAACATCTGAATCTTCACCATTTATTAAAGCAAAACCTTTATTTGAATAAACTATATTATTTAATTTGCCTTTTTCATTTTTTTTTGGAGTTTCTTCAATTTCTTCTTTTAGGATTGCAGATTTTATCTCATTTGATGATTTTGTATCCTTAGGTTTATTCTTAATGTTTATGTTTGACGAGTGATGTTCACAAGCAAATAAAGACAAAAATATAAGATATAAAATATATTTAAATTGCATCTTTAAACTTACTTTTTAATGTGCACACAGCTAATGCAAATCTTAGTGATCTATTCCATTTTAAAATTAATTCATAATTATCAAAAATTACATAAGCTGGTGTTAATTTTTTTGCATCAGGAATAATATCATAATCTGGAGTCACAAGTGCTGCTTTTAAATTATCAAGATTATCAAAAATTTCTCTATTTTTAATATACTTTTTTAAATAGGATATTTTATTTTTATGTTTAATTTGTTTTGCAGATGTATTTAAATATTTATGAGGAGTTTCATCTATAAGCTCGACCTTATAAAAACATGGAGCGTTATTGTCCCATCCCATCTTATTTAAATAATTAGCAGCAGAAGCAAACGAGTCTTCTATATTCTTCAAATTTATAGTTTTATCATTATTATAATCCATTGCATAATTTTTAATAGTAGAAGGCATAAATTGAAAATTACCGAATGCACCAGCCCATGATCCTAAATAATTTACTGGATTAATAATTTCTTTATCGAATAAAATTAAAAGAGTAATAAGTTCAGATGTAAAAAATTCGCTCCTTCTTTTGTCATAACTCAATGTTGCCAAAGACGAGATAATATCCATTTTTCCCAAATAATTACCAAAGTTCGTTTCAATTCCCATTAGAGATAAAAGTAAGTTCTTATCAACAGAAAATTCTTTAGAAATTTTATCGATAGATCTTTTGTTGATCTTGTATATTTTTAATCCAGAGTTAACTTTTTTACTATTAGCTCTTTTAGAAATATAAGTTTTTGTATCTTCATAAAACTCTGGTTGATATCTGTCATATTTTATAACATCTTTTAAGAAAACTGATTTTTCAATTGTCTTTTCAATTGTATTTAAACTCACACCTTTTTCTAAAGCAATTAATTTAAATTTTTTTTTCCAATCATTAAATGTAAAATCATCTGCATGAGCTTTAAAACTTATAATTATTAAAAGAAATAAAATATAAATTTTAATTTTTTTCATAAATATCTTTTAAATATATAAATACAGCAATCCATATCAAAATAAAACTAACTAACTGATTTATGTTAAATTGTTCATTATAAATAAAAAAACCAAGTATAAATTGCAAAGTAGGAGTTATATAAAAAATCATACCAGCTGGACCTAGGCCCGACAATTCTACACCTCTTACATAAAAAAAAAGGGGAATCACTGTCATTGGTCCTGCAAGCATTAATAGTGGCATCAAAGAAGGATTTGATATACTGAAATCGTTTTGATTGTTAATGCTTATAAAATAAAATGCAACTAATACGAATGGAAGTAAGTATAAACTTTCTATAAAAAGACCAATATCTGTTTCGACATTAATTTTTTTTCTAAATAAATTATAAAAACTCCAACTGGCAGCAACAATTAAACCTACCCATGGTATAGATTTAAAGTCTAGTATTAATAGATATAAAACAGAAATAATTACAATCAAAATTGAGATTTTACCTTTTTTTGTAATCGATTCTTTGAAAAAGAAATTACCTAAAAAAACACTTATAATTGGCATTATAAAATAACCAAAACTAGCTTCAATTATTTTATCCTGACTAACAGCATAGATCCAGACACCCCAATTAATAAAAATTAAAAAACCTGAGATAAAAAGAATAAATAATTTATTTTTATCACTAATAACTTTTATAAAAATACTCCATTTTGAAAATAAAAATGTAGTAATAATTAATACAAAAGTCGTCCATACACTTCTGTGAATTAATACTTCAATATGTCCAGCAAAAGAAATGTACTTGAAGTATATAACTCCAAAAAAACCCCACCAAAAAGAACCGAGAGATGTTAACATTACACCTTTATTAAAATTTTTTTTGTTCATTTTTAAATATTTGAATATTTTGTCTTACTACTTAAGTTATTTTATTGTTGAAATATATAATAATAATAATAAAACCTTGCTCACGGAGAGATGGCTGAGCGGTTGAAAGCATCGGTCTTGAAAACCGACAAAGGGGCAACTCTTTCCTGGGTTCGAATCCCAGTCTCTCCGCCATCTATTTAAAATCAATCAATAGTTTTAATATTTTTTTATTTTCAAAGCTCATTTGATTTTTTGAAATTTTAGAAATATCTTCGTCATTCATGTTAACTAATAAATCTAAATCTTTTAAATCATCTATTGATAATGAATCAATAATGGAATTAACAAAACTACTTACAAAAATGTCCATTTCTTTTGTACCTCTGTATTGAGATCTATAAATAATTTTATTAATTAAATTTTGTTTATTTGAATTCATTGCTTATAAACATATATATATATATTTAATGAGTAATTTTGAATATTTATTGTCACCCATCGATAAAATTAAAGGTGTTGGTAAAAAAACATTAAGATCATTTAATAAAAAAAAAATATTTACAATTTTTGATCTATTGTGGCACTTACCGTTATCAAAAATTGAAACTGCTGCGGATACAGAGATTGAAGATTTGCAAATAGGTAAAAATTACAACATTAAAGTAAAGCCCATTAAATATAATTTTCCACGGATAAGAAATTTACCTAATAAAGTCATATGTGAAAAAAATGGCGTAAAAATAGATTGTATTTTTTTTAATAGTTATGAAGGGTATATAAGAAAACTACTACCTTTAAATGAAAACATCATAATTAATGGTAAAGCAAATAATTTTAGAAATAAATTTCAATTTGTAAACCCAAGACTAGTAAAATCAAATAGCTCAGTATTAATAGATGATGAAAATAAATATAGCCTCACAGAAGGTTTAACATTGAATAAATATAATAAAATAATAAATAATATTTTTCAAAATTTACCTGATTTAGATGAGTGGTTACCAAAGGAAATATCAAATTTGTTTGATAATGTATCTTGGAAAGATTGTGTTATTAAAATTCACAAGGAAGAAATCACAAAAGTTAAAGATACAAAATTTTTTAGAAGACTTGTATTTGATGAAATTTTTGCAAATTTTTTACTTTCTTCAGATATAAGAAGTAAAATTAAAAAAATAAAAAAAAAAAATAAAATTTTAGACGCCAAATATCAAGATAAAATAATCAATAATTTAAAATTCAAACTTACGGATGATCAAATCTCTACATTAAAAAATATAAATAAAGATATGGAGTCCAAACAAAAAATGTTTAGATTGCTACAAGGGGATGTAGGGTCAGGAAAAACAATAGTCGCCGTAATATCAGCCTTAAATTCCATAAGAGCTGGCTATCAAGTTGCAATAATGGCTCCAACTGAAATATTAGCCATTCAACATTATAAGTTTATATGTGAAAATTTTAATGATTATTGTAATCCTGAAATATTAACTGGAAAAACAGAGTATAAAAAAAGAAAAAAAGTTTTAAACGATCTTTCAAATAATAGGATTGATATTTTAATTGGCACACATTCTCTCTTCCAAGAAAAAATTAATTATTTTAATTTAGGATTAATAATTATTGATGAACAACATAAATTTGGCGTTAACCAAAGAAAAAAGCTTTCAGATAAAGGAGGTAAAGATTGCGATGTACTAGTAATGTCTGCAACACCTATACCCAGAACAATGATGATGACTATTTATGGAGATATGGATATTTCTTTAATTAAATCTAAACCAAAAAATAGACAGCCAATAAAAACATACAGTAAAAATGAAACAAAAATTAATGAAGTTATTAATTTTATTAAAGGTGAAATATCAAAAGAAAATCAAGTATTCTGGGTTTGTCCTTTGATAAAGGAGTCAAAAAAAATGGATCATCAATCTGCTACAGAAAAATATAAATATTTGAGTAAAATTTTTAAACATAAAGTTGATATAATTCATGGAGCGATGAGTAAAGAAGAAAAAGATAATGTATTGAATAAGTTTAATAATAGAAATATTGATATATTAGTTTCAACTACAGTAATAGAAGTTGGAATTGATTTTCCCAATGCAAACGTAATTGTCATTGAAAATTCAAATAAATATGGATTATCTCAACTTCATCAACTAAGAGGTCGTGTGGGCAGAGGCAACAAAGAGTCAACATGTATATTGATGTTTAAAGCAGGATTAAGTGAAAATGCTCGAAAAAGAATTACAATACTCAAAAACTCTAATGATGGTTTTAAAATTGCTGAGGAAGATTTAAAAATAAGAGGATATGGTGATATTTTAGGATTTAAACAGAGTGGTTTAAAAAAATATAACTTAGCAGATCCTATTCAGCACGAAGATTTATTTAAAGTTGCTGAGAGAGAAATTAAAAAAATGGAAAAAAACAATATCAAAATAAAAAAATTTAATAAGCTTATTAAACTTTATGATAAGGTAGCTGTGATTAATGACGCTATTTAGTATTGCTATCCGAAGTTCCAGCTGAAACTATAAATTTTGATGCTTCCTCAAACGACATATCTAAATAAACAATTTCATCTTTAGGAAACATTAATAAAAATCCACTAGTTGGGTTTGGGGTAGTTGGAACAAATACGTTAATTAAATTTGTATTTGTTTTTTTGGATATCTCACCTTTATTCTCTTTTGTTGCAAAGCCAACAGCCCAAGTACCCTTTCGCGGGTATTGTACTAATACAACACTCTTTTTTGATCCTTTTTTAGGTGCAAAAGTTTCTGTCATCTGTCCAA
Source organism: uncultured Pelagibacteraceae bacterium (assembly GCA_902537555.1). Classification (GTDB taxonomy): domain Bacteria; phylum Pseudomonadota; class Alphaproteobacteria; order Pelagibacterales; family Pelagibacteraceae; genus Pelagibacter. The sequence continues at coordinate 29,227 of CACBBR010000009.1, forward strand.
TAGCTGAGTAGATGGTTCTTAAAATTGGTATTTTTTTTAATAAATCATTAAATAATTGTAAAAATTTTTTTCCAATAAAAGAAAGTGACAATCCACCAACTATAGTAATGATTATTACTGATAATAAAATTTCCAACCCTGGTATTGCAAAAGGTAAATAATTATTAGGGTTTATTCCGTGAGGAATTAATTTAGATGAAATTGAGACAAAAAAAGTAGTTAGATATAATGTGATACCAATGGGAACCAAAACCACAATGCCTGTAATAAAATAGTTTCTCAACCTAGCAATAAACGAAATTCTTTTTCTTCTTAGTTTAGACATATCTATTAATTGATTATAAATTACATGTAATATAAAAATTATTAAAAGTGAATAGAAGAAATTTTATATATTTGATGGGTTGTGGCTGTCTTTCTGCAGGTTTTCATGCTTGTACTACTGCACCAATCACCGAAAGAAAGCAATTAAAACTAATTTCAGAATCACAATTAAATGCTCAAGCAGCCAAAGCGTATGAGCAAGTTAAGAAAAAAGCAAAATTAAGTGATGATAAAGATAGTTTGAATAAAATAATACAAATAGGATCAAAGATTGAAAAATCTATTTCAGAGTATTTTTATAGAAATGACATGGTTGATCCAACAGCAAACTTTGAATGGGAATATATTTTAATTGATAATAAAAAAATTAAAAACGCATGGTGTATGCCAGGTGGTAAAATTGCATTTTATACAGGAATGTTGGATATTACAAAAAATGATGATGGTTTAGCAGCTGTGATGGGGCATGAAATTGCACATGCGGTTGCAAAACATTCTGTCGAAAGAGCTAGCAGAACAAGATTGTTAAATACAACAACTGGCATTATTGATATTGCTACTGGGGGAAAATTATCTAAAGTTAATAAAACAACAGGCATGAATACAGTAGGAATCATATCTCAAATTGGAATCATGAACCCTTTTACAAGAAAACAAGAGAGTGAAGCTGATTATTTAGGATTAATTTTCTCATCTTTATCAGGATATGACATAAGAGAAACAACTAAAATATGGGAAAGAATGAAAAAAGCAAACAAAGGAAAAGAGCCCGCCGAATTCCTTAGCACTCATCCTTCTAACGATAGAAGAATTAATCAAATCAATAACTGGATGAATGAAATTATTCTAAAGTATCCACCTGTTTTGTGATATTGGTGAGCCCTGATGGACTCGAACCATCGACCCATTCCTTAAAAGGGAATTGCTCTACCAACTGAGCTAAGGGCCCAACACGAATTTCTTATATTGATTTTTTATTATTTGGCAATGGTAAAAATTTACAAAATATTAATATACTTGTCATGAAATTCGTCAAAAGTTCCCATTTTAATATTTTTTCTTATTTCATACATAAGTTCTTGATAAAAGTTTATATTGTTTAAAGTTAAGATCATTGAAGCTAGCATTTCATTAGTATTATGAAGGTGATTCAAATAGTTTTTTGAATATTTGTTTAAATCAAATTTTGTCACACTACTATCCAGAGGTGTATTATTAAATTTATTCTCAGAATTTCTTATTTGAATTCTACCGTTCCATGTAAATGCTAATCCTGTTCTTCCTGATCTAGTTGGCAAAACACAATCGAACATATCAATACCTCTTTTTACTGCTCCCAATATATCTGAGGGTGTTCCTACACCCATTAAATATCTTGGTTTATCTTCAGGTAAATAATCTTTAATACCATCTAAAACATCAAACATTTCCTTTTGAGTTTCCCCAACAGCTAAACCTCCAATTGCGTATCCGTCAAATTTTATGTTAATTAATTTTTTTAAAGACTCAATTCTAAGATCATTAAACAAACCTCCTTGAACAATACCAAACAAAGCTTTATGTGGGTTATTTCCAAATTCATCCTTAGATCTTTTTGCCCATTCTGTAGATAATTCCATAGAGTTTTTAATTTTGTTGTAATCTTTTGTATTTTTTGGACACTCATCCATTACCATAACAATATCTGAATTAAGTTTTTTTTGAATTTTAATGCTTTCCTCAGGACCTAAGATGAATGTTTTTCCGTCTATATGAGATTGAAAAATTGCTCCTTTGTCTCTGTCGATTTTGTTAAATTTAGATAAAGACATAACCTGATAGCCTCCTGAGTCTGTTAAGATAGGAAGTTTACAATTCATAAACTTGTGAAGACCTCCAACTGCCTCGATTCTTTCAGTGCCAGGCCTAATCATTAAGTGATAAGTATTTGAGAGAATAATTTGACTGCCAGTCTTTATAATATCATCAATAAAAACACCTTTTACTGTAGCCTGAGTTCCTACAGGCATAAAAGCAGGTGTATCTATTTCTCCACGATGAGTTTGAATCAATCCAACACGATAATTTTTATTTTGATGTTTTACGCTAAAAGAAAAATTCTTTTTTATGTCTTCCATTCATTAAAATCTACTCAGATTTAAAACTAATTATTTTATCAGGATTAGAAACAGATCCATTTGGTCCGTCACCTTTTGCAATCTTATCTACAAACTCCATTCCTTCTAAAACTTTGCCAAATACAGTATATTGTCTATCTAAATGTGGTGTTGAACCAAAGCAGATAAAAAATTGACTATTAGCACTATTAGGATTTGAAGATCTCGCCATAGATAAAGTGCCTCTTTCATGTGGTAAATCATTAAATTCTTCTTTAAGGTCAGGCAAATCAGATCCACCCATACCTGCCCTGCTTAAATTAAAATTATTAGATGATGAGTTTCCGAATTGAACGTCTCCAGTTTGAGCCATGAAACCATCTATTACTCTATGAAAAACTACTCCATCATATTTTCCACTATCTGCCAACTCAGTTATTCTTTTTACATGGTTTGGTGCTACATCTGGAAATAATTTTATTTTTACATCTCCATCTTTTAACTTAAGTATCATAATATTCTCCTTTGCCTTTAAAGCTGTTGTTAATAATAATATTGATATAATTAAAATAATTGTTTTTTTAAGCATAGATTTTTTTCAAAGATTTTATTGTGCTTTTAGTTGTAAATTTTCTTAAATCACCATTATGCATAGCTATTTCTTTAACAAAACGAGAGGAAATGATTTGATTTTCAACATCTGACATAAGAAAAACTGTTTCAACTTTATTATTCAATTTTCTATTCATTCCAGCAAGCTGAAATTCATATTCAAAATCAGACACTGCCCTTAAACCTCTTAATATGAGGTTTGATTTATATTTTTTACATAATTCGGTCGTTAAAGAATTAAATCTAATAACTTGAATTTTATTTTTTGAAAACTTTAGATCATTATATAAAGCTCTTGATACAATTTTATATCTTTCTTCTATTGGAAATAAGAAATTTTTTTGATTTCCATCAGAAATACCTACAATAATTTTATCGGCTAATTTTAAAGCTTTTTTAATTACGTCAATATGTCCATTAGTAATAGGATCGAATGTTCCTGGGTATATGGCAATATTTTTCATTAAACCAAATTATCATCTAATTTGATTGCGGAAACAACCTTTTCATCGCCAGTTAATTTAATAATTCTTACACCTTGGGTATTTCTACCAGCAATCCTTATTTCCTTAACTGCAGTTCTTATAACTCTTCCTTTATTCGTAGAGATTAAAATTTGATCTCCTTCAAAGACTGGGAAAGATGACGAGACGTTCCCGTTTCTAGGTGAGTTGACAATACCTATTATACCTTTGCCACCACGATTTGTAACTCTAAAATCATAATGCGATGTTCTTTTACCGTAACCATTTTCTGTGATTGATAATATAAATTTTTCTTTTGCTTTTAACTCAGATTTTTCATCTTTGGTTTTACTTTTACTTCTTTTAATATCGTCATTGTCAATTATTGACAATGAAACTATTGTATCTTTTTCTGCAAGGTTTATACCTCTTATTCCCTTTGAAGATCTTCCTTTAAACACTCTTAGTTTTTTTGATTCAAACCTTATACATTTTCCAAAATTTGTATTTAGCATAATATCTTGATTGTCTGTGCATATTTTTACTCCAATAATTTTGTCATCAGAGTCTAATTTCATTGCAATTTTTCCTGATGCATTTATAGAAGTAAAATCATCTAAATTATTTTTTCTTATCTTTCCTTTGCTTGTTGCAAAAATTATATGCATATTTTTTTTATCTATACCTTCACTAGGGAAAGGCATAATAGAACTAATAGATTGATGATTTTTCAGTGGTAAAATATTAAAAAGTGATTTTCCTTTTGATGATGCAGATCCTTCTGGAATTTTCCATGCTTTAACTTTATAAGCTAGTCCTTCTGTTGAAAAAAATAAGAGAGATGTATGAGTGTCAACGGACAAAGTTTGAACCACAGAGTCTTCGTCTCTTGTTTTAATACCAGTCTTTCCTTTACCGCCTCTTTTTTGTTGTTTAACTCCGCTTAAAGCACCTCTTTTTATATAACCCTGCAAGGTTATTGTTATTATTACAGACTCCTTTTGAATTGTTTCCTCTATATCATAATTCAATACTGCATCAATAATTTTTGTCCTTCTTGGAGATGAAAATTTGTCTTTTATTGTTTGAAGATCGTTACTAATTACCTTCAATAACTCATTTTTTGAATTAATAATTTTTTTATAATTAGAAATTTCCTGAGCTAGTTTTTTTATTTCAATCTCAATTTCATTAATTCCAATAGCAGTTAATTTTTGCAATCTTAACTCTAATATTGAAATTACTTGATTAATTGAAAGAAAGTATTTTCCTTTATAGTTTTTAGTGTCGACAAGTTTGATAAGATTTGAAGCTTTATTTATTTTCCAAGAGGTTTTTAATAGAGTATTTTTTGCTTCCTCTGGATTTTTCGAAGATCTAATTATTTTAATTACTTTATCAATATTTTCTACACTTACAGACAAACCTAATAAAATATGAACTCTCTCTTCTGCTTTTTGAAGATCAAATTTAGTTCTTTTTATAACTACATCTTCTCTAAATTTTAAAAAGTTTTCTAAAAAATCTTTAAGCGTACATGTTTTTGGTTTTTGATCTACTATTGCTAAAGAATTAAAACCAAATGAAGATTCTATTGAGGTGTATTTATAAAGTTGTCTTTTTACAGTTTCAGGTTCAACATTTCTTCTTAGATCAATAGATACTCTTATACCTTCACTATTTGACTCATCTCTAATATCACTTATTCCCTCTATTTTTTTATCTCTTACTAATTCTGCTATTCTCTCATTTAAATTTGCTTTATTTATTTGATATGGGATGGATGAAATAACAAGCCTATCTTTACCATTTTTTAAATTTTCAACAGATATTTCTCCTCGAATTTTAAATGAGCCTCTTCCTGTTTTATATCCTTGTTTAATAATATCTTTACCAATTATTACACCTCCTGTTGGAAAATCTGGCCCTGGCACATGTTTCATTAATTCATTTATTTTAATATCTTTGTTTTTTATTAATGCTAGCGTTGCATCAACTACTTCTCCTAAATTATGTGGTGGTATACTTGTTGCCATTCCTACTGCTATTCCTCCTGCGCCATTTACTAAAAGATTTGGATATTGGGCAGGCAAAACTGTTGGTTCATGCTCAGTTTCGTCATAGTTGCTTTTGAATGAAACAGTATTTTTTTCAATATCATCAATTAAAAACTGAGATACTTTTGCTAATTTTGTTTCTGTATATCTCATTGCTGCTGGTGGATCTCCATCAATTGAACCAAAGTTTCCTTGACCATCAACTAATGGTACACTCATTGAAAACTCTTGAACCATTCTAACTAAAGCATCATAAACTGCTTGGTCTCCATGAGGGTGATATTTACCTATGACGTCTCCAACAATTCTTGCTGATTTTCTAAACTGTTTAGACCAGTCAAAACCACCTTTGTGCATTGCATATATAATTCTTCTATGAACTGGTTTTAAGCCATCTCTTATGTCAGGTAATGCCCTACTTACTATCACGCTCATTGCGTAAGATAGATAGGATGAGCTCATCTCATCGTACATAGAGATTGATTTAATATTATTATCTACTTTTGAGATTTCGTTTTTTTCCATACTAATTAAAACGGAATATCATCATCCAAACCACTTTGATCAGGTGAAGGACTATCATCAAAAGTTTGTTTATTATCTTGAGAACCAACATTATTTTGATTACCACCACCTAACATTGTTAAAGATGAATTGTAGCCTTGTATTAGAATTTCAGTTGAATATTTATCTTGTCCACTTTGCTCGTCTTTCCATTTTCTTGTTGAAATTTGTCCTTCAACGTATACTTGTGCACCTTTTTTTAAATACTGTTGAACAACGTTAACTAATCCTTCGTTAAAAACAACGATTCTATGCCATTCGGTTTTTTCTTTTTTTTCACCCGTGTTTTTATCTTTCCAAGTTTGACTTGTTGCCAGACTTAATCTGGCTACACTTTTACCATTTACCATTTGTTTTACTTCTGGATCTGCGCCTAAACGACCAATTAATAATACTTTATTTAAACTACCAGCCATAATATTTTAATATTTAGAATGTTTATTATAACACTTATTAACCTGAATATTAATTTTATTAAATTAAAGCAACAAAAATTATGCTCAAAAAGATAGTTATTAAGGGTGCAAAAGAGCACAATTTAAAGAATATTACTCTTGAGATTCCAAAAGAAAAATTTGTTGTGATTACAGGGCTGTCAGGGTCTGGCAAATCATCATTAGCATTTGATACGGTTTACGCAGAAGGTCAACGCAGATATGTTGAAAGTTTGTCTGCATACGCAAGGCAATTTCTTGATAAAATGAAAAAACCAAACGTAGATTTAATTGAAGGTTTAAGTCCAGCGATTTCTATTGAGCAAAAAAATACATCTAAAAATCCAAGATCTACTGTAGCAACGGTTACAGAAATTTATGATTATATGAGAGTACTTTATGCAAGAGCAGGTATACCCTACTCTCCATTTACGGGTTTGCCAATTACTTCACAAACAATTAGTCAAATAGTAGATAAAATTAAAACTCTCCCAAAAAAATCTACTATTTACTTATATGCGCCTGTTGTTAGAGGCAGGAAAGGAGAATATCGAAAAGATATACTTGGTTATAAAAAAAGAGGATTTAGAAAAATCAAAGTTGATAATAAATTATATGATATTGATGAGGTTCCAGAATTAAATAAAAAACTTAAACATGATATCTCTGTCTTAGTCGATAGAATAGTTTTAAATTCGTCATTAGGTAATAGATTAGCAGAAAGTGTCGAAACAGCAGTAAATCTAGCTAATGGTTTAATGTTTGTGGAGTATGAGGACGAAACCCTTCCAAAAAAATTTAGAAAAATTGAAAATTTAATTTTTTCTACAAAATTTGCATGTCCAGAGAGTGGATTTACTATTGAAGAAATAGAACCTAGATTATTTTCTTTTAACAGTCCTTATGGTGCATGCGAAGAATGTGAAGGTATAGGAGTAAAATTAAATGTGGATCCTAAATTAGTAGTGCCAGATGAAAAAAAAACTATAGCTGATGGTGCAATTGAACCTTGGTCAAAATCGTCTTCTTTATACTACGCACAAACATTAGCATCTATTGCAAAACACTATGGTTTTTCACTGAATGATAGATGGTCAAAATTACCAAAAAAAATTAAAGATGTAATTCTTTTCGGTTCAGACGATGAGGAAATAAAATTTTCTTATGACGATGGATATGAAAAATATTCACATAAAAAAACATTTGAGGGTGTGGTAAATAATCTGGAAAGAAGGTTTTTAGAAACTGATAGTGATTGGAAAAGAGAAGAGATTTCACAATATCAATCTGATACAAAATGTGAAAGGTGTAATGGACACAGATTAAAAGATGAAGCTTTATGTGTAAAAATTAATGAACTTAATATTAGTGAAGTTACAGAAAAATCAATTTACGATGCAAAAGAGTGGTTTAAATCACTAGAAACCAAATTAGATAAAAGGCAATTAAAAATAGCACAACACATACTTAAAGAAATTAATGAGAGATTAAACTTTTTATTAAATGTTGGACTTGATTACCTAACATTGTCTAGAGAATCTGGAACATTGTCAGGAGGTGAAGCTCAAAGAATTAGATTAGCATCTCAAATAGGATCTGGATTAACTGGCGTGTTATATGTTCTTGATGAACCGTCTATAGGTTTGCACCAAAAAGATAATGTAAAGTTAATTAATGCATTAAAAAGATTAAGAGACCTGGGTAATACTGTGATTGTGGTTGAGCATGATACTGAAACAATGGAGAATGCTGACCATATAATTGACCTTGGTCCTGAAGCTGGAAACAAAGGTGGAGAAGTAGTAGCACAAGGTTCATACAAAGATATTCTTGACAATGATAAAAGTATTACTGGTAGATACTTATCAAATAAGAGCTACATACCTATCCCACGTAATAGAAGATTAGCGAAGAATGGTAGATTTTTAGAAATTAATGGAGCAAGTGGTAATAATTTAAACAACGTGAATCTTAAAATACCATTAGGAAGTTTCACATGTGTTACTGGTGTATCTGGTAGCGGTAAATCTACCTTAATACTTCAAACACTTTACAATGCTTTAAACCTTACTTTAAATAATAATAAATCAAGAAAAATACCTAAACCATTTAGAGGTTTTAAAGGAATTGAATTAGTAGACAAAATTATCGACATTGATCAATCGCCAATTGGAAGAACTCCAAGGTCAAATCCTGCAACTTACACCGGTGCTTTTGGACCGATTAGGGATTGGTTTACTAATTTACCAGAAGCAAAAAGTAGAGGATATAAACCTGGAAGATTTTCTTTTAATGTTAAAGGTGGACGTTGTGAAGCTTGTGAAGGTGATGGCGTAATAACGTACGAGATGCATTTCTTGCCAGATGTATACATAACTTGCGATGAATGCAAAGGAACAAGATACAATAGAGAAACGTTAGAGATTAAATTTAAAGATAAAAGTATCGCAGATGTTTTAAATATGACTGTTGACGAGGGTTGCGAGTACTTTGAGAATATCTCAAATATAAAGACTAAATTATTAACACTTAAAAAAGTTGGATTGGGTTACATAAAAATAGGTCAGCAAGCAACTACTCTTTCTGGTGGCGAGGCTCAAAGAATAAAACTAGCAAAAGAATTATCTAAAAGATCAACAGGAAGAACTATTTACATTTTGGATGAACCAACTACTGGGTTACATCAACATGATATTAAGAAATTATTAGAAATACTTCATACTTTTGTTGCAACAGGAAATACAGTAGTTGTAATTGAGCACAATTTAGACGTAATAAAAACAGCAGATTATATTGTTGATATGGGTCCTGATGGTGGAGTAAAAGGTGGAAATATTATAGCTGAAGGCAAACCTGAGGAAATTATTAATGTTAAAGACAGTTATACAGGTAAATTTTTAAAACCTTTGCTAGATAACAAATTTAAAAAAACAGCTTAAAAAATATTTAAAAATGATATAAATATAAATATATGACTTCGATTCTTCAATCTTTATCTAAAACTATTCACGTTTCTTTGGCACTATCAATTTTACTATTTCTTGGTTTGTATTTTGGAAACGGTGGTTTTGATTTTGATTTAGTTTTTTGGAGTTGGTTATTTAGATACATACATGTAATTGTAGCTATTATGTGGATAGGCTTACTTTGGTATTTTAATTTTGTACAAATACCTAACATGGCTAAAATTCCAGATGAGCAAAAGCCAGCAATTGGTAAAGTTATTGCTCCAGCCGCATTATTTTGGTTTAGATGGGCAGCTTTATTCACAGTAATATCTGGACTTATATTGGCTTATATAAATGGATATGTTCATCAAGCTATGGCTCTTGGAATTGGATCAGGTGGTGGTAAAGCTACGGCGATTGGAATTGGTATGTGGCTTGGGATAATCATGGCTTTTAATGTTTGGTTTGTAATTTGGCCTAACCAAAAAAAAGCTTTGGGTATTGTAGCGGTTGAACCAGATGTTAAGGCAAAATCAGCTAAAACTGCAATGTTATTTTCTAGAACGAATACTTTGCTATCTTTGCCGATGTTGTTATCGATGGTTGTAGCCCAAAACTTATATTAATCTTTTTCTTCTTTAACGATTGTTCTTTGGCTAACATTTAGTGCAACTAAAATTGGATTAGCTATATATATAGATGAATATGTTCCAAATATCACTCCTAAAATCATTGCTAAAGAAAAACCTTTAAGAATTTCACCTCCGAATAAATATATAGATAATAAAGCTAGAAGTGTAGTTGCTGAAGTTATTATCGTTCTTGATAAGGTTTCATTAATAGAGATGTTGGTTAATTCATAAATTTTAATATCTGAATATTTTCGTAAATTTTCTCTTACTCTATCAAATATAACAACAGTATCATTCATTGAGTATCCAACTATAGTCAGTACAGCAGCAACTATTGATAAATTTATTTCAAGAGAGAATATAGAGAATATTCCTAATGTTATAATAACATCATGAAATATTGCTAATATTGCTCCTAAGCTGAATTGCCACTCGAATCTGATCCAAATATACAACAACATAGCAGCTAAGGATAAACTTATTGCAATAATTCCAGATTTTAGAAGTTCTGAGCTTACTTTAGGTCCAACATTTTCTACTCTTCTAAAATCAACATTTCCTATAGAGCTCGATAATTTATTTTGAATATTTTTAATAAATTCTGGATCATTCGAATTTTGTTTTTCAAATTTTACTATAAAATCTGTCTCATTACCAAATTTTTTAACGGACACATCTCCTAAATTCATTTGATTAAAACTATCTCTGATCATGGTTATATTGTTAGTTTTATCATTTGTTCTTAATTCAATTAAAGTTCCACCCTTAAAGTCAACACCATAATTCAAACCTTTAAGAATAAGAAAAATTAAGGAGACGATTATTAAAACAAGCGATAAAATATTAAATTTTCTATAGAATTTGTTAAAGGAAATATGATTCATTTATAATAACTGCTCCTTTTCTTTATTTTTAACCACGTATAAAGAGGTTAACAATCGAGCTATAAAATATACTGAGAATAAAGTTGTTAATATTCCAACTCCTAATGTTACAGAGAAACCTTTTACAGGACCTGAGCCCATAAAAAATAATATAAATGCAGCAATTAATGTTGTGATGTTTGCATCTAAGATTGTTGTTCTTGATTTTGTATATCCAGCATCAAATGCTATAATAGGATTTTTTTCACTTTTAGTCTCTTCTTTTATACGCTCAAAAATTAAAACATTAGCATCTACAGCCATACCTACAGTTAAAATTATTCCCGCGATACCAGGCAAAGTTAAAGTTGCCTCGAATAATGTAAGAATTCCAATTAATAAAAATAGGTTTGTAATCAAGGCTAAATTGGCAATTAATCCAAATGCTCTGTATTTGTAAATCATAAATATAATAACTAGCAAGAAACCAATGATCAAAGATAGTATTCCTGCATCGATTGAGTCTTGTCCTAAGTCAGGACCGACAGTTCTTTCTTCAATAATATTTAAAGGTGCCGGTAAAGCACCCGATCTAAGCAATAAAGCAAGATCAGTTGCTGATTGAAATGTGAAGTTTCCAGAAATTTGACCAGATCCTCCAATTATAGGTTCTCTTACGGATGGTGCACTTATTATTTTTCCATCTAAAATAATTGCTAATTGCTTTCCTACACCTGTACTAGTAGCTTTTCCAAATTTTTTTGCACCTACTCTATCTAAACTAAATGAAACTACTGTTTCATTGGTTTGTGAATTCATAGTAGGTTTTGCATCTACCAGGTTATCACCACTTAAA
>CACBBR010000010.1 GCA_902537555.1 uncultured Pelagibacteraceae bacterium
AATTAAAATCTCTTTTAAAGACAAATGAAAATATAATTATTGCAGGTGATTTTAATATTATTCCCTCTGCTGAAGATGTTCATGATCCTAAAGGATATGAAAACGATGCATTGTATAGAATAGAAATTAGAAAGAAATTAAGAGAAATGTATAATTTAGGATTTCATGATGCATTTCGATATATCTATCCTGATAAAGAGGAGTATACGTTTTGGGATTACACAAGTGGAGCTTGGCAAAAAAATAATGGTATGAGGATTGATCACTTCTTGGTAACCAATTCATTATTAAAAAATATTAAGGATGTTAAAATTAATAAATATCCAAGAGGAAGAGAGAAACCTTCAGATCACACACCTATTGAATTAGAATTAACTTAAGGATTTTATTTTATTAACCAAGTCCTCATTTATATGTCTTGGTCCTTTATCTAATCTATTTTTATGTCTTCTTTCACCAGGAAGTCTAACATCCCCTATTGATTTCATTTTTTCAAAAAACTTTGAAGAATGTGTGTCCCAATCTGAATTTGACATTTTATCTGGAGATATTGCTAAAATGAACTCTCCACCACTTGGTGGACCTCCATCATTATTATCTTTCTCAGCCGTCTCATAACTAAAATTATCTCCAACAAGGGCACCAGCAAGCAATTCGACCATCATCGCAATCCCTGAGCCTTTATAGCCGCCAAAAGGCAATAAAACACCCCCATCTGCTATTTCAGCTGGATCTGTTGTGTCCTTTCCTTCATTTGTTAATCCTGTGCCTAATGGAACTTTGTGACCTTCCCTTTTTGCAACTTGAACTTCGCCCATTGCCATAGATGCAGTTGCCATATCAAAAACTACTGGAGGTTTATTTTTTCTGGGCCAAGCAAAAGATATAGGATTAGTTCCAAACAAAGGTTTAATAGCACCAGCAGGTGCTACTGCTGGTTTATATGATGTGCAAGCAAATGCTGCAAGACCTTGTTCTGCTACTGCTTCAGTTTCTGGCCACATAGCAGCCATGTGATGCGAATTTGTTATAGACAAAACTGCTACTCCATTTTTCTTTGCAAGTTTAACTAGTTCTGGAATACTTTTTTTTAAAACTACGGGAGCTAAACAATTATTACCATCAGCTTTAATTACTGATGGTGAGATAGTTTTTATATCTGGTTTGCCTTTACCATTTATTTTACCACTTTTAAGGCCTGAAATATATGCTGGGACTCTAAACAACCCATGAGATAAAGACCCGTCTCTTTCGGCTTTCATAACTAAATCAGCCATTATTTTTGAAGTTTCATCATCACATCCATTATGAGAAAATGTTTTTTTTGCTAGCTCGTAGATTTCGTCTAATGATAATGAAATATTACTCACAAATTCATTAGATATTATTTTAAATACTTTTCAACAAAATCTTGGTTTTATTGAAAAAAATATCAAAGCATATCAGATATATCTAATATGCATTTGCTTATTTTAAACAATTAACACAAAAAAGCTCATCATGAACAACAAGATAATAATTTTCACTGATTTAGATGGATCATTACTTGATCGAAAAAAATTCCATTTTGATATAGCAAAACATTACATTCATGAATTAATCGCAAAAGGTACATTGATAATCCCAAACACTAGCAAAACAGAAGAGGAAATTAAATCATTTTTAAGGGAATTAAATATAAAATTACCATTTATATCAGAAAATGGATCGGAAATTCATAATATTAATTTAATAAACAAAACATTACCAAAGAAAATTACTTTAGCTAGACCCAAAAAAATAATTTATAAAATTTTTAAAAAAAATATTGATAAATCAATAATCGAAAAATGTGATTTTGTTTTCAAAATGACTAAAAAAAATCAAACAAAAGTATTAGGTTTAAAAGGTAAAAAACTTGAAATTAGTTTGCAAAGAAAATTTACTTTTCCATTTGTTTTCAATGGATCTTCAAAACAAAAACAAATACTTTTAAATAATTCCAATAAATTAGGTATTAGCTTTCAAGAAGGTGGAAGAGTAATTAATTTAGGTGACAAAGTAACTAAAGGCTTGGCATTAAAGAAAATTGTAAAACTATTAAAACAAAATGAAAAAAAAAGGCTTTCAACTATAGCGGTTGGCGATAGTATTAACGACATCAGCATGTTAAAATATTCAAACTATCCATGCATAATTTCAAATAGAACGATTAAAATTAAAAATAAAAATAGGCTATTCACTAATAAGCCAGCTCCGATGGGTTGGATAACAATAGTTAAAAAAGCAATGAATAAAATTGAAATTAGGAATTAAAATTATGGGAGATTTTTCTCAAAATGGAATAGTTGCAAATCTTCATGATTTTTCAATAAGAACAACAGATCAAATAGAAAAAGATTTAGAAAAATTTTCTAAAACAAGACCTATGGAATTAATACTTCCATGCTTATATTCAGAACTTGAAGGTGACGCTCTACCAAAAATTGTAAATGAAATTAGTAAAACAAATTACCTAAACCATATTATAATAGGACTAGATAAGGCAAACAAATTACAAGCTAAAAATGCTTGGAAATTTTTTAAAAAACTTAAAGTACCTTTTTCAATTTTATGGAATGATGGACCTAAATTAAGAAAACTCGATAAAGAATTAAAAGTAATTGACTTGGCACCCAAACAAATGGGCAAAGGAAGAAATGTTTGGTACTGCATTGGAATGGCTATAGCTAGAGATGAAGCTAGGTCAGTTGCGCTTCATGATTGTGATGTTAAAACTTATGATAGAAGACTTCTAGCAAAGCTATTTTATCCGGTAGAAAACCCATTGTTCAATTATGAGTTTTGTAAAGGTTACTATCCAAGAATAGCAGATAATAGAATGCATGGTAGAGTAGCTAGACTACTAGTAAATCCCCTTCTGACAGCTATGGAAAAAACTATTGGTAAAAGTGATTACATAGATTTTATGAAGTCTTTTAAATACCCATTAGCAGGAGAATTTTCATTTAGAAGGAACATTTTACCTGAATTAAGAATATCATCAGATTGGGGAATTGAAATTGCGATTTTGTCTGAAATGCAAAGAAACTATTCTTCAAATAATATTTGCCAAGTTGAATTAGCAGATAATTATGATCATAAACACCAAATACTGTCTATTAAAGACAGCTCTAAAGGTTTGTCTAAAATGTCTATTGATATAATAAAAACTTTAGTCAGAAAACTTGCTACACAAGGATATTCATTTAGTAAAGAAACCTTCAGATCAATCAAAGCCACCTACTACAGATCAGCTTTGGATTTAATTGATATTTATAGAAGTGATGCTCAAATGAACGGTCTAAAGTTTGACTCACATAATGAGGAAAAAACGGTTGAGCTATTTGCTTTAAATATAATGAAAGCAGGAGAGTTATTTTTTGAAAGTCCAATGGACACACCTTTCATTCCTACATGGCACAGAGTAAAAAGTGCTATCCCTGATTTCTTAGATAGATTTAAAGAAAGCGTAAACGCAGACAACAAAGAATTTAAATAATTACTGTCTTTAACAACCTTTAAAAGACTTAGACATATTTCTTATTAAATCAAAGTATAAATCTTTCCCTGGCGTAAGAGTTGCACCAAGTGGATCTAAAACACCAGTTTTAATATCCATATCTTTAGCAACAGCATTAATTATATCAGGATTAAATTGTGGTTCTGAAAATATACATGCAACTTTATCATGTTCTATTACCTCTCTAATTTCTGCTAATTGTTCTGCACCTGGCATTACATCAGTGTTAACTGTAAATGCACCCAGAACGTTAACATTAAATCTTTTTTCGAAGTATTGATAAGCGTCATGGAAAACTATCGAAGATGTACTTTGATTTAAATCAGTCATAACCTCAATAGTAAGTTTGTCGATATCTTTAAGAGCTTTTTCTAAATTACTTTTATAAGTTGAAGCATTTTTTGCATCATTTTCAATTAAATGCTCAACCATTTCATTTAAGATTACTTTAGCATTAATAGGGTCTAACCAAATGTGTGGGTCATGTTCACCATGGTGATGTCCTTCGTGACCGTCGTGATCATCATGATCGTCGTGATCGTCTTTTTTCTTATGGTCGTGGTCATCATGGTCATCTTCTTTATGACCATCTTCTTTTTTAGCATGGTCGTGATCATCATGGTCATCTTTTTTCTTGTGGTCGTGATCATCATGGTCATCTTCTTTTTTAGCATGATCATCGTGGTCATCATGATCATCTTTTTTCTTGTGGCCATGATCGTCGTGTCCATGATCATCATGGTCGTCAAAAATATTTCTCTCTCTGAATTTTAATTTGTTTAATCCTTTAATTTCTAATAACTCGATTTTTTCTGCTTTTTTAGCAATTGAATCTAAAGGCTTTTCTAGAAAATTTTCTATATCCTCGCCTACCCAAAAAACAATATCTGCATTTTGTAACATTTTTGCATGTGAGGGCTTTAAAGCAAAACCGTGTGGCGATGCATAACCATCAACTATGAGATCTGGCTTAGCTACTCCATCCATTAAATAACTAGCTAATGAGTGAATAGGTTTTATTGATGCTACAACTTTAATATCAGCATTTGCTGATGTAAAAAAAGTTAAAAATGATAAGAATGATAAGATTATTGTGGATTTTGTTATTTTTTTCATAATATTGTTTTTTAATTTTTGTTATAATATAACACTATGTAATAATATAACATCTTGAAGTCAAGTGGATATATGAGTTTAAAAAAAAATATATTAGTAAAGTTAAATAATGTTGGGATCCAACAAAATGACAAGTGGCTCGTAAAAGGAGTTTCGCTAGAGGTTGAAAAAGGAAAAATAGTAACTTTAATTGGACCCAATGGTTCTGGGAAAAGTACAACAGCTAAAATTGCTTTAGGTATATACAAAAACATAGAGGGAAATGTTGAAAAATTAACAAACAATATAGGATATGTCCCTCAAAAAATATCGATAGATTGGACTCTCCCCTTAAGAGTCAAAGATTTAATGGTTTTGACAGATAATATTAAAGATGAATTGATAGATGAGGCTTTGACATTAACCGGTGTTATACATCTTAAAGAAAAAAATTTAGGAAATTTATCAGGGGGTGAATTTCAAAGAGTTTTGCTTGCAAGAGCTATTTCAAAAAAACCAGAATTATTAGTTCTTGATGAACCTGTTCAAGGAGTTGATTTCACAGGTGAAATTGCTCTCTATGAATTAATTAAAAAAATTTCTGAAAAACTTAATTGTGGAATATTATTAATTTCTCATGATCTACACACAGTAATGAGTGCTACTGATCATGTTGTTTGTTTAAATGGACACGTATGTTGTTCAGGTTCTCCAAAAGACGTAGCACGAAATAATGAGTACAAAGCATTATTTGGGGAACAAGCTTCTCAAACACTATCTGTTTATGAGCACAAACATGACCATGAACATTCAATTGATGGAAAGATAAAGAAAAATTAAATGTTTGATGATTTTTTTATAAGAGCTTTAGTTGCAGGAATTGGAATTGCTTTGGTAACAGGTCCTCTTGGATGTTTTGTTGTTTGGAGAAGATTATCATATTTTGGGGATACTCTCGCCCACTCTGCTTTACTAGGTGTAACAATTGCATACACTCTAGATTTTAATATTGCTATTGCAATTTTTATTACTTCATCAATTATTGCATTAATTTTAGTAAAACTTGAAAGAAAAACTAATTTACCTGGTGATGCTTTGCTAGGGCTACTAGCTCACTCATCACTTGCCGTTGGTTTAGTTGTTATCGGCTTTTTAACATTTATTAGATTTGATATCATGGGATTGTTATTTGGAGATATATTAGCTGTAACAACAGATGATTTGCTTATAATTTGGATTGGTGGAGCTATAATATTATTGGTTTTAAAATTAATTTGGAAACCTTTATTTGCTTCAACAGTAAACTACGAATTAGCTGAAGCGGAAGGTCTAAAACCTGACAGGGCTAAAGCAATATTTACAATATTAATAGCTGCAATTATTGCAATTTCTATCAAAATGGTTGGATTATTACTTATTACAGGATTATTAATTATCCCAACCGCAATGGCTAGAAACATATCTGATAACCCTCAGAAGATGGTTATATTTTCAATAATTGGAGGGTTGTTGTCAGTATTTTTAGGATTATTTTCTTCGTTAGAATTCAATACACCATCAGGGCCCTCAATCGTGGCAGCTGCTTTGATTTTATTTATTATTTCATTATTCAAAATTAAACAAACGATACAATTGAAAAATTAATGATCAATTGATAAAAATAGAAAATGCAAAATCAACAAGTATTAACAAAAAATCAAAAAATAGTTTTAGATATAATTGAAAAATCTTCTCAACCATTAAAAGCATATTCAATTTTATTTGATGTTAAAAAAAAAGGAATTAATGCTCCTTTACAAGTCTATAGAGCTTTGGACAAATTGGTAGAGATTGGAAAAATACATAAAATAGAAAGTAGGAATGCCTTTATAGCTTGCAAGAATTCAAAATGTCAAATTACCAAAGCAACAGTTTTTTCAATTTGTGAAAACTGTGAAGATGTAAAAGAGATTCATGATCATAAATTATCTGAGCATTTGAAACATTATAAAGATAATAAAGGCATGAAATATAGCAAATATAATTTAGAATTTTTTGGTTTATGCAAGAAGTGCATTAAAAATTAGATTTTTTGGGGTCAAGATAGATTAGATTGTCTTGAAGATGCATTAAATAAATTAGTAAAAATTACTTAATTTCATAAATCCTTAACAAAACTGACATAAACAAAATCAAGGAGTGATTATGTTTATAAAAAAATATCTAAAATGGATAAGTACATTTTTAGTCTTAACTGGAATTTTACTTACTAATCTTAATATCTACCCTATAAATATTTATTTTCATGGACTGGGTGTTGTGGGGTGGACTATAGCTGGATTTATTTCAAAAGATAAGGCTATATTAACAAATTTTGGATTACAAATACCTCTTTTTGTAATTGGAATTTATAAAGTGATATTCTAATGAAAAGAGTTTTATTTGTCTGCACAGGTAATTCAGCTAGAAGCATTATAGCTGAGAGCATAATTAATAACTTATATTATGATAAATTTATTGGTTATAGCGCAGGTAGTAATCCTTCAGGAGAAATTAATCCAATTATAGAAAAATTTTTAAAAGAGAAGAAATTTGATTTATCAAATTACAGTTCAAAAAATTTTGATACTTTTATTAACTCAGATATTAAATTAGATTATGTAATTACAGTGTGTAACAATGCTAACAATGAAGTGTGTCCTATTTGGCCTGATAAAAATCAAATTATTCATTGGGATATTGAAGATCCAGTAAAAAAATTTAATTTAGATACTGATACAACAAATCAAAAAAAAGTATTTAATGATACATATCAAACAATATTTAAGAAAATAGAAAATTGGATTAACAATGAAATATAGTAAGTTTTTTCTTGGAGAGTTTATTGGTAGTTGTTTCCTTGTAATGATTATTGTTGGCTCAGGAATAATGGCTGAAAATCTTACAGATGATACGGGTATTATGCTTTTAGCCAATACGATAGCAACTGGCGCAGGACTTTTTGTGCTAATAACTGTTTTTAGTGATGTTTCAGGAGCACATTTTAATCCATTTGTAAGTCTAGCAATGTTTCTTACAAAAAAATTAAAAGGAAATTTATTACCTTCATATATATCTGCACAAATTTTAGGTTGTTTGTTAGGTGTAGCACTCGCCAATTTCTTTTTTGAACATCAAATTTTTGAATTATCAACAAAATCAAGGGACGGAGTACATATATTTACATCTGAAATTGTAGCAACATTTGGATTAATTCTCATAATTTTTGGATCTTTAAAGAAAGGAAGTGTGGTAGTTGCCTCATGTGTAGCCTTTTATATCACTGCTGGTTATTGGTTTACTTCGTCGACTTCATTTGCAAATCCTGCTGTAGCAATAGCGAGAACATTTACAGAAAGTTTTACTGGAATTAATTATATGTATACTCCAGTTTATATATTGGCAGAAATTATCGGTGCACTTTTTGCTGTATTTGTGGCTAAAAAAATACTTTTCAATAACAGGACAAGAGATAAAACTATCTCGTAGAAAAATTGAACCTATAAGATTTAAGGTCAATTTTCTAAATCAGTTTTTAAAAAATTTATTGAAAATCAAAAATTAAAATAATAATGAAGAATATCTATAAGTTAAAACTATTACAGGCTAGAAGGATTAATACTTTCAAACTCCAGCATGTTTTTAAAGGTACACATTTCAGGTTTTGTGAAAGTAATTTTTGGAAATTTTTTATTAAAATCAGAGGATAATTGTTTATTAAATTTAGTTAAATTTTTTATTTCAGTTTCGTTAAGTTGTCTCAAAATATAAGCTAATGTAATATGGAAAGTATATCTTTGATGATTTTCAAATTTAATTTTCAATAAATCACTTAGTTCATCTCTACAATTTCTTAAAATTTTTTCGTCCTCCTCGGAAAAGGGTTCTAAAACAATGCTGTAGCCACCAAAAAATGTTTTTATTTTTAAATTGATTTCTTTTGGAAAATTATAGTTTTCAATTCTTTTATTTAATTGAATAGCTATATCTTTGTAATCCATATCAAGATCTATATCTGTTGGCCAATAATAAGTATTTTTTGTATTTAAATTACAACAGTCAAATAATGTCATATGAAAACTAGATGGAGGTAAATAGGAATAAGTTTTTTCAGGATTAAAATTTTCTAAATTTTTTTGAAAACCAATAATTTGATCAGATAAATATGTATTAAGAGGAATATTACAAATTATTGTGCACCCTGGAAATGGTAAAGGTTTTCCTTTGTCGTCAAATTTATTTTCTGCACCTTTTAAAGTATACCCTCTAAGTTTACCTGCTAAAAATTGCTCTTGGTTATTAACTATATTTAAATCCATTAAAATAAACTAAAACCAGTTTATATTTTCTTTATCACAAAGTTCTTTCAGCCTTAATGGATAGTCTGTGATGATACCATCTACACTATACTCAATCATTTTTAACATATCGTACTCTTCATTAACTGTCCAAACGTTCACTGGCAAATCTTCCTGATGAGAAATTTCTACTAGTTTTTTTGTAATATCTTTATGGTATGGATGCCAAGCCTTTCCACCTTGTGATTTTATAATTTTTGGTAACTCATATTTTTCAAAAAAAGGTAAGAAACTCATCCATGGAGATCTATTGTAAATTGTATTTTTAATTTTAATTCCTGTCTGTTGTTGAAAACTTAAATAAGCTCTTGAAATTTCAGGGTAATGATTTTTGATTTCTGTCAGTGTTCTCCAATCAAATGAAGAAATGATTATTTTATTTTGTAAATTTGATTTATTTACTTCTTGCATAACAAGTTTTACCATTTCCTCTGGGGTTGGAGTTAAATTTTCCTCGTCAGGTGTAGATTTAATTTCTAAATTTATTAATAAATTTTCAGATTTGTTTTTTGAAGATAATTCTAATAACTCAGAAAGTTTCGGTATCTTTTGATTTTCTAAAGTTTTTTGATTAACAAATCTTCTTCCATATCTAGATAATTTATTTAAAGCCCCAACATCAAATTTTAAAAGCTCATCGTAACTTAAGTCAAATATTATTATATTTTCATCCGTTATCCAATTTCCCTCATTATCTTTTGTAAAACTTGGATCTAATCTAAAGTCATGTGTAATCACAGGAATAAGATCTTTGGAAATCAAAATATCTGTTTCGTATGCATTAATATTGTTTTTAAATAAATATTTAAAACTTTCTAGAGTATTTTCAGGAAGATCTCCTCTAGCGCCTCTATGGCCGTAAATTTTAATATAATTTGGCTTTGATAAAATCAAAATTAATTTACTCGATTACCATTAGATTTATCAAAGACATAATAATTGTTATCATTTATGTTCAAAGATAATTTACTTCCTTTTTTAATAATTTGACTTCCAGGACATCTAAAACAAAAATCTTTTTTATTTTTTATTTCTCCATAAATCAAATTATCTGAACCTAATTGTTCTACCAGATCTACAGATAAATTTATTAAACCTTTATCAGTTTGCGACATATGCTCTGGTCTAATTCCTAATATAACTGGTCCATTAAAATCACTTGTAACATTATTAATTTCAAAACCTTCTGAAGTAAGAGTTTTATTTTTTAATTCTCCTTCAAGAAAATTCATCTGTGGCGAACCTATAAATCCTGCGACAAACATAGATTTAGGATTATTATAAATTTCTATCGGTGTTCCAAGCTGCTCAATAAGGCCATTATTTATTACTGCCAGTCTATCAGCTAAGGTCATAGCTTCTACTTGGTCATGAGTTACAAATATACTTGTCACTCCAACTTTTTGCTGAAGTTTTTTTATTTCAAGCCTCATTTGTATTCTTAGTTTTGCATCTAAATTAGATAATGGCTCATCAAATAAAAATATTTTAGGACTTCTTACAATAGCTCTTCCCATAGCAACTCTCTGCCTTTGACCTCCTGACAACATGGATGGTTTTCTTTGCAAGTATTCAGAAATTTGTAATAGCTTTGCTGCCTCATTAACTTTTTTTTCAATATCTTCTTTTGAAATACCTCTATTTTTTAATCCGTAAGCCAAATTGTTGTAAACATTCATGTGAGGATAGAGTGCATAATTCTGAAAAACCATCGCAACATCTCTCTCTGAAGGGTCAACTTTATTAATTAATATTCCATCAAGATTTATATTACCTTCAGTTATGTCTTCTAACCCAGCAATCATTCTTAAAAGAGTAGATTTTCCACATCCGCTCGGTCCAACAAAAACCATGAATTCACCATTTTCTACATTCATACTTGTCTCATGAACAGCTTTAGTTCCGTTTGGATAGATTTTAGTAACTTTATTTAATTCTAAAAAACTCATTTATTTCTCTGTTTGAATTAATCCTTTTATGAACCATTTTTGCAAAAATACTACCACTAAAACTGGGGGGATCATTGATAAAATAATATAAGCAAATCTCTCTGCTGTTCTTGGTAAAGCAACTCCCTCATAATTTTCAGTAAATATAATTTTCATTCCCATTACTACAGTCCAATATTCCTCACTCGTAGTCATTATTAACGGCCATAAATATTGACTATATCCGTATACAAACATGAATATAAACATCGCTGCAATCATTGTTTTAGATAATGGAACTAAAAAATCTATAAAAAATCTCCAACTATTTGCACCATCTAATTTTGCTGATTCAAGTAATTCATCAGGTATAGTTTTATAAAACTGTCTAAAAAAAAATGTAGCGGTGGCTGATGCAACCAATGGAAGAACAAGACCTGTGTATGAATTAGTTAAACCTAAATCTGATACAATCTTATAACTTGGAAAAATCCTAACCTCCAGAGGCACAAGTAAAGTAATAAAGATTAACCAAAAAATTGGTACAGCAAATTTGAATCTAAAATAAACTAAAGCATAAGCTGACATTGCTGAGATAATTACTTTAAGGGTTGCAATTCCCAAAGCCATTATAAAGCTATTTATAAACATTTTTGCAGCAGTCACTTCCTCTGACCAACCACCCTTCTCATTTAAAACTTCGTTATAATTTCTTGTTAATTGATCGCCAAGACCAAATTTCATTCCCTCTTTTAAAATAGTTACAGTATCGTGGGTAGAGCTAGCAAATGATAACCAAATCGGAATTACCATTAATAAAACACCTAGTATAAGTACAATGTGTGCTAAAATTTGTGATAATTTAATTTTCATTTGTCTTGAAAGATCCCTTTAATAAAATATTTTTGTAATACAATTATAATTAATACTGGTGGTATCATTGACATGATAACAAATGCAAATTTGTTAACAATTGATCCAGACATCATCTTTAATCCCATGACAACAGTCCAATATTGTTCAGAAGAAGTTACTAATATCGGCCATAAATATTGATTATAACCGAATACAAACATAAATATGAACATTGCAACAATCATTGTTTTTGACAATGGCACTAAAAAGTCAATAAAAAATCTCCAAGTATTTGCACCATCCAATTTTGCTGATTCAAGTAATTCATCAGGTATAGTTTTATAAAACTGTCTAAAAAATAAAGTAGCTATAGCAGAAGCTGAAATTGGAATAATTAGTCCCCAATATGAGTTTACTAAGTTAAGTGTAGACATAACAGAATAGGTAGGAAAAATTCTTAACTCCAGAGGGACTAGTATAGTAATAAAAATTATCCAAAATAATAATGTTGCATATTTCACTCTAAAATAAACTAAGACATATGCAGTCATAAGAGATGAAATAACTGATAAAAACGCAACTCCAGTTGCCATTAAAAAACTATTTAAAAACATCTTTAATGCAGTAATTTCTTTAAAAAAACCACCTTCATATAATAAAACTTTTGTATAATTCTCTAAAAACTTATCTCCTAAAAAAAATTGAAGACCTTGGGTATTAATTATCGAAGCTGTATGAGTTGAGCTTGCAAAAATTAACCAAACAGGAATTATCATAATAAAAATGCCTATCAAAAGAATTAAATGAGAAAAGTTTGATGAAAAATATCTAATCATTTTAATTGTAATGTATTTTCCCTTCTATGTATCTAAATTGAAAAATTGTAATAACTAAAACAATCAACATCATCATAATTGATTGAGCACCAGCACTTCCTAAGTCTAACCCCCTAAATCCGTCCATGTATGCTTTATAAACAAGAGTTCTTGTTTCACCTGAGGGTGCACCAATTGTTGTAGTGTCAATTATTCCAAAAGTATCAAAAAAAGCATAAGTTATATTGATAATGATTAAAAAGAAAGTTGTGGGCATCAATAGAGGGAAAGTGATTGTCCAAAATCTTCTTAAACTACTTTTACAATCAATTATGGATGCTTCAATAACAGATTTTTGTATTGCTTGAAGACCGGCTAAGAAGAAAATAAAATTAGCACTTATTTGTTTCCATGATCCTGCTATTATTAAGTAGATATAAGAATCAAAAACACTTTCATACCAATTAAAACCCCATAAATCGTTAAATAGATGATACAATAATCCAAATCTTTCACTAAAAAAATAATTTGCCATAACACCCACCACCGCTGGCGCAATAGCATAAGGCCAAATCAAAAGAGTTTTGTAGGCACTTTTTCCATGCATTACATTATTGGCTTGTACAGCAAGTAACAATCCAATGGCTCCTGTAACAAGTGTAATCACAAAGCTATAAATAATAGTAAACTTAAAAGCTATTAAATAAGCCGGGTCATCAAAAATAAATAAAAAATTATCAAACCATACAAATTGTCTTCCAAATCCAAATGCATCTTGCATGGTAAATGCATCTCTAAAAGTTTGTATTATTGGCCAATATAAAAATATTAATAAAATACCTAGCTGTGGTGCTAAAAAAAAATACTGTGAATAGTTTGATTTAAACTGAACTTTTTTCATAAAATAAATAGGAGGGTATATTAATACCCTCCTAATTTATATTATTTTTTAAAGAGTCTTAGCAAATTGTTTTAACAATTTAGCTGCACCCTTATCCATGTTCTTTAATCCTTTTTCGATTGATATTTTGCCATTTAACATTGGCTCAACATTTTCGTAAATTACTTCACGAATTTGAGGCCAGTTACCAGCTCTATATCCACCAGGAATAGTTGAACCTTCTAAGCTTAATTGTTCACCAACAGCTTTGTGATATGGAGAAGCTCTATAAAAGTTTATAGTTTCAGCTAATTCTATACCACCTTTAGTTACAGCAGAATAACCTGTCATGTTGTGATAGTATAAATCCATTTCAGGAGAACCCATAAATTCTATGAATTTAGCAAGTCCTTTATACTCTTCTTCTGTATGACCATTTAAGATCCAGTTTGCTGCGCCACCAATAAATGTTGGATACTCTTTGCCACCAGTTACTGAATCCCAATAAGGAATATGATTAACTGTAAAATTTGGAACAACACCTTTCATTCCACCAAATGATGCAGCAGATCCAAACCAAAAAGCAGCCTCACCTGCTATAAATGGTGCTTGATTATCTCCCCATGCTCTTCCTTTATAACCGTAGAGACCTTTTTCGTACCATTCTTTTACTTTTTTCCAATGATAAACAAATGCATCTGTTTCAGCAAATAAAGTTTTTGTCGGAACAGCATCGTAACCATTGTTTCCATCTGTCATAAGTAGATTATGTCTTGAAAAGAAATTTTCTGTCCAGATCCATGGAAAGTGACTTTGAACTAAAGGAATATATCCAGCAGCTTTAATTTTTGGAGCCATAGCCTCAAATTCTTCATAAGTTTTTGGAACTGATTCTATTCCTACTTCTTTCAATATGTCCATATTTGCATACATTAAGCAAGTTGAACTATTAAAAGGAACACCTATCATTTTTCCGTCAGAGTCAGCATAGAAGTTTTTAATTCCAGGAATATAATTATCTGCATCTACTTTAATTCCATATTTCTCAGCCATATCTTCAAAACCAATAACAACGCCATTTTTAACTTGGGCTACCATAATTGCAGCACCAGCATCGTAAACCTGTGAATAATGTGGTTGGTCTCCCGCTCTAAATGCAGCTATAGTTGCCGCCATGTTATCTTCATAACTTCCTTTACCTGTAGGAATGACGGTGTATTCATCTTGTGAAGCATTAAATCTATTTGCAATTTCAATAATTACATCACCAAGAAATCCACTATTTCCATACCACCAATGAATTTCTGTTTTTGAATAACTGTGTGATGTAAAAGAGAAAGTAAATAGAATTGTTAAAACACTCAATATTTTTTTCATTTTACCTCTTTTGTTAATTTATGATTTTTTAATGATAAATTATTTATGTTAAAGTATCGTTAAATTTTGATTACTTAAATGTAAAAATATATAATATTTCTAAAAGAGGTTGTATATTTTAAAACAAATCATAATTTAAATGTCTAAAATATTCGATTTATTCATAATAGGTGGCGGTATAAACGGTGCAGGTATTGCAAGGGATGCTGCAGGTAGAGGCTTATCAGTTTGTTTAGCTGACAAAGGTGAGATTGGTGGAGCAACTTCATCCTGGTCAACGAAATTAATACATGGTGGTCTACGTTATTTAGAAAATTATGAATTCAAATTAGTTAGAGAGTCTTTGAGAGAAAGAGAAATTGTTTATAAAATTGCTAAACATATTTCAAAACCTATTCCTTTTATAATTCCTTATGCAGATAAAATTCGACCAGCCTGGTTAATTAAAATTGGTTTATTTTTGTACGATAATTTAGGTGGTAAAAGTAATATACCAAAATCAAAAACATTTGATCTTAGAAAAAAATTTTCAAATATTCTTAAAGAAAAATACAAAACTGGTTTCCAATATTTTGACATACAAATTGACGATAAAAAATTAACGAAATTAAATACCAAAGATGCAAAAAGAAATAACGCTAAAATACTAGAATACAACAAAGTTAAAAAAGCTGAAATTATTGGCAATGAATGGATTATTACTCTTGAAAATGGTGAAAAAGTAAAGTCAAAAATTTTGATTAATGCATCTGGACCATGGATAAATGAAACCTTAAATAAAAATATAAAAATTAAATCTAAGAAAAAAATTAGATTGGTTAAAGGAAGTCATATTATTACAAAAAAATTGTACAAAGAAAATGTTGCGTTCACATTTCAAAATACTGATAAAAGAATAATATTTGTAATACCTTATAAAGGGAAGTTTTCTTTAATTGGAACTACTGAAGAAGAGGTGAAATCACCTGAAAATAAAGGAATATCAAAAAAAGAAATTAGATATTTAATTAGTTCAGTAAATAATTACTTAAAAAAACAAATAACATCAAAAGACATCGTAGATACATATTCTGGGATAAGACCTCTAATTGAAGATTTTAAAACAGCCTCAAAAGTCACAAGAGATTATGTTTTTGATTTAAAAATTATAAAAAAATTACCTTTATTGAATATTTATGGAGGAAAACTTACCACCTACAGAAAATTGTCTGAAAAAGTCCTTATTGATCTTGAAAAATTTTTACCTAAAACAAAAAAAGGTCCATGGACGCACAAAAAGAAGCTTTTGTAATTTCCACTGTCTTAGAAAATGCTTTTCACTAAGTAATTTTATTTAATTCTAGTTTGAATTATTTTGATAATTTTAGGTAAATCTTTAATTGTATCTATTACATAGTGAGCACCTACTTTCTCAAATTTTTTCTTGATCTTTTTTCTAAATTTAGTTTTATCTTTAAAAGAAAGTTTATTAAATTCGACTTCTGTTTTACCAAATTCATTACCTGAAAAAATAACACCCACTACCCACATCCCAGCATTTACTCCCTCTAACAATCCAGGAATAGTGTCATCAACTTTTATACAATTTGATCCCTTAGTAATATTTAATTCAGAAAAAATTTTATATATTATTTCAGCTGAGGGTCTTCCAATTCTTGTATGCGATGAACTATAAGAAATATCTGGAGTAAATCCTTGTTTTTTTAATTCTGGCAATATAGTTTTTAAAATATCATCAGAATATCCAGTATTTGTAGCTATTTTAATTTTTTTTTTTTTTATAAATTCTATGGTTCTTTTACTGCCTGAAATAAATTTAGAATGTTTTTTAATAATTTTTTTTAATTCTGGATTAAAAAGTTTAAATAATTTATCGATATCATTTTTACTAGGTTTTTTTTTATATTTTTTTTTCCACTGAAGATTTATTTTTTTTGTATTAATTAATTGACTTATATGTGCTCTTTTTTCAATACCCATAGGACCAATAGCTTCTTTTCTACTAATTGGTATTCCAATCTTATTAAAAATATGAATTAGAACTTTTGATGGTGCCAAACTACCAAAATCTATTAGGGTGCCTGCTAAATCAAAAACAATTGCTTCTATTTTATTATTTTTCATTATATTTTTTAATTATATAATTAAAGTTAAATTAAAATAATATTAAATTAATTTGAATAAATTACCCTAGGTTCTAGAAATAATTCCCTTGATAAGGCTTTGAATTTTTTAGTCACTTGTTTTGAAATAATTTCCTGGTGCTGGGATGGAATTTTTAAAAATACTGAATTACCTCTTTTATAAAGTTTAAACTCTTCTAAAAAAATTGTAGATATTGATGTAAGAGAATTAGCAAATCTTAAGGCTGCACCAACTTGTTTGCAAGAATATATCTCGTTGTTATTTAAAAACGTTAAGTATTCTATCTTTGGATTGTATTTTATACTACAATATCTCCAGTAACAAGAAAGTGCCAATTGTATTCTTTCTTTATGTGAAAGTTTTAATAAAGGCGTATTTAATGTTTCTTGAAAAACCAACTCTGCTTTTTGGAATGCTCCCAAACCCCAATCCATATGACTTAGTACACAAGATAGATGAAGCAATTTTTGATTAAAATGCTCATTTCCCTCAAATATAGGTTTTATAAAATCAAAATATTTCTTATATGTAGATCCTAAATCGCCTCTTTTTTTTGAAATATGCTCTAATGATTTATTAAAAACAAAATTACTATCTGAGTTTTTAAATAAATCTTTGGCAAGAGATCCTTCTCTAATACCGCTAATTGAGCAAATAACATTTTTTGGATTTGCTATGTTCATAATTTCTTCTAGAATTATTGAGCTATAAGGAAGATAAGGTGTTCTAGACTTTGATATGTATTCAACTGATTTCAATTTAGATTTATTAAATGAAGAAATTTTTTCTAAAAATTTTGTGAGTTTTTCATTTTCAATTGAGTATTGATGAATAATATGGACTGGATATTCATTTTGAAATAAGTGTAATTTAAACAAAGCTCTCCACGTACCTCCCACCAAATATAAATTATTAAATTTTTTTTTAGATAACCATTTTTCATCTCTTAAGAGGTTTTTGAGATATTTAGGTAAATTTCTTTTTTTAACAATAGGATTGTTAATTAACCTTAAAACACCAACCGGAAGTGATGTTTTATTTGTTACAACATTGTTTTCAACTCTAGCAAGCTCTAAACTTCCACCACCTAAATCAGCAACAAGTCCATCCACATTCTCAAATCCAATTTTAACTCCTTCAGCTGATGATTCGGCTTCTTCTTCACCAGTTAAAATATTTATATTTTTTTTAAATAAGTATTCTACTTCATCAATAAAGGGCTTTGCGTCTGTAGCTTCTCTTAATACAGCTGTTGCAATAATTTTAAGGTTATTAATTTTTGAAACATTAAGAATTTCTGAAAATCTTTTTAAGACTTTTAAAGCATATATCTTGCCTGATTTGTGAAGTTTTTTTGATTTATCTAAGTTTTTACCAAGTTCACAAACAGCTTTTTCGTTAAAAAAAGGTACTCTTGATGATGTAAAATCATCGTAAATTAACATTCTTATAGAATTTGAACCTATATCAATAATAGCTAATTTTGATTGTCTTAATTTTAAATTTTGTTTATTTTTAATTACTTTAAGTTCCACCTTTAACCAACCTTAAGTTTAATTTTTTAGGTTTAATTTTTAGTTTTGCTTTTCCTCTTCCTGATAAACTTGGATTATTCATGAAATAATCATGTGCAGAAAAAGAATCTTTTCGACTATATTTAATTTTTTGATAATTTCCATCAGGATAAAGTTCCCAGCTCTGATTCGTGTCGAGATAATTGGCCATCATTATTTGGTCTAAAACCTGTTCATGCACAGTTTGATTTTCAATTGGCACGAGAAGTTCGACTCTTCTATCAAGATTTCTTGGCATCAAATCTGCAGATGAAATATAAACTTTTGCATTTCTGTTGGGCATAAATTTTCCATTTGCAAAACAATAAATTCTTGAGTGTTCAAGAAATCTTCCAATGATACTTTTTACAATAATATTTTCCGATTTATTTTTAATACCAGGTCTTAAACAACATACACCTCTTACAAATAAAAAGACTTTTACACCGACACTAGAAGCCTCATAAAACTTATCAATTATTTGTGGATCAACTAATGAATTCATTTTAGCCCAAATCTCAGCGTGTTTCCCTTTTTTTGCATTACTTATTTCCTTATCTATATTCTGATTTAAAGTTTTTCTTAAATTTACTGGAGAAATGGAAATTTTATTTAAATTTCTTGGTTTTGAATAACCAGTCACATAATTGTAGAATTTTTCAACATCTGTAGCCATTTTTTTATCAGAGCTAAATAGAGATAAGTCTGTGTATATTTTTGCATTTACAGGATGATAATTGCCAGTACCCAAATGGAAATATGTTTGAATTTTACCACCCTCACGTCGATGTATTAGTGATGATTTAGCATGTGTTTTGTATTTTGCAAAACCATAAACAATTTGAACTCCAGCTTTTTCAAGACTTCTTGCCAGCTGTATATTTGCTTCTTCATCAAATCTAGCTTTGATTTCAATTAAAGCAGTAACTGTTTTACCATTTTCGGCAGCACTAATTAATGCTTTAACAATTGGTGAATCTAAAGTAGTCCTATACAATGTTTGTTTAATAGCAATTACTTTTTTATCTATAGCCGCTTGATTTAAAAATTCAATTACAGCATCAAAAGTTTCAAATGGATGATGAACTATTAGGTCTTTTTTCTTAATTGTCTCAAAAAAATTATTATTGTATTCTTTTAATCTTTCTACGTCTCTTGGTGTAAAGTTTTTAAATTTTAATTTAGAATTTTTAATTTTACAAATTTGGTCTATATCCTGGATTCCAACTAAACCTGCTACTTCATAAATATAATTTGGATTAATTTCTAATTTATTTGTTATAAATTTTACAAGTTCTTTGTCGCTTTTTTCTAAAATTTCTAATCTAACAATATCACCAGTTCTTCTTCGCTTTAATGCTAGTTCAAATGATCTGACTAAATCCTCAGCCTCTTCTTGAATTTCTACATCACTATCTCTTATTACTCTAAATATCATTTTCTTTTCTAATAAATGATCTGGAAAAATTTCAGAGGCAAAGTAACCAATAACATCATCTAGAACTAAAAATTTCTTAAATGATTTTCCTCCGTCTATTTCAATAAATCTTGATAAAGCTTTAGGAATTACAATAATTGAATTAAGAATTCTCTTTTTTTTCTTTTTCTTCAGCTTCATAACTAAAGCTCTCCCTTGATTAATAATAAATGGAAAAGGATGAGCAGGATCAATCGCTGATGGTGTAAGTAGAGGATAGATTTCTTCCTTAAATATTTCTAATAATTTCTTTTTTTCCTTTGTGTTAAGGTTTTCTGGCTTAGTTAATAAAATATTATTACTCTTCAGCTGATTTGATAGATTATTAAATATGGTATTTTGTTTATTTAATAGATTTTTTGTATCATTGATAACCATCTCCATCTGTTCTTCAGGTGTTAGTCCATCTGAACTTAGTGAGTCGACTTCTTGTTTAATCTGACTGTATAGTCCAGCAACTCGAACCATAAAAAATTCGTCTAAATTTGAGCCTGCAATAGATAAAAATTTTACTCTCTCATAAAGAGGATTTTCAATATTTTGCGCCTCAAAAAGAACCCTATCGTTAAATTTTAACCATGATAATTCTCTATTTATATAATTAGATTTAAGCTCTTCTTTGTCTTGTTTTTTTAATGCAGTCATATATTTAGAATTAATGCGCGAATTATATGTCATGAGACATGCAAAATCTAGTTGGGAAGACCCAAATTTAAGTGATTTTGAAAGACCACTAAATAAAAGAGGCATCAAAAGTGCAAAAATTATAAGTGAATTTTTTGTTAAAAAAAAATATTCCTTTGATTATGTGCTTTTATCTTCATCAAAAAGAACAAAAAAAACTCTAAATTTAATACTGAAAAAAATAAATAAACCAAAAAAAATTAAAAGTTCCTCAAAGCTTTATTTAGTTAATGAAAATGAAATTATAGGGTATATAAAAAATATCCATAAAAGGTTTAAGAAAGTATTGCTAATAAATCATGAACCTGCTCTTAAAAATTTAGTTATAAAATTAACTAAAAATAAAGATAATAGTAATTTTAAACTATTAAATTATAAATTCCCAACTTGTGCATTTGCTAAAATAGTTTTCGATACAAATGATTGGATAAATATTGAAGAGAAAGGAATTATTTCTGAATTTGTAAGGCCTAAAGATTTAGTTATCTAACGAATAGCCTGCAGATCTCACTGTGCGAATTAAACTTTCTAATCCACTTACATTTAAAACTTTTCTCAATCTTCTTATGTGAACATCAACCGTTCTACTTTCTACATAAATATTTTCACCCCAAACATTATTTAATAATTGTTCTCTTGAATAAACTCTTTTTGGATTTTTGATAAAAAAATCTAATAATTTAAATTCTGTGGGTCCCAAAATTATTTCCTTATCATTTCTATAAACTCTTTTTGCCAATCTATCAATTTTAAGGTCTTTAAATTCCACAACATCAGTTGATGACAAAGGTTTAGCCCTTCTTAACAAAGATTTAATTCTTGCATTTAATTCTTTTTGGCTAAATGGTTTAGTGACGTAATCATCGGCTCCAGTTTCAAATGCTTTTAATTTATCTTCCTCCTCTCCTTTTGCAGTAAGCATAATAATTGGAATATCATTATATTTTTTATCCCTTTTTAACTGTTTACATATTTCAACACCTGATAAATCTGGCAACATCCAATCTAATATGATTAAGTCTGGCATTTTTTGTTTTATTGATTTTAAAGAGTCCTCTCCATTTTCACTTGAAGAAACCTTATGACCTTCTTTTTCTAAATTATATTTTAATAGAGTTGAAATTGGCGCCTCATCTTCTGCAATAAATATGTGTGCACTCATTACTTTGTTAATACTGAGTCGCTACCCTTAGGTCTTTCACCCTCTAAATAATCACCTGTAACTAAATAATATACTTGCTCAGCAATGTTGGTTGTATGATCTCCTATCCTTTCAATGTTTTTAGTTACAAATAAAAGATGTGAGCCATATTCAATATTTTCCATATTTGATTTAAGTAATGAGATGACTTCCTCCATACATTTATTTGTTAAATCATCAACTTGTTCATCACTCTCCCATACTGTTCGAGCTACATCGCTTGATCTACTTAGATATGAGTCTAAAACAATTTTTAATTGTTTTTGAACCAAAATGCAGATTCTATTCATTGCTTCAATTAAATTATTTGGCAAATGCGTATTTATAAGTTTTGTTCTTTTTGCAATATTTTTGGCAAGATCACCTATTCTTTCTAAGTCTGAAGACATCTTTAGAGCTGCAACTGTTTCTCTAAGATCAACAGCCATTGGTTGTCTTAAAGCAATTAAATTTACTACCTCATTCTCTATCAGAGACTCAAAATTATCTATAACTGCATCTGAATTTATAACATCATCAGCAAGGTTATGATCATTTGTTGATATTGCTTTCATTGCCTTACCTAAAGCGGTTTCGCAATTTGCCCCCATTTCAACTAAATCATTGTTTAATTTTTTTAATTGGTCTTCGTAAGATTTTACTGTATGTGGTTTTTCATTCATTATCCAAACCTTCCTGTTATGTAATCCTGCGTTTGTTGTTGAGTCGGATTCTTGAATATCTTATCAGTAGAACCTACTTCAATCAATTTACCAAGGTGAAAAAAACCAGTATTTTGAGAGACTCTTGCAGCTTGGGACATTGAGTGAGTAACAATTATTATAGTATGTTCCTTTCTTAATTCATCAATTAGCTCCTCTATTTGAGCTGTCGCAATTGGATCAAGAGCTGAACATGGCTCATCCATGAGTATTACCTCTGGCTTAATTGATATTGTTCTTGCAATACAAAGTCTTTGTTGTTGTCCACCTGATAAACCAGTACCTGGTTCGTGAATTCTGTCTTTTACCTCTTCCCAAAGTGCTGCTTTTCTCAAACTCTCTTCAACAATATTATCCATTTCACTTTTAGATTGAGCTATCCCATGTATCTCAGGTCCATAAGAAATATTCTCATAAATGGTTTTTGGAAAAGGATTTGGTTTTTGAAAAATCATTCCAACTTTTTCTCTAAGCCTTACAACATCTGTATCTTTTTGATTTATGTCATAGTCATTAATTTTTACGACACCACTGACTTTACAAATATCGATCACATCATTCATTCTATTTAAACATCTTAAGAATGTTGATTTACCACAACCAGAAGGTCCAATAAGAGCAGTTACTTTATTTGCTTCGATATCCATATTGATATCAAATAAAGCTTGTTTCGCTCCATAATAGACATCAACATTTTTTGCTTCTATTTTATTCATATTTTAGTTCCATTTCTTTTCAAATTTATGTCTAATTAATTGTGCTCCTAAATTCATAAAAATTAGGAAAAATAATAATACCATTATGCAAGCAGACACTTTTTCTACAAATCCTCTTTCGGCACTCTCCGCCCATATATAGATTTGAACAGGCAAGCTAGCTGCTGGATCCATAGGGGTTCCTGGTATTGTGTTAACAAAAGCAACCATTCCAATTAATATTAAAGGCGCTGTTTCACCTAATGCTTGAGCTAAGCCAATTATAGTACCTGATAAAGTTCCAGGTAAAGCCAATGGCACGGTATGATGCATCGTCGTTTGCATTCTGCTAGCTCCCATTGCTAAAGCTGCTTCTCTTATACTGGGTGGAACAGCCTTCAATGATGCTCTGGCTGCTATTATAATTGTTGGAAGAGTCATTAACGAAAGGGTTATACCTCCAACTAAGGGTGTTGATCTAGGTAAACCAAACACGGCCAATAAAACACCTAATCCTAATAATCCAAAAACAATTGAAGGAACTGCTGCTAAATTATTGATATTTACTTCTATAAAATCTGTAAATCTATTTTTTGGTGCAAATTCTTCTAGATAAACTGCAGCTAGTAAGGCAACAGGAAAGGCAATTGACAGACAGACAAGTATGGAAAATAATGAACCCATAAATGAGCTTGCTATTCCCGCTAACTCAGCTTCTCTAGAATCAGCATTTGTAAAAAAACTGGCATTAAATTCACTTATAACTCTTCCATCTTCATTTAATTTATCAAAGATTTTTAATTGATAATCAGATGCTCTTCTTCTATTTTCAGGTATATCTCTTGGATAATTTCCTTTAAATACTTGATCTAAGTCGTCAGAGGCTGTTAATTTTACATCAACTGTTTTTCCAAAGCTATCAGGATTGTCTAGAAGATAATATTTTAATTCTCTCTCAAAAGTAAATGCAAACATTTTTTTTAATTCCATAATTTGATCCTCACTTGCATCTGGATCGAGAGTGATAAATGTTTCTATCCCAAACTCATAAAAGTCTGCATCATTAATATCTTCGGTTGTTGGTTTTTTATCTGGATCCAAATATAATAAATCTGCATTATAATTGACTGGTATTACCAACCATGTTTTTTGAAATGCTGTGTAACCAGTAGAAAATATCTTTGTTAGAAATACCACTAGAAATAATAAAGCCATAAATATTGCAGCTTTACCGTAAAATTGAAATCTTTTTTCAGCTTTGTATCTTTTAATTAAACGTTCCTCTTTATTCATATTTCTCTCTATATTTTTTCACAACAGATAAGGCAACAATATTTAAAACTAAAGTAACTATAAATAAACTTAATCCCAGTGCAAAAGCTGCTTGGGTTTTCGGATCCCCAAATTGTTGATCACCAATTAAGATAACAACAATTTGAGCAGTTATTGTTGAAGTGGACTCTAATGGATTAAGAGTTAGGTTTGCTGCCAACCCTGATGCCATTACAACAATCATTGTTTCACCAATAGCTCTAGAAACACCTAATAAAATAGATCCAACAATTCCAGGTAAAGCAGCTGGAAAAATTACTCTTTTTATTGTTTCAGATTTTGTTGCTCCCATGGCATAGCTACCATCTCTAAGATTTTGAGGAACACTTGTAATTACGTCGTCACTTAAGCTTGATATAAATGGAATAATCATAATTCCCATAACACCACCGGCTGCCAGTGCGCTTTCTGCTGACACCTCTAGTCCTAATGATAATCCAAGGTCTTTTAAAAAAGGTCCAACTGTTAAAGCAGCAAAAAAACCATAAACAACAGTTGGAATTCCTGCTAAAATTTCAATGACAGGTTTGGCATATTGTCTTAAACGTTTGCTCGCATATTCCGCCATATATATACCACTTAACAAACCAATTGGTATTGCAACACACATTGCAATCAAAGCTATAAAAAAGGTGCCTGCAAATATCGGAACTGCACCAAAAGTATCACTATACATTGATGGATCAAGTGCTTCACTTGCGTCTCGAACAAAAGCTTTTGCAGGATACCAGTGCATTCCAAATACAAAATCAAATAGTGGGATAACTTGAAAAAATTCTATTGTTTGAAACAAAAGGGAAAAAATAATACCAATGGTTGTTAATATCGCTGCCAGTGATGATAAAAAAAATACTCCTTTAAGAAATATTTCAACTGGTTCTCTTGTTTTAGTGTTGTTTGAAATCTTTGTATACGCATAACCTGTTGATGCAATTAATAATGATAAAACTATAACGACCTTAGACCACTTTGCTATGTCTCTAAAGTTTAAATATTTTTCTGCTGATCTTTGTAACTCTGCAGTAAGTTCTCCTGAATACTGGTTTCGAGAAAGTGATTTTACTTTTTCATAAAATAAATTCAACTCTCCTTCTAGAAGTCCTTGCGAAGAATAATCACTAAGTATAAAAAATCTTACTATGCTAGGTTCAAATATCGACCATAAAGCATACAAAAGAAAAGCGGGTGCGCCACACCATATAGCAAGATAGTACCCATAAAATTTTGGAAGAGCTGTTAACCGTTTGTTAGATTGAATTAAAATAGCTTTTTTTCTTCCAAAGAAGTAACTGGATAAAGCTAAAAGAACGATTGTTAAAAATATTACTGAATTCAATTATTGGCTCCTTTAGATTTATACAAAAAAAAGGGCCCATTTAATAGGGCCCCTTTTGAGTTTATTAACAAATATTATATTACTCCATTGACATTGCAGTAAGAGATTTCGAATTATCTCTAACTGTTCTGTAAGTTGCAGCATCAAGTGGAACAAGTCCTATTTCCGCTAAGTAACCTCTTTTACCAATAGCTTTAGTTGTAGTGAATTCTTTTACAAATTCATGTAAACCTGGAATTACACCAACATGAGCTTTTTTTACGTAAAAGAATAATGGTCTAGCAACAGCATAACTATAGTCTTGGATAGATTCTAGTGATGGTTGACCACCTTCTATACTTGCAGCTTGCAATTTATCTCTAGCAGCTAAGAAGTAACTAAATCCAAAGAAACCAAACATTTCTTTGTCTTCAGATAATTTTTGAATAATTAAACTATCATTCTCTCCAACTTCAATTGCAGCACCATCTTCTCTGTAAAGTTTTTGTGGTTTTTTATATTTTTTATTTCCAGCTTCGAAACCTGCTTTGTATAATGCTTTAGCCTCTTTAGGCATACCTTTTTTCATTACTAACGAATTCCAAGCATCTCTTGTTCCGGATGTTCCTGGGGGAATCATAACTGAAATCTTTTGTTTTGGTAAACTTGGATCTATTTGATCCCATGTTTTGTATATGTTGTCTACTAATTTACCATCAACAACTGAGTGTTTTGCTAAAGCTTTCCAAAGTTGTTCTTTAGTGAAGTTTACTGGTTCAGCATCAACACTGTATGCTAAAGTAATACCATCGTTACCGATAATAACTTCAACAATGTCATTAACACCATTTTTTTTGCAAAGAGCTTTTTCTTTATCTTTCATTGCTCTTGATGCATTTGTTATATCAGGGTGAGCTTCTCCTACACCTGCACAAAATAATTTTGCACCACCACCTGTACCAGTTGACTCGATTACTGGTGTTTTAAATCCAGTTTGCCCGAATCTTTCAGCAACTATTGTTGCGTAAGGGAATACAGTAGATGATCCAACTATTTTGATTTGATCTCTTGCTTGAGCAATAGTGGCAACAGAAATGGCAACTATTGAAGCAAGGACTATAGTTAGTTTTTTCATTTTTAATATCCTTTCGTGAATTAAAGTTAATTAACGACTCGCTTATTAAATTTTATTGAGGACTCTAGTATTACAAATTTATTACAGTTTTGTTAAATAGGTAACTTTTTAGTTGTATTTTTTAGAGATGATTAAGGTATCATTATCTGCAGCTAAATCTCCTCTACAACGAATTGGGCTCACATTTTCACTTAGTGCTAAGCTCTTTGTTGGTCTTAAAGTAACTTCTAGTTGTATCATTGATATAAGATCTTTTACTTGTTTTTGATCATATTTCCATGAAGGCCAACTTGTGGGGGTAGAAAAAGTAGTAATTATATAACTTGAGGCTCTATTAAAATTATAATTACTCTCATTTTGTTTTCTTAACAAATGATCTCTTACAGAAAAGAAAATATTTTTACATCTATACATGTCAGACATATAATTTTCTTTTTTTAAGTTTTTGTTCATTGGGATTGATACAATCAAATCAATTGTATCTCTCCAGAATGAAGTTAAAACATCAGTATAGATATGATCAACATTTACTTTGTCAGATGGAAAATGTTTACTGACAGTGCTTTTGGTGTTTTCTAAGTCATTTTTCATTCTAAAAATACCAATATCAAATACAGTAAGTTGTTGGTTCCTTAAAAGTGTTGTAATGTCTTTTTTATTAGAGTCTTCAGAGTAAGAATTTGATATAAAATTAAAGAATAAGTAAGAAAAAATAAAAAAATTTATTATTATTTTTTTCATTTAACAACTTTATTGAAAAAATCCGTTATTTACAAATTAAATTATATTGTGAAAATTGTTAAATTATATAAAGTTTATAATTCACTAGGCAAATGAATGTTAATTTCGGTTCCTTTACCATTAAGATTTTTTATTTCGTAATCACCTCTATGTTGAGAAATTATATGTTTGACAATTGCAAGACCTAAACCTGTTCCACCAACTTTCCTGCTCTCTTCAACATCTACTCTATAAAATCTTTCAGTTACCCTGTTAATTTGATCCTCAGGAATTCCAATACCTTGATCAGATACAGATATTTTAATTCCTTTTGTTATGAGTTTCCCTTTGCTTGGAGAAGTTAATATATTTATAGTTGATTTTTCTTTTGAGTATTTAATGGCATTGTCTAATAAATTAGAAAAAACTGTTATTAATTTATCTTCATCACCAATAACATCACTTACATTATCTAAATTCATTTCAAGATTAATATTTTTTTCTTTTAAGCTAGTAAAATGAATATCTTTTACTTTTGTTAATATATTCTTCAAATTAACTGGTTTGTCAGGTCTTATATGCTCCTGGAGTTCAATTCTGCTTAATATTAATAGATCACTTATTAAATTTTCCATTCTTTTGCTTTGTGAAGAGATTATTTTAAGAAAGTTTATCTTTGCTATTTCGTCATCTTTAGCAGGACCCTCTATTGTCTCTATAGCGCCTTTAATTGAAACAAGAGGAGTTTTTAATTCATGGCTAACATTAGCAACAAAGTCAGTTCTAAATTTTTGTGCTTTTGAAATTTCAGTAAGATCTTTTAAAAATAAAACAACAGAGTCTTTTTCTGTAAAAATTACAGTTGGTCCAGGAATCACATAAATTCTGTAATACTGATATGAAGGCAAATTTATTTCTAAATCTAAATTACTAGTTTTTTTTGAAAACTTAACTTCTCTGATTTTTTCATCTAGATTAGGATGCCTTAAAATTGTGCCGAGATGTGTATTTAAAATATTTTTACCAAATCTTTTTTCAGCACTTGGATTGACATATTTTATAATATTTAATTTATCTAATGCTATAAATTGATCCTCTAATTCATCTAATATAAATGTTTTGCTATCATCCTTTTCATACTTTGAGATAATAATTTTATCATCAGTATTTTTTTTGTTTCTGTTTGAATAAATTATTATTAGTAGAAATATAATTACACAGATTAATAGTATTTCAAAGAGGCCAATCATGATGTTCTAAAAGTTAAGTATATAATTAACATATTAAAAATTTAATATGCAATTATTTAAATTTTAGTTATTTAATTAGGGGAGATATTATTAATAAAAATTTCTGCGGTTTTATCCCAAGTAAAGTTTTTAGAGTATTCTAGGCACTTTTCTCTTTCAACTTTTAGAGCTTTCA
Organism: uncultured Pelagibacteraceae bacterium; assembly: GCA_902537555.1. Classification (GTDB taxonomy): domain Bacteria; phylum Pseudomonadota; class Alphaproteobacteria; order Pelagibacterales; family Pelagibacteraceae; genus Pelagibacter. The sequence continues at coordinate 29,251 of CACBBR010000010.1, forward strand.
TTGCAGATTTTTCTAAATCCTCATCTAAACAATTAATTTCACTATCTTTGAAAATATCTTTAGGACCAGGAACAGGAAATGCTGCAACCGGTGTACCACAACTGAGGGATTCACATATTACAATTGCAAACGTATCTGTTTTGCTTGGGAAGACAAAAACATCAGATGATGTAAAATATGAAGCTAATTCACCGTTAGTTTTTTCACCTAAGAAGTGAGCATCTGGAAATTCTTTTTTTAACTTTTCAATATCTGGTCCTTTACCAACAAGAAGTTTTGTTCCTTCTAATTTTAGATTTAAAAAAGCACGAATATTTTTTTCAATAGCTACTCGACCTACATATATCCATATAGGCCTTTTATATTCTAAATTGATTTTTTTTGGATTTTTAAACGATCCATGATCAGCACCTCTTGTCCAAACAACCATTTTACTTTCATCTACTCCAATTTGAATTAGTTCTTTTTTCATAGATTCGGTTGTAACCAAAATTTTTTCTGCTTTGTTATGAAAGTTGCTTAGGAATTTCTGTGATAATTTTTCAGGAACCCAAGGTAAATATAATTTCATATATTTATCAAATCTTGTGTGAAAACTTGTGGTAAACTTTAGATTATTTTTAAGACAATATCTTCTTGCCATAAATCCTAAAGGACCTTCGGTAGCTATATGTATGGCTGAAGGATTTATTTTTTTTATTAAATGGCTTACTCTCGGCCAAATATTCACAGAAAGTCTTATTTCATTATATTTAGGCATAGGCACAGTGAAGAAAAGTTGGGGATTTAAATACTCAACTTCGTGACCCATTGCTTCAAGTTTTTTTCCTGTTTCATTTAAAGTTCTTACCACACCATTTACTTGTGGAAAATAAGCGTCTGTTACAATTAATATTTTCATTATGATGCCTTTTTCAGACCTGGAGTTTCAATTACTTCTTTATCTGAATTATTACGACTATCTAAAAATTCTTCTCTTAATTTATCCCAATAAATTATTTCAAACGTTCCATCAAAATTTTCAACTAAAGCAGTACAAGACTCAACCCAGTCTCCACAATTTAAATAATTAACACCATCATAATTTTCATTTTGGGCGTGATGAATATGCCCACAGATTATTCCATCAAATTTTTTTTTCTTTCCATATTCTGCGATTGTTTTTTCGTATTCTCCCATATATTTAACTGCATTTTTTACCTTATATTTAAGAAACTTTGCTAAAGACCACTGGCCTTTACCTCTTAGACGTCTAAAAAAGTTAATCACTACATTTAATTTCAATAGCATTTCATAGGCTATTGCGCCTAACTTAGACAACCATTTGGCATATCTCATAACACCATCCCAAGCATCGCCATGAACAACTAAATATTTTTTATTTAAAACAGACTGATGAATTACTCTATTGATCATTTTTATATATCCAAAATGCATAGGAATAAATTTTCGAAACACTTCATCATGATTACCTATAACGTAGTAAACTTCTGTTCCATGTCTTGCTTTTCTTAATATTTTTTGAATTACGTCATTATGTTCTTGTGGCCAATAAAAATTTTTTTGAAGTGCCCAAACATCTATTATATCACCTACACAATAAAGTTTTTCTGATCTTGTATTTTTAAAAAATTCAAGCAATTTATTTGCTTGGCAACCTTTAGTACCAAGATGCACATCTGAAATGAATATACTTTTGTATTTTAATATAGGTTTCATTTAATCCTTTTTTTTTAATTCAATTTGCACTAGAATCGTTTAATTCTTTGTGCCATAGTAATGTTAAGGAAATATTAAAATTTATTATGAAATATTGCATTATTTACAACAAAAACGCTTCCTCTGGCAGAAAATCTAAATTTATAAAAAAAATTTCTGATGAACTTTCTAAGTATAACGATGTTTCTTTTTTTGAAACTGAGAGCGTGGATAAAGCAGAGGCAGTATTTAAAAATATTTCTAAGTTAAATATAGATAGACTTGTAGTTGCTGGAGGCGATGGTTCAGTATCATTTGCAATAAACAAACTTATTAAAAATAATTTTGTTCCAAAAGAAGATTTTGCTATAGGTTATATACCAGCTGGAACTGCTAATTTACTTCAAGCTGAACTAAATATGAGTAAAAAAATAAGTAAAATTGTTCAAATTTTACAATCAAACAATTTAAAACAAACTAATTTAGTAAAAATCAATAATGATTATTTTATTTTAATGGCAGGTATAGGTTGGGATGCAACGATAGTCCATTCAATTAATAGTTCTCTAAAAAAACTGTTAGGTAAAATTATTTTTGGATATAAAGGATTGCAAAAATTTTTGTTAATGAAAAATCAAAAATTAAAAGTTAACATAGATGGTCAAAATCATATAGCTGACTGGGTGTTATGTTCTAATACCAATTATTATGCGGGTCACTACAAAATTAATAAAACAAATATATTTGATAACAAAATTATTACTTATGTATTCAAAGACCTTACAAGAATAAAAATACTTTATTATATTTATTTGATTATTTTTTTTGGAGATTTATCGAAGTCTACGAGTGTTATAACATCTTATTCCAGTGAGCTAAAAATTGATGGACAAGGGAAAAAAATTCCAATTCAAATTGATGGTGATAAATATCAATATTGTGATAACGTAGAATTAAGGAAATCAGGAAAATATTTTAACATATTAACAGCATAACTTTTAAATAAGAGAATTTATCAAAAAATCATTTTACTAAGATATTTAATTTAAATATAATTATTATAAAATTACACAGGAGGTCATTATGAGTAAAAAGTTAAAGAAAAATGAAAAAAGAAAAAAAAAGGTTATCAAGTTAATAGAAAAACTTAAAAATAAGATCAATTTAAAAGAAAAAAAATTATCTAAAATTAATATTAAAATTGCAAGTATTGAAAAAAGAGTTGCTGAAAAAAAAACAAAAAAACTAGCTAAAAAGAAGACTATCGGGAGTTCCGCATCTGTAAATAATTAATTTCTAAATCTTCTTTCCCCTTTTTGTAATTAAAAAAGGGGAAAGTAGTTAATCAACAAAATTTTAAAATTAAGGGGAAATAAAGATGTTTTATAATTTAAAATTTTATTAGAATTTTATAGTTAATGTTGATGACAAAAATATTTATAGATTATTACAATTTAATTAAAGTTTATTTGCTCTACCATAAATGTCTTGATATCTAACAATATCAGTCTCTTTTAGAATTGAACCAACTTGAGCTTCCATAATTTTTACAGGTTTTTTTCCAGGATTTTGTATTCTATGAATTGCTCCTAATGGAATGAAAATATGTTCATTAGGCTTTTTATTAATGATATTTTTATTTAAAGTTATTCTTGGATTACCTTTTGTAACTAACCAATGTTCTGCTCTGTGATGATGTTTTTGAAGGCTTAATATACCTTTAGGTTTTACTGATAATTCTTTAATTAAAAACTCTTTTCCCTCAAATAAATTTAAATAACTCCCCCATGGTCTATAAAAAACATTCTTTTTCTTAAAGTGTTTTCTTTTATTTTTATCATATATCTTGAGTATCTCTTTCCAACTACCAAGATCAGACCAAGGTATATCTAGTTTAATAGCATTAATTTTATTTGTTTTCTCAAGTATTGCATAATCAAAAGATTTCTCGATTGATTTTTCAAAAGCTCTTTTATTTAAGTAGTAGGTATTATTTTTATATTTACCTTTTTTAATAGCCTCAACACAACTTTTGTAAGTTTTATTTTGATATTTTTTAAAGTTATTGATTATTGAGTCTTTTCTTAGATAAAACATGCCAGAATTCCAGTAACCTTTTTTCTTAATTACTTCTTTTGCTTTTGATAGTTTTGGTTTTTCAATAAATTTTGTAACTTTATTTATAGATTTGATTTTTTTAGTTAAAAAATATCCATACTCACTTGATGGGTTTGTAGGTTTTATTCCAAAAATAAATAAATTTTGATTATTTAAATTTGATTTATTTATTAAAAGAGATTTATTTAAAATATTAGACTTTTCAATTAAATGATCTGCTGCAAAAAACATTAATGGTTGCTCTAATGGAATATCTTTTATTAAAGCTGAAGCAAGGATTGCCGGTGCAGTATTTTTTTTAGCTGGTTCTAAAACTATTTTAAACTTTTTTATTTTACTTTTTTTTAAAGCTTGTTTTACTTGTTTTAAGTATTTTAGATTTGTGCTGATTATAGGAAAATCAAAAATTGGTTTATTAATTCTCTCTAAAGTTTTTTGAATTAAACTCCATCCACCAAAATCAATAAATTGTTTTGCTTGATGTTTTTTTTTATCTGGCCAAAGTCTTGTTCCTGCGCCACCACAAAGTATTACAGGTCTAATTTTCATTAAATATCAGCGTACGTTCTAACCTCGTTTTTTCCACCTGGATGAGTTGGTGCACCTTTATAAGCTGGTCCAACCGTTTGTGCATATTTCCATAATGTACCATTACCAAAATTCACTTTTCTCGGTTTCCATTTTTTACGTCTTGCACTTAATTCCTTCTTTGTAAGTCTTACGTTAATTGTGCCCTTTTTAGCGTCTATATCGATGATATCCCCGTTCCTTAAAAGGGCTATAGGACCGCCTACGGAGGCCTCAGGGCCTACATGACCGATACAAAAGCCTCTGGTAGCCCCAGAGAACCTACCATCAGTAATAAGGGCTACTTTCTCCCCTTTTCCTTGACCGTAGATTGCAGCAGTTGTTTGAAGCATTTCTCTCATTCCAGGACCTCCTATTGGTCCCTCATATCTAATTATAATGATGTCTCCATCTTTGTATTTTCTGTTTATTACTGCTTTATACGCAGACTCTTCATTATCAAAACATCTGGCTCTTCCTGTAAATTGTAATTTTTTCAAACCTGCTATTTTTACAATTCCACCTTCTGGAGCTAAATTTCCTTTTAATCCAACTACTCCTCCTGTTGGTGAAATAGGATTTTTATAAGATCTCATTACTTTTTGATTTTCTCTAAATTTTACATTTTTTAAATTTTCTCTCATGGTTTTGCCTGTAACAGTCATACAATCACCATGGATGTAACCGCCGTCCATTAATGTCTTTAATAACATTGGAACTCCTCCTGCTTCCCACATATCTTTTGCAACATATTTTCCACCAGGTTTTAAATCTGCAAGATAAGGAGTTTTCTTAAATATTTTTGCAACATCCATTAAATCAAATTTAATTCCAATTTCATTTGCGATAGCTGGTAAATGTAAACCTGCATTTGTTGATCCACCTGTTGCTGCAACAATAGTAGCAGCATTTTCTAAAGCTTTTCTTGTAACTATATCTCTAGGTCTAATATTTTTTGCTAACAAATTCATTACAGCTTTACCACTGTCTATTGCATATTTATTTCTTTCTAAATATGGTGCTGGCGTTCCTGCTGAAAAAGGTAAAGCTAATCCTATTGCTTCAGAAACACATGCCATTGTATTTGCAGTAAATTGTCCACCACAAGCACCTGCACTTGGACATGCTTTTAATTCTAATTTTCTTAATGCATGAGCTGTCATTTTTTTTGACGTGTATTTTCCAACACCTTCAAATACATCTACAACGGTTACATCTTTTCCATTAAATCTCCCAGGTAGAATTGAACCACCATATATAAATACACTTGGAATATTTAAACGTACCATTGACATCATTAAACCAGGTAATGATTTATCACAGCCTGCTAATCCAACCAATGCATCATAACAATGTCCTCTAACCGTAAGTTCGGTTGAATCTGCTATTACATCTCTTGATATTAATGATGACTTCATTCCTTCATGACCCATCGCAATACCATCAGTTACTGTAATAGTACAAAATTCTCTTGGAGTTCCACCTGAAGCTTTAACTCCTTTTTTAACTGATTGAGCTTGTTTCATTAAATTTATGTTACAAGGAGCGGCCTCATTCCATGTTGAAACAACACCAACAAATGGTTTTGCTACATCTTTTTCTGTAAGATCCATTGCATAATAAAAAGATCTTTGAGGGGCTTTATCAGCACCTATTGTTGTGTGTCTACTTGGTAATTTCTTTTTATTAAATTTTTTCATTATAAACCTTTAAGAGTTAATTCTATTTTTTTAACATCTTTTTCAAGATTAGCAAAGTTGCTTTTCTCCTGCTCTACTATATTTTGTGGTGCACGATCTACAAAGGATTTATTTGATAATCTGACATCAATTTTTTTCATCTCTTCACTAATTTTTGTAATTTTCTTTTCTAATGTTGATTTGATCATATTTAAATCAACATCTTCATCAAAATATAATTTAAATAACTCACCACTTATGACTATACTTGCAGAGGGTTTATCTAGATCTTTTTCATGAAAATTTTTAATTCTACCATTTTTTTTCATTATATTTTCATTAGAAGATAAAAAGTTTTTATATTCTTTGTTTGTATTTTCTGTTGAAATTTCAATAAATGATCCAGGACTTATATTTAATTCATTTTTAAATGATCTAATTGATGTAATAAAATTAATGATATTATTTATCTCGTCATACGATTTTTTTTCATGATAATCATCTTCTAACCAATTGGCATACATCAAGTAATCTTTGCCTTCTTTATCTAGCTTATTATTTAACCATATCTCTTCGGTTACAAATGGAATAAATGGATGAAGTATTATTAAAATTTCCTTAAAAACATATGCTGATGTTTGTCTTAACTCCTTAATATCTTCCTCATTATCAGAGTTTAAAACTGTTTTAGATAACTCTAAATACCAATCACAAAATGAATGCCATACAAATTGATAAATAATCTTAGCTGACTCATCAAACCTATAGTTTTTCAAACTATTTTCCGTGTCATTTTTAACTTTTACAAGCTCAGATAGTATCCACTTATTGATTGTTAATTTTATATTTTCAGGTTTTTTCACATCACCAAAATCACACTTATTTTGTGTTAAAAAGTTATTTGCATTCCAAATTTTATTCAAAAAATTTCTATAACCTTTAACCCTGTCTTCAGATAATTTTACATCTCGACCTGGTGATGCCATTGATAAAAGTGTAAATCTCAATGCATCTGCACTATATTTCTCAATTAATTCTAAAGGATCAATTACATTGCCCTTAGATTTAGACATTTTTTGACCCTTTTCATCTCTAACTAAAGCATGAACATATATATTTTTAAAAGGTTCCTTATCTAAAAACTGAGTTCCCATCATAATCATTCTTGCAACCCAGAAAAATATGATATCAAAACCAGTAACAAGAACACTAGTTGGATAAAATTTTTCAACTTCTGGAGTTTTTTCTGGCCAACCTAAAGTCGCAAATGGCCATAGACCTGAAGAAAACCAAGTGTCTAATACATCCTCATCTCTTTTTAATTCCACATCTTTTGAATAGAATTCTTTTGCCTGTTTTTTACATTCGTCTTCATTTTCAGCTACAAATATTTTTCCATCAGGCCCGTACCATGCTGGAATTTGATGTCCCCACCATAATTGACGAGAAATACACCAAGGCTCAATATTATTCATCCATTGAAAATACGTTTTTGACCAGTTCTCAGGAAAGAATTTAGTTTTACCATTATTTACTACTTCTTTTGCTTTAATTGCTAAAGTTTTTGCGTCAACAAACCATTGTTCTGTTAAATAAGGTTCAATAATAGAATTAGATCTATCTCCATAAGGAACTTTGTTTACTAACTTTTCTATTTTTTCTAAAAATTTACCCTCTTCAAGATGTTCTAAGATTAATTTTCTTGCTGCAAATCTATCTAAACCTTTATATGGGTCAGGTGCATTGTCATTTATTTTTCCATCAGGAGTAAATATATTAATTACCTCTAAATTGTTTCTTGTACCTACATCATAATCATTAAAATCGTGAGCTGGAGTAATTTTTACTGCTCCTGTTCCTTGTTCAGGATCAGCATAATCATCTGTTATTATTTTTATTTTTCTGTTTGCTAAAGGAATAATTACAAACTTCCCTACTAAATCTTTAAATCTATTATCTTTAGGATTTACAGCTATTGCAGTATCTCCCAACATAGTTTCAGGTCTTGTTGTTGCAATTGTTATAAATTTATCTGAATTTTCTATAGGATAATTTATATAATAAAGTTGAGAATTTACTTCACGTTGATCAACTTCTAAGTCGGATATTGCTGTTTTTAAAACAACATCCCAATTTACAAGTTTTTTTGCTTTGTAGATTAATTTCTTATTATAAAGATTAACAAATACTTTTATGACTGACTTAGATAAATTTTCATCCATAGTAAAAGCATTACGGGACCAATCACATGAACATCCAAGTTTTTTAAGTTGATTAATTATTATATCTCCATATTCATTCTTCCATTCCCAAACTTTATCTATAAACTTTTCTCTACCTAAATCGTTTTTTTTAACACCTTCTTTTGCAAGTTTTTTTTCAACTAATGCCTGAGTTGCAATACCAGCATGATCTGTTCCTGGTTGCCATAAAGTTTCATAATTATTCATTCTATGAAATCTTGTTAAAACATCTTGAATTGAGTTGTTTAAAGCATGGCCCATATGAAGGCTTCCTGTTACATTTGGTGGAGGAATTACAATTGAGAATTTTTTTGAATTTTCTTTAGGTTTAAATAGCTGGTTTTTTTCCCAATAATCGTAGATTTTATTTTCTACATTTATATGCTCATATTTATCAAAACTCATTGATTTGTTTTATAAATTAATCAAATTAATAAACAATAATGAAAATCATTGCTAAATTTATAGACTAATGATCAAAATGAATTATACAAAGATCGATTAACAAATATTTTTGTATTTGATGGCAACGTGGCGGAATGGTTACGCAGAGGATTGCAAATCCTTGTATCCCGGTTCGATTCCGGGCGTTGCCTCCAAAAAAAGTATTGAGATAAGTTTTAAAAAAAGTAAGTTGTGAGAAAAATATTCCTCGGTAGCTCAGTTGGTAGAGCAGTTGACTGTTAATCAATTGGTCGCAGGTTCGAGTCCTGCCCGAGGAGCCAAATTAATTATACAGCCTTAGAAATATTTATTTGAGAAATTTGTAAGTTTTTCGCAAATTTTGTTTTTTGATCCTCAGTTAACTCTGAATAAACTTTAACTAAAAAGTTATAGTTAACATTCATATGACCTTCTTTAGATTTTTCTAGATTTACTAAATATTCAGAAAAATCCTCAAAAAAATAGTTAATTGGTACTTTTAAATAATTTGAAAGTTGTAATAATCTAATTGAACTAACACCATTAGTTCCTTTTTCATATTTTTGAATTTGTTGAAATGTTACGTTTATTGCTTTAGCGACTTTTGTTTGAGTTAAACCTAAAGCTAATCTTCTTAACTTTAGTTTGTTACCAAGATGTTTATTAAAATTTTCTTCCATTTAAGACCCCTCTTTAAATAAAATATAATCGTGAGTTAATCTAAATAGAAATGTTTATGCAAGTAAAATAATTTTTAAAAAAATTGGTTTTTTTAATTAATTGTAAACCTGTCAAGTAACTTTTTACCTGTCTTTAGAATTATTTTAAAGAATTTGGCTTAAAAAAAGCTTTGTTCTATCACTCTTTGGGTTTGCAAAGAATTCCTTTGTTTCTGCCTTCTCAATTATCATGCCTTCATCCATAAAAATAACTTCATCCGCTACTTCCTTAGCAAATCCCATCTCATGTGTTACTACAATCATAGTCATTCCACCTTTTGCAAGACTTACCATTGCATCTAGCACTTCTTTAATCATCTCTGGGTCCAAAGCAGATGTAGGTTCATCAAACAACATAATTTTTGGCTGCATACATAAAGCTCTAGCAATTGCACAACGCTGCTGTTGTCCACCTGAAAGTTGTCCAGGAAATTTATTTGCTTGATCATCTATTTGAACTTTTTTTAGTTGATCTAAAGCTAGTTCTTGAGCTTCTTTTTTTGGCATTTTTTTTACCCAAATAGGTGCGAGAGTACAATTATCTAATATTGATAGATGTGGAAATAAATTAAATTGTTGAAAAACCATTCCAACTTCGGCTCTAATTTTTTCAATATCTTTTGTTTTTTCTGATAGTTCATTTCCATCAACGATTATATCACCCTCTTGGTGCTCTTCTAATCTATTAATACATCTTATCAATGTTGATTTTCCTGAACCTGAAGGTCCACATACTACAATTTTCTTATTTGCTTCAACTTCTAGATTAATATTTTTTAAAACCTGAAAATCGCCAAACCATTTATTCATATTTTGAATTTTTATAATCGGATCTGACATATATTATCTTTCGGTTTTATATTTGGCCTCTAAGTTATAACTATATTTACTCATTGCATAGCATATAATCCAGAATATTATCGATGCAAAAATATAACCTTCCATTGCAAAACCTAACCATTTTGGATTTGTTTTTGCTAGGGCAAGCATTCCTGCTAATTCAGCCAAACCAACTACAAAAATTAAAGGAGTATCTTTGACTAAGGCTAAAAATGTATTCGCTATTCCAGGTATTACTAATTTTAGTGCTTGAGGTAAGATTACAAAAATATGCATTTTCCAATAACCCATTCCCAAAGATTTTGCAGCATCATATTGACCTCTAGGTAAAGATTGCAACCCACCTCTAATAACCTCAGCGCAGTAAGCAGCTTCGAATAATGTAATTGCAATGATTACTCTAACTAGTTTATCCATAAAAAAATCTTCTGGTAAGAA
>CACBBR010000011.1 GCA_902537555.1 uncultured Pelagibacteraceae bacterium
GAAAATATAATAAAAAATGAAAAATTTTTTATAGCTTGTTCACATCAATCTATGTTTGAGACTTTTTATTTACAAACAATTTTTAATTCACCAATATTTATTTTAAAACATGAATTAATTAAAATGCCTGTATTTGGATGGTATTTAAAAAAAATAGGTTCAGTATCAGTAAATAGAAATAAAATTAGTAAGGATAATTTAGGTTTAATCGATAAAATAAAGAAATCTGTAAAAATTTCAGATAGACCATTAATTATATTTCCACAAGGAACAAGAGTTTTACCAAGTGAATTCATTCCTTTCAAAAAAGGAGTTGGAAGAATTTATGATGAGTTAAAAATAAAGTGTCAACCAGTAGCTGTAAATTCTGGAAAAGTCTGGCCTAAGAGTGGTAAATTAATTCCAAATAAAACAATTACAATATCAATTCTTCCGCCAGTCAAACCCGGAATGGAAGCAGTAGAATTTACAAGTTTTATTGAAAAAGAAATTTACAATGAATTGGGACTAATAAATTAACCTTTCATTGGCATTACAACATAAATACTATCATAATCAGCCGGGTCTCTAATTAAAGCTGGTGAACCTGTATCTTTTAAATAAATCTCAATGTTATCTCCATCAAGTTGGGAAGCAACATCAATTAAATACCTGGAATTAAAGCTTATATCCAGCTCGTGATCAAACTTAACACTTAAACTTTCTTTACCATCACCACTATTTGTATTGTTTACTGAGAGATCAAGATTATCTTTAGAAAGATTAAATTTTACACCATCTTTTTTATCTAAAGAGACTGAAGCAACTCTATCCACTGAATTTAAAAATGATTTTAGATTAACTTCTAATTTTTTTTGGTTTTCCTTAGGTATTACCTGTACGTAGTTTGGAAATTTTCCATCAATAAGCTTAGATATTAATATACTATTATTAATTTCAAATTTAATTTTTGATTTTATATTTGATATTTTAACTTCACCTTCATAGTCCTCTAGTAATGAACAAAGTTGAAAAATAGTTTTTTTTGGTAAAATTATCTGATCAAATTGGACTTTATCTTGGAGTCTAATCTTTGATATAGACATTCTATGACTATCAGTAGCTGCAGCTGTTAAAAAAATTTTATCTTCTACTTCTGTCTGATGTAAAAAAATTCCACTTAAATAATGTCTTGTTTCGTCGTTAGATACTGAAAATTTACATTTATTTAAAAGTTTTAATAGCTCTTTTGATTTAATCGAAAACTCATTTTCATTAAAATTTTCATCTGTTAACGGAAATTCAGAAGCACTTATACAATTTAAGTTGAAAACAGATTTATCAGACTCTAAATGCAATTTATTTTCACTGGGGTTAGAAAAGTTAATTTTACTTCCAGATGAAAACTTTCTAACAATATCATACATTATTGATGATGATGAAGTAGTTTTGCCCTCTTCTATTATTTCAACATTTGGAATTTGATGAATAAAAATTAAATCAAGATCAGTAGCTGTAATTGTTAGTCTTCCATTATTTACATCCAATAATACGTTTGAAAGTATCGGCAACGTACTTCTTTTTTCAATTACACCCTGACAATAATTTAAAGATTTTTGAAGATCCTGTTGATTTAGACTAAACTTCATTATCTTTATTATATAGAATCTTATTTTTTAAACTATCTATATTAATATTTAATTCACTATCATCTTTTCTCAGTCTCTCTATAGTTTTAACAGAGTGGATTACAGTTGTATGATCTCTATTGGCAAAAGACCTGCCTATCTCTGGCAATGATTTAGATGTCAACATTTTAGCGAGATAAATTGCAGTCTGTCTTGGTCTTACAAGGTATCTTGATCTTCTTGGAGAAAGCATTTCATTTTTACTTATTTTATAAAATTTACAGACTGTTGTCTGGATTGTATCAATATCAACTTTATTTTCTGTAAGATTAAGCAAATCTTTTAAAACTATTTTAACTTCAGACAAGTTGGGAACTTTATTATAAATCCTAGTGAATGAGACGATTCTATTAAGTGCTCCAACTAATTCTCTAATACTAGTTTTAATTTCAGTACTTAAAAATTTTTGTATTTCTTCAGAAATAACTAATTGATTTGAATAAGATAGTTTTAATTCTTCAGTTTTTGATTTAATAATTTTATATCTAAGCTCATAATCAGGATTTTGGATATCCACAACTAAACCACCTGAAAATCTAGATTTTATTCTCTCTTGAATCCTAATAAGTTTGTTCGGTGGTCTATCTGCTGATATTATTATTTGTGAATTTTTATCTAATAATGCATTGAAGGTATGAAAAAATTCTTCTTGCATTGCTTCTTTGCCATTCATGAACTGAATATCATCGATTAATAAAACATCAGTATTTCTAAAATACTCTTTAAACTTTACCATTTCATTTGATTTTATAGACTTTACAAATTGGTACATAAATCTTTCTGCTGATATAAACATTACTTTACTCTTTTCTTTTAATTTTAGACCAATAGCATTTAATAAATGTGTTTTACCCATTCCTACACCACCATATAAATATAAAGGATTATAATGAGCTATATCATCCGAAACTTTTTTAGAGGCTTCAAAAGCTAGTTTGTTACTTCCTCCAGTTATAAAATTTTCAAAGTTTTTATTTGGATCTATTCTATTATATTGTAGATAAGAATCTTTTATAAACGACACGTTATCATTATTGGTTTTAATAGAATTTTGAGATGAAATATAAGTTTCGCTAATTTCGGACTCTTTATTGTTTTTTATTGTGAATTCAATCCTTACTAGGTCTTTTTTGTATTCTTTAATTGTCTGCAATATTTGATCTAGATATCTAGATACTATCCAATCTCTGATAAATCTGGTTGAAACTGAAAATAATATATAATTATGAAATTCTTCAACTAATTCAATTTTTTTTATCCAACTTTCATAAATATCGTTTCCAAATTTTTCCTGCATTTTTTTTTTTATATTTTCCCAGTCAATTTTCTTTTCGAGTGCTTTATTGTTTTGTAAATTATTTTTCATGAGGGAATTCCACTTAAAACCTCTCAAAAATTTTTGCAATAAATTAATTTGTAAAAATAAAAAAAAATAAAATTTATGATTGAATAAATTCCTGATTGAATTTTTTTAAAATTATTATTGCAACCTAATGGGGTAAGGAATTAAAAATTTAAAATTTTACTAAATCTATATCTAGTAACTTTTTAAATTAATCTTTTAGATATAGTAATTTATTCTTAAATTGTACGTTTAAGTTGTATAGGAAAAACTTTTACTTATTGGAGGTTGTCACAGAGAATTGATTTTTTTTGTAATTCTCGAAACGTTCCTTGAGGCGTTCTGTCTTTTAATGACACCTGTTTTTGCAATTGACATCAATTCTGAATTTAACTTGGGTAAAAAGGCTAAGGCTTCTTTTTTATCTTTTTTTTCTATTATAGAGTTCATTTTTTTCAATGCACTTCTATAACGACTCTTTCTAGATCTATTAACAGCTGTTTGTCTTTTTATTTTTCTGGTTCGTTTAATTGCTGATTTAGTATTCGCCATAAGCGTGAGTGTATATCTTCAGATAATGATTGGGTCAATACAATAATTGTTTATTTTTGACATAAATTACAAAAAAAACTTGATCTATTTGAAATAAATTTTTTGTGTATTGTCCCTTTGCAACTATATTTTAAACAATTTTTATTTTCTCTTTGATAAACATTAAAATTTTTTTGAAAAGAACCCTGATTTCCACTTATATTTTTAAAATCTCTTATGCTGGAGCCACCGTTATCTATTGCTTTTTTTAAAACCACTTTTGAAAAATGAGAAATTTTTTGACAATCATTCAAACTGAGCAAACTTACTTGCTTTGATGGTAAAATCTTACATAAGAATAATATTTCACTAGCATAAATATTACCAATCCCAGAGACAAAATTCTGATCAATTAAAAAATTTTTAATATTTTTTTTTTTATTTTTAAAATAATTAAAAATATATTTTTTATTAAATAATGGGTCAAAAGGCTCTGGCCCATATTTTTTAAAGTTATTATTTATTTGCTCATCACTTTTAAAATAAGAAAAATAACCAAATCTTCTCGGGTCATTATAAATTAACTTAAATTTACCAATTTTCATTTCTACATGATTATGCTTTGTAGGTAACAATGGAGAATGATAAAAACTGGTATTTGTTATAGAATTTTTTTTTCTGGATTTATTTATTAAATGAATGGTTCCTGACATCCCAAGATGAATCATTAAATTGGAACTATCCTCAAATTTCAGTATTAAGTGTTTTGAAAATCTATCTACTTTAGTAATTTTTTTTTTTAATATGTTTTTTTCAAAATTTTTTGGGATCTTAAACCTCAAATTCCTATTTTTTATTAATATGTCTTTGATAATCTTTCCTGTAATACTCTTATTCAAAGATTGTTTTACGATTTCTACTTCTGGTAATTCAGGCATTTCATACTATATTAGTGTTTTAATATAATTTATATGCAACAAAATCTTCAAAATAAAGCAGGTCTCGTCGAAGGCGTATTTAATAAAGTATACGATAAATATGATTTAATGAATGATTTTATGTCATTTGGAATTCATAGAATTTGGAAAAAAAACCTTATGAATTGGATGAGTCCAACTAAAAACAAAAAGTATTTAGATGTTGCTTGCGGCACTGGTGATTTAGGAAAATTATTTTTAGACTATACAGATAAGAATGGAGAAATTACATGCTCAGATTCGAACAAGAAAATGATCGAAAAAGGCAAAAAAAGACTTAGAGGATATAAAAACATAAAATGGGTTGTAGCTGAAGCAGAAAAGTTGCCATTCAAAAATGATACTGTTGATTTTTATACAATAAGTTTTGGTTTACGAAATACAAAAAATTTAGATAAATCTTTATCAGAAGCATATAGAGTTCTTAAACCAGGTGGAAGATATATGTGTTTAGAGTTTTCAAAAATTCAAAATTCTAATTTAGACTTTTTATATAAAAATTACTCAAAATTAATCCCCCACATAGGAAAAGCAGTTGTTGGTGATAAAGAACCTTACGAATATTTGACCAAGAGTATAGAGGAATTTGTTAATCAGGAAGAATTGATCGATTTAATGAGACAAAATAATTTTAAAAATTGTTCGTATAGAAATTTATCTGGCGGAATAGTAGCTATTCATTCTGGTTGGAAATTATAATGTTCAAAAGATTAATTACTTTATTTAAACTTGGAAGAAAACTCGCTAAATCTGATGCTTTAACAATTGTATCAAAATTTAATAAACCACCTTTATTAGTCACTGTAATATTTAAATTACTTTCTTTTTCTTTTACAAAAAAAGATAGGTCATATGATAATTTAAGTGAAGGAGAAAAATTATCTAATTCTCTAGCATCAATGGGTACAACATTCATTAAACTGGGCCAGTTCCTAGCAACAAGACCTGATATAATAGGAGATGGATTATCAAAAGAATTAGAAAGTTTACAGGATAAACTTCCACCTTTCTCACAATCAAAAGCAAAAGAAATGATTAGAAATGATTTAGGTGATGAAATTTATAATTCAATAATTAATATTAGCGAACCAGTTGCAGCTGCATCTATTGCTCAAGTACACAAAGCTCAAATTGACGATAATGGAGTTATTAAAGATGTAGCAATAAAAATATTAAGACCTGATATAAAAAAAATTTTTAATGAAGAGGTAGATGCTTTAATGCTGTTTGCCTTTATAATTGAATCGTTAATAAAAAAAACTAAAAGATTAAAACTAGTTGAAGTGGTTTTTTTATTAAAAGAAATTACTAGCCTTGAGATGGATTTGAGATTTGAAGCCGCTGCAGCTAACGAATATGCAGAAAATACCAAAAATGATTTAGGTTTTGAAGTTCCTAAGATCTATTGGGATTATACAAGTGAAAATATAATGACGCTTGATTGGATTAATGGTGTATCTATAAGAGAAACAGAAGAGTTAGAAAAACGATCAATTGATACAAAAAAAATTGCCACCGATATAATACAACATTTCTTAAGGCATGCTGTGAGAGACGGTTTTTTTCATGCAGACATGCATCAAGGAAATATTTTTGTAAATGAGAGTGGTCAAATTGTTCCCATAGATTTTGGTATTATGGGAAGGTTAGATAATGTTAGTAAAAGATTTTTAGCTGAGATTTTATTTGGTTTTATACAAAGAGATTATAAAAAAGTTGCAGAGGTGCATCTTGCAGCAGGATTAGTTCCAAACAACGTACCTGTAAATGATCTTGCTCAGGCACTAAGATCTATTGGTGAGCCAATTTTTGGACACTCTATAAAAAATATTTCTGGTGGTAAGTTGCTAAAACAACTTTTTGATGTTACGGAAAAATTTAATATGCAAACCCAACCTCAGTTGCTTATGTTGCAAAAAACAATGGTGGTAGTTGAAGGAGTTGCGAGAAGATTAAACCCAGAAACAAATATATGGGAGACATCAAAACCTGTTCTGGAAAAATGGTTAAAAGAAACTAAAGATCCTATAAATTCAATTAATGAGACATTAAAAGACTCTGTGGAAGTATTAAAACGTCTTCCAAATTTACCTGAGGTAATGGATAAGGCAAACCAAGCGCTTAATTATCTTGCAAGTGGTCAAATACCTCAGAATTCAAACTCGTATAATGAATTAAACACTAAAAAAGAAGAAATGAAGTCATTTAGAAACCAATCTATTATTGGCTTATTATCTCTTGTAATTTTAACTCTATTGGTATTTTAATTCTCTTCATGAAAAATAAAAAAATACTTCTAATCATATGTGGTGGAATATCTGCTTACAAAAGCTTAGAAGTGATAAGAGGTTTAAAAAAAAAAGATGTAAGTATTAAAACAATACTTACAAAGAGTGGAAAAAACTTTGTAACGCCTTTATCTATTTCATCACTTTCGCAAGAAAAAGTATATGAAGACATATTCAGTGCAGAAAATGAAGCCGAAATGGACCATATTTCACTTTCTAGATGGGCAGATTTAATTTTAATTGTGCCTGCAACAGCAAATACAATCTCAAAATTAAGTTATGGCTTAACTGACGATCTAGCTAGCACGGTTGTTTTAGCATCAGATAAACAAGTATTTTTAGTGCCCGCCATGAATGTCAGAATGTGGGAACACAAATCAACCCAAGATAATTTATCAAAATTAAAAAGCTATGGTTATAAGATTATTGGACCTGAAATTGGAGATATGGCTTGTGGAGAATATGGCAAAGGAAAAATGTCAGAACCTTCATATATATTAGGGACTATAGAAAATTATTTTAAAAATATTGAAAAAAATAAAAAATTTAAGGCATTAGTGACTGCTGGGCCTACTAAGGAGTTTATAGATCCAGTAAGATTTATAACTAATAAATCAAGTGGAAAACAGGGTTATGAAATAGCAAAGTCTTTAAGAGATAATGGTTTTGAGACAACACTTATTTCTGGGGAAACAAATTTAGATCCAATTGAAGGAGTAAAATTTATTTCTGTAAAAACTGCAGAAGAAATGTTTAGAGAAACTCTTAAAAACCTACCAACTGATGTTGCTATTTTTAATGCAGCGGTAGCTGATTTTAAAGTTAAAGAGATTAATAGTGAAAAAATTAAAAAAAGTGAAAATTTAGATCTTAAGTTAGAAAAAAATATTGATATTTTATCAAACATATCAAATCATAATTCACTAAGACCAAAAATTACAATTGGATTTGCAGCTGAGTCTCAAAATCTTGAATTTAATTCAAAGAAAAAATTAGATCAAAAAAATTGTGATTGGATTATTGCAAATGATATTTCTGATAAAACAATAGGTTTTGACTCTGATGATAATGAAGTTTCTATATTTTATAAAAATAAAGAAAGTGAAAAATTATATAAAAAGAAAAAATCTTTAATAGCATCTGAGATAGTGGATAGAGTTATCTCTGAGCTTAATTGAGTAATGGTAAAAGTTTTATTTAAGAGACTTAACCAAAAAGCAAAACTTCCAAGTTATAAGACTGCTGGATCCTCAGGTATGGATTTGATGGCATGTATAGATGAATCTATTACAATCAAACCAAAAGAGTCGAAATTGGTACCAACCGGTATTGCAATTGCAATTCCTGAAGATACAGAGGTTCAAATTAGACCAAGATCAGGCCTTGCTGCAAAATCAAGTATTAGCGTGCTAAATACACCGGGCACAATTGACAGTGATTATAGAGGAGAGCTAAAAATTATTTTATTTAACCATGGTAAAGATGAATTCATTGTAAATGATGAAGATAGAGTTGCTCAAATGGTTTTAATGCCTATTTTAAAAGTAGAAATTGAAGAAACAAATGAATTACCAGAGACAATTAGAGGGTCTGGAGGATTTGGATCTACTGGTAAATAGTAAATGTTTAGTAGCAACGACCTCGAGCGATATTCAAGACAGATTATTTTAAAAAAAGTTGGTGTTTTAGGTCAAAAGAAAATCCAAAATGCTAAAGTTCTAGTTGTTGGATGTGGAGGCTTAGGAACGCCTGTTATTGATTTACTTTGTAGAGCAGGTATTGGTGAAATTGGTATGATGGATCATGATAAAGTGAGTATATCAAATTTACATCGACAAGTTATGTTCAATTCTAATGATGTTGGAAAACACAAAGTTAATATTTTAAAAAAAAAAATTAATAAAATAAATAAAAAGGTAAGAGTAAAAACGTATAGAATTAAAGCAGAAGATAAAAATTTAGGGAAAATCTTAAAACAATATGATGTTATTGTTGATGGTACAGATAATTTTAAAGCAAAATTTCTTCTAAATAAATTTTCAATAAAATATAGAAAAAAACTTATTATTGGAGCAATAAGTAAGTTTGAGGGGCATATTTTTACATTTGATTTTAGTTTAGAAAAAAGCCCATGTTTAAAATGTTTTTATCAAGGGGAACCATCAGAGGGAGTTTTAGATTGTGAAACTGATGGTATATTAGGACCAACAGCAGTTATGACTGGTAGCTTACAAGCAAATGAAATTTTGAAATCAATTTTAATTGTTGGGAAAGATTTAAGTTCACATATTTTAATTATAGATTTATTAAATCTTAAATTTAGAAAAGTGTTATTTAAAAAAAGAAAAAGATGTATATGCGAAAATATTTAGTACTTTTATTTCTTTTTCTTTTACCAATTTCATCGGCTGCTCAAGAAAACAATTATTTTCTAATGTTAAAAAATAAAAAGGTTAATGTAAGATATGGTCCGAGTCTGGATCATCCTGTTAAATATATTTATAGAAAAATTAATTTACCTGTGAAGGTAATTGATAAAAAAGAAAATTTTAGAAGAATAATTGATCATAAAAAAAATAGTGGATGGATTCATATTTCTCAACTAAGATCTTCTCGCTCATTAATCACTACAAATGAAAAGATACTTTTTAAAAACTCAACAAAATACTCAAAGCCACTCGCAAAATTAGATCAAGGACGTCTGCTAAAAGTCATAAAATGTGAAGAAAAATGGTGTAACATTAAAACTGGTGACTATTCGGGTTGGATTATAAAAGATAATAATATCTGGGGTATAGTTAATTAAAGTCTGCTGAAAGAGCTTTAATATTATCCTCTGAAAATTTAGTTGTATGTGAATATTCCTTATGATCAATACCAACTTCAATAATATTATTCTGATCTTTAAACTTATTTACCTGATCATTTGAAAAATTGAAATGTATAAATTGTACAGATGAAGCCTTTCCATCATCTGAAGTCCGATCTACATCCATCTCTGGGACAGCATATATTTTTTCATCATCTATTTTTATAAAAATATTTTTTTCTACTCCACCTAATTTTCCAAGAAATTCTGCTCTTATCACTGGATTGTCGATCTCAAACATTAAAGTTGCAACTAATTCTTTACCATTAGGTATAAGAGGATTATATGCAGCTAATTCATCAGCTATTTGTTCATCGCCCCCTTTTTCAATGTAAAGCATTTCCTGAACTTGGGCTATCATCGTTTCATAACACTCAAAATAAAATGTTGCATAGGGTCCAAGGAGAATTCTTCTATTCTTTTTAAATTCAACTAATTCTTTTCTCATTTGCCTTCTAACTTTTGTATAGGCATCTAAAGGCAAAAGATCTTCTTTTGTAATTATTTTTTGTTCTTTTGACATTCTATAATCCATAACTTTTTGAGACTATTTCAATTGGATGCACAGCTTCATCATTTACTATATTTGTATCTTCAGCTAGCTGCTTAATATGTTTTCCAGCCAATGGACAGTCAGATGCCATATATTTATTATTTTTTCTTTTAACAGTACTTGCGGTAGTTTTGCCCACCTTGTTTGCTATGTCGTGAGTTCCTTTCATTATTCCAAAAGTTCCTCCATGACCTGCACATCTTTCAACAACATCTAATTTAATATTTGGGATTAGTTTAAGCATGTCTCTTGCTTTATTACCCATATTTTGAGCTCTTGCATGACAAGCATTATGAACAGTTACTCCACCTTCAATTTCTTTTAGGCCATCAACCAAGCCTTCTTTGTTGGCAATATCCATAACATATTCGTCAATATCAAGAGTATTTTGAGAAAGTTTTTTGACTATTCCATCATTTGGCATTAACAAAGGCCATTCAAACTTCAACATTAACCCACAACTAGCTGTTAATGTTACGACTTTGAAGCCTTTTTCAATATATTTATTTAATTCTCTTGAAACTAATTGCGCTTGTTTTGTAACTTGATCTAAATCGGCCTGCTCTAGATAAGGCATACCACAACAACCCGCATAAGAATGCTCTACCTCTACATTATTATGGTGTAAGACTTTTAAAGCAGCCTCACCAGTTTTTTTCTTATTAAAATTAACAAAACATGTTGAATAAATTACTACTTTTCTCTGATTATTTTTTTTTAAAATATTTTTTTTGAATTTCTTAAAATACTTCGAAAATGTTTCTTTATTGTACCTTGGTAAAATCACTCTTCTATCTATACCAGTAAAAAATTCTAAAACTTTTCTAGCAAATTTATTTTTTACATCAGTAATCCAATTTATTAAAAAGTTAAAAAATATTCCTATTTTTGAATTTCTATCGATTTTAGTTAATTGATTTGCAGTTTTTGATATATCACCATTTTTTCTTTGAGCAGTTCTATATCTCAACATTAAATGAGGAAAATCTAAATCAAATTCATGCGGTGGTACATAAGGACATTTAGTCATAAAACACATGTCACATAGAGTACAAGCATCAACAACGGGTTTAAACTTATCACTTGAAAGATCTGATACTTCCCCACCTTCTGTTTCGTCTATAAAATCAAATAACTTTGGAAAGCTGTCACACAAATTAAAACATCTCCTGCATCCATGGCAAATATCAAAGACCCTTCTCATCTCCTGATCAATTTTCTCAGGGTTTATAAAATCTGGGTCTCTAAATTTTAATGGATGTCTTGTAGGTGCTTGTGTACTACCTTCTTTGCTCATATAATTAAATTGTAGTGTTTGTGGACGAGAGGGGTTCGTCCACAAATTTTGTTTAAGAAATACTTTCTAAAGTTTTTTGAAACTTTCCAGCATGAGATTTTTCGGCTTTTGCCAAAGTCTCAAACCAGTCAGCTATTTCATCAAAGCCTTCATCTCTGGCTGTTTTAGCCATTCCCGGGTACATATCTGTGTACTCATGTGTTTCACCTTGAATTGCAGACTCAAGATTTGCTTTTGTTTCACCGATTGGCTTACCAGTTGCTGGATCACCAACTTCTTCAAGATATTCTAAGTGACCATGTGCGTGTCCGGTTTCACCTTCTGCAGTTGATCTGAATACTGCTGCTACATCGTTAAAACCTTCAACATCAGCTTTTTGAGCAAAATAAAGATATCTTCGATTTGCTTGGCTTTCACCAGCAAATGCTTCTTTTAAATTTTCCTCTGTTTTACTACCTTTTAATGACATGTTTACTCCTACTATTAATAATGATTCTAAATTAAGCTTTATATAATGGTTATAAAATATATGTCAACAGTTTAGAACTGTTTTAATATATTTTTTAAAGTATTGTAATTATTGGATTATTTTTGAGATTGATTATCACTTACAATCTTAGCAATTACTTCCACTGATCTAATTTTTTTTCCTGGGATTTTTTTTCTAATGTTAATCTCATCAACTTCATCTTGGTCTATATCAATTAATTTATTTTCCTCTTCGTCAAAAAAATGGTGATGATGGCTAACATTAGTATCGTAATAACTTTGTGATGAATTTAGAGGGATTTCTTTGAGATATCCTTTTTTAATGAATGCGTGCACAGTGTTATAAACTGTTGCCAATGAAACCTTCATATTTGCTTGATTTTCAATGATTTTAACCAATTCTTTGATTGTAAAATGAAAGGTTTTATCAGTGTCAAATAATACCTCACAAATTTTTATTCTTTGTTTTGTAGGTCGGAGTCCTGATTTTCTCAGTTTATCTATATATTGTTCAGCGTAAGCCATTACTAATTATAATTATTCTAAAGAATATCTATATTATAATGTTGGTAAATCAAGTAATAAGATTACAAATTTATGAAAAAAAATTCCTTTAATTATGACGAATTAATAGGTTGTGCAAATGGTGAGCTTTTTGGCCCTGGTAATGCAAAATTACCATCTCCTCCAATGCTTATGTTTGACAGAATTACTGAAATTGATGAAAATAAGGGTGCTTTTGGGAAAGGATTGATGAAAGCTGAACTTGATATTAAAGATGATTTATGGTTTTTTGATTGTCACTTTAAAGAAGATCCAGTTATGCCAGGATGTTTAGGCCTAGATGCAATGTGGCAGTTGGTTGGATTTTACTTAGGTTGGCTTGGAAACCCAGGAAGAGGAAGAGCTTTAGGGGTAAGCACAGTGAAATTTACTGGAGAAGTTTTAAAGAATGTCAAAATGGCAACATATATAATTGATATGAAAAGAATATTAATTAAAGGTGAAACAACTGTTGGCTTAGCAAATGGAATTCTTCTGGCGGATGATAAAAAGATTTACTCAGCTGATAGTCTTAAAGTAGGTTTATTTAAATAATGAGAAGAGTCGTAGTCACAGGTTTAGGAATTGTTTCTTGTTTAGGTAATAATCAGGAAGAAGTTCATCAATCTTTATTGAATTCTAAGTCAGGTATTTCTTTTTGCGAAGAATATAAAGAACACAATTTAAAAAGTCATATCCATGGAAAGCCAAATATAAAACTTGAAGATCACATAGATAGAAAAACAATTAGATTTATGGGCTCAGGATCAGCTTATAATTATATTGCAATGAAAGAAGCAATTGAAGATTCTGGACTAGAAGAAAGTGAAGTAAGTAATTTTAAAACTGGAATTGTTATGGGTTCAGGTGGACCTTCAATAGAAAATGTTATTTTAGCAGCAGATAAAACTAGAGCTAAAACTCCTAAATTAATGGGACCATTTATAGTTCCAAGAACAATGGCGAGTACAGCTTCCGCTACACTTGCTGTGCCTTTTAAAATTAAAGGTACGAATTATACAATGAGTTCAGCTTGTGCAACAAGTGGTCACTGTATTGGAAATTCTATGGAATTAATTCAAATGGGAAAACAAGATATTGTTTTTGCTGGTGGAAGTGAGGAAATCCATTGGGCAATGACTGCAATGTTTGATGCAATGACTGCACTTTCATCAAAATATAATGATACCCCTGAAAAAGCTTCAAGGGCATATGATAAAACAAGAGATGGTTTTGTAATTGCAGGAGGTGCAGGGGTGCTTGTTCTCGAAGAGTACGAACATGCAAAAGCAAGGGGGGCAAAAATATACGCAGAATTAACTGGTTATGGAGCAACCTCAGATGGATACGATATGGTAGCCCCATCAGGTGAAGGAGCAGTAAGATGTATGAAAATGGCAATGTCAACTTCTAAAAATAAAATAGATTATATAAATACTCATGGAACATCTACTCCTGTAGGAGATATTACAGAATTGAATGCAGTAAAAGATACTTTTGGAAATGAAATTCCAAAAATAAGTTCAACCAAATCTTTGTCAGGTCATCCACTAGGAGCTGCTTCAGTTCACGAAGCTATATATTGTTTAATTATGATGAAAAAAAATTTTATTGCTGGATCAGCCAACATCAGTGAAATGGATGAAGAGGCTAAAAAATTTCCAATCGTTGCTAAAACAGAAACAGAGGCAACTTTAAATACAGTTATGTCAAATAGTTTTGGTTTTGGTGGAACAAATGCAACACTAATTTTTGAGAAAGTTTAATTAATGTCTTTAATGAAGGGAAAAAAAGGACTGATAATGGGTGTCGCGAATGAAAGGTCTATTGCGTGGGGTATTTCGCAAAAACTTGCTGAGGCAGGTGCAGAATTAGCTTTTACTTATTTGGGTGATGCTCTTAAAAAAAGAGTGGTACCTTTAGCAGAAAAACTCAATTCAAATGTTACTTTTAGTTGTGACGTTGAAAAAAAAGATGAAGTAATAAAACTTTTTGAAGATATTAAATCCCAATGGGGCGAGATAGACTTTGTTGTCCATGCAATCGCATTTTCAGATAAATCTGAATTATCTGGAGAATATTTAAATACTACAAGAGAAAATTTTCAAAGAAGTATGCTTATTTCATGCTTTTCGTTCACAGAAGTTGCAAGGGAAGCTTCCAAAGTCATGAAATTGGGTGGTAGCATGATCACTCTAAGTTATGAGGCTAATAAAGCTATACCAAATTATAATGTCATGGGTGTTTGTAAAGCGGCATTGGAGTCTAGTGTAAAATATTTAGCACGTGATCTAGGGTCTAAAGGAATTAGAGTTAACGCAATAAGTGCTGGTCCAATTAAAACTTTAGCAGCATCAGCAATTGGAGATGCAAAATTTTTATATAAATGGAATGCTGATCACTCATTTTTAAAAAGAAATGTAGATAATTTAGATGTTGGAAACTCTGCACTATATCTTCTAAGTGATATGGCAGGTGGTGTGACAGGTGAAATTCACTATGTAGATGCTGGCTATAATAAAGTAGGTATGCCAGATCCAAAAAATATATCTTAAAGGTTTATCATTATGCTAATTTTAGTTTGGTTTGTAGTTTGTATTATATTTTTTATAGTACAATTAATCCTTGAAGGTTCTGGTCATGCACTGGAAGTTTTTGCCCTATTGACCGCAATAGCTTTATTCTTGATAAATAGATTAGGTAAAAATAAAAATTAAATAATAATCTATTATGAGAAGAAATTTTTTAAAAATCGCTGGGGCTTCAATATTGGGTTTTTTATTTTATCCATTACACACATTAGCTAGTAATTTAGTTGGATTTAAAAAAAAATTAAAAAAAGATGAGAGTGAGTATAATATAATTAATCCTGATCTTACAAATGAACAAAAAATAATAATGTTTGAGGAGGGCACTGAACGTGCTGGAACTAGTGAATTAAACTATGAGAAAAGAAAAGGATCTTATCATTGTGCTAATTGTGGTGTGAAATTATTTGAGTCCACTGCAAAATTTGATAGTGGAACTGGGTGGCCATCATTCACTGAGGCAATACCAGGCGCGTTTGTAACAAAAACTGATTATTCTTTTGGCATGAAGAGGACTGAATATAGCTGTGCAAATTGTGGCGCTCATCACGGCCATGTATTCAATGATGGTCCAGATGGTGGAAAAAGATATTGTAGCAATGGTCTTTGCTTGCTTTTCGTCCCAGAGAGTTAGTAATTATATTTTTCTGATATAACCAACATTAGTAGTTTTAAAATGCTTGAAAGGGATATTTGTATCTTTTATTGCCTTGATAGTCTCTTCAGTAATATTTCCATAGACCTCTATTTCGAATCTATCCGCAATTTTGTTGTGCTTTTCAACATAAGCTTGGACTGGGACATTATTAAGATGATGCAGCATAGCTTCACTATTTCGGTAAACTTCACTCCAAGTAAATTCTAAAGGATCAGTTGGATCTTGATCGAAAGTATGAATAAGCATGTCTGGCTCTGATGCGTTAACAGCCTCATCAGCTTCTTTTGCTATCCTGAGATACTCTTCAACTTTACCCTCTTTAACGCGTATTCTTGCAATTAAAATAAATGGGTTGGACATTTATCTATATAGCAGCCTGCTTAATAGATAGTTTTACTTTTCCTCGATCAAATCCAATAACTTTTACTTTAACTTCGTCACCTTCTTTGACTACATCAGTAACTTTAGCAACTCTTTTGTCTGCAAGTTCTGAAATATGAACTAATCCATCTTGTTTTCCTAAGAAATTTACAAAAGCACCAAATTCCATAATTTTCATAACTTTTCCGTTATAAATTTTATTTAACTCAGCTTTAGCAGTAATGTCTTTAATCATTTGCATTGCTTTATTTCTAGACTCTTCATCTGGAGCTGCTACAGTTACATCACCTTCGTCATTAACGTCAACTTTGGCACCTGATTTTTCTACTATTTCTCTAATAGTTGCCCCACCTTTTCCTATTACAGCAGCAATATCTTTTTTGTCTACAGTAATTTTTTCCATTTTCGGTGTATGTTTTCCAACATTATCTCTTGATTTAGAAAGTGCTTTGTTCATCTCACCTAAGATATGTATTCTTCCATCTTTAGCTTGATTCAAAGCTTGCTCCATGATCTCAAATGTAATTCCGGTAATTTTAATATCCATTTGTAGTGATGTGATCCCATCTTTGGTTCCAGCAACTTTAAAGTCCATATCTCCAAGATGATCTTCATCACCAAGAATATCCGATAATACTGTAAAATCGTCACCTTCTTTTATCAAACCCATTGCAATTCCTGCAACTGGCTCTTTTATAGGAACACCTGCATCCATAAGCGCTAGAGAAGTTCCACAAACTGTTGCCATTGAGGATGAACCATTTGACTCAGTTATTTCTGATACAATTCTGAATGTATATGGAAAACTTTCTTTTGATGGTAGTGACGAGTTAATTGCTCTCCATGCTAATTTTCCATGACCTATCTCTCTTCGACCTGTTCCAATTCTACCAGTTTCACCAACTGAGAACGGAGGAAAATTATAATGCAACATAAATCTTTCTTTTTGAAGACCATCTAAACTTTCAATTCTTTGTTCATCATCTGAAGTGCCTAAAGTAGTTGTAACAATTGCTTGAGTTTCACCTCTTGTGAATAACGCTGAACCATGTACTCTTGGCAATATACCAACTTCACACATTATTGGTCTCACATCAGCAAGACCTCGTCCATCAATACGATTTTTATTTTTTAATATGTCAGTTCTTACAATTGATTTTTCTAAATTTTTTAATTGGGAATTTACATCTAAATCTGTGTAATCTTCATTCTCCTCATAAAGTTTTTTTGCTTTCTCTGTAATTTCAGAAATTTGATTAGATCTATCTTGTTTATCTCTTGTGGAGAATGCTTTTTTCAAATCTTCAGTAAATTCCTCTTCTAGTTTCTTTTTTATTTCAGAAAGATCTTTTTTCTCAACTGTCCATTCTGGTTTTCTGCATTCTTTTGCAAGATCTTCAATCATTTGAATTATAGGAATAAAACCTTCATGACCAAATTTTACTGCGTTTAACATTTCTTCCTCTGTTAAACCGTTCGCTTCTGACTCAACCATTAAAACTGCATCTTTAGTACCAGCAACTACTAAATCTAAATTTGACTCCTCTAATTCTTTCTTTGATGGGTTAAGCACATATTCTCCTTTAATAAAGCCAACTCTAGAGGCTCCCACAGGACCCATAAAAGGCATACCTGATATAGCTAATGCAGCCGAAGAGGCAATTATTGATAAAATATCAGCCTCATTTTCTTTATCATAAGATATTACCGTTGGTAAAAGTTGTACCTCATTTTTAAATTCATCAGGGAACAGAGGTCTGATAGGTCTATCTATTAACCTTGATATTAAAGTCTCACTTTCAGTTGGTCTGGCTTCTCTTTTAAAATATCCACCTGGAATTTTACCAGCCGCATAATACTTTTCTTGGTAATTTACAGACAATGGAAAATAATCCATGTCTGGATTTACTTTCTTTGCACCAACTACTGTTGCTAAAACTACTGTTTCACCGCACTGAGCTATTATTGCACCATCTGCTTGTCTAGCTATTTTTCCTGTTTCTAAACTTATTTTTTTTCCACCTACTTCTATTTCTTTATTAATAACTTTAAACATTTACTTCCTTAAATTTAATTTTGTTAATACTGCTTTATAAGACTCAATTTTATTTTTCTTTAAATAGTCTAATAATTTTTTTCTTCTATTAACAGCTCTCAGAAGACCAACTGAAGAGTGTTTATCTTTTTTAAATTGCTTAATATGTTTGGATAAACTCTCAATTTTACCAGTTAATTGGGCAATTTGAACTTCAGAAGATCCAGTGTCTTTATCATGAATTTGAAGTTCTTTTATTTTCTGTTTCATTTTTTTCCTTATTTATTTATTTGTTTGTTTAATTAAATTTTCGATTTTTTCTGCATAATCAAAAGAATCATCTTTTACAAAGAAAAGTTTTGGTAAGAATTTCATAATGATTTTTTTTGATAAAACTTTTCTAATAACAAAAGATGACATTTTTAATTTTTCAATTATTTCCTCTGTATTTTTTCCTCCTAAAGGCATCACGAATATTTTTGCAGTCTTCAAATCTGGTGACATTCTAACCTCAGTAACTGTAATTTCTCTTGTAGATAAGTTAGTTATTTTAGCTTCATCTCTTATAAAAAGTGTACCAAGAGCTTGTTTAATCATTTCACCTACTCTTAATTGCCTTTGTGTAATTGGTTTGCCTAAATGTTTCATTTAAATCGTTCTTTCAGTAATTGTTGAATTGTAAACTTCTATAATATCTTTTTTTTGGTAATCAGCGAAATCTTTAAGGGTAATTCCACATTCTAAACCTGCTGAAACTTGTTTGGTTTGATCTTTTTCCCTAAATATTGAACTAATCTTTCCATTAAATATTATTGTACCATCTCTTATAACCCTCGCATTAGAGTTTTGAATTATTTCACCCTCAACAACCTTGGAGCCAGCTACTTTACCAACTTTTGATACTTTAAAAATTTCAAGTATCTCAGCACTGCCAATAATTTTTTCTTCAACATCAGGTGATAATAATCCACCCATTTTCTTTTTTATAAAATCAAGGACTTCATATATTATATTGTATGAAGAAATTGTAATTTTCTCTAGTTCTGCTCTTTTCTTTGCCTCTTTGCTTGGTTTTACGTTAAATGCAATTATTACTGCATTTGATGCTTTTGCTAAAGTTACATCTGTTTCTGTAACCATACCTATATCAGACAAAAGTATCTTTGGTTTTACCTCATCGTGCTTAATTTGATTTATTGCATTTTTTATTGCCTCTGATGAACCATGCACGTCGGATTTAATAATGATATTTAATTCTTCAGAAACTGAGTTCTGGAAAGCGGAGTCCTGGGTAACAAAATTAAGAGGTACTTTTTGATCTTTTGCCTCTTGAACTCTAGCTTCACATAATGACTTAGCTTCTTTTTCACTAACTAAAACTATAAAATCATCTCCTGATTTTGCTGCTCCATTAATACCAATTATTTCAATTGGGGTCGCAGGCTCAGCTATTTCAATATTTTTTCCATGATCATTTATAATTGCCCTTATTTTTCCCCATTTAAGGCCACTAACAAAATAATCCCCTTTTTTTAATGTACCTGCAGTAACTATTATATTCGCGATAGGTCCTCTTCCAGTATCAATTTTCGACTCTAAGACTATCCCCTTAGCATTTGTCTCAAAATCAGTTTTTAAGTCTAATAATTCTGCTTGTAACAAAATGGACTCTATTAACTTGTCTAAATTTTTTTTAGTTTTTGTAGAAATTTCAACCATCAGAGTATCACCAGATAAATCTTCAGCTATTAATTCATATTCTAGAAGTTGATTTTTTATTTTTTGAGGGTCTGCCTCTGGCAAATCACATTTGTTAATTGCAACAACTATTGGAACTTTAGCTGCTTTTGCATGCTTGATTGACTCAATAGTTTGTGGCTTAACACCATCGTCTGCTGCCACAACTAGTACAACTATATCTGTTAGTTTGGAACCTCTGGCTCTCATCTCAGTGAAGGCTGCATGACCTGGAGTATCTATGAATGTAATTTTCTTGTTTTGTTGGCTGATCTGATAAGCTCCTATGTGTTGCGTAATACCTCCAAACTCACCTGAAACTACATTTGCTTCTCTTAAAACATCTAGAACAGATGTTTTTCCATGATCTACGTGACCCATTACAGTAACTATTGGAGGTCGATTTTTTAAATTTTCAGATTTTACTTCCTTAATTTTTTCAATTATTTCTTCAGCTTTTTTCTCTCTTATCGGGTTATGACCAAACTCTTTAACAAGATATTCTGCTGTGTCCGCATCTATTGTATGATTTATGGTTACCACTACACCCATGCCAAGTAAGTGTTTAATAATACTTCCAGATTGTTCTGCCATTCTATTTGCAAGTTCTCTGATAGTTATAACCTCTGGAAGTTTTACTTCTCTCTTAATTTGTTTAAAATTGTTGTTATTTTCAGTTTGGGTAAGGTTCCGGTTTTCTTTTTGTTTTGCTCTCTTTAATGATGCTAAACTTCTTGATTTTGTTTCAGAATGATCATCACTTAAAGCTCTAGAAATTGTTAATTTTAATTCTCTTTTTTTTCCTAATATTTTATTTGATTTACTATCTTTTTGAGAAGTTTCACCTTTTAACCTTCTTGTAGCTCTTTGTTCCGCTAATTTTCTTTTTTCAAAGTCTGAAGTAAGTGGTGTTGCAGAAGGTCTAGAAAAACTTTGTGATTTTGGTGATGTATTTCTACTTGTTTTAAAATTATTATTTTGGTTTTGTCTTAAATATTGTGATTTTCCATGAAATTTTGAGGTTTTCTTCTCAATTACTACTGTATTTTTTGATTTTGATTTTGCTTCTTCAATACTATTAAAAGTTTTTTTTGAAGTTACAGATACAGATAACTTTAATTTTTTTTTTTCCATTTTCCATCTCTCAGTCTTTGTAAATTTTTTCTCTGGCTGACATAATTAAGTTATCAGCCTCAGTTTTTGATAAAGCGAAATCTTCAAGATAACCTTTAATTTTAATTCTTTCACCTTTGACAACATCATAGGTACCCGTAAGTTCATCAGATGCTAAATCAGCAAGGTCAGTTAAAGTTAATATTTTTTGCTCACCTAATGTTACTAACATACCAGGAGTTAAACCTTGATGATTAATTAAATCATTCTCTAGTCCAAGATCTTTAATTCTTTTTGAAATTTCTTCTTGGTCTTTTTGATAGAATTCTTTCGCTCTTTCAATCAACTCATTAGCTGTATCATTTTCAATTCCTTCAATCTTAACAAGAGCTTCTAAACTACTGTCTTTAATATCATCTATAGATGAAAATCCTTCAGCAACTAACAACTGGCCTAGAGTTTCATCTAATTCTAGATTTTTTACAATATTATCTGTTTTTTCCTTGAATTCTAGTTGTCTTCTCTCAGAGTCCTCTTGTTCTGTCATAATATTAATTTCGTAGTTTAATAATTTTGTAGCTAATCTTACATTCTGACCTCTTCTTCCGATAGCTTTACTTAGGTTTTCCTCAGTTAATATAACATCAAGTTTTTTAGAGTCATTATCAACATTTACTCTTTGTACCTCAGCAGGAGATAATGCATTCGCAACAACTACTGCGGGATCCTCTGACCAGTTAACTATATCAATTTTTTCACCTTGAAGTTCATTTACTACAGCTTGAACTCTACTACCTCTCATACCAACACAGGCTCCAACTGGATCTAAAGATGTATCAATTGCCTTGACACAAATTTTTGCCCTACTTCCAGGATCTCTTGAGGAAGACTTTATCTCGATTAAACCATCATAGATCTCTGGTACTTCTTGAATAAATAATTTATCCATAAATTTGGGATGTGCTCTTGATAAAAATATTTGTTGACCCCTTGGTTCTCTTCGAACATCCAAACAATAAGCTTTAACACGGTCACCTGCTTTGATGTTTTCTCTAGGTATCATTTCATTCTTCTGAATTATTGCCTCTGTTCTTCCTAAATCAACAATCACGTTACCAAACTCTAACCTTTTAACTATTCCACTTAAAATTGTATCTTTTTTATCTATAAAGTCATTATATTGCCTCTCTCTTTCTGCCTCTCTAACGTTAAAACTAATTACTTGTTTAGCAGTTTGTGCAGCAATTCTTCCAAAATCAAATGATGGGAGAGGTTGGAGAACTTCATCTCCAATTTTCTTATTTCTATTTTCATCATTTAATCTTATTGCATCATCTAGAGTGATTTCTATGTTTGAATTTTCCAGTTTTTCTACAATTAGTAGCTTTCTAAATATACCTATGTCTCCATTGTCTCTATTAATTTCTACTTTTATCTCGTTATCAGATCCAAACTTTGATTTTGCTGCTTTTGCAATTCCAGTCTCCATTGATCCAATAATGAGCTCTTTATCAATTGATTTCTCTAAAGCTACAGCTTCTGCAATTCTTAATAATTCAAGTTTGTCTGCTCTTCTGTTTAACATAATTTTTTAAAGCCAAAAAAAAATGGGCCTCAGCCCATTTTGAAATTTTAACAATGTGCTAGAAATATAGTTATTTTTGTTTATTTTTCAACAATATTTACTTACTAAAAACCTCAGATTTATCTGTTTTTTCCCATGAAAATGATCCATCATTCTCTGGAATTCTTCCAAAATGTCCATAGGCAGCAGTTTTTTCATATATAGGTTTATTTAAACCAAGCATTTCTCTTATTCCTCTGGGACTTAAATCAAAATTTTCTTTTATAAGTTTTTCTACATGCATATTTTTTTCTTCATCATTGTCAAACAGATCTACATAAATTGATAATGGCTTAGATACTCCAATCGCATAAGCTAATTGGATTAAACATTTGTCAGCAATCTTTGATGCAACAACATTCTTAGCTAAGTATCTAGATGCATATGCTGCAGATCTATCTACTTTTGTTGGATCTTTTCCAGAAAAAGCCCCTCCTCCATGAGGTGCAGCTCCACCGTATGTATCAACAATAATTTTTCTTCCGGTTAAACCACTGTCTCCGTCTGGACCTCCAATTACAAAATTTCCAGTTGGATTGATGTAAATCTCTTTTTCATCAAGACTTCCTAGTAAATTTTTAGGTATAGATCTTTCTATATAAGGCATGCAAAGATCTTTTACTTGAGATAAGTTAACATCTTTAGAATGTTGTGTAGAAATAACTACTGATGTTACTGCAGCAGGCATACCATCTTTATATTGAATAGTAATTTGACTTTTTGAGTCTGGTTCTATCCCCTTTAATTTCCCTGATTTTCTATCTTCAGCCATGAGCCTTAAAATTTTATGAGAATAGTGAATTGGTGCTGGCATTAAAACATCTGTTTCGTTACACGCATAGCCAAACATTATTCCCTGGTCTCCAGCACCTTCATCTTTATTCCCAGCTGAGTCTACTCCCATAGCAATATCAGCTGATTGTGAGTGTAGATGTGTTTCAATTTTAGTTTGTTCTTTCCAAGAAAAACCATCTTGATCATATCCAATATCTTTAATGCAATGCCTTACTTTTGAAATTAATTCGTCTTGATTAAGTTCTGGCCCTCTTACCTCTCCTGCTAATACAACTTTATTTGTTGTTGTTAAAGTTTCACAAGCAACTCTTGCTTGTGGCTCAGAAGCTAAAAAAGTATCTACAACCATATCTGAAATTCTGTCACATACTTTATCTGGGTGTCCCTCTGACACTGACTCACTAGTAAATAAAAAATTCTTTTTCATTAATTCCCCCGTGTTTTAAAAAAAAAAATTAAACTAATATAAAAGGATAGAAAATAAAAGAAGATCTTATTACCATGAGAACTAAAGATAGTTTTATTGGACTTTTTGAGAGAGGTAATTTCAATAAATCCCTTGTCAGTTGTTAAATTCTTATCAACCACTTGACCTTTAGGATTTATAAAAGCTGAAATTCCATTGTTTGAGGATCTTATGAGAGGTTTTCCTTCCTCTATTGATCTAAAAATCGAGTGAGAAAAGTGTTGGTATGGACCGATAGAGTCTCCAAACCAGCCATCCTCTGATATATTTAATATAAAATCATAGTTTTTTTTATTTTTATTAATTTTACCAGAGTAAATAACTTCGTAACATATAAGTGGGATAAATTTATAGTTGTTCAATTGAATCGAATCTCTCTCTTTATCTGCCGAAAAAGACTGATAACCTTGGGTAATTTTTTTAAAACCTAGGTTACCCAATGTTTTTTCAAATGGTAAAAATTCTCCAAAAGGTACTAATTTATTTTTATTGTATCTTCCTAATATATTAAGTTCATTATCTAAAACTAAAAGTGAATTATAAATTTTTTTATTTTCATAAATATTCATACCTAAAATAATTTTATGTTTTTTTGAAAAACTATTTAAAAATAAATTTTTAAATTTTTTAAGATCCTCAAAATAAATATTTGAAAGAATGCCTTCTGGTAAAATAAATAGTGTTTCATTTTGTGGATTTGGATCAGCAATATCAATTAATTCAGATATTAATTTTCTAGGATTTTCATTTATAAAATATCTATTAATATTAACATTGGGGGAAATTATCTTAATATTAAATCCTAAATCTTTATTTTCAGTCAATTCATAATTTTTTAAGTTTAAATAGCCTATAAAATAATTAGTAAAAAATAATAATAAGGAGAGAAGAAATATACTTATTTTTAAATTTTTTTTGTAATTAAAAAATAAAATGGTTGGTAATAAAAATAATAAAACAATTATTGAATTAAATGCATAAGTGCCTGTTATAGAAAGTAATTGAATAAATTCTAAATGCTTTACAAAACTAAAAGAAATTAAATTCCACGGGAAACCTCCAAATATAAAACTTCTAATATATTCAAATATAGATAAAGAGGTAACTAATATTAAAATTGATAAAAAATTTTTTTTTGGATTTAAAAATGAAAAAGTTAAAGTTGATAAACCATAAAATAATCCTAAAAACAATGGTATTAAAAATAAAGCAAATGGTATTAATGGTTTAAATGCGTCTTCAAATGTAAGCGAATTAGTTATCCAATATAAATTGGAAATAAAATAACTAAATCCAAACATCCATCCAATATTAAAAGATTTAAGTTTGTATTTAGAAAACTTTAACAATATCCATAAAAGGGCGGGATAGGAAAAAAAGTTTAGATAAAATAAATTATAAGGTGGAAGACTATATGAAGAAATTAAGCCTATTAGAAATATGAATGAATATAATAAAATTTGATTTTTATAAATTAAAGTCAATTTACTTTATGAAAATATTTTAATATTAATTTTTCTTTTCTTAACATTTTATTGAAATCATTTAATTTTTTGTGATCATAACCAATCAAATGGAGATAACCATGTATCCACATTTTATCAAACTCTAAAAAAAAATTCGTCAATTTTGATCTATGTTTAATGATTTCGTAACTAATTGCTATGTCACCCACATAAAGAATACTTTTATTTTTAATCTTGATAGGAAAAGATAAAACATCTGTGGTTTTATTTTTTTTTCTGAATTTAAAATTTAAGTTTTTCATTTTTTTGTTATTGGTAAGAAGCACTGAAAATTCATGATTTTTTCTTTTAAAAAAAGGTACTTTAGATAAAATTTTAAGTCTTTTATTTAAGTAATCGTTAGGGTTTTTAATGTTTTTAATCCAATTTGAATGATCAGATATTACATTAGCCTTTATCATTCCTCAGTATTTTTATCTGAATATGCCTTAACAATTTTTGAAACGAGTGGATGTCTAACTACGTCTTTATGATCAAAATCAACGACTGAAATTTCATTTAGATGTCCCAGTAATTTTTTTGATCTGTTTAATCCTGAAAGTGATTTATTGGGTAAATCTATTTGTGAGGGGTCCCCATTAATTACTATCTTGGAATTCTCTCCTATTCTAGTTAAAAACATTTTTATTTGGGTATCTGTAGCATTTTGTGCCTCATCAAGAATTGCAAATGAGTTTTTTAAAGTTCTACCTCTCATGAAGGCTAAAGGAGCTATTTCAATATCACCAACTTCAATTTTTTTTTGTATTTTTTCAAAATCTAATAGATCGTATAAAGAGTCGTACAATGGTCTTAGGTATGGATCTACTTTTTCTCTCATATCACCAGGTAAAAATCCAAGTCTTTCGCCTGCTTCAACAGCAGGTCTAGATAAAATGATTCTCTCGATTTTTTTTTCTAACAGCATTGTTAATGCTACAGCAACAGCTAAAAAAGTTTTACCTGTTCCAGCTGGTCCAGCTGAAATAATTATGTCTGACTCTTTTAATGCTCGAACATAGTCCTTCTGTCTTTCTGATCTTGGGATAACAGATTTTTTTGGAGTCTTTATAATATATTCTATTTTTTTTTCAGAATTATTGTTTTGGTTAATCATAAATTTATTAATTGAAGAAATTATATCTTTTTTTTCAATTGTACCATTATTTAAATATTGTTCAGTCAAAAATTGAATAGCATTTTTAACTATATTATTTTTTTCAGGAGTACTTTTTACAAGTATAGAATTACCTCTTGAATATAAGCTTGTTTCAGTAATTTTTTCTAATTCCTTTAAATTATTATTAAATTCACCTGTAACACCAAGCAACAATTCATTATTTTGAAAAATTATACTTAAGGTATTATTTTCTGAATATACATATTTTAATTCAGAAATAATTTTTTTTTTATTTATCTTACTCAATTTAAGCTGCTTTCATATTATTTTTGACTGAACCAAATAGAGTATTCTGGTTACTCGTTTGAATTTTTACTTTGATGTTCTTGCCAATTTGGTTATCATTTCCATCAAAGATTACCGGTGTAATATATTTATTTCTTCCAAAAAATTTATTTTGATTTTCCATTTTATTTTCAACAAGCACATCAATATTTTGATTTTCCATTGATTTATTAATTTCTATTTGATTGTTAAATAACTTTTCCTGAATTAATTTTAATCTCTTTTTTGCAATATTTTTATCTATCAAATCTAATTTTGATGCAATTGTTCCTGGTCTTGGGCTGAAAACAAATGAAAATGAATTAATAAATTTTATCTTATTAATTAAGTCAAATGTTTCCTCAAAATCTTTTTGTGTTTCACCTGGATAGCCAACTATAAAATCACTTGAAAACTCAATATCTTCATTAATTTTTTTTAATCTTTCATAAATATATAAATAATCATCTACAGTATGCTTTCTATTCATCAATTCTAACATCCTATTTGATCCACTTTGAATAGGTAAGTGAACAAATGGCATTAGTTTTTGACTAAAAGAATAACATTCAATTAAGTCTTCAGTCATATCTCTTGGATGTGATGTGGTGTATCTTATTCTCTTCAATTCTGAGTATTGATCTAAACAATTAATTATATGAGAAAGTCTAAATTCCTTATTATTGTCCAAATAAGAATATGCATTAACATTCTGTCCTAACAATGTTATTTCTTTCACACCATTTTCTATTAGTTGTTCAGCTTCTGCTATAATTTTTTTAAATGGCCTAGAATATTCAGGTCCCCTTGTGTAAGGTACTACACAAAAATGACAAAATTTATCACAACCCTCTTGGATTGTTAAGAAAGCTGATATTTTGTTATTATTATTTTTTATTTGATCAAAATACCCGAATTTTGAAATAGTATCAAATTCCGTTTCCTCTTGTTTTTTGTTAGTTATATGTTCATTTAGTAAGTCATTAACTTTATGATATGATTGAGGGCCTAAAATTATATCAATATATGGCTCTCTCTTAAACATTTCCTCATTCTCAGCTTGGGCAACACAGCCAGCAATAACCATTATAGGTTTTTTTTTATTTTTATATAATTTCTTAACTCTTCCAATTTCATGATAAACTTTTTCTTTTGCTTTATCACGTATGTGACATGTGTTAAGAATATAGCAATCTGCATTTGACTGATTTGATGTTTTAATAAAACCTAACTTACTTACAGAGTCATAAATTCTGTTAGAGTCATATTCATTCATTTGGCAACCAAAAGTTTTTATGAAGATTTTTTTATTTAACATTTTTTATTTAAGAAAAATATGAAATTTCTCATTTATTTTTTTTAATTCCGTAAAGCTCTAATTTATGATCTACTAATTTATATCCATATTTTTCAGCAACTTTTTTTTGTAATTTTTCAATTTCTTCGTCAACAAATTCAATTATTTCTCCGGTCTTTATATCAATAAGATGATCATGATGACTCTCTACTAACGCTTCATATCTTGCTTTTCCACCTTTAAAATCATGTTTTGTAAGTATACCTGACTCCTCAAAAAGCTTAACCGTTCTGTAAACAGTAGCAATGCTTATTTTAGAGTCTATTTCAGAAACCCTTTTGTATAATTCATCAACATCTGGGTGATCTGACTCACCATAAACTTCTTTTGATTCCGACAAAACTTTTGCTATTATTTTTCTTTGATCAGTAAGTTTAACTCCTTTTTTCAGACAAATTTGTTCTATTGTTTCAGACATTATTTATTTTAACTCGAATATATAGGTTTTATCAAACCTTTATTTTGCAATTTTTTTTTATCTAATTTTATTAAATTTTTGTAATTTTTATTTGTTAAATTATTAGATTTAAAACCTATTAAACTAATATTATTTGCAAAAGATATGGCTTTTGCTATTGATAAGGAAATTCTTAGACTAGTAAATTTACCAGGCCCCAAATTAACAAATATTCTATTAATATCGCTTATTTTTATTTTTATTTTCTTTAGAAACTTTAATAGTAGTTCCATAAAATTATCAAAGTTTTCTCTACTGTTTATATGACTCGTAGTATATGATTGTTCATCAGTGATGATCTCAAAAACAATTTTTTCATTAGCAGCATCAATAATTAAATTTATCATATTTTATTTATTTTTTTTAAATGCTTCCGCAGAAAGTGTAAACAAAAAATATGAACCTGATGAAAAAGGAATATTAGCCCTTATGTATCATAGATTTGAGGAAAATAAATATCCCTCAACTAATATAAAAATTGATATATTTCAAAATCATATAGATATTATAAAGAAAAATAACTTATCTTTTTTAGATCCAAATAATTTTGAATTTGAATTTAATAATGTAAGTAGTGAGAAAAAAATTTTACTCACAATTGATGATGCCTTTTCTTCTTTTTATTCAAATGCATGGCCTATTTTAAAAAAAAACAAAATTCCTTTTATTTTATTTGTTTCAACAGAAACTGTGGGTAAAAACGGGTATATGAGTTGGGAAGAAATAATTGAAATATCAAAAGAGGATTATGTATTTGTAGGAAATCATTCTCACTCTCATGAATATCTAATAAAATATAAATTTGAAGATTTTAAGAAAGACATTAATAGATCAATTAAGATATTTGAAAAAAAACTCAATTATAATCCTAAATTTTTTTCTTATCCATTTGGTGAATATAGTTTAGAACAAAAAAAATTTATTTCTAATAAATTCGATTATGCATTTGGTCAACATTCAGGTGTTATAGATTTGAATAAAGATAAATATGAATTACCTAGATTTCCAATTAATGAAAAATACGGAGATTTAGATAGATTTAATTTTTTAATAAATCTTTTACCAATTCAATATAAAGATCTTATTCCAGAGGATAAATTTTTATTAGAAACTAATAATCCACCATCACTAATCATAGAGTTTTTTAATGAACAAACGAATATTAGTAAAATTAATTGTTTCTCAAATGAAGGTGGGGAATGGAAAAATTCAAAATTAAATTATAAAGATAACAAAATTGAGGTTGTCTTTAGTGAAAAATTTTTACCTAGAAGAGGAAGAATTAATTGTTCCATGCAAGATAATGAAGGATGGAGATGGTTTGGTACTCAATTTACACTTAATTAAATCAAATTTTTCATTTTTAAACTTGTAGGTAAAATTTCGACATCATCAAAATCAGTTAAATTATTTTGAGTGATTATTTTTTTTAGAACTTCTGTATACTCTTTGCCAGTTTCTGCGTATTTTTCCAAATAATTTACAAGTTTAAGACTATTTAATTTTTCATCATTGTCTCTTTGAATTGCACGTTCAATTCTAAAATCTTTATAACTTGAGTGTGTATTAAGATTTCTTTGATAAGCTCTTACTGAAGCTTTAAGGATTTTAAATTTTGCAACTTTATGTTTTTTGTCTTTTTCAAGATCTAAAGGCTTTATACCTTCTCCAGACCATGTCCATTGTCCAAATAATGCATTACCTTCTTGTGCAAATCTTGAACTTCCCCATCCTGTTTCTTTAGCTGCCTGGGCTATTGCTAATGAGACTGGTATTTCATCCAATCTTATTTTAAGTTTTGAAAGGTCTTTATTTTTTACTCCGTATTGTTTGAATTTTAGATCAAGCCACGCTTTATCACGTTCAGTTGTATTATTTTTGTTTAAAATTTGAAAAAGCTTTTTACGATCAAATCTTATTTTTAGATTTTCTTCAATAATAAGCGGTAAAACAATTTGGATAAATAATTTTTTTCTTTTTTTAGGACTTTCAATATTTTTTAGTTCTTTTGGAAGTCTTGTTAGCTGGTTTCCAGCATTCACTAATTTAGTTTTTTTTACTTTTTCAAGATTGTATCCATTGTCTCTAAATAACTCTTCAATAGTTGAGGCACTTAACCTTTGAGGGTCTTTATTCTCTTCACCTTTTCCAAAGACATCAATATCCTCGAATATATTCCAAGAAAATCTATCCTTTGTTGAATTATTAATAAGTTTATTTTTTTTATTCTCTGCATCAAGTATTTCCTCAAAACTTTGTTTAGAGGTATTAATTACAATTTCATTAGATTTAAAATTATTTTTTATAATACTGATTGTGTTAGGTAGAATCGAAAAAACTGAGATTAATATTAAACTTAAAAAAAATGTTTTTAAAAAACTTTGATTACTATCACTTTTTTTTCTAAAATTTTTTTTTCTCATTTATTATTATTGATTCTTTATAATTGATTGTAATAAAATTATACAGCTAAAACTTCTTTAACTTCAGGAATATAATGACAAAGTAAATTTTGTACTCCTTGTTTTAAAGTTAAAGTTGAAGATGGACATCCTGAACAACTACCTTTTAACATAACTGTAACTTTTCCATCTTTAAATTCTTTAAAAGTTATATCCCCTCCATCTCTTGCAACTGCAGGTCTAATTTTGGTTTCTAAAATTTTGATTATTTTAGTCTCAATTTCTCCATAATCTTTCTGATCATCTAATGTTGACTCTTTATTAATTATAAACTCATTGCCTTCCTCATAGTATTCGTTTAGAAGTGAAATCACAATATGCTTAATATTTTCCCATTTCTCATCCTGAGACTTATTAATAGATAAAAAATCTTCACTTAAAAAAATTCCTGTAACACCCCTAATTGTTAAAATGTTTTTTAATAAAGGAATATTGGTCTGCTTCTCATTTAAAAATTCATGTGGACCATCATTTGATACACTTTTTCCAATAATAAATTTTAGAGAATTTGGATTTGGCGTTTCTTGTGTTTGAATAAACATATTTCTTATATAACTATTAATTTTAAAATTTAAAGATTTTTAAAAACCTATAATTTTCTTCATTTCTTCTATTTTTTTTCCTGCAATTTGTTCTGCTTTATCCGCTCCATCTGAAAGAATCTTATCTAAATATTGTTTATCATTAATTAATTTTTTTATCTCGTCAGAGATTGGGTAAATTTTATTTGATAAAATTTCAGCTAATTGATTTTTTAATTCTGAAAAATTTTTACCACCAAACTGATCTAATGTCTTTTCCAAAGTTTGATCTGAAATACTAGAATAAATTCCTAAAAGATTTTCAGCCTCAGGTCTATCCTTTAATTTTTGTTCCTCATTGGGAATTGAAAAAGAGTCCGTCTTGGCTCTTTTAATTTTATTAACAATTTCATCTTTTGTATCTGTT
Organism: uncultured Pelagibacteraceae bacterium; assembly: GCA_902537555.1. GTDB lineage: Bacteria > Pseudomonadota > Alphaproteobacteria > Pelagibacterales > Pelagibacteraceae > Pelagibacter. The sequence continues at coordinate 32,127 of CACBBR010000011.1, forward strand.
AAATTAATCCTACTAAGATCTGATGGATCTGATTTACTCATTTTTTTTAAACCATCTTTTAAACTCATTATTCTTGAAAAATTTTTCTTTATCAATGGCTCTGGGGCTTTTAAAAAGTTTTCACAATTAAAATCTTTGTTGAATTTTTGAGCAATATCCCTTGTTAATTCTAAATGCTGTTTCTGATCTTCTCCAACTGGGACATGCGTAGCATCATAAAGTAATATATCACTAGCCATTAAAATAGGATAAATATAAAGCCCGACAGATGCCTTTTCCTTATCTTTACCAGCTTTTTCTTTAAATTGTGTCATTCTGTTTAACCATCCCATCGGAGCCATACAACTTAACATCCAAGAACCTTCAGCATGTGCGTGAACTTTCGATTGGTTAAAAATAATACTTTTACTTGGATCAATGCCACTAGCAATAAAAGTTGCAGCAGTTTCAAGAATATTATTCTTTAATTCATCTTTATCCTGCCTAACGGTTATTGCATGTAAATCTACAACACAAAATATACACTCATTTTGTTCATCATTATTTAATTCAACAAAATTTTTAATAGCGCCAAGATAGTTACCTAAATGAAGATTACCTGTAGGTTGAACACCAGAAAAAATTTTTTTAGACATCTATTAATACTTTAAATTAATATCTGAAATTTTAAAGGCTTTTATGATAATTGAAAGCCCAATGTATGAAATGAAAGTTAACAAAACAATTAAAATAATAAAAATAAATTTATAATTATTTGTATACTCTATTGAACTAGCTAAAAAATTTATCAAAAAATAAAATATAAAAATTGATATAATATTTGAGATAATAATTTTTGTTGTTTGAATTAAAAAATTAGATCTAAATCTAAAATAATTTTTATTTATTACAAAAATTAATAGAATAATTCCATTAAACCATGAAGAAATTGTTGTTGCGATTGGTATAATGATGAAACCAACTTGAGAAAAAAACGTTAAACTTATAATTATATTTAAAATTACAGAAATTAATGAATATTTAAATGGTGTTTTAGTGTCATTTCTAGCAAATAAAAAAGTTGAAAAAATTTTTATCAATGAAAATGCAGGCAGTCCAAAAGAAAAATAGAATAAAGCCTTTGCAGAGTTATTAACGCTTACTTGATCAAAAGAACCATATCCAAATAAAGCAGATGTTATTTGTTCTGAGCCAACCATGAGTGCCAGCGATGCGGGTAAACTTAAAAACAAACTAAGCTCTAATGCTTTGTTTTGAAGCTCTATAGTTTTTAAAGAATTATTATTTTTAATATGTCTACTCAAGTTTGGAAGTATTACAGTACCAATAGCAATACCAGCTATTGCTAAATTTATCTGATAAATTCTATCTGCATAATATAAATATGAAACTGCACTTGCCTGGAAGGATGCAATAATCGTTCCAACTAAAATATTTATTTGGGTTACACCAGATGAAAAAATACTTGGCAAAAGTTTAGCAAAAAAGTTCTTAGTTTTTTCATTTATTTTTAAATTAAAATTTATACTTATTACAAAGTATTTTTTGACAAAAAATAATAAAAAAATAAATTGAAGGGCTCCAGCAAAAGTGACTGTATAAGATAAGTAAAAAACTAAATTTTCATTTAAATTTTCTGCATAAAACAAACAAATTATTAATAATACATTAAGAATTATTGGAGCAGCTGCAGTAACAGCAAATTTATTATGAGAATTTAAAATTGCTGAAAAAAAAGATGCAAGACAAATAAAAAATAAAAATGGAAAAGTAATTCTGGTTAAACTAATTGCAGTATTTAATTTTTCTGAGTCATTTGAAAATCCTGGGGCAATAATTTTAATAAATGCTGGCATAAATATTTCAATTATTAGGATTGTGAAAAATAATCCTAATAACAACAAATTAAAAATTGTGTTTGCAAATGAGTTTGCATGTCTTCTTCCTTTTAGAAGTTCTGAAGAATAAGAGGGAACAAAAGCTGCATTAAATGTTCCTTCTGAAAATAATCTTCTAAAAGTATTTGGAATTCTAAAAGCTACAAAAAAGGCATCTGCTAAAGGTCCTGATCCGAGGTATATTGCTATAAAGAAATCTCTTATATATCCAAGAACCCTACTTAATAAAACAAAGAGACTAAATGTGCTTGTTGACTTAATGAGGTTCATAAATCATATTAGTCCTAAATTTACCTTAATTGTATATTTAATTTAACAAATGAAAAAAAATAAAATTGAACATTATTCAGATAAAGAGGCACTTGAATTTCATAATTTAAATAAATCTGGCAAGATTGAGATAAATTCATCCAAACCAATGACATCAAAAAGAGATCTAGCTTTAGCGTATTCTCCGGGAGTGGCAGCACCAGTTAAAGAGATATATAAAAATCCAGATCGAGCATATGACTATACTACTAAAGGTAATTTGGTTGCTGTGATAAGTAATGGCTCAGCAATTTTAGGATTAGGAAATTTAGGAGCAATCGCTTCTAAACCTGTGATGGAAGGTAAAGCAGTATTATTCAAAAGATTTGCAGATATAGACGCTATAGATTTAGAAATTAACAGTAATGATCCAATAGAAATAGTGAAAAGTATAAAAAATTTTGCTGTTAGCTTTGGCGGTATTAATCTTGAAGATATAGCTGCTCCAGAATGTTTTATAATAGAGGAAAATCTAAAAAAATTACTAGATATTCCAGTATTTCATGATGACCAACATGGTACAGCGATAATAACATCAGCTGCTCTTATAAACTCAATTCATATTACCAAAAAAAAAATTTCTAAAATTAAAGTTGTTGTAAATGGTGCAGGTGCATCTGCTATGGCATGCTCTGATTTATTTATAAAGTTAGGTGTAAAAAAACAAAACCTAACAATGATTGATAGCAAAGGTGTTATTAGTCTAAATAGAAAAAAATTAAATAAATGGAAAATGAATTATGCAAAAAAAACTAATGATAAAAATTTAAATGATGCGTTGAAAAATGCGGATGTTTTTTTAGGTTTATCATCAGCAGGTATTTTAAAAAAAGAAATGATTAAACAGATGGCAAAAAATCCAATAATTTTTGCCTGCGCTAATCCTGATCCTGAAATTCTACCTGAAGATGCCTACAAAGTTAGAAGAGATGCAATTATAGCAACTGGTAGGTCTGACTATGCAAACCAAGTTAATAATTTAATTGGTTTCCCATACATTTTTCGAGGTGCCCTTGATGTAAGAGCAAAAACTATTAATGAAGAAATGAAAATTGCAGCAGCAAATGCAATTGCGAAATTAGCTAGGGAAAGAGTACCTGATGAAGTTGCAGCAGCTATGGGAGGAGATCGTCCAAAATATGGTAAAGACTATATTATACCTTCTACATTTGATCCAAGGCTAATAAGTGTAATTCCTGTAGCAGTAGCAAAAGCTGCAATTAAAAGTGGGGTTGCTAGAAAAAACATTGAAGATTTCAATTTATATTCTGAACAATTAAAACAAAGATTGGATCCATCCGTAACTATTCTTCAGGGTATAAATAATCAAGTTAAAAAAAACCAAAAAACTGTTGTATTTGCAGATGGTGAAGATGAAAATACACTTAAAGCTGCAATCGCATTTAAAAATAGTGGATTAGGTATTCCTATAATTGTTGCAAAAGAAAAATTGGTTAAACAAAGATTAAAGGAAATTGGGTATGGTGAGAATCTTGATATTAAAATTGTTAATTCTACAGATAAAAAAATGAGAGATAAATATGTAAAATTTCTTTTTGAAAAATTGCATAGAGAACAAGGATTGCTTGAAAGAGATTGTGATAGAATAGTAAGAAATGACAGGGTTATTTGGGGTACTTGTATGGTTGAATGTGGAGATGCAGATGCAATGGTTACAGGCAATACGAGAAGATATTCTCAGTCACTAGAAAAAATTACAAAAGTTATACCTCCTAGAGAAGGAGAAATTATGTTTGGATTAAATATGTTAGTTAGCAAAGGAAAAACTGTATTTATTGGTGATACCTCTGTTAATGAATATCCCTCGTCAAAACAATTAGCTGACATAGCAATTTCAGCAGCAAGGGTAGTTAGATTATTTGGTTTCGATCCAAAGGTTGCTTTTTTATCCCACTCTACTTTTGGACAACCAATTACAAGTCGTACAAAACATATAAGAGATGCAGTAGATATCTTAAAATCGAGGAATGTAAATTTTAAATTTGATGGTGATATGCAACCAGATGTTGCTCTTAACAATGAATATTCTGACTTGTACCCTTTTTCTGAAATTGTAGGCAATGCAAATATATTAATAATGCCAGGTCAACATAGTGCAGCAATTTCATATAAAATTATGAAAACATTAGGAGATGCTAAAGTTATTGGTCCATTGTTAGTTGGTCTTGCGCAACCAATAGAAATTGCTCCATTAAGATCCTCTACTTCAGAAATATTAAATTTGGCTTCCGTTGCAGCTTATTCTGCTGGTATAATTAATTACAAAAAAAAATAAAAAATATTTATTTTTTTACAACTCTTAAATCGTCAACTAAAAATATACTAGTAATTACATCTTCGACATCTAAAATTTGTTTAGCTTCTTTTGTCACTTCATCTCTCTCTATTTTATTTTGAGCTATACCATAAATATAGATTTTCTTTTTATATGTATCGATGTTGTAATTAACAGATTTTATTTTTTTGTTACCTATCATAGCTGTTCTGAGTTGTGAGGTAATAAGTAAATCTTTTGCAGATCTTTTAAAATCAAAGTTTTCTTTAATTTGTAAGTCATTATTTACTGACCTAGCTCCCTTAATTTCCCATGCTAACTTTGTAATTCTTAGCTTATCCTCAACAGAATTTACTTTACCAGTCAGAAATATTCTTCCATCAAGAATTTTAGTTTTGACAGAAATAATATAACTTTTATCTGCTGATAATAATTTTGCTCTAAGGTTTTGTTGCATTATTGAGTCGTCTATTTGGGTTCCTAAGCTTCTGGGATCTAAAGCGATTGAAACTCCCGTACCCAAAACTCCTGTTGATGAATAACCAACACATCCAGAAAGAATAACAAAAATAAGCAATGTAATAGTTTTTTTAATTTTCATTTTTAATTTTAAGACAATAATTATAAATAAGTTTTTTTGATATTTCTCTATCTTTTGAAACTTTTAGTACAATATCTTTAATGGTCATTTTTTTAATTAATTTGTTAATTTTTTTTTTATCTGATTCTTGAAGTTCTTTAAAACTTAATATTTCTTTTTTTGCCTCA
>CACBBR010000012.1 GCA_902537555.1 uncultured Pelagibacteraceae bacterium
TTGAAAAACTAGCAGATTATTTTGAAAATTTATTTAATTTAAGCGAAACTCTTTTTAAAAGTATTATAAAACTTTATAAAAAAGATCCCAATTTATCTAAAAAAGCCTTTTCTAGATTTAAAACACTTAGCACTTTAAGATTTAATTATTACCCAAATCAATCTAAACCAGTTGAAATATCTAAAGAAGATGGGGTCGCACTTGGATGTGAAACACATGTTGATAGTGGTATTTTCACAGTTTTATATCAGAATAAAAAAGGTGGTCTCCAAGTTCAAAACCGAAAAACAAAAAAATGGCATGATGTTCCTTTCAATAAAAATGCCTTGGTAGTGAACACAGGTAGAGCGCTAGAATATTTAAGCAAAGGCAAGTTTAAAGCAACAAATCATAGGGTATTGTGGAATAAGCAAAAAAGGCTCTCTGTTCCTTTCTTTTTTGAGCCTTCTTATGACTTTAAAATGAATCTTTCTTTTTTAAATAAGCGAAGATTTAGTAAGGGTGGCATCAGATATGATAAATTTCTAAATAAGTCTTTAAAAAAATTCGTTGAATATCAAAGATAAGAATAATAATATTGTCATATAAAGCGATACATAACTCGTCGTAAAATCTTATACGAAAGTGGGATCGGTCGTCTTTAAATTAATTTTTAAAGGAGGCTTTAATGAAGTTTGGTTATTTTTGTAATACCACCAATTGGACTCACAAACCATATTACCAGCTATTAGATGAGACTAAAGAAATCACAGAATTTTGTGATCAAAATAATTGGAATTCAATATGGTTTACAGAACATCATTTTAATCATGAGGGAATGGAATCTTGCACAAACCCTTTAATGTTAGGAGCAGATGCTGCAGCAAGAACAAAAAATATAAGAATAGGACAAGCTGCAAACGTAATTACTTTTCATAACCCAATAAGATTGGCAGAAGATATCGCTACACTTGATCAACTTTCTAAAGGAAGAGTAGAAGTTGGTGTTGCCAGAGGAGTTTATGGTCGAGAAGCAATAAATCTAAATAAAGAAGCAGATTTGAAAGATCAGGCAAAAAACTTTAGATTGTTTGCAGAGACATTAGAAATTTTAAAAAAAGCTTGGTCAGAAAAATTTTTTAATCACGAAGGAGAGTTTTATACTTATCCATCACCTAACTATGTATGGCAACATGATATGAGTCCACCTAGTGAAGAATTTATGAATATGGAAGATAGTACTATGAAAAAAATTAGTGTTCTGCCTAAGCCGTATCAAAATCCACATCCTCCAATACATCAAGTTGTAGATGGTATAAGATCTATTGAGTGGGCTGCAGAAAATAATATTAATGTAATTATGTGGATACCTACTGTTAAGGCACTCAAATTAAGATTTGAAGCATACAAAAACAAAAGATCAGAAGTTACTAAAAAAAATGTTCCTTTAGGAGAAGGAGTAACTCTTGTTAGAGATATGTTTGTTGCAGACACAATGGAAGAAGCTAAAGAGAAAGCTGGAGAACACATGGTAAATTATATGAGATGGGTTTGTCATTGGAGAGGCCTAGGAAATCATATGGATCCAGGTGAAGAACTCCCACAAACAAAAGGGAAATTAGATCTTCTTAACTATGAGTTTTTACACAAGAGAAATATGTTATTTGGTACTCCTGAATACGTAACAGATAAGATAAAAGAACTTCAATCAGAACTAAATCTTCAAAATCTTCAGGTATGGTCTAACTTTCCGGGTGTTAAACATGAAGATTGTATGAAAAGTATTAAATTATTCACTGAAAAAGTAATGCCTAACTTTAAAGATGATCTAGATACTGAAGTTAAAAAAGTATCGTGATTAAGTCCAAGAATACCTTGACCGGTGGTCAAGCGGCAGTGAAATCCCTAAAAAAGGAAAAAGTTAAACACGTCTTTGGTTTAATTGGTTCTGCTACAATGGAAATGTTTGATGCGTTGTATCATGAAAAAAAAATTAAATTTATAGGTGTAAGAGATGAAAGAACAGGAACACACATGGCCGATGGCTATGCAAGAGCTTCCAATCAACCAGGAGTAATTATTGCAGGACAAAACGGTCCAGGAGCTACTAATCTAGTTACAGGAATTGCTCAAGCAAAAGCAGCATTTTCGCCTGTTATATCTATTGCGGGCTTATATTCTACCAAGGATAAAATGGAAGATGCATTTCAAGGACTTGATCAACAGTCACTATTTAATCCAATAACCAAAAAGACTTGGACTGTAAAAAAGGCAAGTCATATTCCAAAAGCTTTTAGCGATGCCTTCAATCTTGCAATGTCACCACGGAGAGGTCCAGTTTGTATTAATCTACCAAGAAATGTACTTTCAGATACTTCAAAATTTAAAATCAATGTAAACAAAAAGTCTTTTAAAAGTGAGAGTAATTTAAAAAGCAAAAAAGATTTAATTCAGAAAACAACAAAACTTATTCTTAATTCTAAGAAAACTGTAATTGTTGCTGGTGGAGGTATAAAATATAATTCAAAATTTAAATCTGTAACTGATCTTGCTGAATTTTTAAACGTTCCAATAGTAACAGCTGCTGGACACGGAGATGCGATACCATTTAGTCACAAACTAAATGCTGGACAAATGGGGCCAAGAGGCAATTTAGTTGCTTCAAGACTGGTTAAAGAAGCAGAACTTATTATTGCATTAGGAACAAGACTTGGTTTTAATTCTACTTTCTATTCTTACGATAATATAAACAAGAAAGCTAAAATTATTCAAGTCGAACTAGAAAAAAAAATGTTAGGAAGATATTTTCCTATTAGTGTTGGTATTCATGGCGATGCTGCAAATGTGGCAAATCAAATGTTGAATGATTTAAAAAAACAAAAGAAAATTTTAAGTTATAAAGAATGGACAAATAATTTTTTATTAGAAAGATCAAAGTTTTTAATAAATAGGGATAATATGAAATCTAAAAATTATCCAATACAACCAAATGGACTATTTAAAGAGTTAAGAAAAGTTCTTCCTAAAAATTCAGCTATCACACTTGATGCTGGTACACTTTGCCTTCAAGCTACTGATGCTTTAGAGTATTACAATCCTCCTTCTCTTTTTACTCCTTTAGATTTTGGATTAGTAGGTTTTTCATTTGCTTGTGGTTTAGGCATTAAGGTTGCGAAACCTAATAAAACTGTAGTTAGTTTAATGGGCGATGGTGGATTTGGCATGACTATTTCAGAATTAAGCACTGCTGTAGAGCATGGAATAAATACAATTACAATAGTTATGAATAATAAAAGTTGGGGTGCTGAAAAGGCTTACCAAAAAGATTTTTATGGTGAAAGGTATTTGGGCGCAGATATTCAAAGTCCTCCTTTTGATGAGGTTGCTAAACTTTACGGTGCAAAAGGAATTAAAGTGAAAAAATTATCACAGGTAAATCAAGCTGTTAAAAGTGCACTTAAAGCAAACAAACCAGTTGTTATAGATGTTGATGTAGATCCAAAAGCATTATACAGTTTTAGAAGAGATAGCTTTACACATCGAATTAAAAAATGAAATTAGAATTAAGAAAATTTAATAAATTTGTAGATAAAACTTTTATTGAGGGAGGAAAAGAGGCTAAAGATCCAGTTTTAATGGTTTCTGTGGCAGCAGTTTTTAAAAATCCTTGGGACGGGAAAGGTTTTGTAGAAGATTTAAAACCTATAATTTTAGATCTAGCTCCAAAACTTGGAGATTTACTTGTCCCAGAATTAATCAAAGAAATAGGTTCTCCTGATAAAATATTAGCTTATGGAAAGGCTGGCGTAGTTGGATTAAATGGAGAAATTGAGCATGCATCTGCTTTTATCCATACATTGAGATTTGGTAATAAATTTAGAGATGCAGTCGGCGGTACTTCTTACCTAAGTTTTACAAACACGAGGGGTCCTGCTGGATCAAAAATATCAATTCCAATGATGCATAAAACTGACTCGGGTTTAAGGCCTTATTATTTAACACATGAGTTTACAATACATGATGCTCCATTTGATGACGAAATTGTAATCGCAATTGGAGGTGCTTCAACTGGAAGAGCACATGCTAGAACAGGTGATAGGTACCAAGACATGAAGGAAATGGGCATTGAACCAAAGTAATAATGATTCATGCAACAGACTCTAAAGGTACATTCTATATATTAAATAAAAAAGATAGAACTCCAATCATATTTATCCACGGTGTGGGACTTGATCACTCTATATGGGATCCACAGATAAATGAATTTGATAATACTGTTTTAATTTATGATATACTAGGTCATGGTAAAACACCTTTAAACAAAAATGATTTAGGTTTTGATGATTTTTCCGATCAAATATTAAACTTAATGGATGAATTAAAATTTAATAAAGTTCACTTAGTTGGTTTTTCTATAGGTTCATTAATTGCAAGAAATTTTGCTACAAGATTTAACGATAGATTGGCCTCTCTTACACTTTTGTGCTCTATATTTAATCGATCTGACAAAGAGCAAAAAATCGTAAATGATAGATTTGAACAGACCAAAAAAGATCAGAAGCTTACTAAAGATGCACTTAAAAGGTGGTTCACAGGAGATTTTTTAAATAAAAATCCGGGCATCTCAAATAAAATTTTCAATATTCTTCAAAACAATAATATGAATAACTTTATTAAGATCTATTCCTTATTCGTGAAACATCAAGACAATGAAAAATTTGAAAACATCAAGACTAAAACTTTAGTGATAACTGGTGAAGGTGATGTGGGATCAACTCCAGAAATGTCAATTAATTTAGGTAAAAAAATTAAAAATTCTGTTGTAAAAATTATTCCTAAAGGAAAACATCTCTGTAGTATTGAATGCTCAGATGATGTAAATAATACAATAAAAGACCATATACAAAATGACTGAATTAAAAAAATATAAAATGTTTATTGGAGGTGAATGGGTTGAATCTGATACTAAAAAAACTTTTGAAACATTAAACCCAGAGGATAACAAACCATGGGCTGTTGTTCCAGAGGCAAGCGCCAATGATGTCGATAAAGCAGTTAAAGCTGCTCAAAAAGCTTTTGAAGGGGATTGGCCAAAAATATTGCCAAGAGAAAGAGCTAAATTTTTAAGATCTATTGGAAACAAACTTAGAGACAATGCAGAATTACTTGGTAAGATTGAAACAATTGATACTGGAAAACTATTTAGAGAAACGAACAAACAAGCAAACTATATCGCAGAGTATTATGACTATTACGCTGGCATGGCTGATAAAGTTGAAGGTTCTGTTCTTCCAATAGACAAACCAAACATTCAAGCCATAACTTCAAGGATACCAATAGGTGTTATTGCAGCAATTGTACCATGGAACTCCCAAATGTTTTTAACAGCAACAAAACTTGCTCCTGCTCTAGCTATGGGAAATACAGTTGTAATTAAATCCTCTGAGCTTGCCCCTGCGGTGATGTTTGAATTTGCAAAACTTATAGAAGAAACTGGTATTCCAAAAGGAGTAGTAAATGTGATTACAGGATTTGGAGATCCATGCGGTAAAGCTTTAACGACACATGATTTAGTTGAAAAAGTTGCCTTTACAGGAGGGCCTGAAACTGCAAGGCATATTATTAGAAACTCTGCAGAAAACTTATCTGAGGTAAGTTTAGAATTAGGTGGAAAAAGTCCTGTTGCAGTATTTGATGATGCTCATCAAGAAAATGCAATAAACGGTATTACTGCAGGTATATTTGGTGCTAGTGGACAAAGTTGTATTGCAGGTTCAAGGCTTTATTTGCAAAAAGGAGTCTATGATGAGTTTCTTGATAAACTCATAAAAAGAGCTGAAAAAATAAAAATAGGTGCTCCCATGGATCCAGACACTGAAATGGGTCCTTTGAGTAATTTTAAGCAACTAGAAATTATTGAAAAAAATATAAAAAAAACAGTTGAACAAGGTGGAAAAATAAAATGTGGAGGTAAAAGACATCCTTTTTCTAATGACGGATATTATTTTCCTCCAACTATAATTGAATGTGATGATCATAACCTTCCAACTGCTGAAAATGAATTATTTGGGCCAGTTTTGTCTGTCATGAAATTTGATAATGAAAAAGAAGTCATAGAAAAAATGAATGATAACAAATATGGATTATCCTCAGGAGTTTATACTAGCGACTTTGCTAGAGGCTTAAGAGTATCTAATGCAATTAGAGCTGGAATAACATTTGTTAACACTTATAGATTAATTTCACCTTCAGCACCTTTTGGCGGAATTAAAGATAGTGGATATGGAAAGGAAGCGGGAATGGACTCAATTAAAGACTATACTAGAGTAAAAACTACATGGTATTACACTTCTGATGAACCAACTTTAGATCCTTTCTCTATAAGATAATATTTGTCGACAAAACATACATTGCTTATTTTGTTTGTAGTTTTTTTATTGGGAAGTGCTTATCCAACGGGAAAACTTGGATTAAATGATTCAATTCCTCCAATTCTTTTTGGCGCTTTAAGAATGGCTGTTGTATTTATTTGTTTAGTTCCTTTCTTTAGATTTTATATTCCTGAAAAAAAATTTATTGTTCCTTTAATAGGATTTTCGATCTGTTTTGGTGTTGCGGTGAATATGTTTTTATATTTATCTATTAATACCTCAAGTATACTAGCACCAATAACAATAGGTGCTCAGCTTTCAATTCCGTTTGGAATTATATTAAGTTCTGTATTTTTAAATGAAAAAATAAGTTACAAAAAATGGCTACTTATTATTACATCAATTTTTGGAATTGTTGTTCTTGCTTTTGATCCAAAAGTTGTCGATGAAATAATAGGATCACTACTAATTTGTGGAATGGCCTTTTTTTATGGACTGTCACAAGTTTTTTCAAGATATCTAAAAGATTTAGATGTTAAATATACAAATACTATAATGAGTTTCACAGGATCTGTAATTTTAATTATATTATCATCTGTATTTGAGGGTAACATTATTCAAACTATAAAAAATATTAGTTTAGAGAGTTGGTTTACTGTTTTGTATGCTGGAGGAATTATTTCCTTACTTGGACATTTAATGATGTTTTATTTGTATAAATTTTATCCTCTTGATATGGTTTTACCTTTCTATGCATTATTCCCAGTCTTTGGTTTAATACTTACTTTTTTTATTTTTGGTGAGATTCCATCATTCATCACGATATTAGGTGGAATAATTGTTATAACTTCTGTGTTTTTTGCACAAAAAATGAGATAATTTTCTCATTGAAAATTAAAACTAATAGGATTTAATTTTGTTTTTATAAATTGTTAACAATTAGAGGGAATATATGAAAAAACTAGTATTAGCGATGTTTGTATTTGTTTCTTGTTTTACTTCAAAAGCATATTCAGATGGACATGGCATTAAAATGGGAATTATCTTAGGATTTACTGGTCCTATTGAGTCCTTAACTCCAGCAATGGCTGCTTCGGCTGAGCTTGCTTTTAAAGAAGCTTCTGACTCAGGTTCGCTACTTGGTGGAAAGAAAATTTCAGTTGAAAGAGCAGACTCAACTTGCGTTGACTCAGCTGCTGCAACAGCTGCTGCTGAAGGTTTAATATCTGGCGGTGTAGTAGCAATTATGGGTGCTGACTGTTCTGGTGTAACTGGAGCTATTGCAACCAATGTTGCTGTTCCAAATGGTGTTGTTATGATTTCACCATCTGCGACTTCTCCAGGATTAACTGATCTTAAAGATAATGGATTTTTCTTTAGAACTGCTCCATCTGACGCAAGAGGTGGTCAAGTATTAGCAGATATTACAAAAGACAATAAAGTTAAAAGTATTGCAGTTACACATACTAATAATGACTATGGAAAAGGTTTAGCAGATGTATATGTTGCAGCTGTTAAAGCTCACGGAATAAACGTAACTGTTGTAACAGCTCACGAAGAAGGTAAAGGTGACTACGGTGCCGAGGTTGCTACATTAGCAGCTGCTGGTGGAGATGCTTTAGCTGTATTAGGTTACTTAGACCAAGCTGGTGGAAGTATCATAGATGGTTCATTAGATTCAGGTGCATTTGATGTGTTTGTATTGTCTGATGGTATGATCGGTGACTCTTTAACAGACAGATTTGGTAATGATTTAAACAAATCTTTTGGATCACTTCCAGGATCAATGGGTAAAGGTGCTACAATATTTAAAGATGTTGCTGGTGCTGCAGGAATTGATTCTTCTGGTCCTTACACTTCAGAGTCTTATGATGCTGCAGCATTGATAGTATTGGCTATGCAGGCTGGTGGTAAAGCTGATAGAGCAACTGTACAAGCAAACGTTATGTCAGTTGCGAATGCTCCAGGAGAAAAAATTTATCCTGGTGAGTTGAAAAAAGCTTTAGATTTATTAGCTAGTGGTAAAGCTGTAAATTATGAAGGAGCTTCTAGTGTAGAACTTACAGATGTTGGAGAAGCATCTGGTGCCTTTATTGAAAAAGAAATCAAAGACGGTAAATTTAAAGATAAAAAACAAAGATAATACTTGATTATTGAACTCCAGCGATGAAAATCGCTGGAGTTTTTTTTATCCTAAAATATTAATTAATACATAAATACTAAGCGCCGACATAAATAAAATTATCGATATATTTATAATTTTCCAAACTTTATTGCTATTTAGGTAAATAGATAAGAACTTAGATAAATACCCCAATATGAAAAAAAATATTATTGAAGAAAGAGTTGCACCAAATCCAAATAATAATTTCTGATAAGTTAAAAAACTTTTCGAAAAGTTTCCTAAAAAAAATACAGTATCAGAATAGACATGTGGATTTAAATAAGTAAAACCTATAGTTTTAATTATTACAGAACTTAGACTTGCTGTTTCGTTTTTTTGATTTATTTCAAAATTGATACTTATATTTTTCATTTTTTTCCAAATAAAATGAATTAAAAATAAAAATAGAAGAATATTTAGAATTAGCTCAGCCAAAGGTGAAAAAAAACTTTCAAAATAATGAAATATGAATATTCCTAAAAAAATAAGAAGAAAATCTGACAATGCACAAATTAAACATACAATAAAAATAAATTGTTTTTTTAAACCTTGCTCAATTACAAATATATTTTGAGCGCCAATAGCTAATATTAAACTCAGTCCTGTAAAGAACCCTAAAATAAAAAAACTCATTATGAATTACTGTTTAATAATTTTTTCTGGAATTATTCCTTGAGGTCTAAATCTCATTATCAAAAGAAGTCCAATACCAACAAGTAAAAATCTAAAATATGGTGCACTATTTATTAAATGAATTTTAATCTCATTCGTTTCAGGTAAATGAGCTGTAAATAAATTTATGAAGAATAAAGCAATAGGTGCTGCTTCTACCCACAAAAACCATACAACAAATCCTCCTAGAATTGCTCCAAAATTATTTCCGGTACCGCCGACAATTACCATAACCCAAATTACAAATGTATATCTCATAGGTCTATAGCTACCTGGGGTAAATAGCCCATCATTTGTTACCATCATAGCTCCGGCAATTCCGACTATTGCAGATCCCAGAATAAATATAAACAAATGTTGTTTAACAACATTCTTACCCATTGCACTTGCGGCTTCTTCATTATCTCTTATTGCTCTCATCATTCTACCCCAAGGGGAGTAAAGAGCTTTTTGTGTAATTATTAACAAAATTATAACTACAACTAAAAACAAGCCAGCAAAACAAAGTTTTACATAAACAGATGATGCATCAATCACTAACTGATTTAAAATATCTTGTCTTTCCGACAATGAATTTGCTAGATCTAATTTTGCAGAGTGAAATTTTTCTACTAAATTTATAAACCAAGGAGAAGTTTGTAGGTCAATTTCATAAGGTGCTGGTCTTTTTAATCCAATAACGTTTTTTACACCTCTTGCTAACCAATCTTCGTGTTTAATAATAGAAACAACAATTTCAGCTATTAATAATGTAGCAATAGCTAAATAATCTGCTCTTAATCCTAATGCAACTTTTCCTACAACAAATGCTAACCCAGCAGCAAAAAGTCCTCCTACTATCCATGAGAATAAAACTGGTAACCCAAGTCCTCCTAAAAACCCTGTCTTTGCGGGATCAACAGCTTCTATTTGTTCAATTGCAGGTCCAGCAATAAATTTTATCAGGATTAATCCAACTATAATTATTCCAGCTATTAAATAATTTCTTTTGTTAGATTTTTGAATATTTTTTAAAATATACCTTGTAGAAAAAATCATTAATATAATTATTCCTAGGCAAGTCATCATATTTACTCCACCTGCACTCCAAGCTTCAGGTACAGGTGCTACAGATACTAAGACAACTGCCAAACCACCCAATGCAGTATACCCCATGATTCCAAAGTTTATTAAGCCAGCATAACCCCATTGAATATTTGCTCCCAAGGTCATTACTGCAGAAATCATACAATAATTAAAAATTGTTAGTGCAATGGACCATGACTGGAAGATACCAACTAAAATAATTAAAAGCATCATTATCGAATATGCTACAATTATATTTAAATAATTTCTCATATGCGTTTGCCTTCAAATATGCCTGACGGTCTAAATATTAAAACAATAACTAGTATCGAAAAAGAAATCGCAAATTTGTAATCGGTTGATAATAATTGCATCAATGAATTTGGTTCTAGAGACTCTGGCAATAAATAGACTAAAAATCTTTTATATGCATAAGTCAAAAATATCTCAGCAAATGCTATAACATAACCACCAAAGAATGCTCCATACGGATTTCCTATACCGCCTACTATAGCAGCAGCAAAGATAGGTAACATGTTATTAAAATATACGAATGGTCTATAACTTTTATCTAAACCGTAAAGAATCCCACCAATTGTTGCTAATATTCCAGCAATAATCCAAGTAATTAGAACTACTTTTTTGGGATCTATTCCTGAAAGAAGTGCTAAATCTTCATTATCTGAGTAAGCTCTCATGCTAGTTCCAGTTTTAGTTTTATTTAAAAACCAAAACATAATAGCAACAACAATTATAGTAACTACAATTGTAATCATTTGTGTAGATTTAATAGTTAAACCTTCGGCAAGACCTGTCATTTCTTTAAACTCAGTTGCTTTTAAAATAAATTTTTCACCATCTAAGAATCTGCGATCAGTAGGTCCAATTATAATTCTTATGATTGCTTGTGTTACAAACATTACACCAACACTGACCATTGCAAGCATAACTGGCGGACTTTTTTTTATTCTGTAATATTTAAATACTGTTTGATCTATTAACAGCATGTATAAAATCATCATAAAAATTGCAAAAGGAATAGTGAGCAAAGCTGTAGGCAGAAAACCAAAATTAATTCCAATAGATTGGAAGTAATAAGTCAAAAGCACAGCAAACATCGTACCAAATGACATCATGTCTCCAGTTGCAAAGTTAGCAAATCTTAAAATACCATATATTAATGTTACAAAAATTGCTCCAAGAGCTAATTGAGAGCCATAAGTTAAGGCTGGAATAATTGTATAATTCAATAAAACTATTACTGCATTAATTAAATCCATACTAAGCTCCTAAGAAAGATCTCCTAACTTCTGGATCATTTAATAATTCCTTGCCAGACCCCTCGAATTTATTTTCACCAGTTACAAGCACATATCCTCGATCAGAAATGCTTAAAGCCTGTTTTGCATTTTGTTCAACCATAATGATTGCTACTTTTGTATTTTTAACTCTAATAATATGTTCGAATAATTCATCCATAACTATTGGTGAAACTCCTGCTGTAGGCTCATCTAACATAAGAACTGATGGTTTAATCATTAGAGCCCGTCCCAAAGCTACTTGTTGTCTTTGTCCTCCTGATAATTGTCCAACTACTTGATCTTTTTTTTCTCTTAAAATTGGAAATAGATCATATATTTCTTCGATAACATTATTTATATTATCTGTTCTTAAAAAAGCACCAACCTCTAAATTTTCTTTTACAGTAAGTTCTGCAAAAACATTTCTAGTTTGTGGTACAAATGATATTCCCTTTTTAACTCTTTCTTGAGGAGTTAGTTTAGAAATATCTTCTCCATCAATTAAAATATTACCTGATTTAAGGTTTAATAATCCAAGCATTGCCTTCATTGCTGTAGATTTACCAGCTCCATTTGGTCCAAGGATTGCAACTATCTCACCCCTATTAACATTAATAGTACATGAGCTAATAATATCAGGACCATCGCCGTATCCTCCTGTCATTTTATTTCCTTCAAAAAATGCCATTTACTTCTTTCTACCTAAATAACTATCTATAACTTTTTCGTTTTTTTTAACTTCATCTGAAGTTCCCTCAAAAAGAACAGAACCTTCAGACATTACAATGACCGGATCACACATTCTGCTTATAAAATCCATATCATGCTCAATCATACAAAAAGTATAGTTTTTTTCTTTGTTAAGTCTTAAAATTGCTGTCCCTAAGTCTTTTAATAATGTTCTATTTACCCCTGCTCCAACTTCATCCAATAAAACAAGCTTTGCATCCACCATCATTGTTCTTCCAAGTTCTAGCAACTTTTTTTGGCCTCCAGATAAATTACCAGCACGTTCATTGGCAAGATGTTTAAGATTTAAAAACTCAGTTACTTCATATGCTTTTGCTCTGATTATATCTTCCTCTTTTTTAATTAAATTTGGTTTTAAAAGAGCATTTATTAAAATTTCCCCAGTTTGATTGCCTGGTACCATCATTAAATTTTCAAGGACAGTCATATTTGAAAATTCATGAGCTATTTGAAAAGTTCTAAGTAAACCTTTTGAGAAAAGTTCATGAGATGGGACGTTTGTTATGTCTTCTTTATTAAATAATACTTTTCCATCTGATGATTTGAGATTGCCTGCTATAAGGTTAAATAGAGTAGTTTTGCCTGATCCATTGGGACCAATTATTCCTGTAATTGAACCTTCTTTTATTTTTAATGAGCAATTTGATACAGCTGCCAAACCACCAAAATATTTTGATAAGTTATCAATTTGCAGAATGTTTGAGGCTTGCTGCATGTAAAATTATACTTTATTTAATCTTTTAAGAATACTATTTAAGGTTTTATTAGTAGCTTTATAGAAACCGGCTTTTTTTAATTCATTTACACCTTGCTCATTTAATCCTTTTGGTGTTTGAGAATCTTTGACAAGTATTTTTAAATCTCTGTTAGAATTAACTACAGCATCTTCAGAAAGTGCTAAAAAAAGAGATGTTATATATCTCCGAGCTTGATCTTTTTGAATTCCCTTTGCATTTAACCACTCAGACATTGTTCTTAATAATTCATAAAAAGGTGCCATCATTCCAGATGTTGACCAAAAATTTTTAGATAATTTTTCATTTTTAATCTCAACAACTGTTCCAAGATGTTTAAAAAAGTTTTTAACTTTACTGTTCGGTGGAAAAATAGGAATTGGACCTTTTTTAAGAGAAATAGGTGGTAAAGGAATCACTCTCGAAATATTAGCTTTTACTTTTACTGCCTTCTTAATGTTTTGAAGACTCATTGTTGAGATGAAACTTACAATTACCTGATTTTTTTTAAATTTAAGCTTATGTATAATTTGATTAGCCACATCAGGTGTTACAGCTAGAAAAATCCAGTTACAATCATTAACAATATCTTGATTATTTTTAGCAATATAAATTTTTTTAAAACTTTTTTTAAGTTGTTTTGAAATTTTTTTATTTCTTTCAGATAATATAATTTTGGTATATTTAATTTTCGACTTACAAATACCCGTCACTACTGACGAAGTAATTTTACCTGTTCCTATAAATCCAAGTTTCATAAGTGTATTTTCTACACTTAATTGTTAAAAAAGGAACCTCTTATTCTTAGTAATTCTCTTGATAAATTTTTATTTTCTTTAAAAGGTTTTCGACCATGAAGCCAAAAATAATTATTCGCCACAACAGCACTACCAACTGGTAAAGATGTGATTATCTTATTTTTACTACCCTCAAGAGCATCAGATAATCTTTGTAAAAATAATCCTTGATCCATATTTCTTGGTTCAGGAAATTGATCGATGTAAGAAATAATAGGTTTTCCATTACTATCTTTAGAAAACACAGGATGTTCAACTTTATAATCAATATTTTTACTTTTTGGAGATCCCCAAATAAAATTTTGTTGTCCAATTTTATCATTTGAGAGATCAGACAAATGTTCCCAATCATCGAGATGAAGTAAAGCGGTCTCTCCACCAATCACATTCTCCTCCTCAAGCTTTGACATTAATATCCAATCAGTTATTTCTCGTACATACGTTCCATCAGTATGTAAATCCATATTTATATATGCCTTACGAAGATATGAGTCGCTATTATCCTCATGTTTAACGTGAAACCTTGCATAGTATTTTCCAGCCATTGAGTCGTGATTTGGATTTCCAATTAAGTGAGTTATTGCAGTTGATAGTTTAACTAAAAATGCTTGATCTATTTTAGAAGACTTGTTTTTGGGACCAATTATAAAACAACCAGTATCTCTATCTTTAATAATTTCGTTTAAAAAATTACTTAATTTATTAGATGCAGTTTCATCTAAACTTTTTGCAATAGTGAACCTTGTAAATGGTTTATACTCTAATGCTGTAATATTAAATTTTTTAAATGGAAACACTAATCGATCAATAATTTGATCCTCAATTTTTATATTTATTATCCTATTAGATTTTTCATGATAGGAAATTTCAAATCCATCTAATTTAAGAAGATTCTTCACGAATTTATTTATTACAAATACCTATAGACTCTGGTCCACAAATTTCTCCCATTGTCCAAGTAGCACCAATTAAATTAGCACCGTCGAAATTTGCATTTAAAATATTAGATGACGTGAAGTTTGCCTCCATTAAATTGGAATTTTGAAAATTTGCATCTATTAGAGTAGAACCTGTAAAATCTACTCTAGTTAAGTTAGCACTTGTAAAATTTGATTGCTCAAAATTTCCACCACCTAAATTTGATTCATATAAATTAGCTCTTATGAAAGATGACTCTGAAAAAGTTCCAAATGTTAAATCTGAATTCATCATTATACTTTTATCAAAATTTACTTGAATAAAACTAGCAAATGAGAGATTAGAGTTTGGAAGAAAGGTTCCTTGTAAATCCTGACCATCTGAAAATTTACATTTAGAATAGTCTACTCCATCTGCTATTGGATCATCACATCCAGCATTTGCATTACTAGAAAGTATTAGAAAAAATATAATAAAAAAAAGTTTTTTCATATAGCAAAACTATTTAATGTAGCCAAAATTATAGCAGATAATATGGTCGGATAAACTAAATTTCTTTTAGTGACATAAAAAATTAATATTGATAATAAAATGACAATTATCCTTAAAATATAATGCACATCTGAAAGATCTCCAGATGGGAAAATTAACATTCTTGAGATTAAGGCTGCAAGAGTTGAATATGCTACACAATTAAACCATTTATAAATTTTAGATGTCTCTCCTATCTTTTCTGATGTTAAGGCGCCTAGAAATCTTGAGATATAAGTTGCAAGAGAAGTTACTAAAATTGCTAAAACAATATTAGCTGTCATAAACTTCTCCTATAAAGTAAGCAATTGAGCCAGCCACCAATCCACCAAGTAAAACACTCCACTCTGGTGAAAAAAAATAAAAAATTGGACCCAAAAATGCCCCCAGTATAATTGCAGAAGAAAGTTGTATAGTTTTCATAACTCCTATCATTGCACACATAAAATAAATTGGATTTACTATAGCAAGTCCGATTATCATATCTTTGCTTAGAAAGTCGGCAGCATAAAATCCTAATACTGTTGAAAAAATGGCAATTAACCAAGTGGCTGTCCCTATACCAATCCAAAAATCTATTCTATGTTTCCTTTCAATTTCTTCATAATTACTTTTTAAAATCAACCACGACGAAACAGCTACAAAGTGACAAGATATATAATATTTCCAACTAGGTTGGCTATCATGTTTAAGTAATGGCATAATTGAGACTGTCATCGGAAATAGTCTAGAATTGACCAACCATACTGCTAAAAAAATATTTACAAGAGACGCGCCAATAAGCATTGACTCCGCCATTACTAATGATCCTGGAAGAGCATAAGTTAAAAATGTTGAGAAAATACTTTCTTGTATATTAAACCCTAAATTTTTTAATAAGGCACCTATAGCAATGAAGCTAGCTCCTAATGCGATTGCTGGACTATCAAATTTTTTTGAGCAGACTACCCCTTTGATAAAATATTTTAGGTTTATCATTATCCGCCTAGGAATAGACGGCCGACATCTGGATTATTTAAAAGATCATCTCCTTTACCTGCAATAGCTGTTTGTCCTGAAACTAAAACATAGCCAATATCAGCAAACTCTAAACCTTTTTTGGCATTCTGCTCAACCAATATAATTGTTTTTTTTTCATTTTTTTGAAGATCATCTAAAATCTCAAAAACCATTTGAATATACCTAGGCTCAAGCCCAATTGATGGTTCATCAACAAGCAAAATAGAAGGTTTCATCACTAGAGCTCGAGAAATCTCTAAAAGTCGTCTTTCTCCACCTGATAATACTTTTGCAGGTTGATTTCTTC
The DNA here is from genome assembly GCA_902537555.1 of uncultured Pelagibacteraceae bacterium. GTDB lineage: Bacteria > Pseudomonadota > Alphaproteobacteria > Pelagibacterales > Pelagibacteraceae > Pelagibacter. The sequence goes on from CACBBR010000012.1 coordinate 16,589, forward strand.
TGTTTCTTAATCTTTCATATTTTTGAAGAACTCTTTCGGCTTCTTCAAAAGATTCTTCTGTTTTATCTTTAATGTATCCACCCATTAAAAGATTTTCCTCTACAGTCATATCTGGAAAAACTGAATTATCTTGTAGAATATATGCTATACCCTCAGATTTAAGTTTTTCTGCAGGACTGAGGTTAGTTATTTCTTTTCCATCAATTTCTATTTTTCCTGAAAAGATATTTGTAAAACCATATATTGAATGTAGTATAGTTGATTTTCCTGCACCATTTGGTCCAATCAAACAAAGAGATTGTGCTTTACTTACAAATAAATCAAAATTGTGTAGTATTTCCATCTTACCATAACCAGCTGATAAACCCTTGATAGTTAAATGAATATTTTCAGATGAAAGTTTTTTTAAATCCTCTGCTCCAGGAGCTTTACCAAGAACTTCGTATTGATTTGCCATTATTGAGCTCCTAAATAAGCATCAATCACACGCTTGTCATTTTTAATTTCGTTAGGTGTGCCATTTGCAAGCATTTTTCCATGTGCAAGACAAAAGATGCTTTCAGCTAATTGCATTATTACTCTCATATTATGTTCAATAACAAGCAGAGTAATTCCAAAATCTTGATTTACTTTTATCAATCTATCAATAATTCCATTTATTAATGTAGGGTTGATGCCTGCAGTCGGTTCGTCCAGTAATAACATTTCAGGCTCATTCATTAATGCCATTGCTAATTCTAATAACTTCTGCTGACCAAATGATAAATCTCCCGCTCGTAGTTTTCTTTTTTGATATAATCCAACAAAATTTAATAAATTTTCAGCTTTTTCAGTAAGATTTTGTGGTATCTGGGAAAATATAGAGACTAGACTTTCATCGCTCGCTTTGTGGCTTATAAGCATATTATCTACACAATTCAATTTTCCATAAATTCTTGTTTGCTGAAAAGTTCTGAGCAAACCAAGTTTGGCTATTACTGGAACTGGCAATTCAGATACTTCTTTACCATTAAATTTAATTGACCCTTGATCTATAGGGTATGTTCCAACTATAGAATTAAATAATGTAGTTTTTCCAGATCCATTTGGTCCAATTAAACCTACGATTTTTCCTTTTTCAACTGACATGGATATATCAACATTCGCTTTAACCCCACCAAATGACTTACTGACATTGCTTACCTCTAAAATACTCATTTAAGTGTAACCTGTGCTTTCCGATCTGCTTCATCTACAACTTCACCAAATCTCTCTGGATACTTTTCTCTCAACCATCCCATAATCCCCTCTGGGAAATAAATTACAATTACAACAATCAAAACTCCAAGAGCGACATACTGCCAACCTAAAAAGAATGTCCAAAATCCCTCTTTAAATATATGAAATAAAGTTGCACCAATTACTGGGCCCCACAAGGTTCCTTTTCCTCCTAGTATAGCCATCAAGACCATGAATACTCCCATTTCTCTTCCATCAAATGCAACATCGGTTGAGTCTATATATCCAACTAATCCACCCATGATGCCTCCGGCCAATCCACAGAAAAATGCAGAGATCATCCAACCAATAATTTTATATTTCATTGTTTGAATACCCATTGCTTCAGCTTTATCTTCGTTATCTCTAATTGCATTAAGAACTAATTTGAATCTTGTTGAGTAAATTGCTTTGACTGCAAGGAACGTGAATACCAAAACTATAAAACTACAAAAATAGAAAAACTCACCTCTTGCTTCTAATCTATCTACATTAGGAAACGGAGGTGTTGTAAAACCTTGTCCTGCTCCGATTATTTCTATTCCTCCAGAAATTTCTCCAGCTGCAACTCCTAAACCTAATGTACAAATTGCAAAATAATGTCCTCTTAAACCTAAAATCGAATAACCAATTAAACCAGCAACTATTGCTGGAACTACTGCCGCAACTGCCAAGCCAACTGCAAAACCTTGAAAAAATTGAGCAGGTGTATGAACAAAAGTTTTTTCTCCACCCCCTTCAGTCCATTCTCCAAGAGGAAAAAACATTCCTACTTGAACTGAGGCACATAAATACATTCCCAGTCCATAAAACAAAATATTTCCAAAGGTATTATAACCCATTTCACCACCCTGAACATTCCATGTGATAGCTAGAATTATTAATATACAAAGGATTGATAATTGAACTTTAAATGCTGGAAAAATAAAAGGTGCGGCAATACCAAATATTAAAATAGCCCCATATAAAACAATATTTTTGTTCATTATTTTAGATATTCTCTTTTTCTAGAAAGTTTAAATCTTCTATAAACAAGTATTAAAACTAATAGTAAAAATACTGATCCAATTCTAAATTCTGTTCCTAAAATGTAATCTGCAAACTCCTCAAATACACCTAAACCCATACCTGACATTGCAACACCAGGTAAATTTCCAAGTCCGGCAACAATTACAATCATAAAAGATCTAATTGTGTAAGGTAAGCCCATATAAGGGTGTATAGTAAATGTAATAGAAATAAGTGCTCCAGCTACTCCACAAAGAGCAGCATTTATTCCAAAAGTTGCCGCATAAACTTTTTCAGTGTCTACGCCTAATATTTTTGCAGCTCTAGCATTTTGGGCTGTAGCTCTAATAGCCCTTCCAAGCTTTGATTTTTTCATATAGATTACAAGTCCGATAGCAAAAACAATGCTTATAAATGCTGAAAAAATCTTTGAATTTGGCAATGTAACAGAGTTATCAAACAACATCGTTGTACCATATCCTGAGTTTGCAAGAACTACATCAGCACCAAATGCAAAGTTCATTAATTGCATGAATAAGATGCTAATTCCAAAAGTTGCTAAAATTGAAATAAATAGATCTCTATCAACTACTTTATTTATTACCAATTTATAAATTACAACACCAACAAAATACATTATTATTGGTGAAACTATTACTCCCCATGCTGGATGAATTCCATACAGATACATAAAGTATGCTATGTATCCTCCTAATATAACTAAATCACCTTGAGCAATATTAATTATATTCATTACTCCCCATTGGAGAGCCATACCGTAAGCGATTAACGCAAATAAAATTCCAAGCAACAAACCATCTAGCACTGCTTGTAAAGTTAACATCGGAACTTGGAAAATTAAAAAATCCATATTTTCTAAATGCTATATAAAAAAAAGCCCCCTATTGCCAGGGGGCTATTATTATTTTTAATTATCTTTCAGACCACTTAGGAATTGGGTGAATTAATTCTGCTGAAGCCCATTTTAATGGAGCTACAACTTTATTTTCACATTTTCCTGCGTCATCGCACATTACTTGGAAAAGTACCATTGGTTTGTCAACGTTCTGACCACCTTCGGCAAACTTAATGTTTCCATAGAATGTTTGCATATTAGTAGCTGCAAGTGCATCTCTTACTTTCTTTTGATCAAAAGTATTTGCTCTTTCAAATGCATCTTTAAATACTAATAAAGCAGCTGATGACTCTGCTGATTGATATGGCGGATCATAACCAAATAATTTCTCAAAGTCTGCAGCATATGTCATACCATCTTTGAAGAAATCATCTTTGTAAGTTAATGTTTTATGCCATTGAGATGCACACAAAGCGTACTGAGAGTTCTTACCATGTTGCTTAGATAATTTTGCAGCATCACAGTGTGTCATTGCTAACATTGGAACATCAACTTTCATTTCAGCTATTTGTCTTATTGCAGTTAATGCGCCTTTTGTGTGACCGGACACAACCAAAACATCTGGCTTAGTAGCCTTAACTTTTGCTAACGTTGCTGCCATATCATTTAACTCTTTAGGTAGTTTATCGTCAATTATGATTTTAGATCCAGTTTCTTTTGCTGCATCTAAAATACCTAATCTAACGTCCTGTGAGAAAGCGTCTTGCTCAAAAGCTTGTGCAATTCTTACACCTTTTCCACCATTAAGTTCCACAGCAGTTCTGATTGCAACATCTAAATATAAGTTTGCTGGCGCAAGCACTGCAAATAGATATTTATAGCCTTTAGTAAATAAAGATCTTGATGCACCATTAGCTTCAACCATTGGAACACCATATTTCTCTGTTACAGGCGCAATTGCTTTTGTTAAACCTGAACTGTATGGCCCAAGCATAAACTCAACACCATCCTGTGAAATTAATCTTTCTGCAAGTTGTGCTGCTCTTTTTGGATTTGACTCATCATCGTAATAGATAATATCAAACTTGTAAGTTTTTCCTCCAACTTTAACACCACCCATCTCGTTAATTCTATCAACGGCCATATTATAACCGTTTTGAGTGTGAACTCCGTTAGATGAATATTTTCCAGTTAAAGAAATTGCGGCACCTAGGATAATTTTATCACCAACAACTTTTGCAAATGAAACAACTGAAGTTGAAAATAAAATTGCTATTGCAGAAACAAATGTAATTATAATGTTTTTAATTTTCATTTATCTCCTCTTATTAATTAATTAATTTAAACCTTATTAAACTAAGATTTTAGTTTTTTTTCAAGTAACAGTAGTATCGCATTAATGGTCAATATTGTTGCATAAATGCAATTATAAGAGCTATAACAATTAGGACGCACGCAGAAATTGTGTTTATGACCTTTGCTTTTGCTTTAACCCATGTAATCATTTTATTTGCTAAGACTGCATAACCAACCAAAGATAAAAAATCTAATATTACATAAGTTGTTATTAAAATTAAAAATTGTGCAACGTAATTTGAATTAAAATCAATGAACTGAGGGAAAATAAAAGGGAAAAACATCCAAGCCTTAGGACTTGTGCCCGCAACTAAAAAACCATCTTTAAAAAAAGATAACGAGCTTTTTTGTAAAGTTTCACTTGAGTTAATATCTTTAGGTTTAGATTTATAAATGTCGAATGCTAGGTAAAGTATATAAATTACACCAAACCATTTAAAAATGTTTAATAAAGTTGGATTATCTGAGATAAAAGATCCAATTACAAAAATTACAAGACATGCTTGAATAATATTTGCAGCAACATCTCCTAGTGCAGTCCAAACACAATTTCTAACACCATAATTCATAGAATATGAAATGATTACAATTCTAGGAGTTCCAGGAGTAATAAACATGAATAGGATAATTTGAAGAAATAGAAAATAATTTAATGGAAGCATGATGGATAGCCCTAAAAAACCGGGAGCTAAAGATGGCTAGATAGGACTATCTAAAAATGATAATATCATAAGCATAAAAATTTGCATTATTTATTTATTTCAAGATTGCTGGAATTTTATGAAAAAAAGTCACAGGCCCACAACCAGAGTTAAAAATCCTGAGCCAAAACCTGATAGTCCAGACTGGGTTATTTGGGCAGCATGGGCAGATAGAATTACATTTGAAGATATAGAAAAAAAAACTGGAAATACAGAATCTGACGTAATTAAGATTATGAGAAGAAGTTTAAAACCTTCGTCTTTTAGGCTATGGAGAAAAAGAGTAAATTCACAAAGCATTAAACATAGAAAAAAGTTTGAATATTCAAGAAAACAAATAAGAGTTAAGATAAAGAAAAATGAAATTCATAACTAGTAAAATCAATAAATATAATTATATCTAAAGTATGAAAAATATAACAATGTATTCAGGACCAATGTGTGCATTCTGTGATGCTGCAAAAAGATTATTAAAAAGAAACAATCTTGAATACAAAATTATTGACGTATCTACAGGTCCAGAGCTTAGAGATGAAATGATTCAAAAAGCTAATGGAAGAAGAACAATTCCCCAAATTTTTTTTAACGATGAACATATTGGGGGCTATCAAGAACTTAGAGATCTTGAAAAAAATGGTCAACTAGAAGCATCTTTAAAATAAATTAATTCCAATCAACTAATCCTAATTGTTTTTTTGCTAGTTCACTTAAGTCATTTACTGTGACTCTACCTTTATAATGTACTTCATAATCTTCAGGAGCAAAATCAGGTGGACTTTTGCCTTCAATAAATTTTTTTGATTGTTTTTTTATATAATCAATATTTTTTTTACAATAAGGCGTTGCTCCAACATAAATAACGTTTGAGTAATTTTTACCTTGATGTTTTTCCTCAACTGCATGTACAACATCTGGATGCCACCAAATAGTATCTCCAGGATTCATTATTGGAATTGAGATTAAACCTTCTAATAACAAACTATGATATTTTTCATTTATCGATAAAGCTTTTCCTGCTTTTGATCCACATAACTCATTTTCAGGTACATCATCTAGTAATGCTCTTGTTAATACGTATGACATTCCTTTTGCAATAGGAATTAATTGTAAAGTTCCATCATTTGGACCTTGTTCTGTTAAGGCAGTCCATCCTTGAAATGTTCTAAATACATGTGCTACGGCTGGCGACTCAAACTCAATTGTTTCATCTCTAAATTTTGCATCATATGGATTAAAATTTTCGAAATTGTCCGAAAAAATATCATTGTAAATTTTTTGATATGCTTTATCTGTCCATCTTTCAATTGACCCAGCATCACAATGTGGGGATAAACCTAACGTATCATCTCCTGGTTCTCTTCTTCTCACTCGATCTGCGTAAACAAGTTCTCTATTTGGATTAAATACATTTTTACCATCATAATTATAGTTCCAAAGATTATTTAACCATTTTTTAACAGTTTCCATTTCTTTAGAATGTCTAATTTCTGATTGAGCTTTAGACCAATACAATCCAAAAATTTGAGGTTTTCCTGATTTTAAATCACTAAAGTATTTGTCTATACCTATCTTTTTTTTTTGGTCCTCAAAATAATTATTTTCTAAGACATATTTGTCTAAATCTTCATTTAATTCTCTCACCTTTTTTTTATCAAAAACGTTTCTAATGATTACACAGCCTCGTTTAAATACTTTGTCTTTAATTATCTTTTGATCCTTAATAGAAATATCCTCAAATTCTATTTCTGGGATAATTGAGTCTTTTGACTCTTTAATTATCGCGACTTCTTTTTGAATATATTTTTCAATTTTTTTAAAATTATTAACAAAGTTTTTTGATTTTTTTCTGAGCTTAATTTTTTCAGAGATAATCTTATTTTGTATTTCAATTAAATTCATTATTTGAAATCGATTATTTTGGTTTGAAAACTAGGCACACCCCGTTATTACAATATCTTTTGCCAGTTGGCTGTGGCCCATCATCAAAAATATGTCCATGGTGCCCACCACATTTTTTACAGTGATATTCAGTCCTAGCATATCCAATATGATGATCAGTTTTAGTTTCAAATACATCAGGAAGAGATTCGTAAAATGAAGGCCATCCTGAACCGCTTTCATACTTAGTATTAGAATCAAATAATTTTGTCTCGCAATTTGCACAATAATAACTACCCTCTCTCTTTTCAAAATTTAATTCGCTAGAGCCTGGAGCCTCTGTTGCTTCTTCAAACAAAACTTTTTTTTGTTGATCTGATAAATTTGAGTTATTTTTTGTCATTTAAATATTTTGCACAATTTTTATGTAAACTTGCGTGCAATTCAATAAGTTTTTCAAAGTCTTTATTATAACCACCCCCTAAAACACCACAAATAGGAATTCTTCTTTCAAGAAAGTTTCTAATAACCATTTCATCTCTTCTATTAATACCAATATCAGTGATTTTTAACTTGCCTAATCTATCGCCTAAATGAATATCAACACCTGCAATATAAAATACAAAATCAAAATTAAAATCGTTCAAGAAAATTAAATTCTTTTTTAAAATATCCAAGTATTGCTCGTCTTCCATGTCTTGTTCAAGCTCAACATCTAAATCACCTTTTGATTTTATAGGAGGGTAATTTACTTTTGAGTGCATACTAAATGTAAAAACATTATTTTCATTTTTAAATATTTCTGCATTTCCATTTCCTTGGTGAACATCAAGATCTAGAATGAGAATTTTATTAGCTAGTCCTCTATTTAAAAGATATTTTGCCGCAACAGCTACATCATTAAAAACACAAAATCCTGCTCCCTCGTCATATATTGCATGGTGGCTTCCACCAGCAGTATTACAAGCTATTCCATAGTTAATGGCCAATTTAGAAGCTAACACAGTTCCACCTGTTGCAACTAAAGATCTTCTCACGACACTATCAACTAAAGGAAAGCCTATTTTTTTAACTAGTGTTTCTTCTAATGTTTTATTTTTAATTTTTAAAATATACTCCTCCGAATGAACCTCTTTAAGTGTATCGAATGAACATGGCTCAGGTTTATAAAATTTTTTAACTATTTTTTCTTTTTTAAGAAAATTTGCTAATTCACCAAATTTTTTAATTGGAAATTTATTATCATCACCAATCTTTGCTTCATAATCAGGATGATTTACAACTGGTAATTCCACTTTACTTTATTTCTCTTATAGGCTTACCGGCAACACAAGCTTCTAAATTTTCAATCATTTGTGTATAAAAAATTGAATAATTTTCTGCCGTTACATAACCTAAGTGTGGCAGCAAAAGTGCATTAGGTACAAATCTTAGTTTGTGACCAGCAGGCAAAGGCTCTTTGTCATAAACATCAATGCCTGCACCAGCGATTACATTAGTTGAAAGTGCTATAATCAAATCATCTTCATTTACAATCGGACCTCTTGAGGTATTAATCAAAAAAGCTGTTTTTTTCATTTTATCAAACTCAGCAAGTTTAAAACAATCTTTATATCTTTCTCCTCCTTGTACATGAATTGATATGAAATCAGAATTTTGGATTATATCTTCTTTGCTTGAAGGTAAGACATCAAGCTCTTTACATTTATCTAGACTAAGATTTTCACTCCATGCCATTACTTGCATACCAAACGCTTTTCCAATTTTGGCAACTTGAGATCCAACTTTTCCTAAACCAATAAGACCAAGAATTTTTCCTTTTAATTCAACTCCCACTGTTGTCTGCCAATAGCCTTGGTACATATTATCAACTTCCACTTTAATATTTCTTGCCAGTCCTAAAATTAAAGCCCATGTTAATTCACATGTTGGATTTGAATTGATTTCTGTGCCTGTAACAATAATTTTAGCTTTTTTTGTTGCTTCAAGATCTATGGCTTTATTTCTCATTCCGCTTGTGGAGATGTATTTTAGTTTTTTTAAACTTTTAATAATATTTGAGGTAATTGAAGTTCTTTCTCTCATAATAAGCAGAGCTTCAAATTCTTTTAATTTTTCTATAGCATCGTCCTCGTTTTCAAAAGGTTCACTAAAAATCTCAATATCAAATTTTGATGAAAGATTTTTCAAATCAATAAATTCTTGAGCAATATTTTGATAATCGTCTAAAATAGCAACTTTAAGCATTTTGAGTTTTTTTATTCGAAATTGTAATACCAGCAATAATAAAAATTGCACCTAAGAAATGATAAAATAATATTTTCTCATTGAAAATTATCATAGCCATTATAGCGCCTAGTATGGGCATCAAATGTAAAAAAACTCCTGATCTATTTGCACCAATTAATTTTACACCCTTTATCCAAAATAAAAATGAAATTAACCCAGGAAAAAAAACAACATAAAATAAAACTAAATAAAAAGAAGATTGTAATTTGATTGTGCTTCCTAAACTATAGTCAATAAAATACATAGGAATTAAAAAAATAACTCCAAAAGTTATAACGACCTGTAGTAGGGAAATTGGAGATAAATTAAATTCTTTTTTTTTTAAGAGAGTTGAATATAGTGACCAAGCAAACATGGCAATCAATGCAAAAATATCTCCCTTATTAAAAGATAAATTTAATAGATTATTTAAATTTGCCTTAGTTATTATAAACAACACACCTGTAAGTGAGAGAAATACACCGGTTATTTGAAAGAAATTTGTTCTCTCAATTTTAAGTAAAAATGAAAATAATATTATCATAACCGGGACTGTAGATATCATTAGCACTCCAGTTATTACTTGAGTATGTCTCAAAGAATAAAAAAGTGCAGAATTAAATACACTCACAGCCAATATTCCTAAAATTGAAAATAAGAAAATATTGTCCAATATAATTTTTTTCTTACTTAATAATTCCTTGTAAGTAAATGGGATTAAAACTAACCAGGCTAAAAACCATCTATAAAAATTTAATGATATTGGAGGTATATCTATAATACTTGCTGCTTTACCGACTATAAAATTACCAGCCCAAAATAAACAAGCTAGCACTAAGTATAGAGAGGCTAGATATATTGGACTAAGAGTTTTCATGAAAAGAATTAAGTAAATCTGTTCTATAGTTAATAGCTTCTTTTATATTCTTTTCTTTGACGTGTCCAAATCCTCTTATTTGATCAGGTATTGATGCTATTTTGACAGCTGTTTCATAGTTTGATTTATTTATTTTTGATCCAATATCAACGATAGTTTGTTTGTAATCTCTTATTAATTCTCTCTCTTTTTTTCTTTCATCTAAATAACCAAATGGATCAAATTTTGTACCTCTTAAAAATTTAAATTTTGAGATTAATTTAAATATGTTAAACAACCATCCACCAAATTTAATTTTAAGTAATTTACCATCTACTTTACTTTTTTTTCTAAAGATTGGTGGAGATAAATAAAAGTTGTAACTAAAGTTACCTTCAAAGTTTTTATTTATATCGTCTGAGAATTTTTTATTTGTCATTAATCTCGATACTTCATACTCATCTTTGTAAGCCATTAATTTAAAGTAATTTTTTAATACTGCTGTGGAAAATTGACTTCCATTTCCAACTTCTTTATCAACTTTTTTTGCATAACTCACCAAATCTTCATAATTTTGAGCATATTTTTTATTTTGATAGTCTTCTAAAAATTTAAATCTATTCTGATATTTCGCGTCAAAACCCTCTAATATTTCAGGTTCATCTTTAACTATATTAATTACCTCTTCTTTTAAATTTTCATAATGTCGACCAAATCGGAAGGCATCAATATTATCTTTCACACTAGCGCCGTTTAATTCAATTGCTTTTTCAATTGATGAAGCTGAAATTGGTATCAGTCCTGATTGATATGCAACCCCAACATTAAACATATTCGATAATATTGAATTTCCTAAGATTTTAGATGAAATTTTATTTGATGATATAAATTTTATATTCTCTAATCCTGCTATATTAATTAAATTATTTCGCATTTCATCGAATGGTAAATAAAAATCTTTATCCCGCGTAAAATCTCCTGGCATTACCTCATCTGTATTAATTATTAGTTTTGAAATTTTTTTATCCAAAGTTTTTATTATTTCTAAATCATTTGATACTAGTAAATCAAATCCTAAGAGTAAGTTTGTATCCCCGTAGGATAATCTGATTGCCCCAACATCCTCTGGTTTTTCAAAAATTCTTAAGAAGCTTTTAACAGCTCCACCTTTTTGGGCTAGTCCAGTCATATCAAGAACACCAGATCCTCTACCATCTATTTGAGCTGCTGTTGCAAGTACTGCTCCAATTGTAACAACACCAGTTCCACCAATACCAGCAATCATTATTCCATAAGATTTATTTATTTCGGGTAATATTGGCTCTTCGATTTTTGAATTTATTTTATTTATAAGATTTTCATCGTAATTTTTTTTAATTCTTATATCTCCCTCAAGACTTACAAAGCTTGGACAAAATCCGTCGACACATGTGTAATCTTTGTTACATGATGATTGATCAATTTGTCTTTTTCTTCCATACTCAGTTTCTACAGGAGCAATTGAAACACAATTTGATTGTATTCCACAATCTCCACATCCTTCACATAAGTCCTTATTTATAAATATTTTTTTCTTAGGCTCTTCTAAAATACCTTTTTTTCTTCTTCTTCTTTTTTCAGCTGCACAAGTCTGATCATATATTATTACAGTCGTTCCATTAATTTTGCTTAATTCAATTTGAACATCTATAATATTCTTTCTGTCATAAACTTTTGAATTTTTGGCAAAACCTCCTGTATCACCATACTTTTTAATTTCATCTGTAATTATTGCTATCTCTTCAACTCCTTCAGCTTCAAGCTGTTTAGACATTTGGGCAACAGTTGGTAAGCCATCCAATGCTTGTCCACCAGTTAAGGCGACAGCATCATTGTATAATATCTTAAATGTCATTTTAGTTTTTGCTGCAACTGCGTGTCTAATTGAGAGAATTCCGGAGTGAATATAAGTTCCATCTCCCATATTTTGAAAAACATGGTCAGTATTACTAAAAACTGACTCTCCTACCCAAGTAGCTCCCTCAGATCCCATTTGTGAAAAACCCTCGTTATCTCTTTCCATATGTTCGACAAGATAAGCACAACTAATACCAGTTATTGCTCTACTACCTTCAGGAATTCTAGTAGAGGTATTATGTGGGCAACCTGAACAAAAATGTGGGACTCTTTTTAAGGAAATATTTGAATTAGTTGACTCAGTTAAAGATTTCAATTGCATTGAAAAATTAGTCACATCCTTAGGTAACTTTAGATATTTTATTGTTTCATAAATTTTTAAGCCAATCTCCCCTGGGTCTAAAGCTCCAGAAGAAAGAAATAAATCATTGCCATTTTCATCTTTTTTTCCAATTACTTTTACTTTTAGGTTTTTATTAAATAAAATTTCTTTTACTTGTGTCTCAATAATTGATCTTTTTTCCTCAACTACAATGATCTTATCCAAATTTTCTGCAAATTTTTCAATTACTGTTTCCTCTAATGGCCAAGGCATAGCAATTTTAAGAAATTTAATTCCAATATCATTTGCCACTTCTTTATTTATTCCAATTTTTTCAAGTCCTAGCTTGGTGTCTAAGAAAGATTTTCCTGTACTAATTATTCCAATTCTAGGTTTTTCAGAGTCAAAAATTAATTTATTTAAATTATTTAATTTACAATATTCTTTTACGTATTTTAATTTATGGTGATGTAAACGATATTCTTTTTCTTGAGCTGTATCTTTCAATCTGATACTTAATCCATCAGATGGATAATTTTCATAAGAAATATCTTTAAGAACAACTCTGTTTTCATCTAAATCCACTGTTGCGCCTGAACTTACATTGTCATGAACGCATTTAATGCCAACCCAACAACCACTTTTTCTAGATAATTCAATTCCTATGATCCCATAATCTAATATTTCTTGAACACCACTTGGGTTTAAAAAAGGTATCATTGCATCGATCATTGCAAATTCACTTTGGTGCGAAGTTGTAGATGACTCGCAGATGTGATCATCTCCCATAAGAGCTATAACACCTCCGAACTTCGAGGTTCCTGCTAAGTTTACATGCTTTAAAGCATCTCCCGCTCTATCAACTCCTGGTCCTTTGCCATACCAAATTCCATATACACCATCATATTTATCTTTTTTTCTGAGATTAACTTGTTGTGTACCCCATAAAGAAGTTGCTGCAAGTTCTTCATTAATTCCAGGTTGAAAGAAAATATTATTATCATTTAAATATTTTTTATTTTTTATTATTTGTTGATCATAGCCGCCAAGAGGTGAACCCCTATAACCAGATATATAACATGCAGTATTAAGATTTTGTTGCTTGTCTCTTCTAGATTGTACAATTGGAACTCTAACCAAAGCTTGGGCTCCAGTTAAAAATCTGGTTCCTTTACTTAATTTATATTTATCCTCAAGTTTAATATCCACACTATATTACTTTACTATGCAAATCTGACTGAACTATAGGGTTTTAAATCCATATTAGTATTTTCATTTGCAATCATCCCTGAAACTATTTTTCCAGATATTGCACCTAAAGTCCATCCTAAATGGTGATGGCCAAATGAATAATATACGTTTGCATAATTTTTAGATGGCCCAATTATTGGCAAAAAGTCCGGTAAAGTCGGCCTAAAACCAAGCCACTCATCTTTATGTTCTGGTAATCCATCAAGCATTTCTTTTGCATTTAAAATTAAATTTTTAATTCTATTTTTTGATAGTGCATTTTCTAAACCACCAAACTCAACTGTACCAACTACCCTTAATCCTTGGTCCATTGGAGACATTCCAAAACCTCTAT
>CACBBR010000013.1 GCA_902537555.1 uncultured Pelagibacteraceae bacterium
AATTTTTTTTATTTTTAAATTGTTTTGCATCAGATGATATAGATGCATATTCTTTTTTTTATGAAGAAGATGGAGAGGGTGCACTTATTCTTTACTATCAAAAAGATGATATTTATGGACAAATGATTTCTTATGGTGGTTATAAGTGGTTTAAGGCGACATATTCAAATAAAGATACTGAAACTTCAACATTTATTCAACCATCTCACTTAGGAAAATCTATGGATCAAGACTCTTGGATGCAACCAAGATATCAAATTGATGAGTTTATTTACGAATTTGAAGAATATAACAAAGATCAATTTTTAACATTTTATTCTCCAGAAGCGACTCAAACAATAGTTGGTTACATGACCAGAAATGAATCTTTTTCAATTGCATCATTATCAAATGTTGCGTGGTATGCGGGTACTTTCATTCCAATTAAGAATACTGATAGTTTAGAAAATTTACTCAAGTTAAATATAAAAACTTTTTGTATGCTTATCAATGATGCAACAATTAGAGATGTTGATAATAAGCAATTTAAAAAAGAGGATCTTTCAGTTTACAGAGAACCTTGTATTTAAAAAGAAAAGACCTTATTAATATTTTTGATTTGCACCAGACTTGCACACAGAGACATAAAATAAAAGAAATTTACTTATAACTCTTGTTCAATTATAAATATTAGCATAAATACTCATGAAATTCATTAATGCCCTCGTGGTTAAATTGGTAGACACAAAGGACTTAAAAAACATAGCGTTGAGATATTTTATAGTCTCACACAGTCTCATACAGTCTTAAATCCCATCAAATCCTTCATTTTAATAAAACCTTAACCTATTATTATTTGAAAATATGTATAATAAATTTTCTTAAACTAGACGTAAACTAGACGTTAGATAGATAGAACATTATAATTAATATATCTATGAAAAAACTTTTAATATTTTTATTATTTTCAATTTTTACTTTTACAAATCCAATATTAGCAGAACAAATTTATTCAGATGAAGCAAAAGAAATGATGGATGATCATGTTAAATCAAGCGAGCTTCTAAAGGTTCCACTTCCCAAAACAGATAGAATTATAAAAGATTATAAAAGATATAAATTTTATAGAACAAATATACAGGCCAATAATTGGCATAGTCAAAAGTATCTTTGGAAAGAAGATATAGGTGGAAAAATTTTAACCAAAGAATTGTGCACAAAAGTAATTAGTGAATTTAAAGTTCCAAACACTCCTACAATTGAAGAAAAAATTTTCAAAAGATGTCAAAGAGCTTTAATGAGTTATGCCACAATAGATTTTGAGGGAGGAATAGATTTGCATGGGGAAATAATATTAAACATTGCAACCGCGGAAAAAGATAATTGGGTTTATGAAAGCTCAGGTAAAGATCAATTTAATCCAAGAGATTATCAACTATGGGGTGTTCTTTCTCCACTAGTAACATTTTATGCAGTTAATTATGATCAATTTAATTTTACAGAAGATCAGCATAAAACTATCCAAAATTATTTTAAAGATAAAGCAATGATTGAAAGACTTGATAGAGATGGCAATCGTAGTAGAACAAAACTTTGTCCAATTAAAAATCCTATGAAGCTGAATAAAAAAAGATATAAAGTTAATAATTGTGGAACTGTAAGATTGAGATTTGCTTCAGCTGAATTAGCGTTGGCTATAGTTATGCAAGATAAAGAACTTTGGTCTAAAGGGTTGTGGGATTTAGACTATGTTTTAAGCATGATTGGTGACGAAGGATATTTTATTCCAACAGCAGCAAAAGGTTGTAAAGCACTTGGATATTCAATCGCTACAAGCCAATTATTTTCTACTAATGTGGAGTTATTGAATTTAGCAAAATTTAATCTTCTTGATTATAAAACAAGACATGGAAAAACTTTAGGAGAAGCTTACGAGCAACTTTTTAAAATATATGATGATATCACTTTAGTGAAGCATATAGCTAAAAAAGGAATAGGAGCATTTTCTTGTGGTACAAAACCATTTAAAACACATATGGAACACGTTATTTATGAACGTGGTGGTCTTGAAAAATACCAGCATGATTTAAAAATAGGGAGGATCCCGGACAAACAATCTTATATCAATTGGTCAATAAGATTTGTGACAGAGAAACATCCTGAGTGGCTTGAGGATAAATTTTCACCTCATGAAGTTAAAGTTCATCCATTCCATGGTGCATATTATCATATTCAACCAATAGAGATATTTAATGCAAATATAATGTCAGAAGGGGACAATTTTTGGACAAAAAAACTATCTGAAAAACCAAAAGATTATGAAAAAAAATTTAGATATTCTGAATTTAAAATTTTTAACAATATGTTAGGTGGTACATTTAAGCTTAAATCAAATAATGTAAAATTTGCATCCAAAACAAATCCTATTAAGCCAAATAAACAAAAAGATCATGAATTATATAAAGCATTTATCAAAGGAAATTTGATATCTGAAGATGATAAAAATATTAAATTTGATGGAGCATTGGTTTACCAGGATAAATTAACAGATGAAATGAAGGATCAAATTTTAGCTGTTTATATAGGAAGGAAGGCAGATGAAGATACAATCATGCCTTTGTTTAGACACCGTGAAAATATTATAAATAAATGTGGCATGTTATTTATGGAGTTAAATTTCATTGAGGGCGGTTGGATGAATTTTGTAAGTGAAACTAATAATGTAAATTTTGCAGAAAACCAACAATGTATTCATAATTATTTTTCTGAGTCTAATGATGCTGAGTCTTTGGAATTATTTGAAGCTATTTTAGCTGGGACAAATTCTATATTAAAATATTTAAAAGATAATGAAAATTTAAGAACTTTACCAAATGATACAAAAAAAATAGCTAAAGCGAAAATAACCGAGGAAATTGCAGAACCAATGAAAGAAATTTTTACAATATTTAATTATGAAAATGGAATATTTAAACTTAAATCAAATAATGTAAACTTCTCATCTAATACAAATCCAATTAAACCAAAAAGGCAAAAAGAAGATCAATTATATAAATCAATTATTAAAGGAAATTTAATAAATGAAGTTGATAAGAAAGTTAAACTTGAAGAAGCTTTAGTTTATAAAAGAAAACTTGATACTGATGATCAAATTTTAGTGATTAATATTGGAGAAGAACCAGGAGAAGATGCTATTATACCTTTCTTTAGACACAGCGAAAATATTCAAAGTAAATGTGGTTCTAGATTGTTAAATCAATGGGGCTGGATGAGCTTCATAAGTATGACTAAAAATGAGAAAATTGCAAAAAACCAACAGTGTCACTATGATTACTTTAAAGAAACAGACGACGTTGAGGCTATTGAATTGTTTGAGAGCGTTTTAGGTGGGACAGATTCCATTTTAAATTATTTACAAGCCAATGTTAAATAATAATTAGCTAAAATTAAAATAGGATTTTATAGGACAACTAGACGTAGACTAGACGTTAGGGAGATAAAATAAAAAAAATTTACTTATTAACCTTGTTCAATTATAAATATTAGCATAAATACTCATGAAAATAACTCATGCCCTCGTGGTGAAATTGGTAGACACAAAGGACTTAAAATAGTTTGAGTTGAGTATTTCATTAGTCTCTAATAGTCCCTAATAGTCTTAATCCCTTATAATCCTATAGCTTTTAAAATTGTTGGATTATTTTTATTGGAAAATATGAATAATAAATTTCGCTAAACTAGTAGCAAACTAGTAGCCAGAGAGATAATAATATAGATTAATATTATGGGCTTAAAAAGAGACAGCAAAGGTAATTTAGTTGAAGTAAATCCTTTAAGAAATCGAAAAGGAAGTGTTTATAAAAAAGGGACCAATGAGCCTTTTAAAATTAGCAGATCAAAATTTAGTAGTTTTTTAGATTGCAAAAGATGTTTTTATCTTGATAGGGTTAAGGGATTGAAAGAACCAGGAATGCCTGGCTGGTCATTAAATGTTGCAGTTGATGAGCTACTTAAAAAAGAATTTGATTTACTGAGAAGCCAAAAAAAACCACACCCAATATTTAAGAAACATAATCTTAATTTTATTCCTTTTGAGCACGAAGAATTAGATAATTGGAGAAACTCTTTATCTGGTGGAATTTCATATTTAGATAAAGATACCAATTTAGAAATTCATGGTGGAGTAGATGATATTTGGTATGATTTAGATAAAGAGGAATTAGTTGTGGTAGATTATAAGGCTCAATCAAGTAATACGAAAGTTGAAACTAAAGCATATTTAGAAAGTATTTTTCACCAAGGTTATAAAATTCAGATGGATATATACGTTCATATTCTTAGAAAAATGGGTTTTAAAGTTTCAGATACTTCATATTTTTATGTATGTAATGGTGAAAAAAGTTTTAACAATTTTGAGGGAAAATTAAATTTTACCATAACTTTAGTTCCGTACGTTACAGATACATCTTGGGTAGAAGATAATATCAATGATATGAAAAAAACTTTAGAACTAGACAATGTTCCTGAAATTAATAAGAGTTGTGAAAAATGTATGTACTTAGATGCAGGAAAAGAATTTATATAGAAAATGACAAAACTTCGTGAACCTTTAACTGTTGAGCATGTTCTTTCGCAAGTAATTAGTAAACTTGAAGAAGATGAAGTAAAAAATATTACCAATAAGTCAATTTCTCACTTTAGAAAATGTAGTGACCCAGATGATAAAGATCATAATTTACATTATATTGATGCAATAAAACTTGATATTTTAATGCAAAGAAAATCCCTAGGTACACCGTTTATTGATAATTTCTCTCTTACACTTGAGAATGAATTTAATAAAGTTAATGTATATGAAAATGTTGCAAGCACATTAATTAAAATAGGTGGTAGGGTAGGCAATCTAATGGATACAACTCATGATGCAATGAGCCCTGATAGTCCCATGGGAAAAGAAATTAGTAAAACTGAAAAAGATCAAATTTATAAAGCAATAAATGAAGTTGAAGAAAAAATAGCAAAACTTAAATTATCTATAAAATAACTATAAATTTAAAAATGATAAAAAATTCGATTACTGGATTTGTAGATCCAAAACATAAATACCATAAATTAGTGGGCATCAAAAGTGATACAGAGTTTAAAAAAAAATGGGCTCTCCAAAAAAAACTAAAGGATTGCTTGGAGATATTTTTTGAAGTCAAATTTGAGGAAGAACTAACAGTTTACAAAATAAATCATGGAGAAAAAACTGGTTTTTTTAGATGTGATAATTATGCATTAATAAATAATCATCATGTAGATTTTGAATATAATGGACCAGATCATTATAACTCAACATTCAAAATACATACTGATAAAAGAAAAGCCGAGACCTTACAAGATGCAAAAAAAAATACTGATAAAGATAACGGACCAGGTAGAAAATTTGAAATTTGTAAGGTGCCATATTATATGCAGCTCACAAGAGATTATGCTAAATATTTATTTCAAGATTGGTCAAAAGAAAAATTAGGAAAGTCATATTATACTGATGAAAAATTTACTAGAGCAATTAAAGCAATCTATAATACCGATGATGAAAACAAAGTTTATGCACCAGGCCTTCATTCATCAAAAGCAACTTTTGCAAATTTTAATGAGCCAGGAATGCAGAGATTTTTAAAAGAAATGAAAGAAATGTCATTAAATTATCCAAGCATTAAACATCAGATTATACATTCATTAAAATTATATATAAATGATGTGGGTGAAGAAAATAAAAATTTAATTATTCCAGAGAATAATAAAGATTTTGATAAATGGTTTGATTTAGACCCTGAGGAAAAATATTTAAATTGTATTTTTCCAAGGAGTAAAAAAAATTATAAATTTTAAGAGAATATTTTACTTATAAAATTGTGAACATTTATTCATCTAATAATTCCTTAAATTCATTTGGAATTTCAAATTTTAGTGATTTAAGTTTTTCTCCTACAGTTTCTATCGCGACATAATGTAATTCATCTAGAGTTGATTGAACATCCTCGTTATTTTCTGGTCCATAAATCATTTCAGGATAATTTTTGACAACATTTTCACATTCTTCAAATTCTTTATCAGGCAGTAATTTTTCATAATGACCTCTTTCATATAAAAAATGATGGACTAATCCGGCTAAACTCATGTCATATGATCCTTCAACAGCTGTCAAATCAAACCTATCATAAGCAATTCCAGGACGAACAACAAAATCCCCTTGTTTTTTAAAATTATCTTTATTTTCCTCAATAAGTTTGGTTAAGAATGATTTTAAATCTTCTTCAGGGTCTATCACGTTTATTTTTTTTTTTTCGATGCTTCAATTACGTCTTTATCTTTTTGAAGAGTTTTATCAGCAAACTCTAGGGCATAATCATCTTGTTCAACAGCTGCGATCACAATCTCTTTATCTTTCTTAAATGAATTATCCGCATACTCAAGCGCTGTACCAAGTTTCTTTACTGCCGTTAAAGTAATTTCTCTATCTTTTTTTAGTGATTTATCAACTTCTTTAAGAGCATTACCGTTCGTTTTGACTGAAGCCATTACAACTTCTCTATCTTTTTTTAAAGAGTCATCAGCGAATGTAAGAGCGTAACCGTTTTGTGTAACTGATTCCATTACGATTTTTTTATTTTTTTTTAAGGACTTATCAGCATACTCAAGAGCCATTGAATTACTTTTAATAGCCTCTAATACTATTTTTTCATCTTTCTGAAAAGACGAGTCAGCAAATTCTAATGCATCTCCAGAGGTTTTAATTGCTGCCAAAACAATATTTTTATCTTTTTGAAGTGATTTATCTGCATACTCTAAATAGGAACCCATTTCGTTAATTGCAATCATTACAATTTCTTTATCTTTTTTTAATGTTTGATCAGCAAAAGCCAAAGCATTACCACCATTTTTAACTGCATTAAGAACAACTTCTTTATCTTTTTTAAGTGAGTCATGAGCATATTCTAAGACTGATCCATTACCTTTTACAGCCGCTAAAACAATTTCTTTATCTTTTTTGAATTTATCTTCTGCACCTTCAAGTGCATAAGGATCTTCTTTGACATTTTTTAATAACTCGTTTCTATCCATAAAATAATTGTATTAATTAAGTGAAAAATAATCAATGATATTTCACTGAAAAATATATGTTAAATAATGTATATATCAGGCTATTATTACTGATAAAGATAAGAAACAAACTCCAGAATATCTCTCAGAGGATGAGTTAAGAAAACTATCAGACAAAGAACTAGACGAACACAATTCTAAAATTATCAAAGAATTGCTGAAGTCATTTATGGAGGATAAAGATTATTACTAAATCAGAAGCTTTAAAACTAGTTAAAAAAAATGGTTGGGCGATCAAATCATTATCGAAAAATTTTAAACAGGATAAAGAAATTGTTTTAGCAGCTATTGAAAATGAACCATTTGCGATAGGACATGCGGATAAAAAATATTTAAAAAATAAAGAAGTAGCAAAAGT
Organism: uncultured Pelagibacteraceae bacterium; assembly: GCA_902537555.1. Classification (GTDB taxonomy): domain Bacteria; phylum Pseudomonadota; class Alphaproteobacteria; order Pelagibacterales; family Pelagibacteraceae; genus Pelagibacter. The sequence goes on from CACBBR010000013.1 coordinate 7,487, forward strand.
AGCTCTTAAAAAAAATATTCACGTATATCTAATCTTGGATAGCAAATTAATAAATGACAAAGAAATAATGACCTTAGTTGGTCTTAATAAAAAGAAAGGAGAAAAATGAAGCTTATAAAAACTCTATTTTTTTTGTTTTTGATAACTTTCACAACTCATTCATTTGCAAAATCTAATGAGTATTATCAACAAACATTAATACATGTTCTGACGGAGTGTAACTCAGCATGCCAAAAACAAGTATTTGAACAAGAAGTGCATAAGGCATTTTTTGTTTTAATGGATGCTATTTTAAATCAGGTTAGATTTGAAATAAGCCAAAAAGAAAAGGAGCTTTATGATTAGAATCATATTAGTTCTTTTTTTGTTAATCAGTCCTGCAAATGCTAAGTGCAAGTATTATGCATATGCGGACGTCGAAAATAATAAACTAGTGAATAAAAAAGAAACATATACTTGTGAGGAAAAAGACAACATATTTGTTCAATTTATCACTGATGAAAAATACCATCGAGCTTTTACCATGGTATTTTTTACATTACTTGAAAACTTATAGGAGAAAAAATGAAAATATTATCAATAATTATTATTGGATTACTAGTAACTAATTGCTCTAATTCTTATGTTAAAAATAAAAAAACAATTACATCACCTGATGACTTACAGAAATTTGTGAATGTTTATTGTGATAAAAACAAAAGTACAAACAAAGTTATTAAGGTTTGTGGAAATGGCTGGTCTAAGGATCTTAATATTTCTGAAAATAAAGCAATTTTATCAGCAAAAATAAAAATTGCAGATATTACTCAACACTCGATTGTATCTAATGAGATCATAACTCATAAGGAAAATAGTAAAGGCATAACTAAGACTTATGATTTAACAGCTGACTCTAAATTAGAGGATGTAAGTATTGCTGGATATAAAATAGTTCATAAAAAAGTTCTTAAAGAAAAGAATGGATGGAGAACCTTAGTGTTAATAGAGTACAAAACTAATATTTAAATAGTTTTTACTTTGAGGGACTTTATAGGATAACTAGTAGCAGACTAGTAGCCAGGGAGATAAAATAAAAAAATTTTACTTATTACCCTTGTTGAATTATAAATATTAGCATAAATACTCATGAAATTCATTAATGCCCTCGTGGTGAAATTGGTAGACACAAAGGACTTAAAATCCTTGCCATTTATGGAGTGCCAGTTCGAGTCTGGCCGAGGGCACCACTAAATGATCAACCCACATATTCTTTTTGATAATACAAAACAATCAAAAAAAATTAAAAATTATTTAGATCATAATATCAATAATGCTTCTCTTAGTAGATGCAATTTAATAATTGTAATTGGAGGAGATGGTTTCATGCTTTCTTCATTAAAAAAATATAATAAATATAAAAAACCTTTTTATGGAATTAATGCTGGGAGTTACGGTTTTCTTATGAATAAATTTTCATCAAAAAATACTATTAGAAATTTATCTAAAGCAAAACAAGTTTCAATTTCGCCTTTAGAGATGAGTGTAAAAAATAAATTTAATAAAACCAAAAAGTCTATTGCTATCAATGAAGTCTCAATTTTAAGGCAAAGTAGACAAACAGCATCACTTGAAATCTCTAACGGTTCTCAAAAAATTATTAAAAAATTAGTTTCTGATGGTGTATTAATATCAACACCTGCAGGAAGTACGGCATATAATATGTCAGTTTATGGACCAATATTGAATTTAGATTCTAAAAAACTTTCTATTAGACCAATAAGTGCTTTTAGACCTAGGAGATGGAAGGGAAGAGTTGTGAGTGATAAATCTAAGATTGTTATAAAAAATCTTAATATTCAAAAAAGACCAATAAGTGCAGTTGCTGATAATTATGAAGTGAGAAATGCAAAAACTATATCAATCAAGATTAATCAAAAAGTTAGATTTAATCTTTTATATGATTCAAATAGAAGTCTTCAAAAAAAAATAAAAATAGAGCAAATCAGAAAAGAAACTAATTAATGATTAATAAAAATTTTGGGTTTGGTACTCAAATTAGAAAATCTCCATATTTTGATGCAACAGTGAGGTGGGGTGCAACAGGATTTTCGGTGTATAACCATATGTATATTCCACGTGATTTTGGAGATCCAGAACAGAATTTTTGGAATTTAATTCAAACAGCAATTCTTTGCGATGTAGCTGTGGAAAGACAAGTAGAAATTACTGGACCTGATGCCTATAAATTTATTCAATTATTAACGCCAAGAGATTTATCAAAATTATCAATCGGTCAGTGTAAATATGTTTTAATTACAAACGCAGAGGGTGGTATTTTAAATGACCCTGTTCTTTTAAGACTGGGAGAAAATCATTTTTGGTTATCTTTAGGAGATAGTGATATTTTGCTATGGGCTCAAGGAGTAGCTGTAAATTCTGGTTTAGATGTAAAAATATCAGAACCTGATGTTTCTCCACTTCAACTACAAGGACCAAAGTCTGGTGAGATAATGATAAAATTATTTGGAGATATTATTAGAGATCTAAAATATTATTGGTTTAAAGAATTAAATTTAGACGGAATTCCATTAATAGTTTCTAGAACTGGTTGGTCCAGTGAGTTTGGTTATGAATTATTTTTAAGAGACGGCTCAAAAGGCGATGAACTGTATGAAAAAATAATGGAAGCAGGAAAAGAATTTGGACTTAAACCTGGTCACACATCATCAATAAGAAGAATTGAAGGTGCAATGCTTTCATATCATGCCGATGCAGATATTAATACAAATCCGTTTGAATTAGGATTAGATCGTTTAGTTAATTTAGATAGTGATATAAATTTTATAGGAAAGGAAGCGCTTAAAAAAATTAAGACAGATGGATTAAAAAGATTGCAAGTTGGTTTAGAAATTAAATGCGGAAGGTTAAGTGGTCCAAATACAACTTTCTGGACATTAAGATCAAATAATAAGAATATTGGAAAAGTGACTTCAGCTGTATATTCACCACGCTTAAAAAAGAATATTGCTCTTGCTATGATTAATATAGATTATTCAAAAATTGGCACAAAATTAGAAGTTATTATTGATGACAAAAATTTTAAATGTGAAGTTATTGAGAAACCTTTTTTTGATCCCAAAAAAATAATCACTTCAAAATTATTGAAGTAAAACTGGTGCCCCCGCACGGATTCGAACCGCGGACCTATTGATTACAAATCAAAAAGCTTCTTAAAATATCCTTTCATTGACGTTGATATTATTAATTTCTAGAATCCACGCCTAGAAAAGATGAATTATTCACTTAATATTCACTTATCATAGTTATAAAAATTTTGTAATCTTACAAATAATGGATCTTGAAAATATTGAAAAAAATTTAAAATCATTGTCTGATAATTTCAATAAAAAAACATTTATATATGATTTTTTAACAGCGTACGAGTTACCAAAATCATCAATTGATAGATTGAAAAAAGGTGATTATAATAAATCTAATATTTCAGGAGAGCTTATTTGGAATAAAAAAATTTACTTCAAATCATTAATCGATAATAATGATGTTCATTATGCAATTGATGAATTATCAAAACATGAACTTATACAGAAATATAATATAAGATTCATAATAGTTACTGACTTCAAAACATTTTTGGCAAAAGATCTAAGAAATAAAGACACGCTAGATATAGATTTAAAAAAGATACACTTCAATTCAAATTTCTTCTTGCCATTATTAGGTATAGAAAAAGCAGAAAATATTAGTGAAAATTTAGCTGATGTAAAAGCAGCATATAAGATGGGAAAATTATATGACCTATTACTTAAAGATAATCCAAATATAAGCAAAAATGATAAATCTAGACATGAGTTAAATTTATTTTTTTCAAAAATTTTATTTTGTTTTTTTGCAGAAGACTCAGAAATATTTAAAAGCAGACTTTTTACTAATTCGATTATTTCAGTTACAAGAGAAGATGGCGAGGATTTAAAAATTTTTTTGGGTAGGTTGTTTAAAGTATTAAATAATCCTAAAAGATTAAATTTACCAAAATATTTTAATGAATTTCCTTATGTTAATGGAAGTTTATTTGGTGAAGATATTCAAATTCCAAATTTTTCAAAAGAGTCACGAAAACTTCTAATCCAGATAGGTGATTTAGATTGGTCGTCTATAAATCCAGATATTCTCGGCTCTATGATGCAAGCTGTTGTCAGTCAAGAAAAAAGGAATGAGCTTGGAATTCACTACACCTCTGTTGAAAATATTCTAAAAATTATTAAACCTTTATTTCTTGATGAGTTATATAATGATCTAATACAAGCATCACTCAATAAAAAAAAACTTAATTCACTTTTAAAAAAAATATATGAAATGAGAATTTTTGATCCAGCTTGTGGTTCTGGAAACTTTTTAGTTATTAGCTTTAAAGAACTTTGTAAAATAGAATTAGAAATATTTAAAAAATTACAATCTATTGATAGTAACCAATGGTTAATAATGAAATCAGGAGTAGACCTTAATCAGTTTTATGGAATAGAAATTGATAATTTTGCACATGAATCAGCTAAACTTTCACTTTGGATTGCACAACATCAAATTAATTTATATTTCAAAGAAGTTTTAGGTGAAACAAAACCTACTCTTCCTTTATTGACGACTGGTAATATAATATGTGCAAATTCTAATGAAATAAATTGGGAGAGTGTTTGTCCCAAAGATCAAAAAAAGACAACATATTTAATTGGAAATCCTCCCTATCTTGGTTCAACTTGGCAAACGAAGACACAAAGAATTGAAATGGAAAAAATTTTTAAAAATAAAAGTAATTTTAAAAATTTAGATTATATCTCTTGCTGGTTTTTAAATGGAGCAAACTATATTAAAAATTCTAATTCAAAACTAGCTTTTGTATCAACAAACTCAGTTTCTCAAGGTGAGCAGGTATGTAGTTTATGGCCTCATATTTTGAATCTACAAATAGAAATTGAATTTGCATATAAATCTTTTCATTGGAAAAATAATGCTAAAGCAAAAGCTGGTGTTACATGTGTGATTATTTGTTTAAGAAATAAAGATAACAGAAAGAAAAAATTTTATGAAAATAATTCTTTTAAATATGTAAAAAATATTAATCCGTATCTAATTGAATTAAATGATAATACTATAGTAAATAGAACACCCGAACCTCTATTTAATAAGCCTAAGGTAGTTTATGGTAATAAACCAACAGATAATGGTAATTTTATATTATCATATGAGGAAAAAGAAAAAATTATTAATAAATTTCCTGAAGCTAAAAAATATATTAAAAAATATATTGGTGCCCAAGAGTTTATCAAAGGTATACAAAGATGGTGTATTTGGATTGAAAACAAAGAATTGAGTCACGTAAAAAAAATATCTTCAATTAATGAAAGGATTGGAAAAGTAAAAGATTTTAGATTAAGAAGTAAATCAAAAAGCACTCAAAAAGCAGCTGAGAGATGTCATAGATTTATTGGAATCCAACATGACCCTGGAAAGGCATTAATAATCCCATGTGTATCTTCTGGTGAAAGAAATTATATACCAATTGGATTTGTAGATGATTCTTTTGTGATTAATAATAATGCACACGCTATTTATGACCCTGATTTATATATTTTTTCTTTCGTGTCATCAAAAATGCACATGTCATGGGTTAATGTAGTTAGTGGTAGAATGAGGTCAGATTTTAATTATTCCTCTTCTTTTTGCTATAATCCTTTTCCTATACCCTCTATAGATAGTAAAACTAAAAAAATTCTTGAAGAAAAGTCATTAGAAATTCTTGATTTAAGAGAAAAATATTCTGATTTAACAATATCTGAATTATATAATAACAAAACTATGCCTCATGATTTAAAAAATTCTCATCAAGAGTTAGATAAATTTATAGACCAAACTTATAGAAAAGAGATATTTAAATCTGATTTAGAAAGAGTAGAATTTTTATTTAAAATGTATGAGAATGAAATTTCTGCTAAAACATTACTTTAAATAAATATGCCAAATTTTGTAGATGTAACTTATGAACAAACTGGAAAAAGCTTAGATACAGATTCCTTTGGCATGAGAGAAATGCAAAGAAGAGCATTTTCACAAAAAAATTCACAATATTTACTCATTAAGGCTCCACCTGCCTCCGGTAAATCTAGAGCTTTAATGTTTTTAGGTCTTGATAAATTATACAATCAACAGCTTAAAAAGGTTATAGTGGCGGTTCCTGAGAGATCTATAGGTGGTTCATTTGGAAGAATAAAACTAACAGATTATGGTTTTTTTGCTGACTGGGATTATAATGAGGATTTTAATCTTTGCACTCCAGGTGGAGATGAAAAAAAAGTAAGAGCATTTAGATCTTTTATAGAAAATAAGTCTGAAACGATTCTTATTTGTACACATGCAACACTTAGATTTGCTTTTAATCAATTAGATGTATCAGTCTTTAATAATACTCTTTTAGCAATAGATGAATTTCATCATGTTTCTGCTGCAATAGAAAATAAATTAGGTGAAGTTTTAAATAGAATAATGAATAAAACAAATGCTCATATTATAGCTATGACGGGTTCATATTTTAGAGGGGATAATATCCCGGTGCTTTTACCTGAAGATGAAATAAAATTTACTCCTGTTACTTATAATTATTATGAACAATTAAATGGTTATAAATATTTAAAGTCCTTAGGAATTGGATATCATTTTTATCAAGGTAAATATTTAAGTGCAATTAAAGAAGTTTTAGATACTGATCAAAAAACTATATTACATATACCAAATGTAAACGCTGGAGAATCCACGAAACGTAAACATGATGAAGTAGATACGATATTAGATTTTATTGGAAATGTGGAAAAACAAGATCCAGATACAGGAGTTATTCACATTAAAAGAGAGGATGGAAAAATTATTAAAGTTGCAGATTTAGTTAATGATAATCAAAAAGAAAGAGATAAGATTGTTGATTATCTGCGAAAGATAAAACATGTAGATGACATTGATATCATTATTGCACTTGGAATGGCAAAAGAAGGTTTTGATTGGCCATATTGTGAGCACGCACTAACAATTGGATATAGAGGATCCTTAACTGAAATTATTCAGATTATTGGAAGAGCAACAAGAGATAGTGAAAATAAAAATCACTCACAATTTACAAATTTAATTGCTCAACCTGATGTTGCTGACAGTGAGGTTAAATTATCTGTAAATAACATGCTAAAAGCGATTACAGCTTCTTTACTAATGGAACAAGTTTTGGCACCGCACGTAAATTTTAAAAAAAAAATTAAAGATGGTGATGAGGAACCCGGCACAATTCATATAGGTGGATTTAAAGAACCTACTACAAAAAAAGTAAGACAGATTTTAGAAAGCGACTTAAATGATTTAAAAGCAACTATTTTGCAAGATGAACAAATGCTAAAAGCAATTCCAGGAAATTTAGATCCTGAGGTAATTAATCAAGTTTTGATTCCAAAAATTATTCAAACAAAATATCCTGAATTATCAAGGGAGGAAGTAGAGGAAGTAAGACAACATTTTATATCAGATTCAGTTATCAAGAATGGTGAAATAAAAGAAATAGGAGACAAAAGATTTGTTAGAATGGCAGATAAATTTATTAATATCGATGAACTTCATATTGATTTGATAGATAAAGTGAACCCTTTTCAAAAAGCATTTGAAGTTTTGTCTAAAAATGTAACTGCAAAATTACTAAAAGTTGTTAGTGATACAATTGAGTCACAAAAAATATTAATGACGGACGAAGAGGCTGTAATACTTTATAAAAAAGTTGGTGAATTTATGAAAAAAAATAACAGAGAGCCAAAGCTTAACTCAAATAATCCTCTTGAGAGAAGAATGGCAGAAGCAATTATTTTTTTAAGAAATAAAAAAAGACAACAAAAATAATTTATATAAATGTTAGATTTTGAAAATGAACTAAAAAAAATTTTACAAGATGATCCATTAGGGGTCCTTAAAACAAGAATATCACAAGTAACAACTCCTGACCAAAGACTCAAAGACTCGTTTGAAGAAATAAATGTATTTTTGGATAATAACGGCAACGAACCCACAGAGAGCAGGGATATAAACGAAAGAAAACTTTTTAGTAGGTTGAAGCAATTAAGAAAAGATTTTGAAAAAGCTTCAATTTTAAAAGAATTTGATAGACATAATTTACTCTCAAATGTTAAGGAAATCCAAACTGTTGACGATATTTTAGATAATGATGTTCTTGGTCTACTTGATGATGATGAAGATAATATCTTTAATTTAAAGAATATTCCAAAAAATAAAAACAAAACTGATTTTATTGCAAGAAGGAAACCTTGCAAAAATTTTAAAGATTATGAAAAGAATTTTAAAATGATACAAAAAGAGATTAATGAAGGAAAAAGAAAATTAATAATTCATAGAGAACATCATTTACAAGAAGACAGATATTTTATCTTAGATGGAATTTTGTTGTATTTAGAAAAAATAGAAGATCCAAACATTAAAGAGTTTAATGATAAAACCCAAGGTAAGAGAAAGAGATTTGATCCAAGAATTCGATGTATTTTTGAAAATGGATTAGAGTCAAATATGTACTTAAGATCTTTAGGAAAGGAACTTTATAATAATGGTAGCACCGTCATTCAATCTAACCAAGAAGCTTTAGAGGAATTTAAGGAAGGTTTTAGCGATCCTTTTAATAAAAATGATATTAAAAGTGAAGATAAAGTAACTGGAAATATTTATATTTTATCTTCAAAAAGTGAAAAACCTGAAATTAAATCGATTAAGAATTTGTACAAAATTGGTTTTTGCACAACCTCGATAGAAGAAAGAATTAAAAATGCTCCAAACGAAACTACCTTTTTAATGGATGATGTTGAAATTGTTTCTTCATATAAAACTTTTAATTTAGATCCTCAGAAATTTGAAAGCTTAGTCCATAATTTTTTTTCAGATCGATGCCTTGATATCAAAATTGCTGACAAAAAAGGGAATTTTAAAAAGCCAAAAGAATGGTATATAGTTCCTTTACAAATTATTGAAGAGACGATTCAGTTGATTATTAACAATCAAATACATCATTATAAATTTGACCATCTTAAAGATAGATTAATTAAATTCACTTAAAATTCACTTAACTTAATTCTTACTCCTTCCTTTCTATCGTATTAATAAACGATTTCTGTTTTTGAGAAATTTTAAATAAATTTAAGAATAGTTATTAATAAATGAGATTTTAGTGGTGCCCCCGCACGGATTCGAACCGCGGACCTATTGATTACAAATCAATTGCTCTACCAGCTGAGCTACAAGGGCATGAAGGGTTTTTTAATCGTATTTATTTTATTATCAAGAAATTATTTTTGTTGATTTATATAGTGAAAAACAATTGCTGCACTATTTGAAATATTCAAACTCTCAATATTTTTATTAATGTTGATCTTAACTGAAAAGTCAGTGTATTTTTCAGTGTGTTGTTTTATGCCATATCCTTCAGATCCAAAAAGCAAAACATTATTTCCTTTCCAATCAACTTTTGTAAAATCTTTATCTGCATTGGCAGTAAAACCATAAATCCAGAAATTTTTTTCTCTTAAAAATTTAAGCGTTGTATTTATATTAGATACCTGAAATATATTTAAGTGCTCAATAGAACCACTTGCAGATTTATACATCAGCTTACTTTCACTGGGAAAATGTCTTTCTTTAACTATTAATCCATCAATATCGAATGAAGCAGCGCTCCTAATTAATGAGCCAATATTTCTTGGATCTGTAACTTCATCTAAGCATACAAAATTTAATTTGGATTTGTTTTTAATAAATTCTTTTAATGTTAAATTTTCTAAATGTTCTATTTCTGCAATATAACCTTGATGAAGAATACCATCATTTCTACAATATTTATCTAGTTCTTTTTTACTTTTGTAAAAGATCTTTATATCTTTTAATAAATTTTTATTCGGGCTTTGTTTATGAATATTTTTTTTGCTATCTTCAGTTAAGAATATTTTTAATACTCTTCTTTTTGAATTTTTTAACGCCTCAATTACTGCATGTCGACCAGCTATAAAAAAAGATGATTTTTGTGTCATATTTTATGAATTTATAAGGTTTTTTACTATTTTTTTACTTAAATTCACGTATTGCATTTGTACAATAAAAATATATAAAACGCATGTTGTTTAAAGCTTTATTGAACATGGGGACGCTTCCCCTACTATTTGGGAGGGGTACCAAAGCGGTCAAATGGGGCGGGCTGTAAACCCGTTGACTTCGGTCTTCGAAGGTTCGAATCCTTCCCCCTCCACCATTAATAAAACTTTATTCAACTTTGGAGTGCGCACTTGGGTACGCGGGTGTAGTTCAGTGGTAGAACACTAGCCTTCCAAGCTGGTTGCGTGAGTTCGATTCTCATCACCCGCTCCAAAAAAAGTAAATTAAATTGTAATTATAAAGTGAGGTAAAAAAAGTAATGTCGAAGGAAAAATTTGTAAGAAATAAACCGCATTGTAATATAGGAACAATCGGACATGTTGATCATGGAAAAACAACTTTAACAGCTGCAATAACAAAAGTTTTGTCAGAAGGTGGTGGAGCAAATTTTGTTGCTTATGATCAAATAGATAAAGCTCCAGAGGAAAAAGAGAGAGGTATAACAATTTCAACTGCTCACGTAGAATATGAGACTGAAAACAGACATTACGCTCACGTAGACTGCCCGGGACACGCAGATTATGTAAAAAACATGATTACTGGTGCCGCTCAAATGGATGGTGCAATTTTAGTTGTTAATGCAGCCGATGGTCCGATGCCTCAAACAAGAGAACATATTCTTCTTGCTCGTCAAGTTGGAGTTCCAGCTATTGTTGTTTATTTGAATAAAGTTGATCAAGTTGATGATAAAGAAATGATAGACTTAGTTGAAGAGGAAATTAAAGATCTATTAACATCTTATAAATTTCCAGGAGATAAAACTCCTATAATAAAAGGTTCAGCTTTAGCAGCTGTTGAAGGAAGAGATGATGAGATTGGAAAAAATTCAATTATGGAATTGATGAAATCTGTTGATGAGTTTATTCCACAACCTGATAGACCGAAAGATAAAGATTTCTTAATGCCAGTTGAAGATGTATTTTCTATTTCAGGTAGAGGTACTGTTGTAACGGGTAGAGTAGAATCTGGAGTTATTAAAACAGGTGAGGAAATAGAAATAGTTGGTATTAGAGAAACGAAAAAATCAGTTTGTACTGGAGTTGAAATGTTTAGAAAATTATTAGATTCAGGTGAAGCTGGAGATAATATTGGAGCATTGTTAAGAGGGGTTGAGAGAACTGATGTAGAAAGAGGTCAAGTTCTATGTAAACCAGGATCGATAAAACCACATACTAAATTTGAGGCTCAAGCTTATGTATTAAAAAAAGAGGAGGGTGGAAGACATACTCCTTTTTTCACAAAATATAGACCTCAATTTTATTTTAGAACAACCGATGTAACAGGAGAAGTTGAATTACCAGCAGGAACAGAGATGGTAATGCCAGGTGACGACGCTAAATTTACGGTTAAACTAATCACACCAATTGCAATGGATGAAAAACTAAATTTTGCAATTAGAGAAGGTGGTAGAACAGTAGGAGCTGGAGTAGTAACGAAAATTATAGAGTAAACTCTATAGGAGTGTAGCTCAATTGGTAGAGCGCCGGTCTCCAAAACCGGAGGTTGGGGGTTCGATTCCCTTCGCTCCTGCCATATAAGATGCTAGAATTATGAAAAATCCTTTAAAATTTATTCAAGATGTAAAGCAAGAGGCATTTAAAGTTACATGGCCGACAGCTAAAGAGACAGTTCAAGGAGCTCTCATGGTGTTTGCTATGGCTGTAATAGCATCACTTTTCTTTCTTTTGCTAGATCAAGTCTTAAAATTCTTTTTAGAAATTATTCTTAAGGTAAGTATATAATGAAAAACTGGTACATTGTTCAATCTCATTCAAGTTTTGAAAATAAAGTTGCTCAATTAATAAGAGAGGAAGCTGAAAAAGCAAAAATTTCTGATAAGTTTGATGAAATTATTGTACCTACACATGATATTACTGAGGTAAAAAGAGGTAAAAGAGTTCAGAGAAAAAAGAAATATTTCCCTGGCTACATTCTAATTAAAAGTGAGATGGACAATAACATATACCACATGATTAAAAATTTAAAAAAGGTAAGTGGTTTTTTAGGATCAAAAGGGACTCCAATACCAGTCTCAGATAAAGAAATTGAAAAAATATTAGGAGAAATTAAAGATGGTGTAGCTCAGCCAAAATCAGGTGTTGAGTATAGTGTAGGCGAAAAGGTTCAAGTAATAGATGGACCGTTTGCATCCTTTAGTGGACTGGTAGAAGATATTGACGAGGAAAAATTAAGATTAAAAGTTTCTGTTTCTATTTTTGGAAGACCAACTCCAGTAGATTTAGAGTATAACCAAGTTGAAAAGGCAAGTTAATGGCAAAAAAAGAAATCAGTGGATATGTAAAACTACAAATTAAAGGTGGTCAAGCCAATCCTGCTCCACCAGTTGGACCAGCTCTTGGTCAACGAGGTATCAATATAATGGAATTCTGCAAAGCGTTTAATGATAAAACTAAATCTTTCGCTGGAAAACCAGTTCCAGTTATAATTACAGTTTATAAAGATAAAAAATTTGATTTTGTAATTAAATCTCCTCCAGCATCTCACTTTATAAAAGAAGCTATGAAATTAAAAAGTGGATCAAAAGAACCTGGAAGAAACATTGTTGGTTCTATCTCAAAACAACAACTTAGGGATATTGCTGAGAAAAAAATGGAGGACTTAAACGCTCATGACTTAGATGAAGCAGCAAAAATTATAGCAGGATCCGCAAGATCTATGGGAATAGAGGTAAAAGATTAATGAAATCAAAAAGATATAAAAAATTGCCTGAAAATACAAAAGATCAAGAACCAAATACAATTGATAAAATATTAAATACAATAAAATCTAATTGTACTACAAAATTCGATGAGTCTATTGATCTTAATTTTAGAATTAATAATAAACAAAAAAAAAATGAAGTAAGTTTAAGAACTGTTGTTAATTTGCCAGGTGGAACTGGAAAGTCTATCAAGGTTGCTGTTGTTTGTGAAGAAGGTAAAATAAATGAGGCAAAAGATGCTAATGTTGATGTTGTAGGTGGAGACGATTTAATAGAAAAGATAAAAAATAATGAATTTAATTTTGATAAACTAATTTGTACTCCTTCAATGATGATAAAGCTTTCAAAACTAGGAAAAGTTTTAGGTCCCAAAGGTCTAATGCCAAATCCTAAATTAGGTACTGTAACTAACAATATAGCCCAAGCAATAAGAGATGCAAAAGCTGGTCAGGTAGAAATTAGAAATGATAAAGATGGCAATATTGGTTTAAGTATTGGAAAAAAATCTTTTGAGGATGCAAAACTAATAAACAATTATAATGCAGTTTTAGATGCATTAGATAAAGAAAAATCAAATTTAACATTAAAAGGAGATTTGATTAAACAATTATATATTACATCTAGTATGGGCGTATCTTATAAAATTAAATTAAATAAGAGTATTTAATTATGATGAACAAACAGCAAAAGAAAAAGTATATTGACGATATGACTAATCAGTTTGATAAAACTGAAGCAGTAATAGTTACTCATTACCAAGGATTGACTGTTACACAACTTGATGATCTAAGAAAAAAAATGAGAGAGCATGGCATTAAGTTTAAGATTACTAATAATAGAATTACCAAGTTAGCTTTGCAAAAGACTAGATGTAAAGAATTATCTGACCTGTTTTCGGGACCAACAGCTGTTGCGTTATCTAAAGATGCAATCACATCAGCAAAAATTTTAACAAAATTTTCAAAAGAAAATGAAAACCTAAAAATACTGGGTGGAATCATGGGGTCTGATGTTTTGGACTTAGCAGGTGTACAAAATGTAGCAACATTGCCATCTTTAGAGGAGGCAAGGGCTAAAATAGTAGGTATTTTAAGATCTCCAGCCCAAAAAATTGCAAGTATTTTACTTGCGCCAGCGTCAAAAATCGCTATTTTAGCGCTCGAAAAATCTAAAAAATAACCAGGAACAAAATATATTATTATGGCTGACTTAAATAAAATTATAGAAGATCTATCAAGCTTGACTGTTGTAGAAGCGGCTGAGCTTTCAAAACAATTAGAAGAGAAATGGGGAGTGACAGCTGCAGCTGCAGTTGCTGCTGCGCCAGCTGCGGCAGGTGGTGAAGCTCCAGCTGAGGAAAAAGATGAATTCACAGTGATGTTGACAGCTGCTGGTGATAAAAAAATAAACGTGATTAAAGAGGTTAGAGCTGTTACTGAACTTGGATTAAAAGAAGCAAAAGATTTAGTAGAAGGTGCACCTAAAGAGGTTAAATCTGGTGTAAATAAAAAAGAAGCTGACGAGATAAAAGCTAAATTAGAAGCTGCAGGCGCAAAAGTAGAACTTAAGTAAATATTAAACTAGAAAGAATTTGATTACTGAAGAATTTTATTCAGTAACATTTAGATATGCAATTATCTTTTACTAAGAAAAAAAATATTAGAAAGAGCTTTGGAAAACTTAAAGAAAGTTTGTCAATACCTAATCTAATAGAAGTTCAAAAAAATTCTTATAAAGAATTAACGGAATTCAAAGGAGATGTTGAACAACATCTTGTTAAAGGATTTCATCGTGTATTTAAAAGTATTTTTCCAATTGAGGATTTAAATGATAAGGCTACTCTAGAATACGTATCTTACAGACTTGAAAAACCAAAATTTGATGTAGAAGAATGTATATCAAGAGGACTAACATACTCTGCAGCATTAAAATGTACTCTGCGATTAGTTGTATATGAGATAGACCAAGAAAATAATACTAAAGATATTTTGTCTGCAAAAGAACAAGAAGTTTATATGGGCGAAGTACCAATGATGACAAATAGCGGAACATTTATTACCAATGGAGTACAAAGAGTTGTTGTAAATCAAATGCATAGAAGCCCTGGAGTTTTTTTTGATCACGACAAAGGTAAGTCTCATGCAAGTGGAAAGCTTTTATTTAATTGTAGAGTTATACCTAATAGGGGTTCTTGGTTAGATTTTGAATTTGATGTAAAAGACTTTTTATATTTCAGAATAGATAGAAAAAAGAAAATATTCGTATCAACTTTATTACAAGCACTTGGATACAGTAAATCAGACATGGTCAACGAATTCTATGAAAAAGAAATTTATACATTAGACAAAAACACCAACAAATGGAAAGTAAAGTTTGATCCAGAAAATTATAAATCAAAAAATTTTTCTGAAGAAATAGTAGATGCAAAAACAGGGAAAACTTTAATTAAAATTGGAGAACAAATTAACTTTTTAATAGCAAAAAAATTTCAAAATGATGGATTAAAGGACATATTAGTCAATAAGGATTCTCTATATGGTAAATTCTTACACCAAGAAGTATCAATTGGCGAAGAAAGTTTTAAAATAGGGACTGAATTAAATGAGACAATAGTACAAAAATTTTTAGACTCAAATGTTAACATTATTAATGTTTCAAAAACTAACTCTATATCCAAAGGTCCATACTTGCTGCAAACTATATTAAATGACAAAAATGAAAATAAGAATGATGCAATTACAGAAATATATAAAATATTAAGACCTGGAGAACCACCAACTATTGAGATTGCAACTCAGATATTTAATAATCTATTTTTTAGCTCTGATAGGTACGATTTGTCAGATGTAGGAAGAGTAAAAATGAATTCTAGATTAGATTTAAATTGCTCAGATAAGATAACCATACTAAGGAATGATGACATTTTAGCAATTGTAAAAAAAATGTTAGATTTAAGAGATGGCAAAGACGAGGTAGATGACATAGATCATTTAGGTAATAGACGAGTTAGATCAGTTGGAGAATTAGTTGAAAATCAAGCGAGAATTGGTGTCTACAGAATGGAAAGAGCCATAAAAGAAAAGATGACGACATTAGATGTGGAGTCCGCAATGCCACAAGATTTAATTAATGCTAAACCTTTGACGATATCTTTAAAAGATTTTTTTGCAACATCGCAACTGTCACAATTTATGGATCAGACAAATCCTCTTTCTGAGATAACTCATAAAAGACGTGTATCTGCATTAGGACCAGGTGGACTTACAAGAGAAAGAGCTGGCTTTGAGGTTAGAGATGTTCATCCAACTCATTATGGTCGTATATGTCCAATTGAAACACCAGAAGGACCTAATATCGGATTGATTAATAGTCTATCGACATATTCAAAGATTAATAAATATGGTTTTATTGAAAGTCCTTATAAGAAGGTAGAAAATGGGATTGTTCAGGACAAAATCGAGTACCTTTCAGCAATGGAAGAGACTAAGTTTACAATTGCTCAAGCCAACTCTATACTTGATAAAAACGGAAAGTTTGTTGAAGAATTAGTTTCAAGTAGAGCTAATTTAGATTTTATTTTATCTAAACCTGAAAATATTGATTATATCGATGTGTCTCCTAAGCAACTAGTATCTGTTGCTGCATCATTAATTCCGTTTTTAGAAAATGATGATGCTAACAGAGCCTTGATGGGATCAAACATGATGAGACAGGCTGTGCCTCTTCTAAAACCAGAAGCACCACTAGTCGGAACAGGTATAGAGAGCGATGTAGCTTTGGACTCTGGAGTAACTATTGTTGCTAAAAGAGATGGAATTGTAGATAAAATAGATGGAAAGAGGATTGTTATTAAAGCTTCAAATGAAAAAGATTATTCACAATCAGGTGTAGATATTTATAATCTACAAAAATTTAAAAGATCAAACCAAAATACGTGCATTAATCAAAAACCATTGGTAAGAGTTGGAGATAAAGTTAAATCAGGAGATATCATAGCAGATGGACCGTCAACTAAAACAGGAGAATTAGCTTTAGGAAAAAATGTTACTGTGGCCTTTATGCCTTGGCAGGGATACAATTTTGAAGATTCAATACTGATATCTGAAAGATGTGTAACAGATGATGTTTTTACATCAATACATATAGAGGAATATGAGGTAATGGCAAGAGACACCAAACTTGGAGAAGAAGATATCACAAGAGATATTCCAAATATAAATGAAGAGGCGTTAAAAAACCTTGATGAATCGGGCATAGTATACATTGGTGCAGAAGTCAAACCTGGAGATATTTTAGTTGGAAAAGTAACTCCGAAAGGAGACTCAGCGTCAGGTCCAGAAGAAAAGCTATTAAGATCTATATTTGGAGAAAAAGCAATCGATGTTACTGACACATCATTAAAGATGCCAAGTGGAAGTGGAGGTATTGTTGTTGATGTAAGAGTCTTTAATAGGCACGGAATCGAAAAAGACGAAAGATCAATAACAATTGAAAGATCTGAAATAGAAAGTGTTCAGCAGGATAAGAACGTTGAGGAAGAAATTTTAGAGAGAAGCATTAAACAAAGAGCTTCTTCAATCTTAACAAACACTAAATTAACTAAAAAGGTTAAAGGTTATGAAGTTGGACTTAACCTTAGTGAAAAGATAATTTTTGAAATTCCTTTATCAGATTTATTTAAGATTACAGTTGAAGATAGTAATAAAAATGAAGCACTTGTTCAATTAAGGTCTCAATATGAAAATGCAAAAAAAGACATTCAGGAAAGATTTGAAGACAAAGTCTTAAAAATCAGACAAGGTGATGATTTGCTACCAAGTGTTATGAAAATGGTCAAAGTGTTTGTAGCGATTAAAAGAAGATTAAGGCCTGGAGATAAAATGTCCGGAAGACATGGAAATAAAGGTGTGGTCAGTAAAATTGTTCCAGTAGAGGATATGCCATATAGAGAAAATGGAAAACCAGTTGACATTGTCTTAAATCCTTTGGGTGTTCCAAGTAGGATGAACGTTGGTCAAATTCTTGAGACTCATTTAGGATGGTCATGTAAAGAGCTAGGAGAACAATTAAGTGATTTAATTAATCAGAACCAAAAGAAAATTGAAAAAGATGAAAAAACCTCAAAATTTTTAAAGTCGGTTTATGGTAACGAAGTATATTCAGAAAATATAGATACGTTGTCAAATACAGAGTTTAAAGATTTATGTTCAAATATTCAAAATGGTATACCAATTTCAACACCAGTTTTTGATGGTGCTAAAGAAAATGATGTTACTAAAATGCTTGAGTTAGCAAAACTTCCTAATTCTGGACAAACTACTTTATGGGATGGAAGAACTGGAGAAAAGTTCGATAGACCGGTTACAGTAGGAATAATTTATATGCTTAAATTACATCACCTGGTTGAAGACAAAATACATGCTAGATCAACTGGCCCATATAGTTTGGTGACTCAACAACCACTTGGAGGAAAAGCTCAATTAGGTGGACAAAGATTTGGGGAGATGGAGGTATGGGCACTTGAGGCATATGGTGCGTCATATACTTTACAAGAAATACTAACTGTAAAATCTGATGATGTTGCTGGAAGAGTAAAAGTTTACGAAACAATTGTTAAGGGGGAAGAAAATTTTGAATCAGGTATCCCAGAGTCATTCAATGTTTTGGTGAAGGAAATTAAATCATTAGCTTTAAATGTGGAGTTAAATTAACGATATGAGTAAAGAACTATCAGATCTTTTTAAAACCTCTGAGATATCAGAGGCTCAAAATTTTAATAGCATTAAAATCACGCTTGCTAGTCCTGAAAAAATTAAATCTTGGACATTTGGTGAAATAAAGAAGCCCGAAACAATCAATTATAGAACCTTTAGACCCGAAAAAGATGGACTTTTTTGTGCAAGAATTTTTGGACCAATAAAAGATTACGAGTGTTTGTGTGGAAAATATAAAAGAATGAAGTTTAGAGGTATAATATGCGAAAAATGTGGAGTAGAAGTAACAAAATCAAATGTAAGAAGAGAAAGAATGGGCCATATAAATTTGGCAACACCCGTAGCCCATATTTGGTTTCTTAAATCTCTTCCAAGCAGAATTTCTTTAGTAGTAGACATGAAACTTAAGGAAGTTGAAAGAGTATTATATTTTGAAAACTTTATTGTAATAGAGCCAGGATTAACTGGACTTAAAAAAAATCAATTATTAGGTGAAGAAGAACTTATTAAATATCAGGATGATTATGGAGAAGAAGCTTTTACTGCGGGTATCGGTGCAGAGGCAATTTTAGAGATACTTAAGTCAATTAATTTAGAAGAGGAAAGAGAAAAATTAATAAAGAGCATAAAAGAGACAAAATCAAAAGTTTCAGAAGAAAGATCGATTAAAAGATTAAAATTAATTGAGTCATTTATTGAAACAGGCAATAAACCAGAGTGGATGATCTTAACAACTGTACCGGTGATACCTCCAGAATTAAGACCTTTAGTTCCTCTTGATGGTGGTCGTTTTGCTACATCTGATTTAAATGATCTTTACAGAAGAGTAATAAACAGAAATAACAGACTAAAAAGACTAATTGATCTTAAAGCTCCAGATATAATTGTAAGAAATGAGAAAAGAATGTTGCAAGAGTCTGTAGACGCACTTTTTGATAACGGTCGTAGAGGAAGAGTTATAACAGGGACAGGGAAAAGACCTCTCAAGTCGTTAGCTGAAATGTTAAAGGGCAAACAAGGTAGATTTAGACAAAATCTACTTGGAAAAAGAGTAGATTACTCAGGAAGGTCTGTAATTGTTGTAGGTCCAGATTTAAAGTTACACGAATGTGGTTTACCAAAAAAAATGGCTCTAGAGCTATTTAAACCTTTTCTATATGCAAGATTAAATAAATTAGGATTAGCTTCTACAATTAAGCAGGCAAAAAAATTAGTTGAAAAAGAGCGAAACGAAGTATGGGATGCACTTGAGCTAATAGTTAGAGAACATCCTGTTATATTAAATAGAGCACCAACTTTACACAGATTAGGTGTTCAAGCATTTGAGCCTAAACTTATTGAGGGCAATGCAATTGAATTACACCCATTGACCTGTGCTGCATTTAATGCAGATTTTGATGGAGATCAAATGGCAGTTCACGTGCCTTTAAGCTTAGAAGCTCAATTAGAGGCAAGAGTTTTAATGATGTCTACAAACAATATTCTAAGTCCATCTAATGGTAAACCAATAATTGTACCGAGCCAGGATATGATACTTGGTATTTATTATTTATCTCAACCTCCAGTTCAAACAAAAAAAGTAGATGGCTACTTTGTAAATACAACTGAAATAGAACATGCATTAGAAATTGGACAAATTAAAGTACATTCAAGAATTGTATCAAGATTCGAGACAGTTGACGAAAAAGGGAATAAAAAATTTGAAAAACATATAAGTACAGCTGGAAGATTCTTGCTATCAAACTTGATTCCAAAAAATTTAAATAATAAATTTTCATTAGTTGATAGACTTTTACCTAAAAAAATTGTGTCAGAGGTAATTGATCACGTTTTTAGATTCTCTGGACAAAAAAGTACAGTTATATTTTGCGATAAATTAAAAGACCTTGGATTCAAACATGCGTTTAAAGCAGGTATATCATTTGGTAAAGATGATTTAGTTATTCCTGATAATAAACAACAACTTATCGATGAAACAAAAAAATTAATTTCTGATTATGAAGGACAATATGCTGAAGGGCTGATTACTAGAGGTGAAAAATATAACAAAGTAATTGATGCTTGGTCTAAATGTACAGATAGAGTTGCCTCAGAAATGATGAAAAGAATCTCTGCGACTGAAATTACTGACGATGGTCTAAAAATAAACTCAGTATTTATGATGGCGGACAGTGGTGCTAGAGGATCAGCGGCTCAAATGAAACAATTGGCAGGTATGAGAGGATTAATTGCTAAACCTTCAGGCGAAATTATTGAGTCACCAATCACATCAAACTTTAAAGAAGGCCTTACAGCTTTAGAATATTTTAACTCAACGCATGGTGCAAGAAAAGGTTTGGCTGATACAGCACTCAAAACTGCAAGTTCTGGTTATTTAACAAGAAGATTGTGTGATGTTGCACAAGATTTAACTATAACTAAAGAAAAATGTGATAATCCTGGATATATAAAATTAACAGAAGTACTAGAAGGCGGAAATATCATGGTAAGTCTATCAGAAAGAGCTTTAGGTAGAGTTACAGCAACAGATGTAAAAAATCCTTTATCTGGTGAGATTATAATTAAAAAAGATCAAATGATAGATGAGGGTGGATGTGAAAAAATAGACGCAGCAGGCGTTAAAACATTAAATGTTTACTCAGTTATGACATGTAGCTCAAAAGAAGGTGTTTGTGCAAAATGTTACGGTAGGGATTTATCTAGAGGAAAAATGGTCCATGTAGGTGAAGCTATTGGCATGATTTCAGCTCAATCAATTGGTGAACCAGGGACTCAATTGACAATGAGAACGTTTCACGTAGGTGGTACAGCGTCAGTGAAACAAGAGTCACAAATTATATCAAATTCTGAAGGAATTCTAAAAATTGTAAATACTAATCTTTTGAAAGACTCAAAGAATAATCAAATAGTAATGGGAAGAAATACAGAAATATCTATTCAAGATGATAACGGATTACAAGTTGCGTCTTACAAGGTTCCATATGGTTCAAAATTGTTTTTTGAAAACGAACAGAAAGTTAAAAAGGGTGCAAAAATTTGTGAATGGGATCCATACACAACTCCAGTGATTGCTGAGAAGGATGGTATTGCGAATTATGTCGATTTGATTGATGGTGTATCAATAGCTGAGACAGTGGATGATGCCACAGGTATATCAACAAAAGCTGTTGTTGATTGGAAAACACAATCAAAAAATACTGATTTAAAACCTAGAATTACTTTAAGAGACTCAAAAGGAAATGTAATAAAAAAAGCAGATGATAACGAAGCAAGATATTACTTAGTACCAGATTCAATTTTATCAGTAAAAGATGGACAAAAAATATCTGCAGGTGATGTTATTGCTAGATTGCCAAAAGAAACAACAAAAACAAAGGATATCACTGGTGGATTACCAAGAGTTGCTGAGTTGTTCGAAGCAAGAAAAGCAAAAGATAGTGCAATTATTGCTGAAAATGATGGAAGCGTTATTTTTGGGAAAGAGGTTAGAGGTAAACAGAGAGTAACGATTGAAGCTGAAAATGGTGAAACATCTAGTTATTTAATACCCAAAGGAAAGCATATTAATTTTAACCAAGGTGAAAAAATTAAAAAAGGGGAATATCTTCTTGATGGACAGCCATTACCTCACGATATTTTAAGAATTCTTGGTATTGAGGAGCTCACTGAATATTTTGTTAACCAAGTTCAAGATGTATATAGACTTCAAGGTGTTATTATAAACGATAAGCATATAGAAGTTATTCTTAGACAAATGCTAAAAAAAATTGAAGTTAAAGAATCTGGAGATAGCAAACTATTACCTGGAGAAATTATTGATAGAATTAAATTTGAAAAAATGAATGATGAATTAAAAGCTGAAGGCAAAAAAACAGCAATTGGCGAGAGAGTTTTAATGGGAATAACAAAAGCATCATTGCAAACAGAATCATTTATTTCAGCTGCGTCTTTCCAAGAAACCACAAGAGTATTAACTGATGCTGCAATAAAAGGAAAAGTAGATAAACTTTCAGGTCTTAAAGAAAATGTAATAGTTGGTAGATTGGTTCCAGCAGGAACGGGCGCAATTAAGAATTCTTGGAATAAGAAAGCATTAGACGATGACCAAAAATTTTTATCTGAGCAAGAAAACTTAGACACTGCAGATACTCAAATAAATCAATAAATATAGGGTATTTCTCACCTTTATTTAGTTTGACAAATAGAATTTCTAATGTATTTTGGCCATGTTTTTGGTTGGAATGTAGTGACTTGATCACTAAACGCTGCCACAAATAACATGTCAGTTATTTTCATCAAAAATAAAAAATTAATATAAACAAATTTATGCCAACTATTAACCAGTTAGTAAGAAAAAGTAGAGATAGACAATTAACGAGAAATAAA
>CACBBR010000014.1 GCA_902537555.1 uncultured Pelagibacteraceae bacterium
AGAACTAATTCTAAACATATTCTCTACAATTGGTAATTGATCTCTTTTTGAGAGAAGAACTACTGTATCATCTTTCTGGAAAATATAACTTGATCTTGGAATAATAACAGTGCCATCTCTCAATATTGCTCCAATTCTAATTTCGTCTGGTAGATTAGAGTCTTTTAATTGTTTGTTGATTAGTTCTGAGGTGCCAATGATATCAGCCTCTATAACTTCATATTCACCGTTTAAAATAGTGTAAGCATTTTCAATAGTTCCTTTATGCACATGTTTTAAAATACTGGAAACAGTATTCATTCTTGGATCAATTAAATCATCAATTTTAAGAGAAGACTGAAGCAATGAGTAGTTAGGCTTATTAATCAAAGCCATGGTTCTTTTGTCTTTTGAGAATTTCTCTACAATTACACTTACCATTAAGTTATCTTCATCATCATTGGTCAATGCTAAAACTGTTTCAACTTCATCTATATTAGCTTCATTTAAAACATCCTCATCTAAACCGTTACCATTTATGACTATAGTATCATTAAGTTCATTAGCAATATATTCAGCTCTACTTTTATCTTTTTCAATTATTTTTATACGAGCTGAGTCAAAGGCTTGTTCAATATTTTTAGCCAAATTAAATCCAATATTTCCACCACCAATTATTAATATTTTATTTGATATTTTTTCATTATGACCAAAGACTGATAACGTCTCTTGCATTTGGCTACTGCTCACAACAACATATGCTTTATCATTAAGTTGTAATTGGTCATTTTTTTTCATTATGACAAATTTATTATTTCTTATTACTCCAAGAATATATGCATTTAATTTTGGAAATTTTTTTGTAAGTTCATTTAAATTTGTCCCTTGGATTGAACATTTATCGTCTATTAAAATTTCTAATAATCTAATTTTATTTTCTGCGAATGGAACATTGTCTAAAGCACCTGGCGCTTCTAATTTTCTTTGTATTGATCTAGCAATTTCAATTTCTGGAGAAATTATATAATCAATTGGTAGATTTTCCTTGTTAAATAGTCCAGAATATTTTGGATCAAGATATTCTTGGGACCTTATACGAGCAATTTTTTTTGGAACTTGGTATAAAGAAAATGCAATCTGACATATCAACATATTAATTTCGTCATTTCTAGTCACGGCTATAATCATATCTGCATCTTTAGTATTTGCCTTCTCCAATATGGCTGGGGATGTTGCTCTACCTACAATTGCTTTTACGTCAAGAGTCTCATTTATTTTTTGGATATCATCACTAGATTGATCAATCATTGTAATTGAATGATTTTGTTCAATTAACATTTTTGCTATGGTAAAACCGACCCTACCAGCCCCACAAATGATTATATTCATTAGTTTAGATCTTTCACTCCTAGTAATTTTAATTTTCTGTGCAAAGCTGACCTTTCCATTCCAATAAATTTAGCTGTTTTAGAAATATTTCCACTGAATTTTTTTAATTGTGAGATAAGGTATTTTCTCTCAAAACTTTCTCTAGCTTCTTTCAATGGAATAGTTAGCGTCTCTGCTACGGAAAAATCATCTTCCATAGATTTTGATAAGGACTCTTTGATAATATTCATTAATTTAGCATTATCATCACCTGGCGATAATATGGCAATTCTTTCAATAAGGTTTCTTAGTTCTCTAACATTTCCTGGCCAGTCATAATTCAATAAATAATTATTATCTAATATTTTAAATTTTTTAAAATTATTCGACTCGCATATGTTTTCTATAAAATAATCTATTAATATGGGAATATCATCGATACGTTTATTTAATGGATCTATTTTTATATTAAAAACATTTAATCTGTGAAACAAGTCTTCTCTGAAATTTCCAAATTTTATCTCATGCTGAACATCTTTACTATTTGTGCAAATAATTCTTACATCGACTTTAATATCATGATTGCTATTTATTCTTTTAAATTTTTGATCTATCACTACTCTTAAAATTTTAGATTGTGTTTCAAGAGGTATCTCGGTAACTTCATCAATTAATAATATTCCTCCAGAGGCTTTCTCAAGTGCTCCATAAAAAATAGATCCATCTTTTTTCTCTTCACCAAATAACTCAAGTTCGTATTTTTTAGCATCTAAAAGAGCACCATTAATTATAACAAAAGGACCATCTTTTCTTTTTGAATTTTTATGTATTTTTCTTGAAATTAATTCTTTACCAGATCCAGTGGGGCCGCTTATGAAAATCCTACTTTCCGATTTTGATAATTTACTTATCTGTTCTTTAATTGACAGTATATTAGTGCTTTTGCCAACTAGCTCAAATGTGTGGAAAAGTTTTGTATTTAAAGTTTTATTTTCATTTTTTAAATTATAATTTTCTACAGCTCTATTCACAAAATTTAAAAGTCTTTCTTTGTCAAATGGTTTTTGAATAAATTCAAATGCTCCTGACTTTAATGAATTAACAGCCATTTCAATATTTGCATGTCCTGAAATCATTATTACTGGTAAATCTGAATTTTTCTTTTTAATATGATCTAATAGTAAAATTCCATCATTATCACCTTTGTCTAATTTAACATCGATTATTGCTACATCTGGAAGTTTTTTATCAATTTCAGCAAGTGCTTGATTATAATTTGCAGCAAGTCTAGTTTTGTAACCAGAGTCCTTGATTAATTCATCAAGAATTAACCTTATATCTGCATTGTCATCTATTATTAATATTTCAGCTGACATTATTTAATAAAAGGAAATATAATTTGTATCTTTGCACCATTTTTGTGATTTAAAAATTTTATTGATCCCTCGTGGTCACTAATTATTTTATCTACGATCGATAATCCTAATCCTGTTCCTTTTTCTTTTGTTGTAAAATAAGGTTTTATAATATCTTTTGTTTTTTTGTTTTTAAATCCTGTTCCAGTATCAAAAATATTGACGTTTATATAATCTCTTCTTTGTCTAATTTCTATATCTATATTTTTGTCTATTTTACTATCTTTTTCTACTCTTTCTTGAATACTTTCAACTGAATTTTTAATTAAATTAAAAAATAATCTATTAAATTGCTCATTGTCAAATTTTAACACTACATCTTTAGATAAATGATTTACCAATCTAATATTTACAGATGTGTCAAATTTATTTGCTAAACTTATATTTTCTTTTATCACTAAATTTAAATTGTTTGGTTTAAATAATGGCTTTGGCATTCTAGCAAAGTCAGAGAACTCATTAACTAAATTTTCGATCTGCTTAATTTGTTTTAATATTGTTTTGAGATTATCTAAATATTTAACTTGTTTCTCATTTTCAACATTAGGTAAATATTTAGTTTTAAGATTATCAATAGTTAGTTGTATAGGGGTTAAGGGATTTTTAATTTCATGTGCTAATTTTCTGGCAACATTTTCCCAGGCCTCATGTCTCTCATTTGTAAGTAATTTTTCTTGCTGATTTTTTAATCTTTCGATCATTGAATTAAAATTTTTATTAAGTCTCTCCATTTCAATATCAGCTTTTAGATCAGGAACTTTTGTATCAAGATTACCTTTCCCAATACTTTCTGATGCCGTTATAAGATTATTGATTGATATAAAAAAACGAGATGAAAATCTAATTGCAATAGTAATTGATAAAAATAATAATAAAGTTACAAGAGTAATATAGATAATTGCAAATGATATTCTTATTCCTAAATTTTGATTTTCTACTGTATAATAAAAATTAACAGCCTCTTCCGATTTTATTAGATAATTTGAAATATTTTTATCAATAAATTTAACTACATATAAATAAGTATTCTCAAAACTTGAAAGCCTTACTACAGCTGATGATTTATTTTCAAATGTATTTATAATTTTTAAGGGTCTATCGTCATTTTTAACCATTTGCATTGCTCTGTCCTCAATTTTTTTATAAACAGAGTTTGAGGCTGACTGAATCAAACGTCCATCCTCATCAATTAAATGCAATTGGTCTATATCCCTTAAAAAACTCTGTGTATTAAGTATAACCTGAAATCTTTCTGGGTTTGATTTATACAAATCTGAATATTTATTCAAATCAAAGGCAATTAAAACAATTTCAGACTCAATTTTATTTCTTTTTTCATCTACATAATTTTTAGCAATTTCATAAGAATTGTTCACAGCTGTTGTAATTTTTTTATCGAAATATTTGTCCAATGCAAAAGAAAAAATAAATAAGGAGAATATTGCAATTAACAAAGAGGGTATTAACGTAAAAAGTGCAAATGAAACAATATATTTTCTGTTAGCAATTGAACCTCTTACATTAATGTTGTTTTTAATTGAATTCTTAATATCAATAAAAATCAACACAAAAAAAATTAGTACTAGAACAATGTTTGATATAAGAAGAATTTCAAGATTGTCTTCATTAAGTTTTATAAAACTTTTATTGATAAAGGTTAAAAATGTAAGAAAAGCTAACGAAATAGTAAATATAAATATAATTATTATAAACAAATTTCTTTTTAACAATGCAAACATAATTTAAAAATATATTACAAAAAAATTTAAAATAACCATGAGTAATTGTTTTATACTACTAGCTGCAGGCAAAGGTAAGAGGTTTAAATCAAAAAACCCAAAACAATTTATAAATTATATAAATAAACCCTTATTTATGCATTCGGTTGATAAAGCACTCAAATCAAAATTATTCAAATCAATAATTATTGTATCAAATCTGCCTATAAAAAATATTCATGACAAATCAATAAAAGTAATCAAAGGTGGTAGAGAAAGACATGAGTCATCTCATAATGCATTAAATTTTATAAAAAATAAGAAATTTAAAAATGTCTTTATACACGATGCGGCTCGACCTAATTTTTCAATTAAATTATTAAAAAGACTTTACTCAGGTTTAAAAAATAATAAAGCAGTTGTACCCTTTTTGAGAACAGCAAATTCAACAAAATACAAGGTAAAAAATAAAATACAGAATTTAGTTAGAGACAATTTGCTATTTACTCAAACACCACAATGTTTTGATTTTAAGACTTTATATAGCTTAAGTAAATATAACAAAGAAAAGGTTACTGATGAAGCTTCTTTATTTCTAAATAATGATCAAAATATTAAATTTATAAAAGGTGAAAAAAATAATTTTAAAATAACAACAAAGTCAGACTTAAAAAAAATAAGTTTTAGAAATTTTTATGGAATTGGATTTGACATTCATAGATTAATTAAGAACAAGAAATTATATCTCGGGGGTACAAAAATTCCATTCCATTCAGGTCTTCAGGGTCATTCTGATGGTGATGTTATATTGCATGCTATAATCGATGGACTACTTGGTGCAATGAGAAAGAAAGATATTGGATCTCTTTACCCAAGTAATAAAATGAAATTTAAAAATATAAGATCACCCAATATGCTTTCACCAATTTTAAAAATTTTAGATAATAATGGATATTTTATAAACAATATTGATATAAATTTGATATGTGAAAGGCCAAAAGTATCAAAATATAGGAGCAAAATTATTTCATCATTATCTAATTTGCTAAGTATAAATAAAGATCAAATTAATCTAAAAGGAAAAACAGTTGAGAAATTAGGTTTAATTGGAAAGGAGAAAGCGATAGCTTGCGAAACAATAGTCTCATTAAATTGTTATGCTTAAAAAAATAAATTCATTATTTGTTACAATGTTTGGTATTGGCAAGTTACCAAAAATACCTGGAAGCTATGCCTCATTGTTTACAGTTATTTTATTATATTTGCTATTCCATATATTTTATGTGCCAGCTGATATTTTTTTATTTTTTTTAGTAGCTATTTTTTTTATTTCATTATTTGCAATTAATTTATTTATAAAAGATTTTGACGATAAAGACCCTAAAGAAGTAGTTATTGATGAGTTTATTGGTCAATCTATACCAATATGTCTTTATGAAATTGCTCACAGTGAAACAACAAGTCCTGCCAGAGTTCTTACATTTTATTTCATAATGTTTATTTTATTTAGGATTTTTGATATCGCAAAACCTTATCCTGTAAGTTACTACGATAATAACTTTAAAAATAGTTTTGGAGTAATAATGGATGATGTTTGTGCAGGCTTATATGTTGTTGCTATACTAGTCTTATATATGATTATTTCTTCATGATTGAATTATCTTTAAAAACTATAAAGTTATTAACTAAAAAAAAACTTACTATTTCATTTGCTGAGTCTTGTACCGGTGGTCTTTTGGCAAGCACAATTACATCTATAAGTGGTTCATCTAAAGTTTTCAACATGGGGTTAATAACTTATTCGAATAATGCAAAAATAAAGTTATTAAAGGTACCAAAAAAAACTATTACTGAATATGGAGCGGTAAGTTACGAAACTTGTTTATCAATGGTTAAAAATTTAAGTAAAATTAGTAAATCAAATATTTCTATTTCAGTTACAGGTGTTGCTGGACCAAATGGAGGTACTAAAGAAAAACCAGTTGGATTAGTCTTTATAGGTCTAAAAAAAGGTAACAAAACAATTATTAGAAAAAATTTGTTTAAAAGTAAAAAAAGAACCTTGATTCAAAAAGCTACAGTGAAAAAGGTTCTTAAAATGGTATTGAAAGCTATTTAAAGTTTTAAAATATTATAAACTTTCAGCCCTTTTTTGAAATGCATCAGCTATTTTATCAAGACCAAACTGAAAAGATTTGGTCATAAGAATATTTAAAAACTTATTTTTAATTTCAAAATCAACATCAAATGTAACTTCTGTAAAATGCCCTTGCTCAACAAATTTCCAGTTATTCTCTAAATAATTTAGAGGGCCGTCAATATTAGTAACAAAGATTGTGTCTTCTTTCTTATCAAATTTCACATCACTTTTGTAAGTATCGACAAAAGGGCCTTTTCCTATTGTAAGATCAGCGACAATTAGTGTTAAATCTCCTTCTTGTTTTCTTTCGTATACTTTAGATCCTTGACAAAAAGGAACAAACTCAGGATATTTTTCAATATCTAGCACAAAATCAATAAGCTTATCCTTTTTGTTATCAATTAATCTCTTAACTGATGCTTTGGGCATTAATTAATATTTTTTCTATTATTTTTTAATTTATTAAAATCTTCGTCTGCATGATATGATGATCTAGTTAAAGGAGATGAAGATACTAATAAAAATCCTTTCGCTTTAGCAATTTTTCTCAATTCTTCAAATTCATCGGGATGGTAATATCTTTTTAAAGGAAAATGTTTAACGGATGGTTGTAAATATTGACCAATTGTTAAGAAATCAACTTCGGCTGATCTTAAATCATCCATGACTTGAATTATTTCATCTTTTGTTTCTCCAAACCCAACCATTATTCCTGACTTTGTATAGACATTTTCATTAAATTTTTTTGAATTCTTTAAAAGTTCTAATGATCCAAAATATCTAGCCCCAGGTCTCACTTTAACATAGAGACTGGGTACAGTCTCAATGTTGTGGTTAAACACATCAGGGTTTGCCTCTAACACTCTTTTATAAGCCTCACCTTTTCTTAAAAAATCAGGTGTTAGCACTTCAATTGTTGTGTTTGGATTTTTTTTTCTTGTTGCAACAATAACATCATGAAAATGATTTGAACCTCCATCAGAGAGATCATCCCTATCTACCGAAGTTATTACTACGTGTCTTAGATTCAATTTATTGACTGCATTTGCTATTTTAATAGGTTCAAATTCATCTAGTTTCTCTGGTTTTCCCGTTTTAACATCACAAAAAGCACAGGCTCTAGTGCAGGTATCACCCATTATCATTAAAGTTGCATGTCTTTTGCTCCAACATTCAGTTATATTGGGGCAGTTTGCTTCTTGGCAAACAGTTACTAGATTACCTTTATTAACAACAGTCTTGGTTAAAAAAAATTCTTTACTATTTAACAGTTTTGATCTTATCCAATCAGGTTTCTTTTTAAGAGGATTAATTGGCTTATTAACTTTTTCAGGATGTCTTGGTCTATTTTTATTTTCCATTATCCTTTATTATATAGGTAGTCTCTCCCTTTTTTCCAAATAAAAACTTTTCTCTAATTAATATTTCAATAAAATCTAAATCAATATTTTCAGTTAGTAGTGAATTTTTATGCTCTAAATCAGCTATTTTGTTTGTTAAAACATTTTGATCATTTTTAAGTTGTTCATAAACTTCTGTCTTTTCCATATATGAAATTAATCCTCTTTCTCCATCCAACAAATTAAAGAAGAAGTAAATAAAAAGGAAAGTGATAATTAAAATGAAATAATTTTTTTTTAACTTATCTAACATTAGTTAATTTTATTCATTTTTGCAGATCTACCAAGATCTTCTTCAATACGTAATAATTGATTGTATTTGGCTATTCTCTCTGATCTTGCCAATGAGCCAGTTTTGATTTGATTTGAATTTGTGCCAACTGCCAAATCCGCAATAAAGGTGTCCTCTGTATCTCCTGATCTGTGAGAAATTATTGTTTTAAAACCTATTAATTGTGCAAATTTAATAACTTCTAAGGTTTCAGTGACAGTTCCAATTTGATTCAATTTTATCAGAATACAGTTTGCTGATAAATTTAGAAAACCTACTTTTAATCTCTCAAGATTGGTAACAAAAAGATCATCTCCTACAATTTGTGTTTTATTTTTTGATTTTTTTAAAAATTTTGTCCAAGCTTTCCAATCATCTTCGCCAAAGGGATCCTCTATTGACTTAATTTTATATTTTTTAATCAAATTTAAATATTTATTTATTGAATTATCAACACTAACGTATTTTTTTGAATGAATTGAGTATTTTCCTTTTCTTATTAATTCATTAGCTGCTACATCTAAACAAATAGATATATCCTCCCCATTTTTAAAACCAGATTTTTTGATTGCCTGAACAATAAGCTTTAGTGCACTTTCATTGTCACTAATCATTGGTGCAAAACCTCCTTCGTCACCAACATTAATAGAATGACCAGCATTTTTTAGTAATATTTTTAAATTATTAATTACCAAAAAACACATTCTAACAGCATCATTAAAAGATCTTGCTTTATCTGGTCTAATCATAAATTCTTGAATTCTAAGACCATTATCTGCATGAGCCCCTCCGTTTATAATATTCATTAATGGAAAAGGAAGTTTGAAGTTTTTTTTCACTATGAAGTTTTTGTATAATGGTATTTTTTTAACTTTTGCTGATAGTTTTTTTGAAGCCATGGATACGGCTAATATTGTATTCGCACCTAATTTTGTTTTTTGTTTTGTGCCATCTAATTTTATAAGAATACTATCTATTCTCTCTTGGTCATGGATATTTTGATTTTTCAATTTATTAGAAATTAATTTATTTATGGTCGCGACTGGTATTAAAACACTTTTTCCTAAATATTTTTTGTTGCTTTTATCTCTTTTTTCATAAGCCTCAAAAGTTCCTGTTGATGCGCCTGAAGGACAAATTGCTGAAGCGCTTAAATTATTAACAAACACTTCTGCTTCAATAGTAGGGTTTCCTCTGCTATCATATACCTGTCTAGCAACGACTTTTTTGATTTTACTCATTAATTACTTTTTAACTAAATTATCAATTTCTACAATTTGATTAATGAGCTCATCTAATTTATCTAAAGGGACCATATTTGGACCATCTGACGGGGCATTATCTGGGTCCTGATGAGTTTCTAAAAAAATTGCTGCAACACCTACTGCAACTGCCGCTCTTGATAAATACTCAACAAATTCTCTTTGACCGCCACTTTTTTCGCCTAGACCACCAGGCTGTTGAACTGAATGAGTTCCGTCAAATACTACTGGATAACCATTTTTTGCCATGATGGGAATAGATCTCATATCTGAGACCAATGTATTATAACCGAAGCTAGCTCCTCTTTCGGTCACTAAAATATTTTTATTACCACTATCAGAAATTTTTTTAGTTACATTCAACATATCCCATGGTGCTAGAAATTGACCCTTTTTCACATTAATGATTTTATTGGTTTTAGCAGCAGCAATTAATAAATCTGTTTGTCTACAAAGAAATGCTGGAATTTGAAGTATATCGACATGTGGAGAAACTAGAGTACATTGTTCTTCATTATGTATATCAGTAAGGACAGGTACTTTAATCTCTTTTTTAATTTTATCAAATACAGGTATAGAGTTTTCTAATCCAGCACCTCTTTTACCTTTAAGACTAGTTCTGTTTGCCTTATCAAATGACGTTTTATAAATAAATCCAATATTATATTTTGATGTAATTTCTTTAATTTTTCCTGCCATATCTAAAGCATGTTGCTCAGTTTCAAGTTGGCAAGGACCAGATATTAAACAAATTTTATTTTTGTTTGATATTTCTATGCCATTGCAATTAACTATTTTATTTTCCATTAAATGATTTTGCTGCTTTAATAAATGATGAGAATAAAGGATGAGGACTCAAAGGTCTAGATTTAAATTCTGGATGAAATTGGACTCCAATAAACCAAGGATGATTTTTAAGTTCAATAATTTCAGGTAATTTATTGTCTGGAGAAATACCTGAAAACATCAAACCTTTTTTTTCATATTTTTGCATCAAGTTTATGTTGACCTCATATCTGTGTCTGTGTCTCTCTTTAATCATACTAGATTTGTAAATATTTTTTATGGCAGAATTATTTCTTAGTTTTGCCTCATATAGACCTAATCGCATTGTTCCACCCAGGTTTTTATCTGTTCCTTTTATAATTTTTCCATCTTTATTCCATTCATCAATTAATCCAATCACTGGAAAACAATTTTTATCCAATTCACTAGAGCTAGCTTTTTTTATGTTTAATATATTTCTTGCAAACTCAATCATTGCCATTTGCATTCCAAAGCAAATACCTAAAAAAGGTATCTTTTTTTCTCTAGCATATTTAATTGCCTCAATTTTTCCCTCTGTACCTCTCTTACCAAATCCTCCAGGTATTAATATTCCTGATACATTTCTTAATTTAGATTTAATTTCCCTTGATCTAAGCTTATCTGACTCTATTCTTACTAAGTTAACTTTAACTTTATTTGAAATTCCCCCATGTGTAAGTGCCTCATCAAGTGATTTGTAAGCATCTTTTAAATTTACATATTTACCTATAATAGCAATATTTACTGTTTGTTTTGTTTTTAAAACTATATTTGTTATTTTTTTCCAAGGTATCAAGTTTGGTCTTTTTCTAGATTTTATTTTAAAGAATTTTAAGACTTGTTTATCTAATTTTTGATTAAAGAAACTAATTGGTGCTTCATAAATAGTTTTTACATCAACTGTTTCTATTACATTGTCGATCCCTACATTGCAAAATAGCGATATTTTTCTTCTTTGATCTAAAGGAATAGACTGCTGAGATCTACAGATAACTATATCAGGTTGAATTCCTATACTTCTTAATTCTTTAACAGAATGTTGTGTTGGTTTTGTTTTAATTTCATCTGAAGATTTTAAAAATGGAACAAATGTTAAATGAATAAATAATGATTTTGATCTTCCATTATCGTTTGAAAATTGTCTTATAGCTTCTAAAAAAGGTAAACTTTCAATATCACCAACTGTTCCCCCAATTTCACAAATTACAAAATCTTCGTTTGTAATATCTTTTTTGATAAATTCTTTAATCCTATCTGTTACATGTGGAATAACTTGAACAGTTTTTCCAAGATAACCTCCTCTTCTCTCTTTTTTTATTATATCGCTATAAATTCTACCTGTTGTAATATTGTCTGATTGTTTGGCTGAAATATCTGTGAACCTTTCGTAATGTCCCAAATCTAGATCTGTTTCAGCGCCATCATCAGTTACAAAAACTTCACCATGTTGAAAAGGACTCATTGTTCCAGGATCAACATTTAAATATGGATCCATTTTTCTTATTCTCACCTTATAACCTTGTGACCTTAGCAAGTATCCTAGTGATGCTGATGACAAACCTTTGCCTAGTGATGAAACCACGCCGCCAGTGACAAATATATATCGCGCCATGGAGTTATGTTATAGCCAATGAATTGTAAAAATAAAAGTATTAATTATTATTTTCTGGTAATTTAGGAGCATCATCTGCATTTTCTTCAATTTTATCAATTACAGACGTGTTTGAAGGAAGGTCTCCTCGTGAAATAATGGTTAAACCTAGACTGCATATTATAAATAATGTTGCAACTATTGCCGTAGCTTTAGTCATAAAGTTCCCAGCTGACCTTGAAAACATAAAGTTGTCCTGAGAAACGCCTATACCCAAAGCTCCACCTTCAGATTTTTGAAACAAAACCAACAATACTAGGATAGCTGCCAATATTATATTTATAATTAATAGTATATTTTCCACGAGGCTTAATTAATTGATTTTTTCATTATATCAATAAATTTTTTTTCGTTGGTTGATGCTCCGCCAATCAAAAAACCATCGATATTATCGATTCTCATTAAATTTCTGATATTTTTTGCGTTTACTGAGCCACCATATAAAACCTTTGATTTTGAAAATTTTTTTGATCTCTTTAAAGTATCTTTGATAAATTTAATATTTTTTATTAGATTGTTTTCAGATGGGATTATTCCTGTGCCAATAGACCAAACAGGTTCATATGCGATTATAACTTTATTTAATTTATTTAAATTTTTTAATCCCTCAAGTAATTGTTTCTTTAAAACAAACTTAGTTTTATTTTTTTTTTTATCAATTAACTTTTCACCTATACAAAAAATGACATTTAATTTTTTATTAAGTGCAGATTTAATTTTTAAATTAATTTTTTTATTATCATTTTCTTCTCTTGTCTCAGAATGACCAATTATAACAAACTCCGCTCCTAAATCTTTAATCATTTTTGAACTTATGGCTCCAGTATACGGTCCATAGTCTGAATTTATATGGCAATCCTGAGCTCCTATTTCAATGTTTGAATTTTTAGTTTTATCTACAAAAGATTTAAGCAAAGTATAAGGTGGGCAATATACAATTTTAGCCTTATGTTTGTTTTTTTTTGAATAACTTATTACATTATTTAATGAATTTACTAATTTAACTGATCCAAACATCTTCCAGTTAGCAATGAAATAAATATTATTATTTGTCATACTGATTAATATAATTTATATGTTTATTTTTTTTTAGATCAATAAATAAAGAATATATAAAATGATTAGTAAATTAAGAAGTTTTTCAAATTCAAAAATAGCAGGTGTTATAGTTGGAATTATTATAATTCCATTTGTATTTTGGGGAATGGGAAGTGTTTTTAGTGGAGGCAACACTAACAATGTTGCAAAGATTAATAATGAGGCAATTTCAT
The DNA here is from genome assembly GCA_902537555.1 of uncultured Pelagibacteraceae bacterium. Lineage (GTDB taxonomy): Bacteria > Pseudomonadota > Alphaproteobacteria > Pelagibacterales > Pelagibacteraceae > Pelagibacter. Next base: position 13,283 of record CACBBR010000014.1, read on the forward strand.
CAAAAGATTTTGTAAATTTTATAAATGAGTCTAGGCTCACAAATGATATTATTAAAGCAAACTTAGATAATAATATTATAGAACAAATTTTATCAGAACTCATATCTGAGAAATTAATCGAAATGGAGATAAAAGAATTAAACGTATCTCTTTCTGAGAAAGCCTTAGCAAATAAAATTAGATCTAATGCAATTTTACTGGATGATAACAATAAATTCTCAAGAGTAAAATATGAAAAATTTTTATTAGAAAATAATCTTACAGCATCAAGTTTTGAAAATTCATTAAAAAAACAAGAATTAAAGAAAAATTTATTTAAATATATAAGTGGAGGAATTAAATCTCCACATTTTTTAAAAAATAAAATTTTTATAAATGAAAATAAAAAAATTGATATTGAATTTCTAGACCTCGATTTAGTTCATGATAAGACTGTAACAGATACAGAAATAAACGAATTCATTAAAAATAATCAAGATATTTTAAAATTGGACTTTATTGATTTTTCATATGCAAAAATAACACCTCAAAGTTTAATTGAAATTGATGAATTTAATGACGAATTTTTTAAAAAAATTGATGAAATCGAAAACAGTATTCTAAATGGATCAAACATAAAAGAAATTAATGAGGTTTATAATTTAAAGCCTAATGAGATAAAAAATTTTATATTAAATGACAATTCAGATGAAATACTTCAGGAAATATACTCTAAAAGAAACGAGGATAAAATACAATTAATCGATAAAAATGATTATTATTTAATATTTGAAATTTCAAATCTCAAAAAAAAAATACCAAATTTTAATGATCCTTATTTTTTGGAAAGTTTAAAAAAAAATATAGTTTTGAAAAAGAAATTTGAGTTTAATAAAAATATTTTTGAAAAAATTGATGAGAAAAAATTTAATGAAGATGAATTTATTAAAATATCGAAAGATAAAAAAAATATTAAATCTATCACATTAGAAAGTCTTAATGATAATCAAGTTTTTGATTCGGAGTCGGTTAATATTATTTATACATTGCCAAATAAAAGTTTTACGTTAGTTACTGGAGAAAATGATAAAGTTTACTTATCAAGAATAAATAGTATTTATTACTCTGATATAGATAAAAATGCTGATAATATCAAAGAATATTCAACTAAATCAAACAATGATATAATCAACGAAATTTACACATCGTATGATCTTTCATTAAATTCAAAATATAAAGTAAAAATCTTTAATCAGACAATTGATAGAGTAAAAAATTATTTTAGATAATGTTGAATATTGGTCTAAAATTATTCAAGAAAAATCACTTAAAGAATAAAAACCAGGTTCTTTACTATTCATTCAAATCTAATGGATTAAAAGAAATAGAGAATTTAATAAATAACTTTTTAAATGTAAGAAATAGTTTCATTTTTGAGTCGGTTGAAAAGGGTTTTATAAAAGGCAGATATACTATTTTTGGGAAAAATCCTGATAAAATATGGGAATTTAATAATAATAAATGCGTTTTAAATTATGAAAACAAAAAAAAGAAGCTAAAAGGAAAACCCAAGAATAATATTGAAAAAATAATTGAGGATTTTAAGTTTGAAATACCTAAAGAATTACCACCTATTAGTTCAATTATTTCGGGATACTTCTCTTATGATATAATAAGATATATTGAAAGAATTCCGAATAGTACAAAAAATGATCTTCAAATTCCTGATGCAAGAATATTAAGGCCTAGGAACCTTATAGTTTTTGATAATGCTGAAAAAAAATTATTTTTTATAGTTAACTGTTTTTCTGATGAAAAAATCAATAACTATGAGGCAAAATATGATCAAATTCAAAAAGAAATTGAGGAGATGATTTTTTTATCAAACTATAATTTGAAGATTAAATCATCAAATGCAAATATCTCTAAACCTAAAATTAAATCAAACATCTCAAAGAAAAAATTTTTAGACAATGTAATTAAAGCTAAAAATTACATTAAAATTGGAGATATTTTTCAAGTTGTTTTAAGTCAAAGGTTCGAAACTAATCTTAATAAAGAACCAATAGATATTTATAAAAAATTACGAATTACTAACCCTTCCCCTTTTATGTATTTTTTTAATTTTGAGGATTTTCAAATAATAGGTGCAAGTCCTGAGATACTCGTAAGACTTAGAGATAATAAGATCACTATAAGACCTATTGCTGGAACAAGACCTAGAGGTAAAAATAAAAAAGAGGATAAATTTTATGAAAAAGATCTTATAAATGATAAAAAAGAACTTTCTGAACACCTGATGCTTCTTGATCTTGGAAGAAACGATACGGGAAAAGTTTCTAAAATAAACTCTGTTAAAGTTACTGAAAGCTTTAAAATAGAGAGATATTCTCATGTAATGCATATAGTCTCCAATGTTGAGGGTGTATTTAATAAAGAATTTGGTAAATTTGATACTTTGTTAGCTGGTTTTCCTGCTGGAACAGTCTCGGGTGCACCAAAAATAAGGGCAATGGAAATTATTGATGAGTTAGAGACAACGAGAAGAAAAGTTTATGCGGGAGGGATTGGTTACTTTTCAGCTAACGGTGATTTTGATACATGTATCGCGCTTAGGACGGCAATTTCAAAAAATAAAAAGTTTTACGTACAATCAGGAGCTGGAATTGTCGCAGATAGTAAACCAATAAATGAATTTAATGAAACTGTTAACAAGGCAAAAGCTTTACTTAATGCTTTAGAATAATACAATGAAAATAATTTTGATTGATAATTATGATAGTTTTACATTTAATTTATATCACTATCTTTCATCTTTTTCTAAAGTAGATGTTTTTAGAAATGATAAAGTAGATCATCATTTTATTTTAAAAAAAAGGTATAATAAAATAGTAATATCACCAGGTCCTGGAAATCCTAATCAATCTGGAAATTGTTTAAAGATTGTAAAAAATTTGTATAAAAAAATGCCGATCCTTGGAGTTTGTTTAGGTCATCAAATCATTGGTCAAATATTTGGTTCTAGGATAACCCAAGCTAAAGAACTTGTACATGGAAAGACCAGCAATATTATAAATAAGAAAATTGGTATTCTTAATAATTTGCCAAAAAAATTCACAGCTACCAGATATCATAGTTTAGTAATTGATAGAAAATCCTTATCTAAAGATTTAAAAATTACATCTAGTACATCTGATGGGACAATTATGGGTGTTATGCATAAGAAATATAAAATTCATGGAGTTCAATTTCATCCTGAAAGTATCAAAACTAAATATGGTTTAAAAATTTTAGAGAACTTTGTAAAAGAGTAAAAATGGATCAATTTTTAGAAAAGCTCAGAAACAAAATAAATTTAAATTTTGATGAAAGTAAAAATGCATTTAAAATTTTAATGAATGGTGAGGCTAGCGATCAACAAATTTATGATTTTTTAACTTTATTATCAGACAAGGGTGAGGTTTCAGATGAAATAGCTGGAGGTGTATATATATTACGAGATAAATCAAAAAGAGTAAAAGTTGAAAATTGTATTGATACCTGTGGTACTGGAGGAGATGGAAAAGATACTCTTAATATCTCAACTGCATCAGCACTGTTGTTAGCAAGTATGGGTGTTAAAGTAGCAAAGCATGGAAATAAAGCAGTTTCATCAAAATGTGGGTCAGCTGACGTTCTTGAAGCCTTAAATATAAATATCAACTTAGAACCAAAACAAATCGAAGAACAGATTAAAAATGACAATTTTGGTTTTATGTTCGCACCAAATTATCACTCGGCAATGAAATATGTTGGTCCAACAAGAAAAAAAATAGGAAAAAGGACAATTTTTAATATGATAGGTCCGTTAAGCAGCCCAGCACTTGTCGAGAGGCAGGTAATTGGTGTTTTTGATAACAAACTTCTAAAAATTTTTGCGAATGCTCTTAAAAATTTAAATTTAAAATTTGCTTGGATTGTAAATAGTGAAGATGGTCTAGATGAAATATCACCTTACGCCAAAACTAATATTGTGCAATTAAAAAATAATGAAATATCTGAGTTTATAATTGACCCAAATGAATTAAATATTAATGCTGATAAATTCGAAAATTTAATTGGAGATGACGCAAAATTTAATTCTGATAAAATTTTAAATATTTTTGAAGGTGAAGATAATGATTTTTCAAAAGCTGTATGTTTAAATGCTGCAGCAGGATTAATGATATCTGAAAAATATGATGATTTTAAAATTGCTTATAATTATACTAGAGGTTTTATTAAGTCTGGAGCAGCATTCAAATATATAAAAAGTTTACAAAATGTCTGAAAATATTCTTCAGAAAATAATTGATCAAAAGAAAACTAAAATTGAAAAATTAAAACTTGAAATTGATATGAGCAGCTTACTGGATGCAATTAGTGAGAAGGACTTTTTTTTTGATTTTAAAAAGAAAATACAAACAAAAAACTCAGAAAATAAAATATCTATAATTGCTGAAATAAAAAAAGCAAGTCCATCTGCAGGTATTTTGATAGATGACTATGACCCAGTTAAAATTGCCAATATATATAATTCTAAGAAAGTTACATGTTTGTCTGTATTAACCGAAGAAGATTTTTTTTTAGGAAATCTATCTCATATTTCTGAAATAAAAAAAAAAATTGAATTACCAATTCTTTGTAAAGATTTTTTTGTTGATAAATTTCAAGTTCCTTTAGCAAAAAGTTACGGGGCTGATGCAATCCTGATTATATTAGCCGGTATTTCTGAAAAAACTGCTGATGAAATTTACGAGGAGGCTTTAAAACATAATATGAGTGTAATTGTTGAAGTTCATACAGTTGAAGAGGCAGAAAAATCAGTAAAATATCCGGATGCTTTAATTGGTATAAATAATCGAAACCTAAAAACTCTTAAAACTGAGTTAAATACAACTTTTGATATATATGATGTTGTTTCAAATCACTCTTCCCCTCTAATTTCTGAGAGTGGTCTAAAAACAAAAGATGAATTGCTTAATATAAAAAACAGGACCTCAATAAACACCTTTTTAATTGGTGAATCACTTTTAAAAGATTTAGAAAATAGTAATATTTTTTCCCTTTTGTAGAAATTTTCTACGATTTATCATGCTTTTTAGCTGTTGTATAAACTGAGGAACTTTTATAGAACATCGATGTACTTAATTTGTTCTATGTTAACTAAAAAACAAAAAAACCTGCTTCTCTTTATCAACAAAAAGTTGAGATCTACAGGTGTATCTCCTTCATACGAGGAAATGAAAGAGTCGTTAAATTTAAAATCAAAATCTGGCATACACAGACTTATTAGTGCATTAGAGGAAAGAGGTTTTATTAAAAGATTAGCCCACAAAGCGAGAGCATTAGAGGTAATTAAATTACCTGAAACTGCATCTGCAAATGATATTTATAATAGTTTTTCTCCAAGCGTTATTAAAGGAGGATTGGATGAGGAAAATTTAAATAATGCTGATGATACTGAAATTCCTGTACTTGGAAAAATCGCTGCGGGAACTCCGGTTGAAGCTATACAAAATGAAGTTTCAAGAATTCCACTACCGGCAAATATTGAAAAAGATGGAGAATTTTTTGGTTTAAAGGTCCAAGGAGATTCTATGATTGAAGCTGGAATTAATGATGGTGATACTGTTATCGTAAAAAAAGCAGATACAGCAGATAATGGAAAAATAGTAGTAGCACTAATTGATGATCATGAAGCAATGTTGAAAAGAATAAGAAGAAAAGGCAAAACTGTTGCATTAGAAAGTGCAAATAGAAATTACGAAACAAAAATATTTGGCCCAGATAGAGTGAAAGTTCAGGGAATACTTGTATCTTTATATAGAAACTTTCAGTAAAATAGTCTAAATAAATTCCATGAAAAAAGTAGCAACTAGATTTGCTCCTTCTCCTACCGGTCCTCTTCATATTGGTGGGGTAAGAACAGCTCTATTCAATTGGTTATATTCAAAGAACAAATCCGGTAAATTTTATTTAAGGATAGAGGATACAGACAAAGAAAGATCTAAAGAAGAATACAAAACTCAAATAATTAATTCTCTAAAATGGATGGGTATAGAGCATGATGGTGAAGAGTATATTCAATCAAAAATGTTTGGGGAACACGTAGCTATTGTTAAAAGGTTATTAGAAAATGGAAAAGCCTACAAATGCTATTGTAGTGCAGAGGAAATAGAAGAGCAGAAGAAAAGGGCTAAACAAAAAAAAATTCCCTACGTTTATAATAGAAAATGGAGAGATATTGCTGAAGATCAAGCCCCAAGAAATATTAAACCAGTTATAAGATTTAAAAGTAAAATAGAAGGTACTTCTATATTAAAAGACCTTGTTCAAGGAGACGTCGAGATTGAAAATAATACTATTGAGGATTTTGTGATTTTAAGAAATGATGGAACGCCAACATACAATTTATCTGCATCAGTTGATGATCATAATATGGAAATGACTCATATTATAAGAGGGGATGATCATAAAATTAATACTTTCAAACAAATACAGATATATGAAGCACTAGGATGGGATATTCCACAATTTGCTCATATACCTCTTATTCATACAATAGATGGTAAGAAATTATCAAAAAGAGACAATGCCTCAACATTAGAAGATTACTCAAAAATTGGAATTCTACCTGAATCACTTAGAAATTATCTACTAAGGTTAGGATGGTCTTATAAAGATAAGGAAATTTTTAACTTAGTTGAAAGTATAAAACTTTTTAATTTAGAAGGAATAGGTAAATCACCTTCAAAACTTGATATGAGTAGAATTCTTTCTATGAATGAATATTACATTAAAAATAGTGATGAAAATATATTGTACAAAAAATTAAAAGAATATTGTGAGATGTATAAAGATAGAATTAAAGAAGATAAAGAAAATACAATAAAGAGATCTTTAACATTTTTAAAAAATAAAGCAAAAACACTTGAGGATATATTTAACAATTCTAAATACATATTAAATGATGAAGTTATTTTTAACGAAAATGATAAAGAGCTAATAAACGATGAAGCAAAAAAAATAATACATTTATTTAAAGAGAAGATTTCAGAATTAGAAGTTTTTGATAGAGAAAATTTAGAACAAATCATCAATGGGTTAATAAAATTAAATAACACAAATTTTAAGGGCATTGGACAACCATTACGAATAACGTTAACAGGATCTAAATTTGGTCCAGGAATTTATGATATAATATTATCTCTTGGAAAAAACGAGGTAATAAAAAGATTAGGAAATATAGGATAAGATAATATTTGATGCCTCTTCAGACGAAGAGCTAGGAGAGGTCAAAGTTTCAAGAGTTTTTTTTATTTCATCTTTTTGTTTGGCAATTAAATCTGGTTTTTTTAAAAAATAAAAAACACTTTTAAATATTTCCTCAGCATTGCATTCTGATTGTATCAACTCTGGAATAACCTCTCTATTATTGATAATATTTATCATATTAACAAATTTTATATTTAATAGAAATTTTGCTAAATAAAAATTAACAAAATTCATTTTATATATAATTATTGATGGAACATTCATTTTACAAACTTCCAAAGAAACTGTTCCAGATTTTACTACCGCAAAAATTGATTTTTTTAAAACCGCAGATTTAATTTTATCGTCATTAATAATTTCTAGATTTTGTATGTGTTCATTTGAAATATAACTTGATATAAGTTTTTTATTTTGATCAGTTCCATGAAATATGAAATTATAACTGGGATCCTTGATATTCATTTTTTTAATAAAATTAATTAGAATTGGCATATGATTGTTTATCTCAGAAGTTCTGCTTCCAGGAAAAATCGATATAATTTTTTTTTTATCTAAAAATTGGTCTATTTTGATATTTTTATTAATTTTTTTGTCTAACAATGGGTGACCTACAAAAGTGTTGGTTAGTTTTTCTTTATCAAAATATTCTTTTTCAAACTTAAAAAGTAATAAGATATGGTCTAAAAATTCTTTCATTTTCTTTACCCTACCCTCTCTCCATGCCCAAACTTTAGGAGCAATAAAATGAATTATTTTTATTTTTGGGTTTTTTTCTTTTACTAATTTTGCCACTCTTAGTGTGAAATCCGGACTATCAACACTAAATAAAATATCTGGATTAAATTTTAAGACTTCATTAACTGTATCTTTTATTTTACGTTTTATTTTAAAAAAGTTAAATAAAATATCAGTAAAAGCTATATAGGTTATTTCTTTTTGATTAAAAATAGTATTGATACCTAGTTTTTTTAAGTGAGTACCTCCAACGCTTAAAAATTCTAAATCAGATCTTTTTTTTTTAATTTCTGAAATTACTTGAGATGCTAATTTGTCACCTGAAGGCTCACCTGTCAGTATAAATATTTTTGTCATATTGAAGCCAAAAATAGTTTATTTTTGTTTGCAAATCTTATTGAGTGATCTTTGTTTAAGATAATGTGTTGATTTGATTTAATTACTATTCCTTTAATCCCAGCTTTTTTACAATCTTTAAATGTTTGTAATCCAATTGTAGGCAAATCTACCCTTAGATCCTGCTTTGATTTAGGTAATTTTATTAAAATACCTTCTTTTTTCTTCATTCTAGGAATAGATTTTATCATTTCTTTAGTACCTTTTCTTTTTTCCAAAGAAATTACTTTATTATTTCTTATAATTACTGCCTGTGTGTGATTGTATGAATTTATTTTTTTTAAGAATTTTACGCCTTTTATAATTTCTTTTTTTTCCTGATTTGTAGGTTTAATTTTTGTATAAATACCTTTCTTCAATGTTAATTCTGGATTAAAAGTATTTAATTTAATAACTTTAATTTTATTTTCAGATAAAATCTTAATCAATACTTTTAATATAGCCGCATCTCCTAGCTTTGCAGCTTTAATTATTCTTGGTATATAAAACAAACCTTTTAAGTCCAACTTAAGTTTTGAGATTTTTGGTTTAATAATATTTCCTGCAAATATAACTTTTTTACATTTTTTTGATTTAATTAAACTTAAAATTTCACCAAATTTTCCAATATTTATAAAAAAGGAATTTTTTTTTTTTTTAAATTTATTATTTTTAGTAAGATCAATAATGAAATAATCGATATTTCTTTTTTCTATTTTTTTTAAAATTTCAACTGGAAGGTCGTTTTCACCTAAAAATAATCCTATCATTTAATATTTGGAGGAAGAGAAATTGGTCTTTTTTTATCTGAATTGATAAAATTAATTATTTTTTTTATAAATCCATTATTTTTTAATTCTATATCAAGGCTTTTAATATTTTCTCTAAAATTAATTGATTTGAACATTTTCTCATATGCTAATTGTATTTTTTTAATATTTTCATTTGAAATTTTTGATCTCCTAAGTCCTATAAGATTTAATCCCATAAGATTATTTCTATTACCCATTGATAATCCAAATGGTATTACATCACTTAAAACACCAGTCATTCCTCCAATCATAGAGGACTCTCCAATTCTTGAAAATTGGTGTATTGCACAACTACCTCCAACAATAGCATTATTTTCAATTATAACATGGCCACCAACCTGGACGTTATTAGCTAAAACAATATTATTTGAGATTTTGCAATCATGAGCTACATGGCAATAAACCATAAATAAATTATTATCTCCTATACTTGTAATTCCTCCTCCTTGCTCTGTCCCTGGATTTATATTCACATACTCTCTAAATTTATTATTATCTCCTATTATTAATGAATTTTTCTCTCCCTTATATTTTAAATCTTGTGGTGGAGTTCCAATTGAAGAAAAAGGATAGATCAGATTATTTTTTCCAATTTTTGTATTACCAACTATATTTACATGTGAATGCAAAACTGTTTCGGATCCTATTTCAACATTTGGACCTATAGTAGAGTAAGGTCCTATTATAACATTCTTTGAAATTTTAGCGTTTTTGTCAATTATAGCTGTTTTGTGTATCACAAATTTTAAATATCAAATTTACGATTTTTTGCTTATCAAGTATTACTACTAATTATTACTTTCTATCTACAATGGTTGCTGACCATTGTGCATCTGCCATTTTTTTATCACCTACATAAGCTGTACCTTTGTATTTCCACACCCTTCCATGTGATCTAATAGCCTCTATATTTAGCTCTAACACACAATCAGGAATTACGGGGTTTCTAAATCTAGCTTTCTCAATTGTCATCAAAAAAACTAATTTATTTTCATATGTGGTTTTATCCAGTCCATTTGCTGTTAACGCTGCAGCGGCTTGACCGAATGCTTCAACAATTAAAACTCCAGGCATTACTGGTTCACCCGGAAAATGACCATCTACAAAAAAACTATCTTTTTTTACATTAACGATAGCAGTTGCAGAAAATAATTTTTTAATATTTCTTAATTCATCAATTAAAAGCATTGGCTCTCTATGTGGTAGAAGATCTTTAATTTGTTTTTTGTTTAAGCTAGTCATTTAATTTGCTATCCTTCAAAAAATTTCTAATATTTTTAGCAGGATATCCCATAACTTTCGAATTAGATGGTATATCTTTTATTACTCCGCTGCCACCACCAATTTGCACATTATCACCAACTATTAGGTGTCCTGAAATACCTGCTTGACCTCCAATCATCACTCTGTCACCTATTGATGAACTTCCTGCAAATCCAACTTGACCTGTAATTATACAATTTTTTCCAATTTTGACATTATGAGCAATGTGAACTTGATTATCTAAAAATGTTCCATCTCCTATAATTGTGTTTGATATTGAACCTCTATCAATTGTGTTATTACATCCTATTTCAACATCGTTTCCAACAATTACCGAACCTATATGAGCATAACGAATATTCTTTTTATTGCCAGGATAAAATCCAAACCCTTTTTTGCCGACTATAGCTCCATCTAAAATATTTGTGTTGTTACCGACAATGCTATTTTTTAAGACCACATTATTACCAATTTTGCAATTGTTTCCAATTACTACGTTTGACTCTATAATTGAATTATTTCCAATAGAACAGTTTTTACCAATTTTAACATTCCTTCCTATAAGAACATTTTTTCCAGCTTTTAAATTTAAATATTTTTTTATATTGATAATTTTTACGTTGGCATCAAAGTCATCATCAAGAGCGTCTGGATAAAACAAACCAATAACTTCATACACTGCCAATAAAACATTTTTAACCTCAATAATATACATTTTT
>CACBBR010000015.1 GCA_902537555.1 uncultured Pelagibacteraceae bacterium
AAGTAAAAGACTTAAGGAACAATGGAAATGTTCCTGGAATAATTTATGGTGGAGAAGAGACTAATCAGAAAATCACAATCTCAGTTAAAGAGATTAAAAGTTTAATTAATAAAAAAAACTTTTTGTCAAACGTAATATCGATAAATATTGACGGCAACGAACAAAAGGTTCTGACTAGAAATATTTCTTTCGATACAGTTACTGATGAACCAATTCATATTGACTTAATGAGAATTGTAAAAGGTGGTAAAATTATTTTAGAAATACCTGTGAAGTTTATAAATAATGAGCTGTCTCCAGGACTAAAAAGAGGTGGAGTTCTAAATATTGTAAGACGTCAAGTAGAACTAAGATGCCCTGCAGAAAATATTCCTACAGAACTTATTGTGGATTTAGAGGGATTAGATATAGGAACAAGTATAAAAATTTCATCTATCAATCTTCCAGAAAATGTTAGTCCAACAATTCAAGGAAGAGACTTTGTGATTGCTACTGTTGCAGCTCCTACAGTCGTAAAAGAACCAGAAAAACCAGCTGAGTCAGAAGAAGGAGAAACCAAAGAAGCTTCTGAGGCAGCATCAGATGATGGAGATAAAGCATCACCTGAGGGAGATAAGGCTAAGACTGAAGGTGATAAATCTAAAGAAGAGGGTAAACCTTCATCAGACAAAAAATAATAAATAGTGAAAGATTTTGCCAGAATTTAAATTGATATGTTATTACTTGTTGGTTTAGGAAATCCGACTCCAAATAGTCAAAATAATAGACACAATATTGGTTTTAAAGTTGTAGATGCCATAAACCAAAAATTTGGTTTATCAAAACAAAAACCAAAATTTAAAGGTTTGTTAACAACTGGAAATATTGCTGATAAAAAAGTTTATGCAATTAAACCTTTAACATTTATGAATAACTCTGGTATATGCATTAGAGAGTTGCTTGAGTACTTCAAAATAGATGCCGAGGACGTAATTGTATTTCATGATGATTTAGATGTAGAATTTGGAAAAATAAAAGCAAAATTTGGTGGATCAAGTGCAGGTCATAATGGTATTGCATCGATTGATAAGTTTATTGGTAAAGAATACTCAAGAGTTCGTATTGGTATAGGAAAACCAGAAAATAAAATATCCATCTCCGATTATGTATTAAATGACTTTAACGAGGATGAGCAAGTTCATTTGGATTCAATTACCAATAATATTATTGAGTCCTTAAATATTTTAATTGATAAAAAATTAGATTTATTTTCTAGCACAGTTAACAACAATTAAATGGGCTTTAAATGTGGAATTGTTGGATTACCTAATGTAGGGAAGTCAACTTTATTTAATGCACTGACTAATTCTGCTAAGGCGCAAGCTGAAAACTTTCCTTTTTGTACAATTGATCCAAATATCGGTGTAGTGGCAGTTCCCGACGATAGGCTTGATAAATTAGCTAAAATTTCAGACTCCAGAAAAAAAATTAATACTACAATTTCTTTTGTAGATATAGCAGGTCTTGTAAAGGGGGCTTCCAAAGGGGAAGGTCTAGGCAATAAATTTTTATCTCATATAAGAGAAGTAGATGCTATTGTTCATATGATTAGATGTTTTGACTCAGATGATATTCAAAATGTAAATCCTACAGTCGATCCAGTTAGAGATCTAGAGATTATTGAAACTGAAATGAAATTAGCTGATTTGGAGTCTATACAAAAAAGACTTGATAAGAAGAATAAAAAAAATGTTAGCATTGAAGAACTTAAATTACTGCAGAAAGCACAAAAAATTATTGATGAAGATGGTGATTTATCATTAATATCAAATGAATTTGATCAAAAAACTTTAAAAGGCAGTGGACTGCTTATTATCAAGCCAAAACTATATGTATGTAACGTTGATGAAGAAAGCATCAAATCAGGAAATAAATATACTGAAGAATTTATTAAAAAATTTGGTGAAAAAAATACATTAATTATTTCAGCGGATATAGAAAATCAAATTAATCAACTTGAAGATGAAAACGAAAAAAAGAACTACATGAATATGATTAATATGTCTGAGACTGGGCTTAATCTACTTATTAAGAAAGGGTATGAACTTTTATCGCTTCAAACTTTTTTTACATCTGGTCCAGAGGAAACTAGAGCCTGGACAATCACGAAGGAGTCCAAAGCGCCAAAGGCTGCAGGTGAAATCCATTCAGATTTCGAAAAAGGTTTTATAAGGGCTGAAACTATTGCTTTTGACGATTTTTTAAAAAATCAAGGATGGTTAAAATCAAAAGAAGCTGGAAAAATGAGATTAGAAGGTAAAGATTATATCGTAAATGATGGAGATGTTTTAAACTTTCGTTTCAATACGTGACCAAATCTTTTTCATACTAAAATAAACTAAAATAGTTAAAACAGTTAAATAAATTATAACTCTAAAGCCCATTTTATGTCTAGTTTCTAAATGAGGTTCTGCAGTCCATTGTAAAAAAGTTGTTACATCTTTGGCCATTTGATCCACAGTTGCTTTGGTACCATCTGCATACTCTACAATGTCATCATCTAAAGGAGATGCCATTTTAATTTTATTACCATACATATATTTATTATAATATACACCATCATCAAGCTCCATCCCTGCTGGAGGATCTTCATATCCCATTAGGACAGAATAAATATAATTTGCTCCACCACCTCTAGCTTTAACTAATACTGACATATCTGGTGGATATGCCCCACCATTAGCTGCTATGGCTTCCTGAACATTCGCATATGGCATAACAAATTTGTCAGATAGTTTTGCAGGTCTTTCAAACATTTCTCCATCACTGTTTGGTCCATCTGTAACTTCAAAATTTGAAGCAATTGCTTTAGCTTCAAGCTCAGTGAATTCAGGTCCACCTTTTTCTGCAAGGTTTCTATAACTCAAATGTTTCAAAGAATGACATGATGCACAAACTTCTGAATAGACTTGATACCCTCTCTGCAAAGATGCTCTATCAAACTTTCCAAAAAAACTTTTGAAACTCCAATCAACTTTCAACAGTTCTTGTTTCTCACCAGCAGCGTTTACATTTGAAAAAAATAGACTTGAAATTAGAGTAATATAGGTGATTAATTTGAAAAAGTTTTTCACAATTTCTCTTTATAATCAGAATTATTTTTAGCCATCGCCATATCAGCAGAACCTCCTAATACAGGCTCTGTAATACTAAGTGGTAATGGTGTAGTCTTTTCTTTCATTCCTAAAAATGGAAGTATTATTAAGAAATGAGCAAAATAATATGCTGTAGCAACTCTTGCGATCAATAAATACAGTCCTTCTGCTGGCATTGCACCAACGTAGCCAAGAATCAAAACATCAGCTACTAAAAACCAGTAAAATTGTTTGTATATTGGTCTAAAGACTGTTGATCTAACTTTAGAAGTATCTAGCCATGGAAGAATAACTAATACAAATATTGCTGCAAACATTGCTATAACTCCAAGCAACTTATCAGGTACTGATCTCAATATTGCGTAGAAAGGTAACAGATACCACTCTGGAACAATATGAGCTGGAGTTACTAATGGGTTAGCTTCAATATAATTATCTGCATGTCCTAATATATTAGGTGAAAAGAATACAAAAAAAGCAAAAATTATTAAAAATATCAAAAGCGCAAATAAATCTTTAATCACTATGTATGGATGAAAAGGAACAGTATCTTTTGACGGTTTTTTTATATCTATACCAATGGGATTATTATTTCCCGGAACATGAAGTGCCCAAATATGAAGAATAACTAAACCTAAAATTAAAAATGGAAAAAGATAGTGTAAACTAAAAAATCTTGTTAAAGTTGGATTATCTACTGAATAACCTCCCCATAGCCATGTAGTTATACTATCTCCAACCAACGGAATGGCACTAAACAAATTCGTAATTACTGTCGCGCCCCAGAAACTCATTTGTCCCCAAGGAAGCACATATCCCATAAATGCAGTAGCCATCATTAGAAAATAAATTAACATACCTATAATCCAGATAACTTCTCTTGGTGATTTATATGAACCATAATATAGAGATCTAAATATATGAATATATACTGCTAAGAAAAACATTGAAGCACCATTCGCATGCACGTACCTTATCAACCATCCATAATTTACATCTCTCATTATATGTTCAACACTTTGAAATGCTAAATCAGCGTGAGCCACATAATGCATTCCTAAAATAATTCCTGTTATAATTTGTGTTATCAAACAAAAAGTTAAAATTCCTCCAAATGTCCACCAGTAATTTAAATTTTTTGGTGTTGGGTAATCGGTCAAATGATTTGCCAAAGTTAATAATGGAAGTCTATCATTAAACCATTTTCCAACTTTTGACTTAGGTGTATAATCGTGATCGCTCATTAAATTAAATTATCCTATTTTTATGGTGTTACTATTTACAAATTCGTATTTTGGGACTTCCATGTTTGTTGGTGCGGGACCTTTTCTAATTCTTCCTGATGTATCATAGTGCGAACCATGACATGGACAAAACCATGCATTGTAATCACCTTTATCAGTTAATGGAACACATCCAAGATGTGTGCATACTCCTAACATTACAAGCCATTCAGGGTCTTTTGCTCTGTCTTCATCTTTTTCTGGATGTTTCAATTCACTTAAGTCTACAGCTCTTGCACTATCAATTTCATCTTGCGTTCTTCGTTTAATAAAAACAGGTTTGCCTCTCCATATAACAGTTATTGATTGCCCAGGCTGGACTGAACTAACATCTACTTCTGTACTCGCTAATGCTTTTACTGAAGCATCAGGGTTCATCTGATCAACTAATGGCCAAACTGCTGCACCAACACCAACAGCCCCTGCAGCTGTTGTGGCTGTTAATATGAAATCTCTTCTATTTGGTTTTTTTTTATCTGAGTCTGACATTTATTATTTTAATTTTTTCTTAATATATGATTTCATATGAAGAAAAAGATATTTTTTCCATAGCAAGAATGACACACAAAACAAATAATTCTAGGCCAAAAATAGCACTTTACGAGCCAGATATACCCCAGAACACAGCTGCGATAGCTCGAACATGCTCTTGCTTGGGCGCATTATTGGAGATAATTGAACCTTGTGGGTTCTTATTAAGTGATAAACGTTTTAAGAGAGTCGTGATGGACTACTTAGATGAAAGTATGATCAAAATTTACAAAAGTTCTGAAGAATTTTTTAACTCAAAGAAAAAAGATAGAGTAATATTAATGACTACTAAAGCAAGTAAGTCATATATAGACTTTAAATTTGAGAATGGAGATACACTTCTATTTGGAAGAGAAAGTTCTGGTGTTCCACAAAAAGTTCATAAAATAATGAAATATAGAATAAAAATACCTATGATTGAAAAAAAAAGGTCTCTAAATTTAGCTTCATCAGTTGCAATTATTCTTTCAGAAAATATAAGACAGACAAATTATTTATGAACGAATTAATTAAAAAAAAACTAGCTAGAAATTGGTTTAAAACTTTACAAGAAGTGATTTGTCAAGAAATAGAAGAATTAGAAGGAAAAAAAAATATTTTCAAAATTAAAAATTGGGAAAGAGGAAAAAAATCAAATGAAGGTGGGGGTCAATTTAGAATAGTAGAAAATGGAAAAATTTTTGAAAAAGTAGGAGTAAATTTTTCTGAAGTTTATGGAAAATTTTCAAAAGAATTTAGAAACAGAATACCGGGGGGAGAGAAAAATCCAAAATTTTGGGCAGCTGGAATATCAATAGTAATGCATATGCAAAACCCTCATGTTCCAGCAATGCATTTCAATACTAGATATATTTATACTTCACATGGATGGTTTGGTGGAGGGATGGATGTAACTCCTTGCCTTAAAGATAAAAGTTTAGAAAAATGGTTTCATAAAGAATTAAAGGTTTCATGTGATAAGCATAATAAAAATTACTACAAAAAATATAAAAAATGGTGTGATGAATATTTTTACTTACCACACAGAAAAGAGCCAAGAGGAATAGGAGGTATTTTTTTTGATTATAAAAAAGATAATTGGGAAAAAGATTTTAGTTTTGTAAGAGAGGTAGGAATAAGCTTTAAAAATATCTTTAGAGAGATAATATTAAAAAAGTATAAAAAGAAATGGTCAAACAAACAAAAAGAGTCCCAGTTAGAAAAAAGAGGTCGATATGTTGAATTTAACTTACTTTACGATAGAGGTACAAAATTCGGTTTGCAAACCAATGGTAACGTTGAGGCTATTTTAATGTCACTTCCTCCTGTTGCAAAATGGAGATAAAATATGGAAAAAGAACCAATCACAGTTAGAGGATTAGAAAAATTAAAAGAAGAATTAATTTTTTTAAAAGAAAAAAAAAGACCTGAAATAGTAGCTGCCATAGCCGAGGCAAGGTCCCATGGAGATTTAAAAGAAAATGCAGAATATCATGCGGCTAAGGAACAACAATCACATAATGAAGGTAGAGTTCAAGAGGTAGAAGATATTATAGCAAGAGCAAATGTAATTGATGTTTCTAAATTAGATAATGATGGAAAAGTTATATTTGGTTCAACAATACTACTTCAAAACTTGGACACTGACGAAAGTGTAAAATACAAAATTGTTGGAAAAGATGAAGCTGATCTAAAAGAAAAACTAATATATTTCAAATCTCCAATTGGTATGGGGCTTATAGGTAAAAATAAAGGTGATTTGGTTGAGATTAAAACACCTGCTGGTGTTAAAAATTTTGAAATAAAAGACGTTAAGTACATTTAATTTTTAAAAACTTCATCAATTTCTTTTTTACTTAATTTAAAGCTATTATTTAACCAAATATTCTCGATTAACTTAATTTTTTGTCCAAAATCTTTTCCCTCTTTAGCATTGTATTGATCAAGTAAATCCTTAGCTTTTAAAGGAAAAATAGGTTTTTCAAATTTTTCAAAATATTTCTTTAATTCAATTATTTTTTTTGGTGCCACTTTAGAATTTAAAATTTTTAAATCTAATAAATCAATTACATAAGATTTATCATTAAAATAATAAATTCGTTGAAGATTTTTCTTATTAAAATAATCCTTTTCAGAGAATAAGTTATAGTTATCAAATAAAAATTTTATTCTTTTTTTATTTTCATTGGAAAAGTTATATTTAAATAAAAAATAATTTGTATTATCTGTCTCATCAATTATTAGATAAGAAATCAAAAAAACAAACGATTTTCTTTTTAATAAACTTTTTGAATATTCATTTAATTTACCTAGATTATTTAAATTGACGAGTTGAGGAAAAATAGTTTCTAAAATTTCCATAGAAAAAGAATCTTTGGATATTTTAAAGAAATTTTTTGATAAAATAATTTTTTTTAATTCACTAATCAATCTTTCCTTTGAAAGATTGACAATTCCAGCAATATTTTGTTTGATTGATTTTTGTAATGATAACTCATGAGATTGTTTGCTATAACTTAGGAAAAATCTTATATATCTTAAAATTCTTAAGTAATCTTCTTGAATTCTCTTGTTTGGATCTCCAATAAATTTTACTCTTCCCTCTTCCAAATGTTTGGTACCACCGTTTGGATCAAATAAATTACCCTGTTTATCTGCATAAATAGAATTAATAGTAAAATCTCTTCTTAATGAATCTTGTTGCCATTCCTTGGTATATTTAACTTTTGCGTGCCTTCCATCAGTATCAACATCTTCTCTTAAAGAAGTAATCTCAAAATTTTTCAGACCTAAATTTGCAGTAATAGTTCCATGTTTTATGCCAGTCTCAAAGAATTTAATACTATTTAATTTCAAACATTCTTTTACTTCATCTGGATTTAAATTTACCGCTAAATCTATGTCATCTACTTCTTCATGATTTAATATTTTTCTTACACATCCACCTACGTATCTAATCTCACTAGTTTCATTGAAATTTGAAATAGCATCAAAAATTTTAGAAACTTCTGTATTATTATAAATGTTTAAAAAAGATCTTTCTTTTAAAGTAAGTTTTTTCGTGCTTTTAAAAATTTTTTTTAAAAAATTATACATAATTGGCTGGGGTGCTAGGATTCGAACCTAGGAATGGCGGTACCAAAAACCGCTGCCTTACCACTTGGCTACACCCCAAAAATTAATTTCATATATCACAAAAAAAAAGCTTTATATAGTTTTTGATAAATTACACCAATAGTTTTTATATTTTTTTTTTAATAATTTCTTTGCATTTAATGCGGCTTTTTTGGACATAAAGTATCCCACAATAGTCGAACCTGATCCAGTCATTCTTACATAAGAATTTTTATCTATGTTCAAAAAAAATTCTTTCAGTTTAGCTAGTCTTGGATACATTTTTAAAGAAATAAGCTCTAAATCATTTTTCATTTTTGAAAGAGAATTAAAGTTAATGTTTTTTGATTTAATTTTAGAAAATTGAGGTTTTGAATAAGCTCTGACTTTAGAATAGATTTTTTTAGTAGAACAACCAAAGTTGGGCTTGATCAACAAAGTTGAAATTTTAAGGTTTTTTTTGATTTTTTTTATTTTATTCTTATAAGCTAAAACAAGATTTTTTTGATCAATACCTAAAATTACATCTGAACCTATTTTAAAACATAGATTTTTTATCTCTTTAATTGTCAATTGTACTTTATTCCTTTTAACCAAATAATTTATTAAGGAAGATGCATTCATTGACCCACCTCCCAACCCTGCCTGTTTGGGTATATTTTTTTTTATAGAAATAAAATATTTTTGATTTTTTAATTTTTCCATTTCATCTAGAATTTTAAATAAATTACTGATGGTATTTTTTTTCGGAATTTTGTTAGAAAAATTTCCTGTAAATCTTATTATATGGTTTTTTGCATTTATTTTTCTTATAAAAATTTCATCATGTAAATCCAAAAAACCAACTAGTGTTTCTAAATTATGTAGTTTTGATTTTTTTTTTCCTAGGACATTAAGAGATAAATTAATTTTTGCATGTGATTTGATCTTTTCAAATTTCATAAATTATGATTTTTCTAAACCTTCTAATAATTTCGATTTTATTTTCAATTTCATTTCATCTTCTGTCTCTTCAAATCCTAAAACTGATCGCCAATAATATTGTGCTTGTAATTTTTTATCTAATCTCCAAAGAACATCACCATAATGATCGTTAACAATTGGGTCATCTGGCATCAGTTGCAACGCCCTTTTTAAATACTTTTCAGCATTGACGTAATCTCCAATGAGGTAATATCCCCATCCAACAGAGTCGGTAATATATGGATCATTTTCTTTTTGTTTATATGCTGCCTGAATCATATCTATTGCTTCATCTATTTTATAATTTCTCTCTAACCAGCTATAAGCTAGATAATTTAATGTGTATGGTTCATTTGGATACATTTTTAAACTTTCAATTAAATCTCTATCAGCCTTCTCATAATCTCCTGTTCTTTCATAACTGCTCCCCCTCCTATATAAAATTCTTGAGATTGCATATGAACTTTGATCAACATTTTTGAGTAATTCTGTATAATATTCGATTGCAATTTCATACTTTTCAAAACCTTTATTTATATTCGCATAATCATAAAGTATTTTTTCTGTAGGTTTTTTTATAGAATTAAAATTCTTATTTATATAGTTGATAGCCTCCTCTTCGCTATTATCTTCAGATAATATCCTTCCTATCTTTTTTGTTTTATACCAAAAATATAATTTATCTTTTTTTTTAAAATTTTCTAAAATTTTGGTAGCTTGGTTGTTATTATTATTTAAGTAATAATTTTCAGCAAGGAGAGACTGGTTAAAATAAAACTTTGGATTTAAATACTCAGATATTCTTAAATAAAAATTTGACTGATCATAAATATTTTGTATTGAAAATAAATTAGATATCAAATAGAAAATCTCAGCTAAAATATCATTTTCGTTGAAGCATGAAAAATGAGACTCAAATTTTTTGTATTCAGCATTATCAATCCAATCTTTGATTTGATGTAATAATATACTGTCACCGATAGACTCAATCGTTTTAGAAACCTGAATAACTTTTTTAATATCGTCATTTTCAATTAAGTTTGCAAAATAAAAGAACATGTATCGAGAATAATCACCATCAGAACTATTTAATAATTTTCCAAAATATGAGCTAGTGTTTGGAGAATTTAAATAACAATTTTGGAAAGCTGAAGAAATTAAACTTAATGTTCCATACTTATTATTCTCAACAGTTTCTTTTTTTAAAAATAGATAATTGAAATCTTTTAAAATTTTGTAAATAACATATTCATATGTGCCGTCATCTTTGTTCATTTGAAATTCTTTGAGTCTTTTATTGGCTTGCTTGAAATCCTTTTTCTTAAAACTATCAACTAATAATAGAAGATTAAGCTCAAAAGTATTTGAATTGATATCGTTTTTTGAAATTTTTATTTGGTCTATTCCTTTTTTAACTTGTCCATTCAAAACTAATGAAAAAACATATTTTTTTAAAAAATTGTCATGTTTTTGAATTAAAAATTTCGATGAATTAAAGTACTTAAGTGCCTGCTGATTTTTTTGATTACCTGATGAGACTAAAGCAGAAAAATAATTAGATAAATACTTCTGGTTGAATTTATTACTTTCAGTAGTGCTTGAATATGTGCTGGTCTGCAGTGCTAAAAATGATAAAATTATTAACAAAATTTTCATATCTAAATTTATGACTTTAAGCCTCAAAAATCAAAATGACATATTAAACCTTGAAAAACTTAACTCAAACGAAATTGAATATATATTTGACAATAAACCAATTAACAGATTGAAAACTAAACCTCAGCTAGAAGATAAAATTCAACTTCTTTCTAAATTAAGGAGTGAAATAGAAAATATAGATAACTGCGAACTGAAAAAAAATGCTAAAGAATTAGTATTTGCTGATGGAAATAGTCAAAGCAAGATTATGATTGTAGGTGAAGGGCCAGGTCAAAAAGAAGATGAGCAGGGAAAACCGTTTGTGGGGGATGCGGGAATGTTATTAAACAAAATGCTAGAAGCAATTAAAATAAAAAGAAATAATATTTACATAACCAATGTCGTAAACTATAGACCACCAAATAATAGAAAGCCTGAGCCATCAGAAATAAATAGATATTCTAATTTTCTTAGACAACATATCTCAATAATAGATCCAAAAATCCTAATTCTAATGGGAAGTACAGCAATGGAGTCACTTTTTGGTTCCAAGATAAAAATTACAAAAGAAAGGGGTGTCTGGAAAGAATTAATTATTCATAATAAAACATATTTAACTATTATTACATTTCATCCTGCCTACCTGTTAAGACAAGCAGATCAAAAAAAATATTCTTGGGCTGATTTAAAATTAATTAGAAAAAAAATAGATGAATTAAAAATATCTGTTTAAATCTAAAATGTTAGAAATACATAAAAAATATATTAATTGGTGGAAAGAGAAACTTAATATTTCAAATTATGGACTGTTGTGGATAACATTTATAAAAGGATTAATATTTGGAATATTTTTATATCATTTTTTTATTTCTCAATGAAAAAAATTATTGCTGGTGTTGATGAAGTTGGTAGAGGTAGTTTAATTGGTCCAGTCTATGCAGCAGCAGTTATATTTAATCCTAAAATCAATAAAAAAGAAATTAAAGACTCAAAAAAATTAAAAAAAATTGAGAGAGAAAAATTATCTAGGTATATAAAAAAAAATTCTATTTGGGCAATTGGATCAGCATCAATTAGAGAAATAGAAACACTTAATATATTAAATGCAAGTCTATTAGCTATGAAGAGAGCAATAAAAAAACTAAAAGTTAAACCAAATTTAGTACTTGTTGATGGAAATAAATCACCACATTTGAATAATTATATTACAAAAACAATTATCAAAGGAGATCAAAAAATAAAAGAGATATCTGCAGCATCTATTGTTGCAAAGGTATCAAGAGATAAACTGATACTCAAAATTTCAGAAAGTTTCAAAAAATACAAATGGGATTCAAATGCAGGTTATGGAACTAAAGATCATATTAACGCTATAAAAAAATATGGAATAACTAGGTTTCATCGCAAAACATTCAATCCAATACACAACATATTGAGTCCAAAAAGAAAATAACTACAAGTAGACTCAAAATAATTCAATCACAGGTTGACGCAGACTCTTCTCTGGAGTCTAATTAATAATTAAAAAATGATTATTAAAACTTTAAAAAATAAAATTATTAATGGAGACAGTTTAAAGGAATTAAAAAAAATTCCTGACGAAACTTTTGATCTTATATTCGCTGACCCTCCGTATAACCTTCAATTAAAAAAAGAATTAAGTAGACCAGATAGATCTAAAGTAGATGCTGTTGATGATAAATGGGATCATTTTGAAAGTTTTAAGAGCTATGATGAATTTACTTTTAGGTGGTTAAAAGAATGTAAAAGAATTTTAAAAAAAAACGGAACAATTTGGGTTATAGGTAGCTACCACAATATATTTAGAGTAGGTACTGCAATTCAAAATCTTGGTTTTTGGATACTAAATGATGTAATTTGGAATAAAAATAATCCAATGCCAAATTTTAGAGGAACAAGGTTTACTAATGCACATGAAACACTTATTTGGGCCTCAAAGAATGAGGGATCCAAATATACTTTTAATTATCAATCATTAAAATGTTTAAATGATGACCTGCAAATGAGATCCACATGGAGTCTCCCAATATGTAATGGAAAAGAAAGATTAAAAAATAATGGAAAAAAAGTTCATTCTACACAAAAACCAGAATCTTTAATGCATAGAATAATATTAGCTTCATCGAACAAAAATGATTTCATTTTGGATCCATTTTTAGGATCAGGTACTACAGCTGTTGTTTCAAAAAAATTAGGTAGAAATTATTTTGGAATTGAAAAAGAAAAATATTATTTCGATGCTACAAAGAAAAGATTAGAGAATACAAATATTATAAAAGATGAATATCTAGATACTCTACAAAATAACAGAACTAAACCAAGAATTCCATTTGGATCATTAGTTGAAATGGGTCTGATTAAACCTGGAACAGAAATTTATGACCAAAAGAAAAAAGTAAATGCAAAAATTATGGTAGATGGTAGTATAAAATATCAACAATCAGAGGGATCAATCCATAAAGTAGCAGCAAAAATTATTGGTGCAGAAAGTTGTAACGGATGGACATTTTGGCATTATAAATCTGGAAACTCTTTAAAGCCAATTGATGATTTGCGACAAAGACTAAGACCTTCAAATTAAGTTCTATAAATTTTACCCAAATAATTTTCAAGAAATGTTTTATTTTTTGAAAGAAACTTCAAAATGTTATTTCTAATAAAGACACTTATAGGATTTGATAAATGGAATGAAAAATGGTTAAATTTTGATTTGTCATTTATAGAGGAAATATTTTCAATTCTTTTTTGATAGTATTCATTTGAACCACTTAAAATACTTTTTAATATATCGTTAGCGGTTTCAATACTTTGGGACGCTCCCTGGGCAAATGATGGGGGGAAAGTGAATAGAGCATCGCCAGATAAAAATACATTTTTTTTATTTAAACTTGGGAATTTGCTGCTTACGTGAACAGGGAAAGACTTTAATTCAATTAAATTTTCAAAGCTTACTTGTGATGTTTTTTGCAAACTTGATCTTAATGAGCCTAAAAACTCATCAGATTTGAATAAATCATAATTTTTTAGTTCATCTGAGGATAATTTTTTTTTTATAATAGCTACAAAATTGTATTCATTATTTTGATTTACAGGGTAGATCACATAGTGACTATTTGATCCCATATATATTGAAATATCACTACCATAATCACCTTTTAATTTACCTCGCAGTGCAACATTAAGATTATATTTTGGATATATGCTTTCATTAAAAATTAGTGACCTCGTTTTTGAAAAAATACCATCAGAAATAATTAAATAATCGAATTCTTCATTTTTATTATCTCCAAAAGAAATTCTGATGCCATTAGAATTATCTACTTTTGTTATATTTGAATTAAATTTTATTTTTTCTTGTGGGATGTTTTGAAATAAGAATTTTAATAATGTTGATCTTTTTAAGGTAGTGTATCGATTTAATGGATCATTAAATTGTGTAAGGTCTATATCGCAAATTTTTTTGGAATTATTTGCTTGTATGAAATTCACTTTTGACGGAAAGCTAACTTCAGATGCAGGTAGATTTTTAAATCCTATACTATTTAATAATTTTATACTATTTACTGATAATTGAATTCCATAACCTTCAAGGAAATTATAATTATCTTTTTTTTCAAATATCTTATATTCAAAATCTTTTTCATTATTTAAAAGATTTGCAAAATATAAGCCTGATATCCCTCCACCAATAATCGCAATTTTTTTCATTAATTTATTTGATACTATTAAGTATTTTCTTTGTAAACGAAGGTAAAGTCCAATTGCTTAAATCTTTAACATTAATAAAAAATCCATCGCTCTTTTTTGGTAAATTATTTTTCATATTAATTGCAATTCTCATATCCATATTTGACATTTTTATATTGATCCTTTTTCCTACATGATTTTTAAATTTTGTCTTAGGTATTTCATTCATGGGAAATATAGGCATATCTTTTAAAAAGTTAAATTTTCTGTTTTTTAAAAGATAGTAATTATTCTGCTTATTTTGAAAAATATTTGCTTCAAAAAACTTTTGTTTATTAAATTTATTTATTTTAATTATTTCAAAGTCATTTTTTTTAAAGGATTTGCAATTTGTTGAAATGGGACATTGATAACAAAATGGATTGGATGGTTTACATATTAATGCACCTATTTCCATTATAGCTTGAGCATAATCACTAGCTCTAATTGTTTCTCCAAAAAAAGTTTTTTTTTGGCGTAAATTTTCTTTAGAAATTTCTTTTTCTTTTTTTAAATATAATACTCTTTTTAAAATTCTTTCAACATTTCCATCTAAAGGAATTATTTTTTTATTGAATGCAATTGCCATAATTGCTTTAGAAGTATAATCCCCTATTCCAGGTAGTGATTTTAAACACTCTTCATTACTTGGCAGCCTTCCCTTAAATTTACTTATAATAAGTTTTGCTGATTTTTTAAGATTTCTTGCTCTTGAATAATACCCTAATCCTTCCCAACATTTCATCAGTTTAGCATCCTTAACTCTTGATAAACTTTTTAAATCTGGGATTTTAGAGATAAAATTTTCAAAATATGGGATTACTGTCTTAACTTGAGTTTGTTGTAACATAAATTCACTTACCAATGTAAAATATTCTTTTTGAGTTCTAGAGACTTTTTTTCGCCAAGGAAGGTCTCTTTTATTATTATCGTACCAATTTAAAATTTTATTTGGTATGTTTTGACTTGTCATATGAATTTTAGATATAATACTAAGCAGAGAAATAAATCTGTTCAAGGACTAAGATCTTTTAAAGATACTTTGCCCCAAGAAGCAAAAAGAATATTAAATAAAAAAGGCCAAATTTATTCAAATACCCTAGATAACTGGAAATTTCTTGTTGGAAAAGGATTATTCGATGTTTGCTATCCAATATCGTATAAAAATTCAAAGTTAAATGGAAGTTGTTTAAACATAATGGTTAAAAGAGGTAATGAAGTTGACCTTGAATATTCTAAGAAAGAAATTTTAAAAAAAATAAATATTTTTTTTGGTTATAATGTTGTTGACAATATAAGGTTAAAAACCTTTGAGGGAGAATTCAAAAAAACTAAAGGTAATAAAGTTAATAATGCGACAAAAAGCAAAAATATTAAGAAGATTAATAATATTAAGAATGATAAAATTAAACAATCCTTATTAGAGTTAAATAAAATATTTAAAACAAGATGAAAAAAACATTAATTCAAACTTTAATTATATCATTATTTTTTATTAGTTTTAATGCAACAGCAGAAATTAATCACATTAAAGAAGGTAATGTTGATGCAAAAGTAAAACTTGTTGTATTCGAGTCTTTAACGTGTAGTCATTGTGGAGATTTTCATAAAAATATTTATCCAAAGCTAAAAACTGACTTTATAGATAAAAATTTAATTTTGATCGAATATAGAAATTTTCCTCTAGATATTGCTGCATTTAATGCTGCAAAAATAGCTCATTGTAAGAATGACGGAAAATCAGAAATACTCCATCACTTATACAACAATCAAAGTAGCTGGGTAAGAGGAAGTACAATTGAGGATCTCAATAAAAATTTAAAAAGAGTAGTTCAAGAATCTGGTTTTAAATTAGATTTTGATAATTGTATTGCAGACTCAAAAATTGAAGATTTTATATTAGAAGACCGAATCGATGGTGCGAAAAACTATAAAATTGAAGCAACTCCAACGCTTATAATCAACGGTGAAAAGTTCGAAAATCCGAAAAACTATAAAAAATTAAAAAAATATATTGAAAAACTGATATAACTCATTGAATGGAGTTTAAAAAAATCCAATTAAATGGCTTTAAGTCATTTGCTGAGAAAACAAATTTCTTAATAGAAAAAGGGCTCACTGGCATTGTCGGGCCTAACGGTTGTGGTAAATCAAATATTGTTGAGTCTCTTAGATGGTGTATGGGAGAAACCTCAGCAAAAAGTATGCGAGGTTCGGGAATGGAAGATGTTATATTTTCAGGTACATCAAATAAACCATCAAAGAATATTGCTGAAGTAGTTTTAAGTTTAAATAATGAAAATAAAGATGGCCCGCATCAATATAACGATTTAGATGAAATAGAAATTCGAAGAAAAATTGAGAAAGATAAAGGGTCTAAGTTTTATATAAACAATAAAGAAGTTAGGGCAAAAGACGCCCAAATGTTTTTTGCAGATCTATCCACTGGAGCTCATTCACCATCATTAATAAGTCAAGGAAGAATAGGAGCATTAGTTACTGCAAAACCATCTGACAGAAGAGCCATACTTGAAGAAGCTGCTGGAATAGCAGGACTTCATGTAAGAAGACATGAGGCTGAAATCAGATTGGGAGCAGCAGAAAATAATCTAAAAAGAGCAGATGAACTTAGACGACAGCAAGAAAAACAATTGGCAAGTTTAGAAAAACAAGCTGAAGAAGCAGCAAAATATAAATTAATTTCTGAAGAAATAAAAAAAGTAGAGGCGGGTCTATATTATTTAAGACTTAAAGAAATTGATAAAGAAATTAGTTTAGAAAATGAAGTAAATACTGAAGCAGACACTAAAGTAGAGGAATTTAATAAACAAATTAATGAGTTAGAAACTAAAATTAGAAACGAACTTGAAAGAGTAGAACCAATTAGACAGAAGAATATTGAGAATTTGTCTAAGATACAAAGATTAAATCTTGAGCTTAAAGCTTTAGATGAAGAAAGTACTAGGATAAACGAAGAAATAGATACAATAAAAAATTCCATTAAAGTTATAGACGAAGATATAGATAGAGAAAAAAGTATTGTAATTGACGCTAATTCAAATGAAAAAAGACTTAAAGAGGAAAGAAATACTTTAATTGAAACAGATTCAAAGTACTATGAGACTGAGAAGTTGTCAAATCAAGACTTAGAAAGTTCTATATCAAAATTAAAAAATGAACAAGATAGAATGGATGTATTGCTAGAGAGCTTTAGTTCGGAGTCTTTACAAAAAAATAATGAAATTATCAATAATATAAAAAACCAAATTGAAGAAGTTAAAAAATTAATTTCTGAAAATAGAAATCACCAGACATTAAAAATTTTAGACGAGTGTATAATAAATTTATCTTATTTAACAATGAAAGTTAAAGATTTTGAAAATGACAATACTATTTTAACTTTAACATCTAAAAGTGATCAAATAAAGAAATTACAAGATGAGTACGCAGAAACTTATAGTAAAAACCAAAATATAAAAAGAGAATCTGTAAAAAGAAAAGAGAGAATAAATATTATTGATCAGGAATTTGAAAGTTGGCAAAATCTGTTGACCAATTCTGAAAAAATGGTTAACGAATTAAACACTAGAAAAAACAAGTTAGAAGAAAAATTAAATTTGCTAGAAAAACAACCTCAATCTCAAGCAGAGAAAAAAGGGAAGATTTCTGAAAATTTAAGAATTTCAGAAAATGAAAAAAATGAAAATGAAGTTTTGGTTGAAAAAATAGATAATAGTATTGCAGAAATAAGAATCGAGCTAAATAATACAAAAGAAAGTTCAATTGAAATAAGAGAAAAAAAAGCAAGCTCTGGGGCTACCATTGAAGGTTTAAGTAAAAGAAGGAATGACCTTTTGGAAAGAGTAATGACAGAATTAAATTTAGAAGAAAGTAAAATACTTGATTATTCAAATCTTGAAAAAATTGATCAATTTCCAGATTTAGTTACTCAAGAGGAGCTACTAGATGAAAAAAAAAGAGAGAGAGAAAAGCTTGGTTCTGTTAATTTAAGAGCCGACGATGAGACTGAAAAATATAAAACTGAAATAAAAAAAATGGAACAAGACAGACAGGATCTTGTTACAGCAATATTAAAACTTAAAGAGAGTATCACAGAACTGAACCAAAAAGGTCGGGAAAGGCTTTTAGATGCATATGAGAGAGTAAATAGAAAGTTTAATGAAGTTTATACAAAGTTATTTAATGGAGGTAGTGCAAAATTAGAGCTAGTAGACTCAGATGATCCACTAGACGCAGGTTTAGAAATGCTAGTAAGCCCTCCAGGAAAAAGACTTCAATCCATTACTCTACTTTCAGGTGGTGAACAAGCTTTAACAGCATTATCTCTAATATTTGCTGTGTTTTTAACTAATCCTTCACCAATCTGTGTATTAGATGAAGTTGATGCTCCACTTGATGATGCAAACGTTACTAGATTTTGCAATCTTCTAAATGAGTTAACAAAAATTACTTCCACGAGATTCATAATAGTAACCCACCACGCATTAACCATGTCAAAAATGGATAGATTATATGGGGTCACAATGCCAGAAAAAGGAATAAGTCAACTAGTTGCTGTTGATCTTCAAAAAGCTGAAAGCATGGTAGCTTAGGCTAATGGTAGAGGAAGATTTCAAAACTCGCCTTAAAAGTGCAAAAAATAGAGCAAAGTCTAAATATTTAGAAAATAAAGAGCCCAAGACGTCAGGAATGGGTCACGCTTTTAAGATGAGTACAGAATTAGTTGCTGCGGTAGCTGTTGGGACAATTATTGGGTTTATTTTGGACAATTGGTTTGGTACTAAGCCCTGGTTAATTTTAATATTTTTTTTTGTAGGAGTAATTGCAGGTATAATGAATGTAATTAAATCAGCAAAAAAAATGCAGAATAAGTAAGTAAGAGAATATAATGGCATCAAATCCAATGTACCAATTCAATGTCTATAGGATTGGACCAGAAATAAAATTAGGCTCTGTTGATATTTCTTTCACCAATGCAAGTTTATTTATGGTTATAAGCTCATTAGCTATTTTGATAATTTTTAATTTAGGTGCTAAGAAAAAAACTTTAATACCTGACAAATTACAACTATTGTCAGAACTCAGTTATACCTTTGTAGCCAAAATGATTAGTGATACAGCTGGATCAAAAGCGAAACCATACTTTTCTTTTATTTTCTCATTATTTATGTTTGTACTATTTTGTAACATGTTCGGAATGATACCTTATGCGTTTACAGTCACAAGTCATATTATAGTTACATTTGTGTTGGCGGCTTTTATCTTTGTTGGAGTTACAATTATTGGGTTTATGAAACATGGGTTGGGATATTTAAAATTATTTGTTCCTAGTGGAGTTCCAATGGTTTTACTTCCATTAATAGTTGTTATTGAGATTATCTCATATTTAAGTAGGCCGATTAGTCTATCAGTAAGACTATTTGCAAATATGATGGCAGGCCATACAATGATGAAGGTATTTGGGGGTTTTGTCATTAGCTTAGGAATTATTGGTGGATG
>CACBBR010000016.1 GCA_902537555.1 uncultured Pelagibacteraceae bacterium
TGTTGACAGTAGCGTTGTTGCAAAATTGTTGTCAAATGCAATTGGAAAAAAATTGACATGTATTTTTGTTAATACAGGCTTACTTAGAAAAGGAGAAGAAAAACAAGTTATTAATACTTTCAAGAAACGATTTAAAATTAATTTAATTTATGTGAATGCTGAAAACTTATTTTTATCAAAATTAAAAAATATTTCTGATCCAGAAAGAAAAAGAAAAATTATAGGAAATCTATTTGTTAAAATTTTTGAAAAATATGCAAAAAAAATTAAAAAAGTAAAATTTTTAGCTCAAGGAACTCTCTATCCAGATTTAATCGAAAGCAAATCAGTTACAGGAAGCCAAACTTCAAAAATCAAATCACATCACAATGTTGGAGGTTTGCCAAAAAAAATGAAACTTAAATTAGTAGAACCCCTTAAATATCTCTTTAAAGACGAAGTTAGAAAGCTAGGATTAGAAATTGGATTGAAGAAAGAGATTATTTCTAGACATCCATTTCCAGGACCAGGTCTTGCAATTAGAATGCCTGGAAATATATCTAAAGAAAAAATTAAAATTTTAAAAGAAGCAGATAATTATTTTATTAAATCGTTAAAGGATAATAATTTGTATGATAAAATATGGCAGGCATATGCTGCCTTACTTCCAGTAAAAACGGTAGGAGTAATGGGTGACAATAGAACTTATGAATACGTTTGTTTGCTGAGAGCAATTACTTCTGAAGATGGAATGACTGCAGATTTTTTTCAATTTAATAAAACTTTTATGCAGTCAGTATCTAACCAAATTATAAACAATATAAGAGGAATAAATAGAGTTGTATATGATATAACATCTAAACCTCCAAGCACTATTGAATTGGAATAATAAGACTATATAAGTAATCTATATGAAATATTTACACACAATGATTAGAGTATCAAACATAGACGAGTCATTAAGATTTTTCTGTGAAGGGTTAGGTCTTAAAGAAACAAGAAGAAAAGACAGTGAAAAGGGCAGGTATACTTTAGTATTCCTTGCTGCTCCAGATGATGAAAAAGCTGAAATAGAATTAACATACAATTGGGATGGAGATAGTTTGGGTGATGGTTCAAGAAACTTTGGACATTTGGCGTACAGAGTTGAAAATATATATGAGACTTGCCAAAGATTGAGAGACATGGGTTATACAATTAACAGACCGCCAAGAGATGGTCATATGGCATTTGTTAGATCTCCAGATAAAATTTCTGTTGAAATACTTCAAGATGGCTACTTGGAACCAACAGAGCCATGGAAATCTATGGAAAATACCGGCACTTGGTAATAAATATTTATGCCTTCGAAAATAAGTAGGCTTATATTAAAAAAAAAAAATAAGTCAAAAATAGTCTGCTTAACATCCTACTCGAAAAATATTGCTGAAGAAGTTGATAGATACACAGACCTTGTACTCGTTGGAGACTCCTTAGGTTCTGTTTTATATAATTTTGATACAACAAGAAAAGTAAATCTATCTATGATGATTGAACATTCTAAAAGTGTAAGAAAAGGAGTAAAAAAAAGTTTAATGATTGTAGATATGCCATTTAATACTTATAAAAATAAATATCAGGCGCTAAAAAATTGTAAAAAAATAATTAAAGAAACAAAATGTGATGGTATCAAATTAGAGGGAGGAAGTAAGATCAAAGATATAATTAAACATTTAGTAAATAATAAAATCCCAGTAATGGGTCACATAGGCATAACCCCACAATCTCAAAGAGGTAGATTTAGATATAAAGGTAAGACTGAAAAAGAAAAAAAAAATTTATTAAAAGATTCAAAAATCTTAGAAGAAGCAGGTGTTTTTGCTATTGTACTAGAATGTATTGAGAAAAAACTTTCAAAAAAAATTACGGAGACGATTGAAATTCCAACAATAGGAATTGGATCATCAAAGTTTTGTGATGGGCAGATTTTAGTTTTAGATGATTTATTAGGTTTGACTAATAGTAAAATAAAATTCGTTAAGAAATATGCTAATTTTAAAAGTAATATTAGAAATGCAGTTAAAAAATTTGGGTCAGATGTGAAAAGAGGTTCATATCCATCATTAAAGCATTCTTACTAAAAATACTTTTTAAATTCCTCATTAATTTTTAAAATTTCTAAGTCTACAAGTCCACCAATAATGAGCTGTATTGCAAGCATAAGAATAAATGCTATTCCTATATAGACAACCCATAAATGTTTCTGAATATAATTAGCTAAATAAGTGGCCATAGCACCTGTGAGGACCACAGATAAAATTAAACCAAAAATCATAAACCCAAAATTACCCTTAGAAGCACCAACAACACCTATAACATTATCAAAACTAATTGTTATATCTGCGAAAAGTACTTTATACATACCCTTTGCAAATGATGGTTCTAAGGATTTTTTTGTTGGTGATTTAGCTTGTCTCTGAGCTTGTAAAAGATCTTTTCTTAAATCATTCACTATCCAAATTAGAAGCAAACCTCCAAGAATTTTTATGAAGTAAAATTTGAACAAATAGGTCGCAAATACTGCAAATAAAACTTTAAAAATTAAAGCTCCGACCACTCCCCAAAATATGATTTTTTTTCTATTTTTTGGGACAAAATTAGCCGCAATTAGACCAATTATTATGGCGTTATCAGCTGCTAATATAATATCGATAAAGATAATTTGCAGTAAAATAAGGGCTTCTTCAATCAAGATAATAATATAATAGTAACAATTTCAAATTTTTCAATAAAACATGGGAAAATTTTTATTGATTTAATAAATAATACATAATGAGATGTATTTTTTAAAAATTAAGGAGGATTAATGAAAATTTTAAAAACTTTGTTTTCTATTTTATTTTCTGTCTTGTTAATAGCAAATGTAAATGCTTCTGAAAAGTGGGATATGGCTTTAGCTTATGGCGCCAGTAACTTTCACTCAGCAAATGCAGCAGAATTTGCTAAAAATGTTTCAGAGAAAAGTGGAGGAAAACTTACAATAGTTACGCATCCTGGTGGATCATTGTTTAAAGGTGGAGAAATCTTTAGAGCGGTAAGAACTGGTCAAGCACAAATGGGTGAAAGATTCATGTCAGCGTTGGGAAAAGTTGACCCTATTCTTGAAATCGACTCACAACCTTTTTTAGCAACTTCATATGATGATGCTATGAAACTTTATCAAGCCTCAAAGCCAGCAATCATTGAAAGTTTAAATCAAAAAGGATTAGTATTCTTATATGCTGTGCCATGGCCTGCACAAGGACT
This sequence comes from uncultured Pelagibacteraceae bacterium, assembly GCA_902537555.1. Lineage (GTDB taxonomy): Bacteria > Pseudomonadota > Alphaproteobacteria > Pelagibacterales > Pelagibacteraceae > Pelagibacter. Next base: position 3,265 of record CACBBR010000016.1, read on the forward strand.
ATACAGCAAAAATGAAATCAATAGTGTTTCAGATCTAGAAGGTTTAAAATTTAGAGCTTACAACTCTGCAACAATTAGAATTGCAGAGCTCACAGGTATGGCTCCAACTAAAATTGAGGCGGCTGAAATCAGTCAAGCATTTTCAACAGGGGCAGTCGAAAGTATGATTACATCGCCAACAACTGGTAAAAATAGCAAAATATGGGAGAACGGTGTTAAATATTTCTATGACATCGCTGCTTGGTTCCCAAAAAATATGGTTGTTGCGCATAGAGGATCTTGGAATAAGTTAGATGCAGATACTCAACTATTAATTAGAAGAGAAGCTGCTGCTGCAGAAGAAAAAGGCTGGATGCTTTCTAGAGTAGGAAATATTGAAGATAAAAAAGCTTTAGCTGCTGCAGGAATGGTAGTAGGCAAAGTAAATGCTGATTTAGAAAAACATTTCCAAAAAGTTGGAAAAAAAATGGCAAAAGAGTGGAAGAAAAAGGCTGGCAAAACTGGAGCTAGCGTACTTGCCGCATACAAATAAAATAAATATAATAAAAAAGGCTGTTTAAAAAAACAGCCTTTTTTATGTTACAGAAATTAAATAAATCATTAAATAGTATTTATAATTATTCAGGATATATAGCTGCAGCTTTTTTAATTCTTATTGCAGTTTTTATATTAACCGGAATAGCATCTAGAATTTTCGGTTTTTATATAAGGGGTTTAGCTGAATACTCAGGATATTGTATGGCTGCCTCATCTTTTTTTGCTCTTTCATACACATTCATAAATGGTGGACATATAAGAATTACGTTATTTTTAGAAAAATCTACAGGTTTTAAAAAAAGATTTTTAGAAGTTTGGAGCTTAGTCGTCACAACAATATTCGCAGGTTATATGTCATATTATTTTATCAAAATGTTAAAAATCTCATACGAGTTTGAGGAAAGAAGTGAAGGTGCCGATGAAATTTTAATATGGATACCTCAGTGCAGCGTCGCTATTGGAGCAACACTTTTTTTTATATGTGCTTTTCATCTACTAATCTTAAAAATTTATAATAATGATTGAAATTTTATTAGCTATTTTTTTTATTACAGTTTTACTGCTTTTTTTAAGCTCTGGAATATGGGTAGCAATAAGCATGATTGGTGTTTCTTCTATTGGAATGATTTTATTTACTTCTCGACCAGTTGGAGATGCGATGGCCACAACAATTTGGGGTGCATCATCATCATGGACTCTGACTGCTTTGCCTCTTTTTGTATGGATGGGAGAAATTCTATTTAGGACTAAATTATCTGAAAATTTATTTGAGGGACTGGCTCCTTGGTTACAGAAACTTCCTGGAGGCTTGATACATGTCAATGTTGTTGGATGTGCATTGTTTGCAGCTATATCTGGATCCTCAGCTGCAACAGTTGCTACGGTTGGAAAAATGTCAATTCCAGAGTTAAGAAAAAGAAAATATCCTGAAAAAATTTTACTTGGAAGTCTCGCGGGCTCTGGAACTTTAGGATTACTAATCCCTCCTTCAATTATTCTAATTATTTATGGAGTAACTGTTCAAGAGTCTATTGCTAAACTATTTATAGCTGGAATAATTCCTGGAATAATGATTGCTCTTATTTTTATGGGCTATGTAATCATTTGGTCTTTATTAAATAAAAATAAAATGCCGTTAACTGAAGAAAATTACTCATTTTTAAATAAATTAAGTAAATCAAAACAGTTAATACCTGTAATTTTATTAATCCTTGGTGTGATTGGCTCTATTTATACTGGAATTGCAACAGCAACTGAAGCAGCATCTCTGGGTGTTGTGGGAGCCTTAATACTTTCTTATTTTCAAAAAAGTTTAAACTTAAAAACTTTTAAAGAATCTTTACTTGGTGCAACAAAAACCTCGTGCATGATTGCATTCATACTAGCAGGAGCAACATTTTTATCACTCGCTATGGGATTTACTGGCCTTCCTAGAAATCTAGCAATTTGGATACAAAATATGGAATTATCACCATATGTTTTAATTTTCGTATTAATGATTTTTTATATAATTTTAGGGATGTTTCTTGATGGAATATCAGCAGTTGTACTTACAATGGCTATTATCGAACCTATGATTAGGCAGGCTGGTTTTGATATGATTTGGTTTGGTATATTTTTAGTTATAGTTGTTGAAATGGCTCAAATTACTCCTCCAGTTGGTTTTAATTTATTTGTTTTGCAAGGTATGGCTAACAAAGATATGGGCTACATCGCCAAAAGTGCATTTCCGTTATTCTTGTTGATGATATTTGCGGTAATCTTAATTGTTTTGTTTCCTCAAATAGCCTTATGGATGCCTGAGCAAATGATTCAAAATATAAACTAATATTTTGATTTTTTTGATCCGTCTATAATTTCTTTTAATTCTTGATACTCTTCACAATTACAACTTTTTAAAACTTCTAGTCTTTCTTTTGCCAAATCTATTCTGTTTGTAACGAAATATAATTCACCTAAGTATTCATTTATTCCAACATGATTTGGTTCAACTTGTAAACCTAGTAAATAATATTTCTCTCCAGCTTCAAAATCTCCAAGTTTTCTAGTTGTAAAACCTAAATAATTCAAAGTATCGGCTTGTAATGGTTTTTTTTTATCTAATTCTAATAAAATTTTTTGGGCTTTTTTATATCTTTTTAAAGCCTTATCCATTTTATCTTTTGACTCATATTTTTTTGCAGCCTCAATCAATTTTACTGCATTTTTATAACTTGGTTTTTTATCTGATGAGCTTGTTCCAGCTGCAAAAGACTGAGTAGCAAAGGTTAAAAGTAAAAAAAAGGTTAAATAAATTTTAATAATCTTCATAAAAATTTACTCATTTTATTTAAAGGTTTTAAATTTAAATTATTTTCTAATAAATTTTGTTTTACAAACATTGCAGTTTCTAAGGAACTTTTATTATCTCCATGTATGCAGACTGAGTCAATTTCACAAGGTATTTGTTTACCACTGTGACAATTAAGGGTTTGGTTTTTAACCATATTCAATACATGATTTTTAGCTTGGGTGGGATCTGTTATTAAAGCATGGTCTTTTGTTCTAGAAACTAACGTCCCATCATCTTCATAATTTCTGTCGGCAAATATTTCACATGCAATTTTCATATTAAGTTTTTTTGCTGCTATTTCCATTTTAGAACCAGTAGGCACTAAATAAATGATATCTTTATCAATTTGGTATATTGATTTAGCTAAAGTTGTAGCTAGGTCTAAGTCCTCACATGCCATATTATTCAATGCACCATGCGGTTTAATATGTGAAACCTTTTCTCCTTGTAGATTAGCTATATTTTGTAATATCTCATATTGATCAATAATTAGTTTATTTACTTCACTATCCGAAAGGTTCATTCTTTTACGTCCAAAATTTTCAGGATCATTGAATGATGGGTGTGCTCCAATACTAACATTATTTTCTTTAGAAATTTTCACCACCTCATGCATTGTTTGCTCATCACCTGCATGATATCCACATGCCACATTGGCAGAATTTACAATTTTGAGTAGTTCAGGATCATTTTCATTTGAATGATGCTTTGATTTTTCACCTAAATCGCAATTTAAATTAATTTCCATACTTAATAGCTTAAAGTATAACATGGCATGATAAAAAATATATCAAATCTTGGTGACGCAGCTTTATACTGTGACTTTGGAAATGATGTAAACAGGGAAATAAATTTAAATGTAATTCAATTTTTTAAAAATATAAAGAAAAGTAATATCCCTGGTATTACAAATATTACACCAAGTTATAATAAATTAATAATTAGTTTTGACCTAAACATTACTAACTTTGATAAAATTAAAACAGAAGTTGAACAATTAAATTTCAAAAATGAAATAGTGAATGAAGGCAATCTCATTAAAATACCTGTCTGCTGTGACAACGATTTTGCTCTTGATATAAAAAGATTAGAAAAATTGTTAAATCTTGAAAAAGAGGAAATTTATAAAAAATTTTTTTCTAAAAAATATTATTGTTATATGACAGGATTTATTGCTGGTATGCCATTTTTGGGAGATTTGAATGATTCATTATATGCTAGACGTTTAGACACACCAAGGGTTAAAGTACCAAAAAACTCTATAGGATTAACAGAACAATTTTGTAATATTTATACATTTGAAAGTCCTGGTGGATGGAACATAATTGGAAAAACACCTTTAGATATATTCGACAATAAAAATAACACTTCACCAAATTTAATTAACCCAGGTGATACGATATCATTTTTTCAAATATCAAAATTAGAATTCGAGAAAAAATATGGCTGAAAATTATTTTGAGGTTTTAAGACCTGGCATAAATACAACTTTCCAAGACAATGGTAGAAAAAACTACTATCATATAGGAATACCTTTTAGTGGTGCGATGGATAATAGAAATTTTGTTATAGCTAATGCTATATCAAATAATAAAAAAAATAATCCTGTTATAGAATTTGCACTCCAAGGGCCAAAATTGAGATACAAAGGTGATAAAGTTTATTTTAATGTCACTGGTGATGTAAACTTTCAAATATTAAGAAAAAATAAAATAGAAGAAGGAGTTTGTTATCAAAATCTTGTTTTAGAAAATAATGATTGTTTAGATCTAATATCCACTAATAGATCTGTTTATGGTTATTTATCTATAAATGCATCATTTAAAATAGATTTTTATCTTGATAGTTATTCAGTAAATACGAAAGCAGAAATTGGTGCTAACAATGGGAAAATCTTACAAAAAAATCAAATAATTAAAATAGAAAATATTACAAAAAAATATTCTTTGAATAAATTAGATTACATAAATTCAAAAATTGAAAATATTAGAGTAATAAAAGGACCACACTTCGATTATTTTTCTAAAACTGCAAAAGATTTATTTTTTAAAGAAAAATTTAGAATAACAAAATTGACAGATAGAATGGGAATTAGATTAGATGGACCAAAAATTGAAAACATAAAATATACAAACATCAAATCTGAGGGATTAGTTAAAGGAACTATTCAAATAACAGCTGATGGTGACCCAATTGTTATGCTTTCGGATCATGGAACTATTGGTGGTTATCCTAAAATTGGTGTTGTTATAAGTGCTGATTACGATAAGCTAGTTCAAATACCACCTGGAAGTAAAGTAAAATTTAAAGAAATCAATTTAAAAGATGCTGAAACTATTTACAAACTTTATGAAATGGAAACCCAAAATTTAATATCTAAAACTAAATGAATTTAATTTCAAAATTACCAGGACCATTTTTAATTTTTCTTGGTGCATTTTGTCTTAGTTTTGGAGGTTTAATTGTAAAATCGTTTGAAGGATCAACCTTATGGCAAATATTATTCTGGAGACAAGTTTTTTTTATAATAACTGTAACTATATTTTTATTCTTTAATTATAAAAAGAATGTATTTAGCAAAATTTATTTATCAGGAATTCCAGGATTAATTGGAGGTATTATTCTTGGTATTGGTTTCAGTAGTTATGTGTTTGCCATGTATAATACTACAGTTGCCAATACTAATTTTATTATCCAGACCCAGACAATTTTTTTAGCGATTTTTGGTTATTTTTTTTTAAAAGAAAAAATTTCAAAAATGACACTAGCGTCAATTATTTTAGCAATATCAGGTTTAATACTTATGCTTGGAAATACCCTTTCAAGTGGTCAAATGTCAGGAAACATCGTTGCTTTTGTAATGCCTATTACATTTGCAATTTTAATTTTAATTGTAAGAAAGTATCCTACTGTGGATATGGTACCTCTTCAACTAGTAGCAGGTATAGTTGCGATGATTATTGGTTTCTTAGCGTCAACCAAAATTTCTATATCTATGTACGATATATTTTTAGCGTTTTTATCAGGTACATTTCAAATAGGGCTTGGTTTTATATTTATAACAATTGGAGCTAAAAAAACATTATCTGCAATGGTTGGAATAATTATGCTTACAGAGGCAATTTTAGGTCCTTTATGGGCATGGCTTTTTGTAAATGAAAATCCATCATTTTACGTATTAATTGGTGGTGGAATAATAATATTTGCAGTTTTTCTACAATTTGTCTCATCATTTAAAGGTGAAAATAAATATAATCCTCAATAATGAAATTAGCAATTATAGGATCTGGTATTTCAGGTCTAAGTGCAGCATATTATCTTTCGAAAAACCATAAAGTTGATCTCTTTGAAAAAGAAGATCACTTCGGTGGACATTCACATACAATAGACATCAAAATTCAAGATAATGTAATACCTGTAGATATAGGTTTCATTGTATTTAATAAAAAAACATATCCAAATTTAATAAATTTTTTTGAAGAAAATAATATAGCCATAGAAAAAAGTAATATGTCATTTTCAGTATCTGTTAGAGACTCAGAAATTGAATATTGTGGAAAAGGATTATCAGGAATTTTTAGTAATAAATTAAATCTATTAAATATAAAATTTTTAAAAATGTTTTTTACAATAATTGATTTTTACAAAAAGAGTGAAAACAAAAATTTTATCAATGAAAACATTACTTTAGGAAAATATTTGGAAAAATTAAATGTTTCAGACTATTTCATAAAATTTCATATTATTCCAATGGTTTCAGCAATATGGTCAATGCCTCCTTATGAAGCAAAGCAAATGCCTTTAAGTTTTTTTTTAAAATTTTTCCAAAATCATGGTCTTTTTAAATTAAAAAATAGACCTCAATGGTTTACAGTTTCAAACAGAAGCAGAACATATGTAGATAAAATACTGAGTAATATAAGTGGCGAATACTATAAAAATTACAACATAAATAAAATTAAAAGAATTCAATCTGGAGTCCAGGTTTATTATGGTGATAAAAATGAGTATTTTACTTATGACAAAGTTGTACTAGCTACACATGCAGATCAAGCTCTTTCAATAATTGAAAATCCGTATGAAATTGAAAAAAAGATTTTGAGTAATTTTAAATATAAAACAAATGAGGCAGTTATTCATGAAGATATTAATTATATGCCAAAAAATAATAAAGCTTGGTGTTCTTGGAATTCATCAATAGAGTCTGAAAACAGCGAGCAAAATTCTATTACTTACTGGTTAAATTTATTACAGAATCTGAATATTTCTAAAAATATATTTTTGACATTGAACCCTTATTTGAAAATATCTGAAGAAAAAATAATTAGACGGGTGCAATTTACACATCCATATTTTGATCAGAAAGCAATTAATAGTCAAAAGGATCTTAATTTAATTCAAAATAAAAAAAATATTTTATTTTGTGGAAGTTATTTTGGTTATGGTTTTCATGAAGATGGTATAAAATCATCATTAGATATGATGAATTATATTAATGTTTAAAAACTCAAAAATTTATACTGGGAAAGTAATTCATAGAAGATTTAAACCTAAAAATCACTATTTTAAATATAGAGTTTTTTCATTGTTGATTGACCTTGATGATTTAGAGGAAATTAATAAGAATATTTCGATATTTTCTTATAATAAATTTAACATTATAAGTTTTTTTGACAAAGATCACGGTAATCGAGATGGAACATCTTTAAAAAATTGGGTTAAATATAATTTAAAAAATATTGGTATTGATGAAACAGAAGTAAAAGTTAAAATATTGTGTTATCCAAGAATTTTTGGGTATGTATTTAATCCTTTAAGTGTTTTTTTTATATATAATAAAGATAACAAAATAATTTCAATTTTCTATGAAGTTAAAAATACTTTTGGTGAACAGCATACTTATATTTTTAAAACGCAAGATACAGAGACTATAAAAAATAGCTGTACAAAAAAATTTCATGTATCGCCTTTCATAGAAATGGAATGTATTTATAAATTTAGAGTAAACAAACCTTCTGATAAAATATCGGTTATAATAGACCAATCTGATAAAGAGGGTAAATTATTATTTGCATCACAAGACGGAATTGCAAAAGATTTAAGTAACAAAAATTTGTTCTTTTCTTATATTTTTCACCCATTAATGACGTTCAAAGTTATTGTCGCAATCCATTATGAAGCATTTAAATTATGGTTAAAAGGAATAAAGTTTGTGAAGAAAAAGCTAAGTATTAAAAATAATATTTCAGAAGAAAAAAATGAATTTAAATAAATTATCAGACAAGATTGTCTTTAGCTCACTCAAATACATAAAACATGGTACGTTAAAGATAATCAATCATGATGGAAAAGAATATAATTTTGGAAATAGTAATGAAAGATTACATGCTCATTTAAAAATAAATAAACCAGGGATTACTCTAAAAATAATAAAAAATGGTAGCATCGGTTTAGCAGAAGCGTATATGGATAACAGTTTTGAAACAAAAAATTTAACCAACCTAATAGAATTAGCTGCTAAAAATATAAAAATAATACATAAATTTTCTGGATCCTTTGATATTGCAATATTTAACAAAATCAAAAATTTTTTTATTAAAAATAATAAATCTAGAAGTAAAGAAAATATAAGAAAACATTACGATTTAGGAAATGAGTTCTTCTCCTTATGGCTTGATAAAACATTAACATATTCGAGTGCAATCTTTGAAGAGGGAAATGACTTAGAAAAAGCACAAATCAACAAATATAAGAAACTTTCAAATTTGGTAAAGCCTAAGTCTGGCGACAAAATGCTAGAGATAGGATGTGGTTGGGGAGGCTTTGCGGAATACATTGGAAAAAATTATGATGTAAAATTAGATTGTATTACTATTTCTAAAAAACAATATGAATTTTCCAAGGAAAGAATTCATAAAGTTGGTTTAAATGAGAAGATAAATATACAAATGTTAGACTTTAGAGATGTTAAAAATAAATATAATTCAATTGCATCAATAGAAATGATCGAGGCTGTTGGTCATAACTATTTAAAAAATTATTTTAATACTATAAAGCAAAATCTAGTAGATGGTGGAACAGCTGCCATACAAGCAATCACTATTGATGATAGTATTTACGAAAGGTATAAAAATAAGACTGATTTCATTCAAAAATATATTTTTCCGGGTGGTTTTTTGCCAAGCAAAAATGAGTTAGTTTCTCTATCAAATAAATCAGGACTTAAATTTGAACAATGTAATTCATACGGAGAACATTACTCAAATACACTGAGAATTTGGAGAGATGAATTTTTCAATAAGTGGGATCAAATATCATCACAAGGTTTTGATAACACTTTCAAAAGAATGTGGAATTTTTACTTGTCTTATTGCGAGGCTGGATTTAAATCCAAAAATATCGATTTAATACAATTTGCACTTCAAAAATAATTTTATGAAATTAAAATATTTTTTATTGATAATAATCTCAGTATTGATTACAAATTGTTCATCTAATCAAGGGATGAAACCAGAAGATTTTAAAAACCAAAAACCAAGACTGATAATTGAAGAATATTTATCTGGAAATGTAAAAGCATGGGGTATTTTACAAAATAGGTCAGGTAAAGTTACTCGACAGTTTTCTGCAGATTTGAATGGAAATTGGGATGGAAAACAATTAATACTTGACGAAAAATTTGTTTGGAACGATGGAGAAATTCAAAATAGGCAATGGACAATCAATAAGATTGATGAACATAACTATGAAGGCACTGCTGGAGATGTAGTTGGAACTGCAAAAGGTTTTTCTTATGGTCCTGCATTTAAGTTTGAATATGTACTGTTAGTTCCTGTAAAAGGAAGAGAAATGAAAATAACTTTTGATGATTGGATCTTTATGCAAGATGAAAGAGTAGCAATTAATAGAGCAAAAATGACAAAGTTTGGTATTAAAGTTGCAGAATTAACTGTGATGTTTGTAAAAGATTAAATTTATTTTTTTTGAAGCTTCGTCATTTTTCTTATCAAATATAAGTAGATCCCATTTGGCAAAATCTTAAAAAATTTTAATATTAAAAATAAACTTCTAGGAAAAGCTATTTCAAATGAATTTTTATTTATTAAACCATCATAAATCTGTTCAGCCGCATATTGTGTGGTTTTTAAAAATGGCATTTTAAATGTGTTTTTATCCGTAAGTCTTGTTTTGATAAATCCAGGGCTGACTAGACATACGCGAACATCATATCTTTGAAAATCAAGATATAAACTTTCTGCTAAATTAATAAGAGCTGCTTTTGCAGGCCCATAGGCAGTTGAATTTGGCAATCCTCTGTATCCTGCAGTAGAAGATACAATAGATATAACTCCTTGCCTTTTTTCTTTGTAATATTTTTCAACAGCTTTAATACAGTTTATGGTTCCAATATAATTCACATTTGTAACATCAATTATATTCTGAAGATCAAAATCCTTCTCTTTTTCAGGCTCATAAATTGCAGTAGAAAAAAAACAAATATCAACCTTGTTGTATTTCTCAACAATAGTTTTAAAAACTGAATGACATGCTTCATAATTAACAATATCTAATTTCAAATAATCAATATTTTCATTTTTATCTGAAATATCTTTTAAGACTTCCTCACGTCTTGATGATATAATTACCTGCCATCCTTTATTTGCAAACTTTAATGCAACTGCTTTTCCTATTCCACTGCTACCGCCAGTTATCCAAATTACTTTTTTCATCTATTTTCTTTGTTTTATCTCATAAATTTTTATCGACATGCGACAAGAATTGAATAGTATTAATTATATTGAGAACTATATCAATCATATGTTCAAAATTATAATCATATATGAGTTAATTTTCGTCGCGTTTTGGAATATTCTTTATTATTCTAACTCTGGAGTAGAGAACTGGTTCCAAGAAAAAATTTTGACAGCCATCTTTGTGTTTCTATCTACCATGGCTTTAGGACTAACTTTAATTTATGTGATTTATTATAGTTTAAAAATTACGGGGCTATCAAAAATTTTAAAATCACTTAAAGATCCTAGAAAAAGCAATACACAATAATTAATTACTAGAGGCGCATCTCTTAGAGCAATACTTAACTTTTTCCCAATTAAGTTTCCATTTTTTTCTCCAAGAAAAAGGCTTGTTACAAACTTTGCATACCTTAGTTGGTAGGTTTTGTTTTTTCATTTAATTGTTTTCTGTTTTTTAAAAATAAGAAAAATGCAGCAATTTCATATATATAATGAAAAATAATAAATAAGGGTTTTATTGAAAAAATTTTAGATAGGATTTTATATTTTGGTATTTTTGACCAAATTATAATAAATGCTTTAGCACCTCCAATAACTTCACCATCATTTATTACATGCAACCTTCTGAGCAACTCTTTTTGCGACTTAGATGTTATTTTTATAGCCTCATCATTATTTGTAATATCTATCCACTCCAAATCACTATTTGCAATTTTTTTATAATGATTTATTTCCATTCTACAAATATTGCAAGAATCGTTAAAATAAACTTTAATTCCCATAAGTATTATCTTTAATGAATTTGTTTGCTTCTGATAATATTAATTTTTTTCTATTTTCTTTCATTTTATCAAAAATTCTTACCATCATAGACAACCTTGGATTTTTCAAAAAAAATTTTCTATTTCTATTTATGAAACGCCAATAAAGACCATCCATAACATTACACCAGTTGCCCCTTTTAAAATCCATCATTTTCATAAAATAACTTGATCCACAGATATAAGGCTTAGTTGCGAAAATTCCACCATCACTAAACAAACCCATTCCATAAACATTTGGAACCATAACCCAATCAGATGAGTCCACAAACATTTCCATGAACCATTTATAAACTGATTTTGGTTCAACTTCGCATAAATTCATAATATTTGACAATATCATTAATCTTTCAATGTGGTGTGACCAACCAAATTTGCTAGCATTTTTAATTGCATGATCTAAAGGATCCAAACCAGTGCTGCCATCATAGAATGTATCTTTCATTTTTCTATTATGTTTAAAGAAATTTCCACTTTCCATTTCTTTACTATAATTTTGATATATTCCTCTCATAAATTCTCTCCAACCAATTATTTGTCTTATATAACCTTCTAAAGAATTTAGTCTGACACTCTTACTATGGTGATAAGTCATTATTTTTTGAATGATAATGTCTGGCGTTATTAAACCTAGATTTAAATACGGACTAAGAGCACTGTGAAATAAAATATTATTTTTTTGATCAACAGCATCTTCGTAATCACCAAATAGGTTTAACTTATCTTTAATAAAAAAATCTAATAATTTTGAAATATCTTTATATTCAGTTGCAAACCAAAATTTTTTGGTATCACCTGGATGTTTACTAAATAATTTTTCAATAATTGGTTTTAAACTTTTTGTATGTTTAGTTTCTTTAATTTCTGGAAATTTTGGTATTAAGATATTTTTTGGCAGTTTTTTTCTATTATCCTCATCAAAACTCCATTTTCCTCCCTCTGGTGTACCATCTTTGTTTAACAAAATGTTTAATCTCTCTCGCTTTTCTTTATAAAACTTTGCCATAAAGGGTTTTTTTGTTTTTGATAAATATTTTTTAAAATCTTCACGACTATCTAAAAACATTGGCGATCGAATTATATTCCACTGAATATTTTGTTTTTTTAAAAAATTATTTATTTTTGTTTCAAAAAATTTATCCTCTATTTCAAAACTAGTTACTTCTTTTATCTTATTCATCTTTAACAATTTTTCTAATTTCTTCGTATAGTCCTTTTTAAAATCAGTAGAATCAATTTTTGAGTAATTAAGCTTAAATTTATTTTCTTTCAATTTATCCGCATAAGATCTCATTGAAGATAAAAATAGTAGAATTTTTAATTTATGATGTCTTTCATATGTACATAATTGGTAGTCTTCTGACATAAAAAATAGGTGGTCTTTTTTGAAGCGGTCGAGGTTTTTTAATGGAAATAACTGATTTCCAAGTATAAAAAATAATTTCATTAATTATTATATGTCAGAAAAATATCTAATTGTCGGTGCGACAGGTTCTATCGGATCTAATTTAGCAGAACAAATGCACTCCTCTGGTAGAGAAATTCACTTAGTTGGCAGAGATGAAGCTCAACTAAAAAATTTATCAGAAAAATTAAATTCTCCACATACTGTTGCAGATGTCTTACATGATGGATTTGTCGATAAGATAAAATCTGATATTCCAGAAATTAAGGGTGTAGCTTATTGTGTTGGTTCAATAGATCTAAAGCCATTAAAATTGGCAACTGAAAATGATTTTAATAAATGTATGAAACTAAATTTTTATTCGGCAGTAGATTTAATTAAAGGATACCAAGATAATCTAAAACAAAATAATGGTTCAATTGTTTTATTTTCAACTGTAGCTGCTCAAAAAGGTTTCACAAATCACTCAATTATTGCATCGACCAAAGCAGCAATCGAAGGTTTAACAGTTTCTTTAGCTGCAGAATTTGCACCTAACATAAGAGTAAACAGTATTGCACTAAGTCTAACAAATTCTAAAATTGCTGAACCAATGTTGAAAAATGTAGCTCTAGCACAAGGAATAGCCAAAGCACATCCACTTAAGAGACTAGGAGAGGGCAAAGATGGTGCGGCACTGGCTAAATTTTTACTTACAGAAGAAAGTTCTTGGGTAACAGGACAAATAATTGCTGTTGACGGAGGAAGATCAAAACTTTCTTAAGGTGAAAATAAAATTTTTAATAATAATCTTAACTCTAATATTCACTTCAAAATCTTACTGTGAGAAAATAGTTTTAGAAAAACTAGTAGAATTAGACTCTCCATGGGGATCTTCTTTTATTAATAATAATGAAATTATAGTAACAGAGAAAAGTGGAAAAATAAAAATAGTAGATATTTTAACTAATCAAATACAAGAAGTGGATCATCAACTTGACTTTGTGGTTCATGGCCAAGGAGGATTATTAGATATAATTCATAAAGATAATATTGTTTGGATTTCTTACACTGAAGACAGAGGTAATTATAAAACTAGTACATCGATAGCTAGAGCAGAATTAAATAAAAAAAAATTAGTGTTTAAAAATATTTTCCAGGCTAATCCACCAATTGACTCAGGATATCATTTTGGCTCAAGGTTAGCTATTAAGGACAATTATATTTACGCTTCTGCTGGTGAAAGAGGGCAAGGTATGATTGCACAGGATGCATCAAAGCACCCTGGAAGTATAATTAGAGTCCATTTAGATGGGAGCATTCCAAATGATAATCCCAAATTTGAAGGTAAATCAGATTGGTTACCAGAAATTTATCAAATTGGAATAAGAAATCCACAAGGTATGGTGCTATCTGCATTTGATGGAAAAGTTTACATAAGCAATCATGGTGCCAAAGGTGGTGACTGGTTTGGTGAGGTTAAAAAAGGAGAAAACTATGGGTGGAAAATACTTGGATGGGGTGGAAAAAATTATTCTGGAATTCCAATTGGTCCAAAATGGAAACCTGGTTTCACAAAAGCCATCCAGTATTGGGTGCCATCAATTGCTACAAGTGCGATAACTATATATAAAGGCAAAGAGTTTGAAGAGTGGAATGGTCATGCCTTAATAACTTCACTAAAAGACAAGTCTTTAAGAAAATTGATATTTAATGATTTATCTAATGTTAGGGAAGAAATTATTTTTAAAAATAAAATTGGAAGAATAAGAGATATCCAAGTCCATCCTTCAAATGGAAAAATTTACTTTTTAAGCCAAGATGCAATGTGGTTAATGCAAAAAAAATAGTATATAATAGGGTAAATGGATGATGTAGTTATAGTTGGTGGAGGTATTATTGGTGCTGCTACGGCTTACTTTATGTCTTTGGAAGGGCGAAAAGTAAAGGTAATTGAGAGAGACCCTACTTATAAGACTGCCTCATTTCCACTTTCATTAGGTGGATTTAGAAGACAATTTTATCAAAAAGAAAATATTCTTTTAGGTAAATTTGCTAGAGAGTTTATTTTTAAAATCCCTGAATTACTTAAAACACAAAAAAATCCGAATCCAACAGCTAGTATGGTCCCGAATGGATACTTATTGATGTTTGGACCAGAACATGCAGAAGAACAATACAGAGCTTTAGAGAATCATAAAGAGTGCGATGCAGGCACAAAAAATATTAAGGGCTCTGAATTAAATAAAATTTTTCCATATTTAAATAATGAAGGAATAGAAACAGCCACATACACAGATAACAAAAGTGAGGGATGGATAGATCCTTTTATGTTTCATAGCGCATTAAAAAGTAAGGCTATAGAGCTTGGTGCTGAATTTATAAAAGGTGAAATTAAAAATTTATCTGAACTGAATGCAAAGACAATTATTTCTGCGGCAGGTTGTTGGACAAAAGAACTGCTATCGGATATTCCAGTGGAACCACAAAAACATACAGTTTTTAGAGTCAAATGTCCTAAGCATTTTCCTGATATGCCATTGACTGGAGATTTAACTACTGGTGTTTATTGGAGACCAGAGGGAAAGGAATTTCTAGCTGGTTCACCGATATCTGTATTCGATGCAAAAGATTTAGAACCTGCATGGAATGATTTTGAGGAACTAGTTTGGCCTGCTCTAGCAAAAAGAGTTCCAGCTTTTGAAGAACTTAAATTAACAGGGGGATGGGCAGGATTTTATGATTGCAATAAGTTAGATAACAATGCAGTTGTTGGAAAACATCCAAAGTATGAAAATGTTTATTTAGCTTCTGGATTTACGGGCAGAGGTTTAATGCAGGCCCCAGGTATTGGTAGAGCACTTACAGAGTTAATAACAACCGGCAGTTATCAATCAATAGATATAAGTGTTTTTGATGTTGAGAGAGTTTTAAAAAGTAATGCTAGACCTGAGCCTTACGTATTATAATTTTTTAACATAATAACCTAGAAAACCATTGAAAGTAGATATAGCTAAAATTAATAATTGTCCTTTAAATGAATAAAATTCAAAAGATGGATAGAAACTTATACCAATAGAAAAAAAAAGATAAGTTAAAATAAAAGATTTGTAAAATTTTTTAAAAAAATAAGTAATTTTCATTTACTTTCTTGTTGCAATATAAACACCTATAGTTGCTAAAACAAAACCTATTACATCAATATTTGATAGTTTTTCTCCCAGAAATAAATAAGCCATTATAGCTGTTGTAGGAGGAACAAGAAAAAATAATGTTGAAGTCTTACTTACTGAACCTGCCTTTATTAAAAACATTAAAATTGTAAAAGCCCCAAAAGACACCAGCACAATCTGATGTGTCA
>CACBBR010000017.1 GCA_902537555.1 uncultured Pelagibacteraceae bacterium
AAAAATGAGCAATAAAAATATTAATTTAATTGGTTGGATTTTATTCATTATTTCTGCCTTGGGTTTTGTTATATCAAGCATAGGAAGTTTTTGGGCTATGTTTGGTAGTCTTTTTTTTCTAATTGCATGTATTGTTTTTTTAATTCCATTTTTTCGAAAGGATAAAAGTGAAGAATAATCATCTTAAAATTCTTTTAGCAGCTCCAAGAGGTTTTTGTGCAGGAGTTGATAGGGCAATTGAGATAGTCAAGAAAAGCATAGAAAAATATGGTGCCCCTGTATATGTAAGACATGAAATAGTTCATAACAAACATGTGGTAGATAGCTTGAAAAAAATTGGTGCAGTGTTTGTTGAAGAGATTGATGAAATTGAGGATAAAACAAGACCTGTTATCTTTTCAGCTCATGGTGTCCCAAAATCTGTTCCTCAAGAGGCTGAAAGTTTAAATATGATATTTGTTGATGCAACATGCCCACTAGTATCTAAAGTTCACAGAGAAGCAGAAAATTTAAATAAAAAAGATGTTCAAGTTTTACTTATAGGTCATAAAAACCATCCTGAGGTAATTGGTACCATGGGTCAAGTAGCTAATGGAAAGATTGATCTTATTGAAACAATAGACGATGCAAAAAATTATCAGAGAGGCAAAAACGATAAACTTGCTTATATTACACAAACAACATTATCGGTTGATGATACTAAAGATATTATTAATGTTTTAAAAGAACGCTTTCCTGATATTCGCGAGCCAAAAAAAGATGATATTTGTTATGCAACCACAAATAGACAAGCAGCAATAAAAAAAATTGCAAAAGAGTGTGATAATTTATTTGTGATTGGTAGTAGGAATTCATCCAACTCAGTTAGGCTAGTAGAAGTAGCTAAAAATAATGGATGCGAAAATGCTGAATTAATTCATTCAGAAAGTACTTTTCCACTTGAAAAAATATCTAAATGCAAAACAATAGGTATATCATCTGGCGCCTCAGCTCCTGAAATATTAGTTAGTGAATTCATAGAAAATATTAAAAAAAAATTTACTGTAGAAATAGAGGAAGTTGAAATAGTAAAAGAGGACGTAACATTTAAAATTCCGGGAAAATTAAATTAATGGCTGTATATACAAGAATAAATGAGAGCAATTTAAGCTTGATCGAGAAAAACTTTAATATTGGTAAAATTGTATCTTTTTCAGGCATAAAAAAAGGAATTGAAAATACCAATTACTTAATAAAAACAAGTAAAAAAAAAATAATACTGACTATATTTGAAAAAAGAGTTCAAAAAAAAGATTTACCTTTTTTTATGAACCTTATGTTTGGTTTATCAAAAAATAAAATCAAATGTCCAGAGCCAATTAAGAATAAAAAAGGTAAATATTTATTCCAAATTAAAAATAAAACTGCATGTTTAGTTAGTTTTTTAGAGGGAAATGACAAAAATCAACTTACAAATAAAGATTGTTTTCAAGTTGGAAAAAATGCAGCTCTGTTACACTTAGCTGCAAAAAAATTAAGATTATATAGAAAAAATTCATTATCAGTTAATTCATGGGGACCTTTATTAAATAGAATAGATAAAAGAATTAATAAACTTTCAAGTAATTTAATAGATACTATGCGAACAGACTTAGTCGATATTAAAAAAAAATGGCCAAAAAGTATGCCCAATGGAATAATACACAGCGATCTGTTTATTGATAATATTTTTTTCTATAAGAAAAAATATTATGGTTTCATTGATTTTTATTTTTCTGCAAATGATTTTTTAGCCTATGAATTAGCTACATGTGTGAATGCATTATGTTTTAAAAAAAGAAATAAAATTTTTATTCTAGATAAAAGTAAATCTTCTCAATTATTAAAAGGTTACCAATCTGTTCGAAAATTAAATTACAAAGAAAAGAGTAATTTCAATACTTTATGCAGAGGTTCAGCTTTGAGATATCTTCTTACGAGATCATATGATTATTTAAATACTCCTAAAAAAGCATTGATAAAAATAAAAGACCCAAAAGAATATTTAGATAAATTAAATTTTCACAGAAAATTGAATTCATTTAAGGATTACAGCTAATGATAAAAATCTATACTGATGGATCGTGTTTGGGTAATCCAGGAAATGGTGGTTGGGCTGCTATTATTATAGATGATAATAAAAAAATTCAGATAAAGGGAAGTAAAAAAGATACCACAAATAATCAAATGGAGTTGCTTGCTCCAATAAAGGCTCTTAAAAAAATTCCTAAAGGAAGCAATGTTCAGATTTTCACAGACTCTAATTATGTAAAATCAGGAATAACAGAATGGATACATAACTGGAAAAAAAATGGTTGGAAAACTGCAAATAAGCAACCGGTTAAAAATAAAGAACTCTGGAGTGAACTAGATAATCTGACAAATGTATTTAAAATAAAATGGAGTTGGGTGAAGGCTCACTCTACAAATACTTTAAACAATGAGGTAGATTTAATTGCTAGAGAAGCTGCAAACTCCTAACGGGGCACCTGGCAACAGAACGCCCCTTCTTGCTAAATAATACCTAAAATTTCCTCTGCAGAGGATACTCCGCAATTTTTAGTTTCCTCTTCCTCTTGGATATTTTGAACTTGAAGATTTTCTATAACCATTGCATAACGGCTTGATCTCATTCCCATGCCTTTTGAGTTTCTATCAACTTCAGCACCAATAAGCTTAGTAAATAACAAATAAGGATCAGCTAACATATTTATATTTTCTCCTATATTATTCGCCTCACCCCAAGCATTCATTACATAAGGGTCATTAACAGCTAGGCAAAATATTTTATCAATACCTTTATCTAAGATTTGTTGAGCATTTTTAACGTAACCTGGTAAATGAAATTTAGAGCATGTAGCTGTAAATGCACCAGGCAAACCAAACAATATTATTTTTTTTGGTCCTAATAACTCAGATATATTTTGTTCCTTAGGTTCACCATCAACTAAATGGAAGATTTTTACGTCAGGGATTTGATCGTTTACTTTTAACTTCATAATTTACTTTTAACGAAATTTTTAACTGCCTCAGTATCATTTTTTAATAGTTGAAAATTTTCCTCTTTACTATGAACATATTGTAGCTCTTTAGGTAGTTCTTCATGTTTATTTATAGCTTTATCTGTAGCAGCTGGAAATTTACATGGATGTGCAGTAGATAAAACTACACAATTACTAAAATTTAGCTTATTTGCAGCTCCTACTCCAACTGCAGTATGAGGATCTAATATGACACTACTTTTGTCAAAATGTTGTTTGATAATTTCTAAAGTTTCATTTTCATCACAACTTTCTGAAATAAAATCTTTTTGGATAATGTCTAAGTTTGATTTTTCTATTTTATATTCGTTATTCTTAACTTTATTCATTATATCTGATGTAATGCCAGAATTAGAATTATTCACATAATAAATTAATCTTTCAAAATTACTTGCTAATTGAATATCCATACTTGGAGACAGTGTTTCTTTTACTTTTTTTGAAACATAATCACCTTTGGAAATTGCTCGATGCAAAATATCATTCTCATTAGTTGCAACAATAAGTTTATCTATGGGCAATCCCATTTCTTTTGCAAGATAACCTGCAAAAACATCTCCAAAGTTTCCTGTTGGTACTGAAAAAGAAATTGGTTTGTCACTATCAAGTTTAAAATAAGTATAAAAATAATAAACAGCTTGAGCTATAATTCTTGCCCAATTAATAGAATTTACCCCTGACATATTTATTGATTTAGAAAAATCTAAATCTGAAAACATTTGCTTAACAATATTTTGACAGTCATCAAAATTTCCATCAATTGCGATATTGAAAACATTTTCATCCTCAACTGTTGTCATTAATTTTCTTTGAACTGGTGAAATTCTATTATTAGGATGTAAAACGAAAATATTTAAATTTGATTTACCTCTAATTGCATCAATGGCAGCTGCCCCTGTATCACCTGAAGTAGCCACAACAATGTTAATTTTTTTATCATTTTTCCTTAAATAATATTCATATAAATTCCCAATAAATTGCATAGCAACATCTTTAAAAGCTAGTGTTGGTCCATGAAATAATTCTAACAATTTTAGATCACCAAGATTTGAGATTTTAACAACCTCTTTTTCTCTAAAAGTTGAATAAGACTTTTTAATTAATTTTGAAAGATCATTCTTAGATATAAAATCGGATGAAAATAAATTTATAACCTCAGTAGATAAATCATTATAATTTAGATTTTTAAGTTCTGACAATTCATCTGAGCTGAATTTTTTTAAAGATGTAGGCACATAAAGCCCCCCATCATCAGCTAAACCTTTGATAAAAACCTCTTCAAAACTATATTCTTTAGAATTATCTCTTGTGCTTACATACTTCATGAATTTTTTTTACCATTTTCCTATAAAATAAATAGGATTATTTATTTTATGATCTGGTCTACCAAAAATAAAAGAAAAAGCAAAAATAAGTAAAAAATAGAGTAAGAAAATACCTTTTTAGCCTTCTTTATTTCAAATTTGTTTTTTTTGAATTTAAGAAGATCGTAACAAACATAGTTGTAATAAAATGTCAGTAGTAGAGATGCGATTAAAAATGTTTCACCAACAAACCCAATATAATAAGGCAAAATTACTATTGGTAACATTATTAACGAGTAAACAAATATATTCTTCTTTGTCTCCTCAATTCCATTAGTAATCGGCAACATCGGGATTTTAGCTTTTTGATAGTCAGCTGCTTTATAAAGGCTAAGAGCCCAAAAATGAGATGGAGTCCAAAAAAATATTATTAAGAAAAATATTATCGGTTCAAATGTTAATGAGTTAGTAGCTATTGTCCAACCAATAACTGGTGGTAATGCGCCAGATGCTCCTCCAATAACAATGTTTTGTGGGGTTTTTCTTTTCAACCAAATTGTATAAACAAAAACATAAAATGCTATGGTTACAGATAATAGTATAGCTGATGTTAAATTTGAAAAATAATAAAGTCCGGCTACAGAAATAACTGAAAGCAATGTACCAAATAAAAGAGCATGCTCCCTGTTTACTTTTCCAGTAGGGATTGGTCTAAGACAAGTTCTTGTCATTAATTTATCAAGATCAGCCTCATACCACATATTTAGAGCACCTGCAGCACCTGCACCCATAGTAACAAAAAAAATTGCAATTATTGAATTTAGAAATGAAACTGAAACAGGAGCTGTTAATAACCCAACAGCACATGTAAAGATAACCAAAGACATTACCCTTGGCTTCATTAATAATAATAGATATTTAAAGTACGATAAAAAACTTATTGAAACTGATTTTTTTTTAATTGTATTGACGGTCACTACTACTCAACATTCAGTGAAACAAATATTACAAGTAATATAACACCCGCTATTAAGATGTGATTTCCAAGATCAAAAATTCCTACTTTGCTGTTTTTCTTATCAATTAATCTTCTACGTAAAGGTATTTGATCATAAGGATTTATCGAGACTTTATCTCCTTGTTCTTTTTGGTTTTCAACTTTTACTGAATAACCAAACCACACAATATAAATAAAAATTACAAAAAGTATTAAAAAGAAAGCTAAATAACCGTAAGCATCCATTTTAAGCTCCACCTCCAACTACAAAATAAAATAATCTTGAAAATAATGTATACTGAAATTCAGCTGCCATTAAAAATATGAAGCAAGCTATAGCCGTCATTGGCCATAAAAGAACGTTTACCAATGCATATCTTTCCCAAAACAGGTGCATGAAAAATGCCATTATCAGCCCGGCTTTTAAGAACATGAAGAATAATATTAATGACCATCTTAGCATTCCTTGGAATTGATACCAGTCGACCATGTAAGAAAAAAAACTGAGTACGAATAACAAAGTCCAAATCCAAAGATAAATTCCAATTTTATGTGTGGAAGCTTCTTCTTTTTTGTCTATTTTTTCAATATTATTTGTATTTTCCATAATTTATTTTACCACAAGTAAAAGAATGCAAAAATAAAAACCCATACAAGATCTACAAAGTGCCAATAAAGACCTAAGATCTCAATTTCTACATAATCGCCCTTTAATTTTGTGAACCATCCTTTTTTGCCTTTTTCGTAGTGGCCAGCAAACACTTTATAAGTATATATAAATAAAAAGATTACTCCAATAGATACGTGGAAGCCGTGAAAACCAGTTATCATAAAGAAAAATGATCCAAATTGAGCAGCTCCAAATGGATTTGCCCATGGTCTAACACCCTCATGAATTAATTTTGACCATTCATAAGCCTGCATCCCAACAAAAGTTAAACCGCCGAGCGCAGTCGCCAATAATAGCCATCCACACATTTTTCTATTTTTTTCGTATCCATATTTAACAGCGATAGCCATTGTTCCACTACTGGTGATCAAGACAAAGGTCATAAGAGCAATCAGTAATAACGGAACAGGTACACCAAATGCCTCTAGTGCGAATACTTCACTAGGGTTTGGCCACTCGACAGGAGTTGAACCCCTTCCTTTCATGTATGAAATTAAAAAACAACTAAAAACAAAAGTATCACTTAATAGAAAGATCCACATCATGGCTTTACCCCAATGTACACCTTTGAACATTGTTTGGTCTGACGCTGTATCAGACGCCATTCCCTTAAACCCTGGTTTAAGTTCGAAGCCGTCTATTTTTGGTTCAGACATTTATTTCTCTTATGTTTTTTCTACTTCTGTATGTATTACTTCACTCGGAGCAGTAGTTTGTGGAATATAATCCTCCTTAGCCCCTGGAACACTAAAGTCATATGGCCATCTGTGCACGACCGGAAGTCTGTCACCGAAATTACCATGTTCTGGTGGAACAGTAGAAGTGTACCATTCTAGTGAATTAGCTTTCCAAGGATTTTGCTCAGCCTTTTTACCTGTTTTTAATGTTTTAATTATATTGAAGATTAAAATAAATTGTGCAGCGCCAACTATGAATGCTGCAATACTAATAAATTCATTCATCCCAACTGCTGATGTCATATATGGACTATCATACATTTCAAAATATCTTCTTGGAACTCCAATAAATCCTAAATAGTGCATCGGGAAGTAAATGGAGTAAGCACCCAAGAAAGTAATCCAGAAATGCCATTTTCCAAGACCTTCGTCTAACATTTTCCCTGCAACTAATGGGAACCAGTGATAAACTGCACCCATAATTACCATCAACGGTGCAATACCCATTACCATATGGAAGTGCGCTATCACAAAATAAGTATCTGATAATGGAACATCAACTGATACGTTTCCTAAGAATATTCCAGTAATTCCACCATTAACAAATGTTACTATAAAACCTAAACACCACAACATGACTACGTTAATTCTTATATTTCCTCTCCATAAAGTTAGTATCCAGTTATAAACCTTCATGGCTGTTGGAACTGCAATAATTAATGTAGTTGTTGCAAAGAAGAAACCAAACCAAGGGTTCATTCCGCTTACATACATATGGTGTGCCCAAACAAAGAAACTTAATGCTCCAATTCCAACAATTGCCCAAACCATCATTCTATATCCAAAGATATTTTTTCTAGCATGAACAGAAATTAAATCTGAAACTATCCCAAAAGCAGGAAGTGCAACAATATAAACCTCAGGGTGTCCAAAGAACCAAAATAAGTGTTGGAAAAGAATTGGGCTTCCACCACCATATTCTAGAACTTCACCAGCCTTTAATATTGTTGGCATGAAGAAACTAGTTTGTAAAACCTTATCTAAAGTCATCATTATGGCACTTACCAATAATGCTGGAAATGCTAACATTGCAAGCACTGTAGCAGTAAATATACCCCAGACTGTAAGGGGCATTCTCATTAACGTCATTCCTCTAGTTCTAGCTTGAAGAATTGTAATCATGTAATTTAGTCCACCCATTGTAAATCCAATTACAAACAGAGATAAAGAAATAAGCATTAATAAAATTCCCATTCCTGCTCCAGGAGTACCTTCTAAAATTGTTTGAGGAGGATATAAAGTCCATCCAGCTCCTGTAGGACCACCTGGTACAAAGAAACTTGCCATCAAAACTGCAACGGCAACAAAGAACATCCAAAAACTTAACATGTTTACATATGGAAAAACCATATCTCTTGCCCCAACCATTAATGGTATTAAATAATTACCAAATCCTCCAAGAAATAGTGCGGTTAAAAAATAAACTACCATTATCATTCCATGCATGGTTACGAATTGATAATAATGTTCTGCAGTCATGAAACCAGCTAACTCTGGAAAACCTAGTTGAAGTCTCATTAACCAAGATAAAATTAATCCAACTACTCCAGTAAAAACCGCAGTTAAAAAATATTGAACTCCAATTACTTTTGCATCTTGGCAAAATACCCATTTCTCAATAAAACTATGTGGATGGTATAATTCTTGTTCACCAACTTCTGAAGGTCTTACATAATCTATGTCAGGATTCACTGAACCTGTTGAACCATCCATTACCTCTGATGATTGTGCTTGATAAGATTTATTATTATCGTATTCGTCTGACATATTTTTATCCTTTATATATATATTTTTTTAAATTATTAAATTGTTATTTTTTAGCTAATTTGTTCCCATCTACATTTAATTTTTCATATCTAGCAGATAATTGTTCAAAAGTTTCTTGCTCTCCTAGCCAAGCTTCGTAATCAGCTTTATCCTGAACTTCAACACCACCTCTCATAGCATAGTGTCCAACTCCGCAATACTCTGCACATAAAACTTCATATTCTCCAACTTTATTAGGTTCAAACCAATAAAAAGTTACTGTCCCAGGCACAGCATCCATTTTTGCCCTGAACTGAGGCACATACCAGTTATGAAGTACATCTACAGATCTTAATAAAATTTTTACAGGTCTATTATTTTCTAAATTTATTACATCACTTTCTACCATTATGTCATCTTTGCCAAATGGATCATCTGGATTGATGCCAAACGGATTATTATCAGCGATGTTCCTGACTTGAGTTGTTCCTAATTTTCCATCTTTACCTGGTAATCTGTACTGCCATCCCCATTGCCATGCCATTACATCAACTTCGATTGCATTCTTTGGTACATTTACATATTGATTCCATATTATAAGTCCAGGCGCTAACAGAGCGGCAACTCCTAATGTTGTTGCCCATGTTAAAATTTTTTCTAATTTTTTGTCTTCAGGTTTATATTCTGCTCTTCTACCCTCTTTATGTTGGTATCTAAAAACGCAATAAATCATGAATAGACAAACAGCTACGAAAACTCCTCCACCTACCCAAAAAGTAAGTGTGATTGTATCATCCATTCCTTTCCAATTAGATGCTATGTCTGTCCAATACCAAGGTGTAAAGATATGAAATAGTATCGATCCGATGATGACTAGTAAAAATATAATTCCTGCATGCATAGTGCCTGTATAGAATAATAATTTTATAAATACCTATGACAAAATGTCATAAAACATATTAATTATACTAATATAATCAATATATTTATGTTCGGTAAATTAGGTATTTTAATAACAATACTTGTCTTAGTTCTAGCATTCTATTTTGTAATTTCTTTAGGAGCTGGAAGATTTTCAAAGGGGGAGGCTAAACCTGAAACGAAGAAATATCTTAGATCAGTAAACATTTTGCTAATAATTATTGCAGTGTTTGGATCTGTGTTAGTTTTATTTCTTTAGAATTAATCTAAGCAATCAAAGATTTACAAAATTCAATTACAGTATCATTGTACGCAAACATTATTGTAAAAAATACTAACCAAACAATAAATAAAAATAACCAGTATAAAGAAAGCGCATTTATACTTTTCTCTTCTTTTTTGTATTCACTCTCCTCTGATTTAAAAATTCTTGAACTTACTTTACCCCAGAAAAAAAGTCCTCCCAACAAATGTATACCATGCAACGCAGTGAAGAAGTAATAAGATGAGAAATAAGTATTAGTTGAAACAAAATTTCCAGTTTGCATTAATTGATACCACAGAGCTAATTGGAGGAATAAAAATATATAACTTAGTCCACCAACATAAATTAAATTCTTTTTAATTGAACTTGTAATTCCATTTTTTAAATCTTTGCTTATCTTATTAAAAAATATTGTTACTAAAATTAAAACTAATGTATTTATCCAAAGTAAATTTGTTTTAAGAATAAAAGTCGTATCTTGTTCGGGTGGAAGTGAGTAAAGGTAACCAGTGAAAATTAAACTAAATAAAGTTGTGCTCACTCCAAATATAATTATTACTGCTGACATTTGATTTGATATTTCAAATGTTTTGCCTGAGTGGCCACTGTCTATAACTGCTTGGTTTTGTTCCCAAGGTTTCTCAGTTAATGCGCCAAATAATTTCTTTATCAAAGACATATTATTTATATAGTCCCAATATATAATTTTACAATAATGAAATTAAAAACCTCCATTGCAGTATTAATAGGATGCTTAACTATATTCTTATTTTTAATGCTTCCTGTCTTTTTATCAATGAAAGAACAAAAAGATCAATCAGTCGCAGCATTCAAGGGCTCAGATTTTGAGCTTAAAGATATGAACAATAATATAATAACTCAAGAGTCCTTTAACGGACCTTTGACTGCAATTTTTTTCGGTTTTACAAATTGTCCTGACATATGTCCAATGACATTAAATAAAATGGATATAGTTATGAACAGAATAAAGAAAAATAAAAAAAAAAATATAAAAGTATTTTTTATTAGCGTTGATCCTAAAAGAGATACTCCTGAAGTAGTAAAGGATTATCTTAACAATTTTGATAATAATTTTGTTGGAATTACTGGAGATCCAGGCGAAATTTTTTTACTTTCACAATCTTGGGGAATAATTAGCCAAAAAATATTTTTTGAAAATGGTGATTATAATATTGATCATAGTTCACCTGTGATACTTTTAAAAGATGGAAAATATATTGCCAAGATTTCTCACAGAGACGACATTAAAAAATCTATCAAATTGATAAATAAATATTTATAGATTTAAGATATAATTAAGAATTGATATTGAAGATATAACTGCTGTCTCTGACCTCAATATATTGTCATTGATCTTAACTGATTTTACATCTTTAAAATTTAAAATATCCTCTCTTTCCTTTTCAGAAAAATCTCCTTCGGGTCCAATTATAATACACAAAGGTTTTTTGCTTTTTTTATCTAATTCAATTTTTTTGTTTTTAGAATTAAGATCTGTAAATATTAGATCCATTGTACTTTGATTTTTCTCTAAAAAAGTTTTCAAATTTTGAGTTTTTTCTAAAGACGGGGGGTTCAATCTATTTGACTGTTCTGTTGCCTCTATTATTATTTTTTCCAGCCTTTCAGAATTAATTTTTCTAACAATTGTCCTATCAAAAATTATAGGGAAAAATTTTGTAACTCCTAATTCTGTAGCTTTCTGAATCATAAAATTTGAATAATTTGATTTAATAGGTGAAAATGCTAACCAAATATCCAGGGAATTTTCTTTTCTTCTTAATTGTTCCTTAATGCTAAATTCTACCTTTCCATCATAAATGTTGTCTATTTTGGCTAACCATTCACCAGTTTTATTAAATAAAGAAAAAATTTTCTCCAATTTTCACTCGCATGACTTTCGTCAAATAATGTGATTGTGGTTTAGCAAGTGAAGAAGTTAAATTAAGAGATAAACTTTCAGAGAAAAATATTCTAATATTACTCATATCAAGAAAGTAATTTATGAAAAATATTAAAGCAATAATTTTCGATGCATATGGAACTCTATTTGACGTAAATTCTGCAGCTGAAAAGTGCAAAGATAAAATTGGTAATAAATGGGAAAATTTCTCAAATTATTGGAGGACTACTCAGTTAGAATACACTTGGCTTAGAAGTTTAATGACCAGGCACAAAGATTTTTGGAAAGTAACAGAAGATAGCCTAGATAAATCAATGAAAGTTTTCAATATTAATACTGATTTGAGAGCTGAATTATTGGATCTTTACAAAATTTTATCTCCATACCCTGAGGTAAAAGAAACCCTGAAATTATTAAGAGAAAAAAAATATTATAAACTTTCAATACTTTCAAACGGCACCCCTACTCTTCTTGATGAATTAGTGAATAGAAATAATCTCAATGATATTTTTGATGATATTTTTTCTGTAGAAGAAGTAAGTATTTTTAAACCAAATTCAAAAGTTTATGATATGCCAATTAAAAAATATAACATTAAAGAAAAGGAAGTTGCTTTTTTAAGCGCAAATACTTGGGATGTTTCTGGAGGTGGAAATTATGGTTTTAAAGCAATTTGGGTCAACAGAAATAATGCTATTTTTGATAATTTAGATTACACACCAGAAAATGAAATAAATAATCTTAAACAGTTGCTTGAAATTATTTAGGTAAGATACTACTTTATTATTATGACAAACATTCTAGATCTTATCGCAAGAATTTTAATTTCAGCATTGTTCCTTCTCAATGGTTTTTTTAAAATTGGTAATTATGATGGAACTATTGAGTGGATGGAAAGCTTTGGATTGCCTGGAGTTTTAATTATTCCAGCAATAATACTTGAGATAATTGCACCAATTTTAATTATACTAGGATATAAGGCAAAAATATCCGCTGGTTTATTAAGTTTATTTTGTATTGCAACAGCTGTAATATTTCACAACGATTTTTCTGACCAAATACAACTTGGATCTTTTTTAAAAAATATAGCTTTAGCAGGTGGGTTTTTATTTATTTTCCTAAATGGAACTAAAGATTTTAGCTTAGATAAAAAATTCTAAACACAAAATGTCAAATATTGAGATTAAACAAATTATCGAACCTATACCAGCTTCTGATGGTGCTGGGGTAAAATTAAAAAGAAGCATTGGTGTAGAGCCTAATTACTTTGATCCATTTTTAATGTTAGATGAATTCGGATCAGAAAATAGTGAAGATTATATAGCTGGTTTTCCGCCTCATCCTCATCGAGGCATAGAAACGGTAACATATATGTTAGCTGGAGACTTTGAGCACAAAGATAGTACAGGTGGTGAAGGTAGAATGACTGCAGGAGATGTCCAGTGGATGAAGACAGGAAGTGGAATAATTCACTCTGAGATGCCTGCAATGAAAGAAGGTAGGTTACATGGGTTTCAATTATGGATCAATATGCCAGCTAAACTAAAAATGAGTAAACCTAGCTACATCTACATAGATGCTGATCAGATGCAAACTCACCTAGATGAAGAAAAAATAGTCAAAGTCATAGCTGGTAAATTTAGAAAAGCTGAGGGACCTATAAAAAAACATAATGTTGAACCTATTTATTTTGATATTGAATTAAATAAAGATAAAGAGTTCAATTTTGATTTACCTTCAACTCACAATTCATTTATTTATTTAATTAAAGGAGAAATAAAAATTGGGAATCAACAGCATCAAAAAATTGAAAATTCAAAACTAATTCTTTTAAAAATGGGTGAGAAACTTAAGGTTTATGGCTCGACTAATGCTAAGTTCCTTCTGATTGCTGGAAAGCCAATAGGCGAACAAATTGCAAGAGGTGGCCCTTTTGTCATGAATACAAAACAAGAAATCTTGCAAGCAGTCGAGGATTATCATAAAGGTACATTTGTAAAATAAAATTACTTTTGTAAAAATGAAATCAATTAAAGTGACAAATACAGGTGGTCCTGAAGTTCTAGAGTTAGAGGAGTTTACTTTAGATAAACCAGGAGCTGATGAAGTTCAGATAGAACATGTGTCAATTGGATTAAATTATATAGACACTTATCATAGATCAGGTTTATACCCTCTTCAACTTCCGACAGGAATTGGTTTGGAGGCGGCAGGTGTAATTAAAGAAATTGGTTCAAATGTCTCTAATTTTTCGGTTGGAGATAAAGTAGCTTATGCTGCAGCTCCATTGGGTTCTTATTCAACTCACAGAAATTACCCATCAAAAAATATTGTTAAAGTTCCAGATAATATTGATTTAGAAATTATATCGAGTGCTATGACAAAAGGTATGACAACTTTTTATTTGTTGCACAAAACATATGTTCCAAAAGAGGGAGAAACAGTTTTATTTCATGCAGCAGCAGGAGGTGTTGGACAATTCTTTTGTCAGTGGGCAAAAAGTTTAGGATTAAAAGTTATTGGAACAGTTGGAAGTCAGGAAAAAATAGAAATAGCAAAAAAGTATGGATGTGATGAAGTAATTAATTATTCAAAAGAAGATTTTGCAAAAAAAGTCATGGAACTTACAGATGGTAAAGGTGTTTCTGTTGTTTATGATGGTGTAGGTAAATCAACTTACGATAAATCAATTGAATGTTTAAAATTAAGGGGTACCATGGTTTCATTTGGTAATGCATCTGGAGCACTTGATCCAATAATTGTTTCAAAATCTTTGCAACCAAAAGGTATATATTTTGTAAGACCAGCAATGAATCAATATTTTACAAATAGTGAGGAAATACATGAGGCTGCTAATATGTTGTTTAAAAAAAATTTCATCAGGAAATGTAAAAAATTGAAATCTATAAAAAATATAAATTAGAAGATGCAGTACAAGCTCACAAGGACTTAGAGGGAAGAAAGATTACTGGTCCAGCAGTAATTATTCCTTAAATTGAACATCCATATCTGATAGATGAAGTTTTAAAGCTTTACCAGAAATTTGTATTTCTCTTATAAAAAAAATAATTGAAACCATCATGGACAAACAGCATGATCCAAAAATTACTCTTGCAATAATTAAACTGTCTAAATAAAGAGCAAACACGGTAAGCATATTAAATAGAAAGCCAAATGCCGCTGACATAATGGCAAACTTTAGTACTCCTATTCTACTGTTCAAGTTGATAAGTTGATCTTTCCACTCTGGAGGGGTGTGTTTTTCAAAAACGTATTCATCATGAATTTTTCTAATAAGTCCACTAAGGGTATGAAACCTATTGCTGTAAACGCTCATTATAAGAGGTATTGCTGGAAACATTAATGCAGTTACAGTGTAATCTATATTCATTCGAATCAATTTGATTATGAAACTCTGCTTTGCTATTTACAAGTAAATTATTATGCAAAACATTAAATTATTCATTGAACTTACAAGATTAAATAGGCCAATAGGTTATATGCTTTTATTTTGGCCTTGCTTGTGGGGTCTAACTGTTGCTTATGATTTCAACTCAGAATTAAAAATATTTTATTTTTATTCTTTTCTATTTTTTCTTGGTTCACTACTTATGAGATCTGCCGGGTGCATAGTTAATGACATAGTAGATAAAAATTTCGATAAAAAAGTTGAAAGAACAAAAAATAGACCAATTGCATCAGAAAAAGTTTCTATAAAGCTTGCAATAATTTATTCACTAGGTTTGTGTGGATTAGCTTTTTTGGTGTTAATCAACTTTAATAAATTCACCATTTTCATGGCGATATTGTCAATGCCATTGGCATTTACATATCCATTGATGAAGAGATTTACTTATTGGCCACAACTTTTTTTAGGCATAACTTTCAATTATGGTTTAGTGCTAGCTTGGATTTCGATAAATAACAATATATCTGCACTTCCAATAATATTTTATTTTGGAGCCATATTTTGGACACTGGGGTACGACACTATATATGGGTATCAGGATATAAAGGATGATGAGATTATAGGTGTTAAATCTACTTCAATAAAATTTAAAAATAACGCAAAATTATTTATTGCTTTATGCTACACAATTTTTTTTATTTCTTTGATCATAGTAGGTTTCTATATGAACTTTAAACTAATATATTTTATATCTTTGATTATTACGTTTATGCATATATTTGTTTATCAAATAAAAAATCTTAACATTATTGATCCAAACAAATGTCTTAAGAAATTTAAAAGCAATAATTTTTTAGGATTGATTGTATTTTTAAATATTTTAATAGGCAAAATAATTTAAAATGACAAATATTGAAATATTAAAAAGATTATATAAAGATTATACTAAAAAATATCTAAACAAAATAATACTTGCTGTTTTTTTTTCAATATTAGTTGCGGCGAGCACATCTGCAACAGCATGGCTATTGGATCCAGCAATTGATAAAATTTTTTTAAATAAAGATCAAAGTTTATTATTACTAATACCCTTTTTTATAATAATTGCTTTTGCCACTAAAGGAATTTCACTTTATATGGCAAAAGTCTTAATGATAAATGTTGCTGAAGAAGTTAAGAAAAAGATCCAAATGAATATGCTTACTTCTTTTATAAAGGCTGATACCGAATATATAGAAAATAGACATACTGGTAAATATATTTCAAATTTAAATTTCGATGTTAACCAAATAACTATGATGCTTAGTACCTCTTTTTTAAATTTCTTTAAGGATGGTCTAACTTTAATTGGTCTTCTTACAGTAATGTTTCTACAAAATTGGAGATTGTCATTAATAGCCATATTTATGATACCTCTTGCGTCAATTACAGCAAAAAGATTAGGTAAAAGAATGGGCAAAGTAACAACAGAAGCTCAGGAAAAATCTGGAGATCTAAACAAATATTTGATTGATTTATTTAAAAATCATAAAATTATTAAAATCTTTCAAAGAGAAAAATTTGAAGAAGATAGATCGGAAAAATTTGTTAATGATTTGAAAGAAAAATCAATTAAGATTTCTACAGTTTTTATTAGAGCAACACCAATAATGGAAATTCTTACAGGTATCATGATTGCTTTACTAATTTTTTATTCAGGAAAATTAATTATGAATGAACAATTAAGTTTAAATAACTTTTTCTCTTTTTTAGCTGCCATGATGCTTGCTTACCAACCTGTTAAATCCCTTGCCACAATTAACGTAGGAATTGGACAAGGCATGTCAGCTGGAAAAAGAATACTTCCTATAATTGATATCAAAAATTCGATTGGAACAAACAAAGATAAGTCTAAAATTAATTTTATAAATGGTGATATAGAATTCAAGAATATAAATTTCAATTATTCTTCTAATTTAGAGAATAAAGTTCTTAAGGATATTAATATTAAAATAAAAGGGAAAAAAATGACTGCATTAGTTGGTCAAAGTGGATCTGGTAAATCATCTTTATTGAGTTTAGTACCAAGAATATATGACCCTAAATCAGGAATTTTAGAAATTGATGGTCAAAATATTAAAGATGTAAATTTATTTTCATTGAGAAGAGAAATATCAATAGTTGATCAAAATGTAACTTTATTTGATGACACCATTTTTAATAATATAAAATATGCAAAACCTGATGCAAATGAAGAAGAAATTTTCAAAGCTGCCGAGCTATCAATGTGTACAGATTTTATTGAAAAACTTGAGAGTAAATATCAAACAGTAATTGGAGAAAATGGAGTTAGATTATCAGGAGGTGAAAAACAAAGATTATCAATTGCTAGAGCATTTTTAAAAGATAGTAAGATTATTTTGTTAGATGAAGCAACCTCATCACTAGACTCTGAGACTGAAGAGAAAATCCAAAGAGCACTTAACAAATTAATTTACAATAAAACTACAGTTGTTATAGCTCACAGACTTTCAACAATTCTAAATTCAGATAAAATTTATGTAATGGATAAAGGTAGAGTCTTGGACTCTGGAGCCCATGATGAACTATTAAAAACATCAGAAACCTATAAAAACTTTTATAACAAGCAGATAAATAAAAGCTGATGTTTTTGGTATATAATATTTTTTTATTAATAATATTATTAATTTCACCATTTGTTATCACGATTAGAATATTTTTAGGAAAAGAAGATAAATATAGATTTAAGGAAAAATTTTGTTTTTTTTCAAAAAAAAATAATGTTAACGGAACAGTATGGTTTCATGGTGCTAGCGTAGGTGAAATTTTAAGTATAATTCCAATTGTAGAAAAATTTGAAAAA
>CACBBR010000018.1 GCA_902537555.1 uncultured Pelagibacteraceae bacterium
GTAAGTCTCTGTTTGAAATTGACTCAATAACTAATCTTCCAAGACCAGGGTAATTAAACACAACTTCAGTTACTACAACTCCACCTAAAAGCCATGCAATAGTTAGGGCTACTACATTAATAGCAGGTAATAAAGCGTTTGGTAAAACATGTTTGAAAACCATTTTCCAATAAGGAACTCCTTTTAGAATTGCCATTTGAACATACTCACTTGCCATTACTTGAATTACACTCGATCTTACCATTCGAGCCATATGGGCTGTCATAATCATAGCTATAGCAACCACTGGTAAAATTATATTTGGCAGTAACTCTAAGAAAGATACATCAGTTGGAACTATTACAATACCAGGCAACCACTCTAACCATATGGCTATTATTAAAATTAACAAAGTTGCACTGATGAATTCTGGAATAGTCATAGCAAATATTGTTACTGTTGATATTGCAACATCAGGTAATTTATCTCTCCAAAGAGCAGTAATAATTCCTAAAATCAAAGCTATTGGAATACCTATAAAAATTGCAGCTGATGCCAATACCAGTGAATTTTTAATTCTAGGTCCCAAAACTTCTTTAATTGGCATCTCTCCACTTAAAGAATAACCAAAGTCTCCTTGAATAGCATTTAACGCCCAGGATACATATCTCTCATATGCTGGAACATTTAAACCAAGTCTTCTGTAACAAGCTTCTAATTGCTCACCAAAAGCTTGTCTTTCAAGATAAGTTGTACAAGCATCGCCCGGTAATACTTCTGTACCTACAAATGTAATTATAGAAACAATAAATAAAGTAATAAAACCTAATAAAATTCTTTTTATAATTAAAAAAAGCATAAGAATTTTAAATTTTAAATTATTTATTGAGAAATGAAAGAGGTTTTACAGGCCTACCTAAAGGCCTGTAAAACAAAAATTATTACTGAACACTAAGTGTGTGCCATCTAATTGAAAAATACTCAACTTCGTCAAGATTTTTCACTCTAGAGGACGTAACAACAAGTCTAGACACATGGTAAGGGATCATTGTTCCAGACTCTTCCCATAATGTTTTTTGAGCGTTAATATATGCTGCTTTTCTTTTGCTAAAATTTAACTCACCTCTTGCGTCAGCTAAATTCTTATCAAAAGAAGCACTTTTATAGTACGACTCGTTCCATTTTGCTTCGCTATGATATGCTTCATGCAAAATACTATCTGCTGGTCTTTCGTTCCAACGTGTCATTGCTACAGGTTTTTTCATCCAAGTTTCATTCCAATAACTTTTTGAAGGTGTCATTTGAATATCTGCTCTGATATTAGCTTTAGCAAATTGTTGTTGTAAAACCTCAGCAATAGTTGGCCATGTTGGTTCTTTTGTAGATACATGAATTGTGAAGTCAATACCATCTGGGTAACCTGCCTCTTTTAGTAATTTTTTTGCTGTAGCTGGTTGTGGTGGACAATTCTTTTTCATTCTATATTGATCTGATGGTGCAACAGGAGTATCGCAAGATACAGTTGCTGCTCCAGCCATAACTAAATCAACTAGTTCTTGTCTATCAACAGCTATTCTTACAGCCTTTCTTACTCTAGGATCATCAAAAGGTGCAACATCAGTTCTCATTACCATACCTCTCCAGTTTCCTGTAGGTATAACTGAAACATTAAACTTTGAATTACCATCAAATATTTTTTTCTGATTGAATGGAACATATCTATTCATATCTATTTGACCAGTTAGTAAAGCTTGAATTCTAGCTTGACCATCTGGGATAGCTATTACATGTACCTCAGCAAGTTTCGGTGCTCCTTCCCAATAATCTGGGTTTGCTTTAAGAATTGTTGTTCCCTCAGCATCAAATTTATCTACTATGAACGGTCCAGTTCCAATACCTGTTTTTCCAATAGTATCGCCTGATCCATTTGGTATCATTCTTAACCTATAATCAGTTAACAAAAGTGGAAAATCTGCGAATGATGTGTTCAACTTTATTTTTACTGTATGTGAGTCAACAACCTCAATATCTGTTACTGCACTCATACTTTTCTTAGCAGGTGAACCAATTTCAGGATCTTTAACTCTCATCAATGAGTATTTTACATCTTCTGCATCAAAATCAGATCCATCATGAAATTTAACACCTTTTCTTAAGTTAAATGTCCACTCTGTTGCATCTGCGTTACCTGACCAGTCTGTAGCTAACTCAGGAGAAGTAACTCCTTTAAGATCTTTTCTAACAAGACGGTTTTGAGTCATTATTACTACTTGAAATAGTCTTCCCTTAGTAATTGCATCTAAATTTGTATCTTTTCCAAAACCAAGATCATGAGATAACTTAAAAACTCCACTTGATGCGTTGGCAAATGAAAATGTTACAAATAGTGATACCAATGAAATTGATATCAATTTTAAAATGTTTTTCATAATTTCCTCTCTTTAAAAAAACAAAAGGTAACAATTAGATACTTATATAGCAACAGTCAAAATGGACATTTTTTATTTGTTTTATTGGTGTATTCTGATTATCTAAAAAATAATGAATGATTTAATCAATAAATATAGGTTTACTGTAAAGCCTGTTAGCCTCGAAAATTCTAATTCATTAGAGCTTGCAAGATCAATTCAAGTTCACCCATTAACTTATCAAGAATTGCCATATGATCCTGAATATTCAAATTACGCAGGAAGATTAACCCTTGAAAAATTATCAAATGTTAGTCCAGAAGAAATGTATTGGAAAGCAAGAAGAGAAATTATTTTTAGACATACAGGTGAACATCCATTTGAAATATCAGGACCAGATGCCCTTGAATTTTTGCAGAAAATATTTCCAAGAGATATTTCAAAAATAGCTGTAGGAAGGTGCTCCTATCAATTTGCTTGTTACCATGATGGAGGAATGATTACTGATGGTGTACTTTTAAGAATTGAAAAAGATAAATATTGGTTTGCTCAAGCTGATGGTGACCTATTTTCTTGGTACAAAGCACATTCTAAAAATTTAGATGTTGAAATCAGTGATCCAGATGTATGGGTAAGTCAAGTTCAAGGCCCATTATCGATGAAACTACTTGAAAATTTAAGTAATAGTTTCTCTGAAAATGATTGGAAGTATTTTGATTGGAAAGAATTAAATATTTTAGATCAAAAAGTAATTGTAAGTAGAAGTGGTTTTACTAATGAACTTGGTTGGGAAATTTATTTTCGACCTGAAAATGAAACTGAGAAAATTGGAGACTATATTCTTGAGCAAGGAAAAAAATTAGGTATGGTTTTAGTGGCAACTCCTGGATTTAGATGTAGAAGAATTGAAGCTGGACTTTTATCTGCTGGACAAGATTTTTCAAAAAAAACAAATCCTTTTTCAGTTGGTCTTGGAAGATTTGTTAATTTTAATAAAGAGGATTTTATTGGGAAAGAAGCTCTTTTATCATCAGACAAAAAATGTAAGACATGGGGAATTAGGGTTATGGCTGGTACTGCAATTAAAGGAGAGAGTATTAAAATTAATGAAAAAGAGGTTGGTAAAATAACTTCTAGTACATGGTCACCATATCAAGTTTGTGGTGTCGGTATAGTTCACTTTAATAATGATGAAAATGGACCTGGTGATATAGTAGATGTTAAATGCACTGATGGTAAATTACACAAAGGTCAAATCTGCAAATTACCAATGTATGACGAACAGGGAAAAATAGTTAGGGGTTTAGATAGAAATATTCCAAATGAACCTAAACCTTGGCCTGGTATCAAAACTTAAATTATAAAACAAATATATTTTGTGACAGTCGAAAAAAAAATAATTACTATCGGAGGTGGAGGCTTTACCCATAACCAAGATAATGATCAAGATAAATTTATTTTAGACCATATAAACAAAAAAAAATGTTCACTAGGATTTTTACCAACTGCTAGCAATGATAATACAAATAAAACTGATCTGTTTTACAAGAGATTTGAAATATTAGATTTAAATGTATCCCATTTCGATCTAATCTCTGGTGTTAATGGTTTCGAAAATTGGCTTTCAAAACTTGATGCAGTTTATGTTGGTGGAGGAAATACTAAATTCATGCTCGAATTTTGGAAAGAAAATAATTTGATAGGAATTTTTAAAGAGATTTATAATTCAGGCATAGTTCTATCAGGAGTAAGTGCTGGCGCTGCATGTTGGTTCGATTGCTTTCTAACAGACTCAGATGGACCTGGCTATAAACCATTGAATGGTATTGGTCTTTTGTCGGGAAGTTTTACACCACATTACTCAGACTCAAAAAGGGCAGAAAAATACAGAGAAAATATTAAAAACAAAACTTTGCCAGAAGGTATAGGTGTTGATGATGGCGTTGCAGTACTTTTTATTGACGGAAATCCAACTGAGGTTTATTCTTCTAGAAAAGGCCATAATGCTTATTTTGTAGATCAAAATAAACAAATTAACTTAAAAGAATATATTAAAGCTAATTATGAGTGATAATATTTTACCTAGTCAAAAGATTTTTAGTATTAAGGATGCAAGAGATCTATCACGCAAACGTTTACCTAAATTAGTTTTTGATTTTATAGATGGAGCATCTGGAGATGAAAAACTTGCTGAAATAAATAGTATTGCTTTAGACCAAATTAGGCTTGAACCCAAAGTTTTAAGAAATGTAGAAAAAAGATCACTTAAGAAAAAAGTATTAAGTTATGAATTTGGCTTTCCTTTTGGATTTGCACCTATGGGCATGACAAATTTATCTTGGCCTAAAGCTGACTCAATGTTAGCAGCAGAAAGTGCAAGAAATAATATTCCAACTTGTGTTTCGATGGCATCTACTACAACTTTAGAAAAAATGTATGAACTATCAGAGGGTCATTCATGGATGCAATTATATATTTTCCAAGATGAAAATTTTGTTATGGAACTTTTGGATAGAGCTAAGAATACTGGTTACGAAGTTGCTATTTTAACTGTAGATGTGCCAGTGCTATCAAGAAGAACTAGAGATGATAAAAATGGTTTCGCCTACCCCTTTAAGATAGGCCCAAAACAGTTTTTTGATTTTGCAACTCATCCTACTTGGTCTTTATCAACTTTGCTTAGTGGAATTCCTAAACCTATGAACTACGTAACATCAAAAAGTGGAGATGGAATATTTAAAAGAAAAGAAAGTAGAGGTACCACTGATTGGGATACACTTAAAAGAGTAAGGGACAAATGGAAAGGTAAGCTTGTAATTAAAGGAGTAATGTCTCCTGATGATGCAATAAAAATAAAAGAAGCTGGTGCGGATGCTATTCAAGTTTCAAATCATGGTGGGAGACAATTAGACAGCGCGACTGCAGCAATAAATATGCTTCCACTGATCAGAAAATCAGTTGGAAATGATTTTCCTTTAATATTTGATAGTGGAATAAGAAGTGGAAGTGATATTGTAAGAGCTCTCGCGTTCGGTGCAGATTATACAATGATTGGTAGGCCTGTAATGTATGCAATGGGAGCTGATGGAAAAAAAGGATTAAGAAGAATAGTTGAGATTATTAAAGAAGAAGTTAGCACAACTCTAGGCTTGGTTGGATTAAATGATATTAATGATGTAACATCTAAGATAGTAATAGAAAATACTATTAATAAGGTAACTTACTAAATGAGTGAAAATAAGATTAGAGGTGGAGCGTTACTTGCTAGAGCTCTAAAAGATAAAGGGATTACTAAAGTTTTCACTCTCGCAGGAGGTTTTTGCAATCCAGCAATTGAAGGTTTTGCCGAGTGTCAAATTGAAGTAATAAATACTCCCCATGAGCAGATTGCTGGTCATTTAGCAGATGGAAATACAAGAATTACTCGAAAACCTTCAGTTTGTTTGGTTGGACCAGAGGGATTTACTAACGCCGTCCCTTCAATGATGGAGGCCTGGGGCGAGAGAAGTCCTATTATTTATATTACAGGTTCCAGCAGTCTTAAAAGACAAGGTTCAGGAGGTTTTAAAGAAATTGATGATGTTTCAATTGCAGCACCTTTAACTAAATACAGTGCAAGTATAACAGATGGAACTAGGATAAGAGAATTTGTCGATAAAGCATATCATATTGCAACAAATGGTTACCCTGGTGCTGTACATCTTAGCTTGCCAGTTGATATAATGTTTTCATCTTTTGCTAAAGAGGTTGGATTAGAAGAAAGACCATTTTCTCGTAAAGCTAAACCTTTAGCTAAAGCTTGGCCAGAGCCAAACTCACTTTCGGAAGTTTTAGAACTTGCATGTAATTCAAAAAAACCAATTATCATAGGTGGCCATGGAGTTTGGTGGTCACATTCAGAAAAAAATCTTGAAGCGACTGGTAATAATTTAAATATACCAATTTTTAATGTTCCATATCATCAAAAATTATTAGGAGAAGAAGCGAATGCATATATGGGTTTAGCTGATATACATCAGTATCCTCCATCAGAATTTGCATTACATAATTCGGATTTAGTTCTTGTGGTTGGAGCACGTTTAGATAACCAAATGAATTTTGGAAATCCACCTTTTATTCCAAAATCAACAAAGTTAGTTTGTATTAATGGCTCCCATGAAGAAATAGAACTCAACAGAGCAGCTGATTTAAATTTGCTAAGTGATCCTGGTGTTTTCCTAGATACATTGTCAAATTTAAAAAAAAATAATAAATGGTCTTTAGGAACAACTTGGTTCGAAGAGAATAAAAAAAAAAAGAGAGAATGGGTAGAAAAATCTTTGAAAGATTTAGAAATCGAGGCAGAGTCATCAAAAAAAAATGGAGGAAAAATTCACCCTTTACAACTTTCATTAGATGTTCAAGAGGTAATGGGTGAAAATGATTGGCTTGTGATCGATGGAGGAAATACTCATTTCTGGTCAGAAATTGCAATTAATATTGCAGGTGCAAAAGGTAAAAAATTAAAAGGGATCTTGCATCCAGGAACATTTAGTATGTTGGGCGTTGGAGTTTCGTTTGCCTTATCTGCTAAAAATCATAGTCCAGACTCAAATGTCGTTTTGATAAGTGGAGATGGTGCATTTTTATCAGGCGGTATGTCTATTGAAAGTGTATTTTATCAGAAAAAACCTATCACTGTTGTAATTGATAACAATGGTGGATTGGCCTCAATAGGACAACAACAAGAGAGGTTATTTAAAAGTGGGAAAAGTGTTGCAACTGATTTTCGAGACATCCCATTTCATAAGATATTTGAGGGTTTTGGAGGGTATGGAGAATTAGTTAATAAAAGAGAGGAGCTAGGACCAGCGCTTAAAAGGGCAATGGAAAGTGGAAAACCAGCATGTGTAAATGTCAAAGCAAAACCAGTACTAAGCCCAATAGTCTCTGCAGTCGCAAGTAAAAGAGAGAAGTCATCAATAGAATAAAATGGCAATATTTTCATCTCACTTATTAGACGCCACAAATGGATCTCATGCTGGCAATATCGATGTAATAATTTATCAAATAAAAAAAAATGGAGATAAGGAAATTTTTTTTGAAACTAAATCTGATGATGGAGGCAGAATACATAAAGAGTTTGATCTAAGTGATGATGATACCAGGTGTGAATATGAAATGATTTGCAAAATTGGGAGTTATTTTTCTGAGAAAAGAATTATTTCTGAAATAAATATTAAATTTAAAATGGAAGATAATAATAAAAAATATCATATACCAATCATAATTTCAAAAAATAGCTACACTGTATGGTGGTCAAAATAAAATGAGCAGTGAAAATTTAATAAATCAAAAAAATATTAAACTAAATATGTCAAGACGTATAAGACGTACTCCATTTACAAACAAGGTTGAAGAACTTGGTGTATCAGATTTTACTGTTGTGAACCACATGTTGTTACCAAAAGGATTTAAGAATACAGTTGAGGAAGATTACTGGCATTTAAGAGAGCAAGTTCAAGTTTGGGATGTATCTTGTCAAAGACAAGTACAAATTTCAGGTCCTGATGCAGCAAAGCTTGTGCAAAAAATGACACCTCGCTCCATAAAAAAAATGGAAACTGGAAAATGTTTTTATATCCCAATAATAGATGAGACTGCAGGAATGATTAATGATCCTGTTTTACTAAAACTAGACGATGATATGTTTTGGATTTCTATAGCTGACTCAGATATTCTGCTTTGGGCAAAAGGTATTGCATTAGGTTCTGGATATAATGTTGAAATAGTGGAACCAGATGTTTATCCATTAGCTATTCAAGGTCCTAAATCTGAAGACCTATTAATTTCAATATTTGGTGAAGACATAAAAAAATTAAAATTTTTCAATTTTAAAGTTTTTGATTTTTTGGGTACAAAACAAATAATCGCTAGGTCTGGATATAGTAAGCAGGATGGTTTTGAAATTTATTTCAAAGGATTTGAAAATCATTTTAATGAAATTGAGCTTGGTGAAAAGCTTTGGGATATAATTTGGGATCATGGTCAAAAATTTAATATATCTCCAGGATGTCCAAACCTAATTGATAGAATTGAGGCAGGACTTATGTCCTATGGTAATGATTTTACCAGAGAAAATAACCCGCTAGAATGCAATCTTGAGAAATATTGTAAACAAGAAGATGATCATGATTTTATTGGAAAAGATGCTTTGAGAAGAATTCAATCTGAAGGAATTAAACAACAGATGAGAGGAATAATTTTTGATGGCGAACCCTGTAAACCAACCGGAGTTCCTTTACCAGTATACTCAAAAAACAATAAAAAAATTGGTCAAATTGCATCTGGAATTTATTCCCCAAGAATTAAGAAAAATATAGGTTTATCAATGATAAATAGAGATTTTTGGGATTTAGGGAATGAAGTTTTTATAAACACTTTTAATGGAAAAAATAGGAATGGCATTATAACTTCTTTACCATTTCCTGATTAACCTTATATTTAAAATATGTTTAAACCAGTGATAGCAGGATTTTCAAGATCACCTTTTACTATGGCTAGAAAAGGAGCTCTAATTGACTCAAAGCCAGTTAATCTTTTAGCAGAAGTAATTAAAGATTTAGTATCGAAATCAAATGTTAAAAAAGATGACATTGAGGATATTGTAGTTGGTTGTGCATTTCAAACAGGAGAACAAAGTTTTAATATTGGAAAGTTGACTACTTTTCTAAGTGGCATGAATGTTAAAACCTCAGGCATGACAGTAGATAGATGGTGTGGCTCATCAATGGAAGCCATTCATATTGCAGCTGGTAAAATTTCATTAGGTGCTGGAAAGGTATTTGTTTGTGGAGGGGTAGAAAGCATGACAAGAGTAAATACTGGTTTTGAACCAATCCCCTACCCTGAGAGTAAGACAGATAATCCGCATGTTTATTTTTCAATGGGAACAACTGCAGAAAATGTTGCTAGAAAATATAACATTTCAAGAAATGAACAACAGGAGTTTGCTATATCAAGTCATCAAAAAGCACATGAAGCACAAACCAAAGGGAATTTTAAGAATGAAATCGTATCAATTGGTGATTGTGATACTGATGGAAATATTAGACCAAATAGTACAATGGAAAAATTAGATGGTTTAAAACTTGCTTTTGACGAAAATGGAACAGTTACAGCAGCAACTTCATCACCTTTAACAGATGGTGCTGCGGCAACTTTAATTTGTGAGGAAAATTATGCAAGAGAAAATAATTTAAATATTTTAGGAAGAATAGTATCTACTGCTGTTGAGGGTTGTGACCCTGATTATATGGGTCTAGGTCCAATTGGTGCATCAAAAAAAGCTTTAAAAAGAGCTAACTTGTCAGCTGATCAAATTGATATTGTTGAATTGAACGAAGCTTTTGCTTCTCAATCATTAGCGTGCATTAAAGATTTAGGTATAGATAAAAGTAAAGTTAATTTAGATGGTGGAGCTCTTGCTCTTGGTCATCCACTTGGTGCAACAGGTGCAAGAATTACTGGTAAAGCAGCCGATTTATTAAAAAGAGAAAATAAAAAATATGCTCTCTCTACTCAGTGTATTGGCTTAGGAATGGGAATTGCGACAGTAATTGAGAGTGTCAATTAAACTATCTATTTATTCCTCTTAATCTCTCAGATCTTCTTCTTAAAAGTTCAGCAGTTAATAAAATTAATACTGACAATATAATCAAACAGGTTGCTACAGCTAATATTGTTGGACTTAATTGTTCTCGAAGCCCAGTCCACATTTGAATTGGTA
Source organism: uncultured Pelagibacteraceae bacterium (assembly GCA_902537555.1). Lineage (GTDB taxonomy): Bacteria > Pseudomonadota > Alphaproteobacteria > Pelagibacterales > Pelagibacteraceae > Pelagibacter. Next base: position 10,156 of record CACBBR010000018.1, read on the forward strand.
TTGTAGTATTATCTAAGCCAGCTAAGAATAATACAACGACGACCTCATCAAAAGAGGTTACAAAAGCAAAAAGACCGCCAGAAATAACCCCAGGTAATATCAAAGGTAAAGTAATTTTCATAAATGTATTGTATGGACTACTTCCAAGACTTGAAGCAGCACGTGTAATACTATGATCAAAACCTGAAAGTGTTGCAGTTACAGTTATGACCACAAACGGGGTACCAAGAATAATATGAGCCAATATAATACCCAAATGAGTAGCTGCCAAACCTACCTTTGCCATAAAAAAGAAAATCGCTACTCCAGAAATAATTAGCGGAACTATCATTGGTGAAATTAAAATTGCCATTATCAAACCTTTGTAAGGCATATGTCTGCTACTTAAGCCTAATGCAGCGAGAGTACCTAAAATAATTGATCCCAATGTTGCAAAAATTGCAATTATAAAACTATTTCTCGCAGCTAAACCCCATGGATTTTTTGTTCCATAAATCATATCTTTGTACCATCTCAATGAGAATGCATCAGGGTCTAATCTTTTCATTCCATCAGAAAAAACTAAAAACTCTTCTGCATTGAAAGATAATGGAAAAATTACAAATAAAGGGGCTATCAAAAAGAAAAAGACACAACCACAAATTAATAAATAAAAGTAATGCCAAATTCTATAATGTGGTTCTGTATATTTTGGTAATGCCATAATTAACCTAATTTAATGTTATCAACTCCCACAAGTTTATTATAAATCCAATATATTGCTAAAACACCAGTCAAAAGCATCAGACCCATTGCAGATGCAAAACTCCAATCTAAAGTACTTTTCATATGATATGCTATCTGATTACTAATAAGTGTTCCAGATGCACCTCCAACAAGTGCTGGTGTAATGTAATATCCAATTGCTAAAATAAATACTAATAGACAACCTGCGCCTATTCCTGGAATCGTAAGTGGAAAATAAACTTTAAAAAATGCAACCGCTGGAGTTGCACCTAAAGACTTACCAGCCCTCATAAGACTTGGAGAGATAGTTTTCATGACGCTATACAAAGGTAAAACCATAAAAGGTAAAAGTATTTGTGTCATTGCTACATAAGTTCCAGTTTTATTGTACATCATCTCAGGTCTGTTATCGTCTGCAACAAGACCTGTCCAAACAAAGAAATCATTCACAATTCCTTGTTGCTGTAACAAAATCATCCAACTTGCAGTTCTTACAAGTAAAGATGTCCAGAAAGGAAGAAGAACACAGATCATCAGCAAATTACTATATTTCATTGGTAGAGTTGCCAGTAAATGTGCAATTGGATAAGCCATTAAAAAACAAAATAAAGTAACAAAGAAAGCAACCTCCACTGTTCTTATCCATAAAATTCTATGAATTCTTCTATCCTCAGATACTTGAACAATTTTACCATCTTCATTTGAGTACATATCTATACCCTTGAGATATTTAGAGTATGTATAAGATGGAGCTCTTCTTTTAATTGCTCTCCAGTATTCAACATTTCTCCATCTTTTATGAACTTTCATTATTTGTTCTTTGTAATTTCCCTCCTCAAATTTCTTTTGTTTTCTTGCTAGTTTTTTTAAAACACTCTTAAATCCATTTTTTTCATAATTTAATTGTGTCTGCAATTTTCCTGCTGTTTTGTTTTTAACTAGAATTTTATAGTCTAAGTAAAATGCCTCAAAAACTTCTTCTGGAGGTAATTCTTTTCCATCCCAATTTTCCATTGCTTTATAGGTTTTCGGAAGCATATTTGTAACCATCTTGTCATCTATGCTTCTAGAGAACATGTCTCCAATTGGAATCATGTATGTGATAATTAAAAATAATAATAATGGTGCAACTAGTAAAAAAGCTTTAATTTTATTTTTCTTTTCTGCCTGTTTTAGACTTTCCTCTAAGGGAATTCCATCTGTCGTTAAAATTTTTCCTGTTTCTGAGCTCATAAAAAAAGGGCGGTCAATGTGACCGCCCTTACTATAATATAAAATTAAAGTGTTTAAAACTTTAATTATTTAATACTAGCTTTCATAGCTTCCCATTTTTCACCAAGCTCTGTACCGTTATCTGCCCAGTACTCAGCGTCTACTAAGAAGTATCTTTTAAGGTTAGCTGGTGCTGTTGGCATATGTGGAACCATGTTAGTTTTTCCATCTTTATACCAAGGCTCGCCTGCTTCCATAACTGCAATTGATGATTTTCTCCATGGTGCATATGCAATATATTTTGCACTTCCTGCTAACATCTCAGTACTTGTCATCATTGCTAAAGCTTTCATAGCGTCTTCTTGGTTTGGTCCACCTTTTACTAATGCAAAATATTCATAGTCAAGACCTTGTCCATCCCAAACTTGAACTATTGGAGCACCTTCTCCAACTGCTGCATTGAAAAATCTTCCATTCCAACCAGTTGCCATTACAACTTCACCACTCATTAATAATTCTGGTGGTTGAGCTCCAGCTGACCAGAATACACATCCGCCATTTGGATCCTCACAAAGTGCTTTAATTTTATTCATTGCTCTGTCAACATATGCTGGGTCTTCTAATTTTTTGTAGATAAATTCTCCACCTTTACCCATTTTTACACCATCTGCTGCTAATGCAATTTCTAAGTTAGTTAATGCACTTTTATAAATAGCTCTTTTTCCAGGAAATCTTTGTGTATTAAAGAAATCTTTTAAAGTCTTTGGTGTGCTTTTTAATAGATCGCTATTGTAAGCATAATTCCAAGAATATAAGATATTTCCTACCGCACATTTACTTGGCATATCAGTAAAGAAGTCTTCACTAGCTGGTGTACCATCTGGTGCTGGTGGGAAGTCTTTGTCAAAATCAAATTCAACAAAAATTCCTTCATCACAACCATTAATAGTATCATAAGCGAATACGTCTATAATATCCCATGTGATTGCTCCTGCTTCTATTTGCGCTTTAATTTCTGAAAGTCCACCTGAATAGTCAACCCACTCGATTGGTATACCTAATGCTTTCGATGTTGGATCACCATATCCTAACTTTTGACTTTCTGTGTATGCTCCACCCCATGATGCAACAACTACTGCAAAAGCGGATGTAGATACAGAAACTGCAAATGTTAAAGCAAGTAATAATTTACTTAATTTTTTCATTTATCCTCCGTTTAAACGTTTTTTTATAAAAAAAGGAGTACAGCAACATAGAATATAAGAGTCAACAGGTGATTTTGGGGAAAATGTAATAATTTAGCTTATTTTGGGTCTAAAGCTCTAGCGTCATGACTATTCCAGCCAATATTAATTTCATTACCAAGTTTTATATCTAGGTTTTGAGAACTATTTGGAACTTTCAATATAAATTCTGAATTACCAAGTAAATTTAATCTAACTCTAGTGTGATCCCCATGATAAATGACCTCTTCGATTTTTCCTTTTTGATTATTATCCATTTTGTCTTTAGGGTTTATCAAAGCTCGCTCTGGTCTAATAGATACTGTAGTTTTTTCTCCAACAGATTTAACTGAAATTGGATTGGCGATTATTTCACCCTTTTCTAATTTAACTTTACATGTTCCATTTGAAATTTCAGAGACTTCTCCACCAAAAGTATTATTTTCGCCAATAAATTCTGCAACAAAAGAGTTAACTGGTTCTTCATATAACTTATCAGGGCTTGATAGTTGTTGAACTTTACCATCATTAAATACTGCAATCCTATTTGACATCGTTAATGCCTCACCCTGGTCATGAGTTACATAAACTACTGTTACACCAATACTTTCATGAATATGTTTAATTTCGTACTGCATACTTTCTCTTAAATTTTTATCTAATGCACCTAATGGCTCATCCATTAAAACAACAGACGGATCAAAAACTAAAGCTCTTGCAACTGCAACTCTTTGTTGTTGACCACCTGAAAGTTGACCTGGCATTCTGTTTGCAAATCCACCAAGTGAGACCATTGATAAAGCTTTGTCCACTTTTTTCTCTATATCCTCTTGAGACATTTTTCTAACCTTTAATGGAAATGCTAAATTTTCAAAAACAGTCATGTGAGGAAATAGAGCATAATTTTGAAAAACCATTCCAATCCCTCTTTTATGTGGCGGAATATTAGAAATTGGATTGTTGTCTAAAAATATTTCTCCGTTTGTTGGAGTTTCAAAACCAGCAAGCATCATTAGGCATGTAGTTTTTCCTGAACCAGAGGGTCCAAGCATTGTTACAAACTCACCTTCTTCAATATCTAAATTTAGATCTTTTACTACTAATACTTTTCCGTCGTAACTTTTGTCTACTTTATCAAATTTTACGAAATCGGCTTTTTTTGACATAAGATAGTTTTTAAAACATTTAGTTATGCTATTTGCAACAGTTAATTAGCTCTTTATATGTAGCTCTTTTGGATAATTACAAAATAATTCACATCCATTGTCAGTAACTCTTATAGACTCTGATGCTTCAACTCCCCAATCACCAAATTGCATTACAGCTATCATATGAAAACAAGAATTTGGGACTAATTCTGTCATTTCTCCTTTATATATATTTAAAGTATGTTCGCCCCAATCTGGTGGGTAACCAATACCAATTGAGTAACCTGTTCTAGACTTTTTCTCAATTCCATATTTGTCTAAAACCCCCCAAAATGCTTGGGCAACGTCATTTGCAGTATTTCCAGCTTTTGTTACTTTAATTCCAGCCTCTAGAGCTTCAATAGTCTTTTTCATCGTATCAATTTTTAGTTGATCGGGTTTTCCTAACAAAACAGTTCTTGCCATTGGAGCATGATATCTTTTGTAAACTCCGGATAACTCCACAATTGTTGCTTCCCCCTCTACAAACTTATCTTGAGTAGCAGTTAAATGTGAAGCTGAAGTTCCCTTTCCTGTTGGAAGAAGTGTTGCAATACTCGAATATTCTCCTCCAAACTCTGGTGTTCCATAAAATAAAGTTTTTTGTATCTCTCCAACTGCATCGCATTGCCTTACACCGGGTTTAATTGCTTCAATTGCACTTTTCATTCCTTTTTCTGAAATCAGTGCAGCATTTTTCATATACTTTATTTCTGCATCAGATTTTGCAAATCTTGCCCAATTAACTAAACGCTCTGAGTCTTTGATTTTCGCATTTGGTAAACCTTGTTTTATCTTTTCATAGCAAAAAGCTGTGAAGTAGTGGGCATCCATTTCAACACCAATCGATAGTTTATCCCATTTTCGATCTTTAATTATTTTTACTAAATAGTCATAAGGATGTTTTGGCCATGTATGAATATAATTTTCATCATAAACAATTATATTTTCATCTTTAAGATAAGTTTTAATATATGCACCACCAGCATCTTGCTCTCTTACAAAGCAAAGTGGTTCATCCGCATTGACATGCACTATTGCACATTGAGCATAATAAAAAGACCAAGCGTCATAACCGGTCAAATAATTAATATTATTAGTATCGTGAGAAATTAAAAGTTCAATACCTTTTTTTTCCATCATTGACTGGACTTTTTTTAATCTTTGTTTGTATTCCTCTTTGGTAAATGACATAAATTTCTATTTGAATAATTTTCCAAAACCTTCAACTAGATTATTTTTATTTATTTGGACTAGAGTATCCCAAATCAAAGCCTGATTACTTGATAAAACAATTGTATTCAGTTTTTTTTCAAGTTTATCAATTATTGGTAGCACGGGTAAAGCTGTACAAGATACAAATAATGCGTCTGCACCGTTTAAATCTATTTTAGATAATACATCATATAAATAATTTTGATCAACTTTACCGATATCGTAGTCTGCCTCTATATCAAAATAAGAATTGGAGGTTATTTCAAATCCCTCAGACTTAAAATATTCTACAACATCATCATTAAGTTTTTTGCTGTATGGAGTAAATAAACAAAGCTTGCTTATATTTAATTTCTTTAAAGCCTTTATAGCAGCGGTGCTAGGTGTTGTAACCTCAGCCATTGGTTTTGCAGCTTTTACCTTTTGTTCTATAGAATTATAACCTGCAGCTATTGTTCCTGAAGTGCATCCATAGACAACACAGTCTATATCCTGGTCTGGAAGAATATCTTTTGCAACATCGGTTACTTTATCTGACATTTTAATCAGATTTTCTTTTGTCAAAGGATTATAACACTCTATTCTATTAACAAAAAAATCAATTTCTCTGTCCTTTATTACATTAATAAAATCTCTCTCAATCATAAAATCACTTGCAAGAGCAATAAGGCCAACTCGTGGATTTGATTTACTTATGTATTTTGGTTCTATTTTTGTTGAATTCATATTTTAAAAAAGTGAATATATCATAAGTTCTTGAATAATCATTAATATTAAATGAATTGAATGAATTTTAAAGATACTTTAGTTGCATCACTTGTTCCTATCTTTTTAGGTTTTGGTTTTGTAATTGCGAAACCCGCTTTTGAGTCTTTTCCTCCAATACTTCTAATGGGATTAAGATTTGTTTTTGCTGCTTCTATTTTAATTTGGTGGTTTCCTATTCCAAAAGGTTTCTTAAAAAAAATCTTTTTTGCTTCGTTTATAGCAAACACATTGCAATACAGTATTACCTATACTGGTTTAAATTTTATAGATGCATCAGCGGCAGTATTATTAGTACAAACAGAAGTTCCATTTGGAGTAATATTTGCTTTTTTCATGTTAAAAGAGAAGCCAACCTTAAGAGCTTTGATTGGGATAGGAGTTGCCTTTATTGGAGTTTACATTTTAACTGGCTCACCTAATTTAGATGGAAAAATATTTGGTATCGCTCTTACTATTCTAGGTTCAGCAATATGGGCACTTGGCCAAGTAATTGTTAAACCTTTGAGTAAAGAAATTAATCCTTTAGCTTTAGTTGCATGGCTTGCATTTTTTTCTGGACCCACTTTAATTTTAATTTCTGCAGTAATTGAAGGTGATACCATATCATATTTATCAACTGCTAAATTTAATCATTGGTTAATAGCATTTTACATAGGATTTATTATGCAACCTATAACTTATGGATGCTTTTATTATGTTCTAAAAAATAATCCGTTATATAAAGTGTTACCTATAGTAACTATGGGTATACCACCGACTGGATTGCTTGCAGCAATATTTTTATTAGGCGAGAAACCAACAAGTGAATTATTTATTGGAGGAGTAGTAATAATATTTGGTGTCATAATGATATTATATAAAAAGAAAGAGGGGGTAAATTAATGAATATAGGTTTTATTGGTTTGGGAAATGTTGGAGGAAAACTAGCTGGGAGTTTGTTGAGGAATAAATTTAATTTAACAGTTAGAGATTTAGATAAAAATTTAACAAAACAATTTAAAGCTTTGGGGGCTAAAATTGCAAACTCGGCTAAAGAGTTAGCTGAGGAAGTTGATTTAATAATAACTTGTCTTCCTTCTCCTGAAATTTGTGCAGAAGTGATGGAGGGTCAAAACGGAATTCTAGAAGGTATATCTGAAAATAAAATATGGTTGGAAATGAGTACTACTGATGAGGCAGAGGTAAAAAGGATTGGTAAAAAAATAATTGAAAAAAAGGCAATACCCCTAGATGGTCCAGTAAGTGGTGGAT
>CACBBR010000019.1 GCA_902537555.1 uncultured Pelagibacteraceae bacterium
AAATCTATTATACAAAATCTTAAAAAATCTAAAATACAAATTAAAATCTCTGAAAACAAATTTGCTAATAATGTATTGAGTAATTATGGTAGGATTTTAGCAGAATACCCATTTTTGAAAGACTTTAGAAACGATAAACTTTCAAGGTATATTGAAATTGATGGATTTGAAAATTTACAAATTATAAAAAAAAATAATAAGCCTGTCGTTTTCATCTCAGGTCATTTTAGTAATTTTGAATTAATGGCTATGCAAATTGAAAAGTCGGGTATTAACTTAGCTGCAATTTATAGACCTTTAAATAATATTTTTTTAAACAAAACTATGGAGAAAATCAGGATTAATTATATTTGTAAAAATCAAATAAAAAAAGGCAGATCTGGTACAAGACAAATATTAGAAAATTTAAAAAAAGGAAACTCTATAGCGCTAATGATTGACCAAAGAGTAACACAAGGAATTAAAATAAATTTTTTTGGTGATTTGGCGTCAACAACAACCATTCCTGCGCAAATAATTAAGAAATATAAATGTGATCTAGTTCCAATATATATTGAAAGAATTCGTAAATATTATTTCAAAATGTATGTTTCTCAGCCGATAGAAATAGATCCAAAAAAATCACAAAATGATATTTCTTCCCATCTGAACAAAATCCTTGAAAAAATGATATTAAAAAATCCTGATCAATGGATTTGGACGCATGACAGGTGGAAAAAATAATAATTTTTAGGTAATCTTTTCTTTTTTTATTGAGGCCTCAACATATGAAAAATAAGCCTCTTGCTCTTCAACGTTCCAATAATTTAAATTTTCTAAATGAATTTTTTTCCCAGATACTGCACACTCAACATGGTCTCCTTCTTCAATAATTTCAAAATTATTTGGTAGATATTTTAATTTTGCTAACTTGTTCATGATTTATAGGATATATATTTAAATATATGAAAATTGCAATTCTTGGAAATGGTGGAAGAGAACATGCTATAGCAAAAAAAATATCAGAATCACCCAAACTATCTAAATTGTATTGTCTACCAGGCAATGCAGGAACTAATTCAATTGCAGAAAATGTTAATTTGGATATTTATAATTTCGAAAACTTAGGAAAATTTGTTGATGAAAATCAGATAGATTTAGTAATTGTGGGTCCAGAAAAACCACTTGTTGAGGGAGTTGTTGACTTTCTTAAAAAAAAGAAAGTTAAAGTATTTGGTCCTAACAAAATTTCTTCACAACTTGAGGGATCTAAAATATTTACAAAAAAGATATGTGAAAAATACAATATACCAACTGCACAATTTGGTATTTTTGAATCTTTGAAAGGTGCACATGATTATTTAGATAAAATAAATAAGCCTATTGTTGTTAAAGCTGATGGTTTGGCAGGAGGAAAAGGTGTTTATATTTGCGAAGATACAGTAAGTGCAAAAAATGCAGTAAATGAAATTTTTAAAGGAAAATTTGGTTTAGCTAATCAAGTTTTAATTGAGGAGTTTTTGCAAGGGGAGGAGATGAGTTACTTCGTTATATCTGATGGAAAAACATTTAAAAAATTTAATACTGCTCAAGACCATAAAAGAGTAGGAGAAGGTGATAAGGGTAAAAATACAGGAGGAATGGGTGCATATTCACCATCAGGATTGATAAATAAAGATTTGGACTTAAAAATCATTGAAAAGATTGTAAAACCAACATTTGCCGCTATTAATGATCTTGGAGAAACTTATAATGGGTTTTTATATGTTGGTCTCATGATCAAAGAAAATAATCCTTACCTAGTTGAATACAATGTAAGGATGGGGGATCCTGAATGCCAAACTATTTTACCATTATTAAAAACTGACTTTTTAGAATTGATCTTGTCTTGTTGTGAAAAGAAGTTAAAGAGTCAAAATATAGAATGGAAAAATAAAAAAAGTATGTGCATTGTTCTATGCTCAAAAGGTTATCCGGAGATATACAAAAAAAAAGTAGAAATTACTAACTTAGATAAACAGAAAAATGATATCAATTCTTTTATTTATCATGCCGGCACACAATTAATTGACGATAAATTGTATGCAATAGGAGGAAGAGTTTTAAATTTTGTTAGTATTTCTGAAAATTTAAAAGATTCAAGAGATAAGATAATTAAGAAAATAGATGATTTAGGTTGGAAAAATGGTTTTTATAGAAAAGACATTGGTTACAAAATTATTGATAAATGAGAATTATTGCTGGAGAATTAAAAGGAAAAAAATTATTAATTCCATTAGATAAATCAACAAGACCATTAAAAGATGTGGTTAGAGAGTCAATTTTTAATATTTTAGATCACTCATCCAAAGTATCTACAAAAGTAAATAATTCAAAGGTTTTAGATTTATTCTCTGGTACTGGATCATTTGGAATTGAATGTTTATCCAGAGGAGCTAAAAATGTTATTTTTTTTGAAAACTACTTTAATTCATTAAAAATTCTTAAACAAAATATCTTCAAGCTTAAATTAGAAAATAAAAGTTCTATATATAATTTTAGTGCTTACAATTTAGAGAATTCAAACTTAGAAACTGAGATTTTTGATATTATATTTTTAGATCCTCCCTTTAGAGATATTGAAATAAAAAAACTAATAGATCAAATTAAAAAATTAAAGATTGTAGACGTAAATTCTTTACTGATTATTCATCGTAACAAAAAATCAAATGATGGTTTTTCAAAATATCTTAATGTCATAGAAGAAAAAAATTATGGTTTATCAAAAATCTTTTTTTGTAAATTTTAAATAAGTATTTTTGATGTTTCTTTTTTTATTAATTCAACTGATGGTTGATCAAAAGGATTAACGTTCATTATCCTTCCAAGTAATATTGTTTCTAATACAAAAAAAGAGAATAATTCTCCCAAAGTTTCCTCATTCCTTTTTAAAACTTCAAAACTTCTGAAAGGTATTTTTTTTCTCATAAAAACCCTTTGAGTTGCTTGTCTTTGAGCTTGTATGATTTGAGTTAAGTTTTTGTTTTTTAAATTTTCAAATTTATCAAACAAATTAATATTATCTAAATAATTTGTTTTGTCTTTATTTACACCAAAAAATGTGAAGAAATTATTTTTTGGCCCATCTAAATATAACTGAAGTAAGCTGTGATTATCTTTTGGCATGGAGGATATTATAGGAAAAATGCCTTTATTTTTTTTACCTAAGCTTTCTGCCGTAAGTTGTTGATACCATTTAAAAAAATTTTCTGAACTCTCATCATAATTTAAAATTACAGAATTTTTTTTTCCAGTTGAAACACATTTAAATATAAAGCTTACATTATTTATTAAATCATTTAAAAAAGATTTATTTTTAATTAAATTATTAAATCTTTTGAATTTCTTTTCGTTTAGTCCTAATAACTGCGCAGGTAACATGCCTACCTCTGACAGAACAGAATATCTACCACCTATATAATTCTTGTGTTCAATAATTTCTGCTTTTAATTTTTTTGCTAACAAATTTAAAAAGCTAGATTTATTTTCAGTAATTACTATATTTTTGTTTTTTTTTTGAAACTTTAAAATTAAATTAAAATTTGAAATAGTCTCTAGAGTATTTCCTGATTTAGAAATTATAAGATTAATTGTTTTTTTGTTTGAATATAATTTAATATTACTATTTAAATTATTAAAAAATCTTATTTTTTTTTTAATTTTAAATTTTAAAAAATCATGGATTGCCTCGGTTCCTAGAATTGATCCACCCATACCAATTAAATTTATATTTTTATAATTTTTGTATTTTTTTACCAAACTTTTTTCAAAGCTGTATTTATAATTTGATGAAAATGAATTAAGTAAAGAAGAGCTCAAGTTTAACTCTTTTTTTAAAATTTTATTTATTTTTTTTGAAACAGTAAAAAATTTTTTTTTTTTAGAATTTTTAAAAATTATGTTTTTTGAAAACATTTATCACTTAATTTTTTTTAAAATAGAACTTTCAATTGATGAGGTCTCACCTGAATTAGAAATATTTTCATTATTAGAATTTTTAATCAATTTTTTAATTTTTGATTGATTATTATCTACTTCATTTATAGATTTTACATTTGCTTCTCCCGGTTCTGGTAATTTATCAAAGTCTGGTGGCATAGCTAAAGGATTTTTTTTATCAATTAAAAACTCGTCTCCTTGATCTGATCTTTTTTTACCTTGAAGAGCTTCCCCAACTGAACCACATGAATATAAAAAAAATAACAGGAATAATATTTTTGATATTTTAATGAATTTATTCATTTACTTTTTTATAGCTCAAAAATTCTGCCAAAATAAGTAAAATAATGCCTATTGTTATAAATATATCTGCTACATTGAAAATAAACCAATGATATCCGTTATAATTTAGGTCTATAAAATCTGGTACTGCTCTGAAGTATATTCTGTCAAATAAATTCCCAAGCGAACCTCCTAGGATGAATAGTAAAAAATAATACTTCACGCCCTTTTCTTTGAATAATAGGTAAATAATAATAAAATTAATTAAAACAATTAAAGCAGTCACAATATTATAAAAATTATCTTGATCTGACGATAGCAATCCAAATCCAATTCCTTTATTCCAAACAAGATAAAAATTAAGAAAAGAGTTTATGTAAATATCTACCCTGCCAGTTGCGTCTAATATATTCAGGATTAAAATTTTAGAAACTCTATCTAATAAAAAAACTAGTATTAAAATTGAAATACTGAAAACTAGCTTTTTAATATTTTCATTTTTCATTAAACAGTTAAATGTCCATGTTTCTCACATATTTCTTTACTGATTTTCCAACAAACTGGGCACTTATTTCCAATAGCTTTTGAACTAATAACTTCAATTTCTTTTTCTAAATTATTGTCATTTGAAATTGAAGCTGAAGAAGTTATACAAATTTCTGAGAAATCTTGGTTCTGTGCTATATTGAACATATCTTGATTCTTGATTTTGATTTCAATATTTGCCTCCAAACTTGAGCCAATAATTTTTTCGGCTCTTTTACACTCTATGCTAATATTTGCTTCATCTCTAATTAGTTTAATTTTTTGCCATTTTTTACTTAATTCCTCATTTTTCCATTGATTGGGGATTTTAACAAATTTTTGCAAATGAATACTTCCATCTTTATCTTTTTTAGAAATTAAATGATAAATTTCCTCAGTAGTGAATGATAATATAGGTGCAAACCATTTTAATAAACACTCTAAAATTACTTTTAATATTAAAATACAATCTGACCTTTTTTTTGAGTCTTTAGGATCGCAATAAAGAAGATCTTTTCTTATATCAAAATAGAACGCTGACAATTCTACAGTGCAGAAATTAAGTAATTCTTTATACAGATTATGAAAATTATAAGACTTAAAATATTCATTAAAACTTTTATTAATCATAAATAATCTATGAAGCATATATTTTTCGAGTTCAGGTAGATCATTTAAGTCAATTTTTTCAAAATCTATTTTTGTATAATCGTCTTGCATATTTCCTAGGAGATATCTAAAAGTATTTCTTATTTTTCTGTAAGATTCAGAATGTTGATCTAAAATTGAATAATCTATTCTTAAATCTTCAGCATAATTTGATGATGCAACCCATATTCTAAGTATATCGGCGCCATATTTTTTTAGAATATCTTCAGGGGCAATTACATTCCCTGTTGATTTAGACATTTTGAGCCCTTTTCCATCAACTACAAACCCATGTGATAGAATACTTTCAAAGGGTGCTCTACCTCTAGTTCCACATGACTCAAGTAAAGAAGAATGAAACCATCCTCTATGTTGGTCTGAGCCCTCTAAATACATTGATGCAGGCCATTTTAAGTCTTCTCTTTTTTCTAATACAAAAGAATGTGTTGAGCCACTATCAAACCACACCTCTACTATGTCTGATGATTTAGTAAAATCCTCTGCTTTATATTTATCTCCAAGAAGTCTCTGAAAATTTTCTTCGAACCAACAATCAGAACCCTCTTTTTCATAAATTTTTGCAATGTTTTCAAAAACTCCATCATCTATCAAGATCTCTCCATTTTTTTTTGAAATAAATATTGGTAAAGGAACACCCCATACCCTCTGTCTGGATACACACCAATCTGGTCTGGTCTCAATCATTGATTTAATTCTTTCTTTCCCTTTAGCAGGGTAAAAAGTTGTGTCATCTATAGCTTTAAGGGCTTTATCTCTTAATTTGTGACTTTCCATTGAAATAAACCATTGAGGTGTTGCTCTGTGAACTAATGGAGCTTTTGATCTCCAAGAATGTGGATAGGAATGAGTAAGTTTTCCATTGGATAAGAGGGTGTTTGTTTCCTTAAGCTTCTCTATTACAATCCTATTAGCTTTAAAAATATGCGTTCCCTCAAATATCGGTATATGTTTAGTGTATCTTCCATCATCATCGACTGTTTCAATTGCTTTAATCCCATTGTTAATACACAAATTAAAATCGTCAGGTCCATGGCTAGGTGCACAATGAACAATACCTGTTCCCTGTTCAGTTGTAACAAATCTTGCCTCAAGCATTGGAACATCATAATCATATCCAATTTTTTGGAATGGATGACTACATATAGTTCCCTCAAATTCTTTTCCTTTAAATTCAGAAAGTATATTTATTTTACATTCTGTATCTTTTGAAACAGCTTCTAAAAGCTCTTTAGCAATTATTATTTTTTCATTTTTTAATTTATCTTTGTCACTTATTTGACATAGAACGTAATCTAAACTTTGGTTGTAAGCCAAAGCTTTATTCGCAGGTATTGTCCATGGGGTTGTTGTCCAAATTATAATATTAGATCCAATAATCTCTTTTATATTTGAACTTTTAACTAAAAAAGCTGCATAGATTGTATCTGATACGTGATCTTGATATTCAACTTCTGCATCTGCTAAAGCAGTCTTTTCAACCGTTGACCATAAAACAGGCTTATATCCTTTAAATAAACTTCCCTCTTTTAAAAATTTACCTAACTCTCTAACAATTTGAGCCTCAGCATCAAAACTCATTGTGGAATAATAATTTTCCCAGTCTCCGATAACTCCAAGTCTTTTAAATTGGTCTTTATGGATTTCGATCCATTTGCTTGCAAAATCTCTACATTCTTTCCTAAACTCTATCACTGGCACATCGTTTTTATTTTTTTTATTTTTTTTATATTGCTCTTCAATTTTCCATTCAATTGGTAAACCGTGACAATCCCATCCCGGAACATAGACTGAATCTTTACCATCCATTTGATGAAATTTAGTTATTATGTCTTTTAAAATTTTATTTAAGGCTGTACCCATATGAATGTTCCCATTTGCATAAGGAGGACCGTCATGTAAAACAAATTTTTCTCTACCTTTGCTTTGTGATCTCAGTTTTTTGTATAAATTTATATTTTCCCAAAATTTTAAATATTCGGGCTCTTTGTTGGGCAGATTTGCCTTCATAGAAAAGGCAGTTTTAGGTAAATTTAAATGTTCTTTACTCATGAAATCTTTTTAGCTTTCAAAATATCTTTTTTAATTTGATTTTTTAATTCACTAATACCTTTAAATTTTTTCTCTCCTCTAATAAATTTTAAAAATTCTACAGATAATTTTTTATTATAAAGATTTCCTGAAAAATTAAAAATATTTACCTCTAAAAGTATTTTTTTTTGGTCAAATGTTGGCCTGTAACCTAAGTTTGCAATACCCTTTAACATTTTTTTTTTATCATTAATTCTAACTCTTACCGCATAAACTCCTGGTTTTGCTATGACATAATTTTCAATATCTATATTGCACGTTGGAAATCCAATTTTTTTCCCCATCATTCTACCCTTTTGAACTTTGCCTTCAATCTCCCAATTTCTTTTTAGAAATTTATTTGCTTTAGATAGCTGCCCTTTTTCGAGCAACTTTCTAATTATCGTAGATGAAATAATTTTTTTATTTTCCTTTAATGGTGTTGGTTTAACTAAAGTGTACCCAAAAATATGTTCATATTTTTTTAGTAATAGAACATCGCCCTCTCTTTTGTAACCAAATCTAAAGTTGTTACTAACAAATATAAATTTTGAGCTTAATCTTTTTGATAATATATTTTTAATAAAATCCATACATTTTATTTTTGAAAATTTTTTATCAAAATTTGATATTCTATAATTTTTTATTTTACTATTAAAAAACATTTTAGGAATTGGGTCAAAAGTAACAACTCCTATTTTAGATTTATATTTAGTTTTATATTTTTTTGCTAATTTAAATAACTTTTGGTGTCCCGAATGCAAACCATCAAAGTTTCCAATCAAAATAATAGAATTTTTAAATTTTTTAGAAATATTAAAATTATTAAAAATATTACACTGTTTCACCATTTTAATTCACTCTGAAAATAATTTATTTTTGTATCATAGTTTTTTAGAACATTTTCAATAGAAAAATTTGAAATTTCTTGTCTATGTATACCACTTGTAATTAGCAGTGAATCAAAATTTTGGATCATAGCTCCTTTAATATCTGTATTTAAATTATCACCAATACATAATATTTTTTTATCTTTAATTGTGGCGGCAAGTTCATAAACAGGTGGATAAGGTTTACCGAAATATATTACTTCTCCATCAATTTCCTCAAATGACCTAGCTATAGATCCGGCGCAATATTCTCTTTTATTTCCTCTATCAACTATTAAATCTGGATTAGTACATATCATTTTTTTTGTTATTTGCTTTGATAGAAAATTTTTATAATATTCTAAATCATTCTCATGTTCTTCGAAAAGCCCTGAACACAGTATGTATTCTGAGTCTTCTATATTGTTGACTTTATTGTCTTCAAATTTTTTGAATAAATCAAAATCTCTTGGTGGTCCCAAATGAAAAAATTTTTTGTTCTGAAATTTTTCTAAAATATATCTAAGGGATGCTTCCCCGGATGTAAAAACGGTTTCGGAAAACTTATTTAATCCCATTCCTTTAAGGGTGTTAATCACAGTTAAATTTGGCCTTGGAGCATTTGTGAGCAAAATAAATTTTTTATTATTTTTTGACAATTCTTCTAAAGCTTTTACTGCTTTCTCGTGAAGTTTTATTCCATTATGAATTACTCCCCAAATATCGATGAAAAATAAATCATATTGACTTGCAATTGATTTTAAGCCCATTTCCTCTAAATTTTTAATCATATTTCAGATATAGCTTAAAAAACTAATAAATTCTTGGATTTTCTACTTTATAAATTTATGAACAGATCTTGAAAAAATAGTCACATGCATCTATATGAACTCTTATTTAAAGGAGTATTTATGAAGTTTAAACCGTTACACGATAGAGTTTTAATCGAAGTATTAGATAGCAGTGAAAAAACTGCTGGAGGAATTATTATCCCTGATTCTGCTCAAGAGAAACCGCAAGAAGGTAAAGTAGTTGCCGTAGGTGGTGGTTCAAAAACTGAAGATGGAAAAATTATACCAATGGATGTTAAGGTTGGCGACAAAGTTCTTTTTGGCAAGTGGTCAGGAACAGAAGTTAAAATAGATGGCAAAGAGTACAGCATAATGAAAGAGTCTGACATTATGGGAATTTCTACATCTAAATAAAATTAATATAGAAGGAGAAATTATAATGGCAAAAATAGTAAAATTCGATTCGGATGCTAGAACGTCAATGTTAAAAGGTGTTGATATACTAGCTAATACAGTAAAAGTTACTCTTGGTCCCAAAGGAAGAAATGTAGTTATTGATAAAGCATACGGTGCGCCTAGAACAACCAAAGATGGTGTTTCAGTTGCTAAAGAAATTGATCTTGATGACAAATTTGAAAATATGGGAGCTCAAATGGTTAAGGAAGTTGCTAGCAAAACAAATGATGAAGCTGGTGATGGAACAACGACAGCAACAATCTTGGCTCAAGCGATTGTAAAAGAAGGTTGCAAGTATGTTACTGCTGGGATGAACCCAATGGATGTAAAAAGAGGAATTGATGCTGCTGTAGAGCATGTAAAAGAAAAATTAATCTCTTCAGCAAAAAAAGTTAAAGATAGTGATGAGATTGCACAAGTTGGAACAATTTCTTCAAATGGAGACAAAGAAATTGGAAGCATGATTGCAAAAGCAATGCAAAAAGTTGGTAACGAAGGAGTTATTACAGTCGAAGAAGCAAAAAGTATAGAGACAGAACTTGATGTTGTTGAGGGTATGCAATTTGATAGAGGATATTTATCACCGTACTTTGTGACTAATGCTGAAAAGATGACAACAGAACTTGAAAATCCATTAATTCTTTTACATGAAAAAAAATTAACAAACCTTCAACCAATGGTACCACTCTTGGAGGCAGTTGTTCAAGCTGGAAGACCTTTAATGATTATATCTGAAGATGTAGAGGGTGAAGCCCTTGCAACTTTAGTTGTAAACAAATTAAGAGGTGGTTTAAAAGTGGTTGCGGTGAAAGCTCCTGGATTTGGCGATAGAAGAAAAGCAATGTTAGAGGACATCGCAATTTTAACTGGTGGTCAAGTTATATCTGAAGATTTAGGTATTAAACTTGAAAACGTTAAAATTACTGACCTTGGATCAGCTAAAAGAGTAAAAGTTGATAAAGAAAATAGTACTATCGTTAGCGGCACTGGAAAGAAATCTGACATTGAGGCAAGATGTGCTCAAATCAAGCAGCAAGTTGAAGAAACCACTTCTGATTATGATAGAGAAAAACTTCAAGAACGTTTAGCCAAACTAGCTGGTGGAGTTGCGGTAATTAAAATCGGTGGCGCAACTGAGGTAGAAGTAAAAGAGAAAAAAGATAGAGTAGAAGATGCACTAAACGCTACAAGAGCTGCGGTGGAAGAAGGAATTGTAGTGGGTGGTGGATGTGCACTATTATATGCTTCTCAAGACTTAGACAAAGTAAAAGCCAAAGGTGCTGACCAAAAAGCTGGTATTGATATCGTAAAGAGCGCACTTCAGGCTCCAATAAGACAAATATCAACAAATGCAGGTGTAGATGGATCTGTTGTTGTAGGAAAACTTCTAGAGGCAAATAAGGTTTCTCAAGGTTATGACGCCCAAACAGAACAATATGTTGATATGTTCAAAGAAGGAATTATTGATCCTGTAAAAGTTGTAAGAACAGCTTTACAAGATGCGGCTTCAATATCTGGATTGTTAGTAACTACAGAGGCTATGGTTGCTGATAAACCTGAAGAGAAAGATGCTGCTGCCGGTGGCATGCCTCCAGGAGGAATGGGTGGCATGGGAGGAATGGGTGGAATGGGAATGTAATCGTTCTCACTCATTTAAAAATTCTAAAAGGGCGGTTTTTACTGCCCTTTTTTTTTGTTCATACTAAAATCATTGGTGATGAATTTATAAGTATTATAGTCAATTAACATGACTTTAAGATAAATCCTGTTTCGTTCACGTATTCCCTACATTTCTTTTTCTTATCTTGTTCATTATTTGGTTTGTAAAATAAGTCTGGATTCAATTGTAAATAAATCAAACTATAATAGTCGTAGTGTCTATCTGTAGAGTGAGCAGTAATAATTCTGTTATTATCAAAATCAATTACCACTTGTTGTCCGGCAAAGCCGTCCATCATTAAAATAGGCCTATTTTCAATTCCGATAGGATCAAAAAGAAACTGACCACCATAAGTTTGTGCAGCGTTGTGGTTACCTCTAAACTTGCTATACTCACCATACTGTCTATCAACTCTATTTTCATACATTGTCTTTAAGTATTTACCAACGCAAGTACCATTGTTCCAATGATCTAATATTAATTTTGCAATTCTTAAATAGTCATATCTTTTAGCATAAAAAGAATATCTACCGTATTCACCAGATTTTCTGTTACCATATTTGTGTTTTTCTAATGACTTACCAAAATACACCCAATTTTCGACTTTTGCGTCTTCAACAAATACTTTATGAAGTAATTTTTCCCAATGATCATCAGTTTTGTAAATGACATAATTCATAACAACGTTAGTTGTCAAAGCACTATAGTTGAAATTAAGACCAGGCTCTAAACCCAAATGCTTTTTACCTTTAAAGTATTTCTTCATAACTTTTTTAATAGGAATAGTATTTGTATTTGGACCTTTGCCTTTAATAGGATTATCTTTTGCATAAAATCTATCACCAATTATTGCATCATCACCTGCTTGCATGTTAAGTAGGTTTATTAATTTTTGATTTTCATACAAAGTATCAGCAACAGTTGGGTAATCGATTCTATCAAAAACTGTATGATTAATGTAACCATCACATACAGCATAACCAGTAACAAGACTGACTAAACTTTTACCTACTGAATGTGAGGGATAGTAACCTCTTTTGTATTTACTTTTTCTATTTTGATCGACTAAAATTTTATTATTTTCAAATAAGATATAACTTACAAGACCTGTTTTTTTATCTTTAATTTGTTCTTCAACTAATTTTGATAAATCTTTAGTCTGTGTTCTTCCGATACTATTTCTGTAATTAACGAAGATGGTAGTTTGTAAATCAAACTCAAACTCATAGGTGTCATTTTTCTTATCACCTATTTTGTATTTATGCATACAATCAAAACAATATTTTTCATTAGCATGATGAGCAAACGTTACATTAATCATCATAAGGAAAGACAGAATAAGATAAACAATTTTAGACATTTAGATTTTGAATATTTTAATTTAACTCAACTCTAAAACTAAATCACCTTTATGTTTGCTTTCTATTTGGGGTGATTCTGCAATGAACTTCTTAAATAAGTGAGTATTGGCATTCTAAGAATGCGAATGTAATCCCATTAATCTCAAACAAAAATTCAAAAAGGTCAGTTTTTACTGCACTTTTTTTTATCATTTTGCTAAACTAATTTTTAATATTTAAATTTAACTTATCAATAATTGTATTTACATCAGGGTTAATGAAATATGGTGCCATTTCCATAAATGAAAGAGGTGTTTTTGGTTCAATTTTGACACTTATTTTTTTTGAACCATTTATGAATTTTACAACAGCTTGGCGATACTGATTGAGCAATCTAGTTTTTTGAGAATTAACTAAATAAGCATCCATTTGTTTAATTAAATCAGATTTAAAAGTTCCTGCAGAAGTATTTGAAGTTTGTGCTGCAAGATTTAACAATTTATCTCTTAATGAATTATCTAATAGAGTTAACCCAATTTTTTTAACTCGAATATTTGTTGAAAGATAAGCTAAAAGAGCATCATCAGTGAAATTAGTTATTTCACTGAGATCTAGACCTGAAAAAGTTGATTCAAAATTTAATGATGCAGCATCAGTTATTCCAATATCAAGATCAAAATTTAAATTGCTATTTTTATCTAAACCATAATTTGAACCAAAATCAAATTTTACAGAATTGTATCCTAACATTGCAAAATACGTTGAAAACTCGGGTGAAATTTCATTAACATTTATGTCTAAACCTTTTACGTCAAAACCAAACTCTGTCAAAAATTTCTGCTGATTTTTGTTATCTATATAATCAAATTTAATGCTATTTAAATTAATATTATCCAAACTTAATAATTTTTTCTTTGTCACAGGATCTTTAATTACAGCATTTTGAGTTTTACCACTTCCAAGAGAGTCTAATATGTTAATAAAAATTTTATAATCTATGTTATCAATATTTTTTGGATCGATTTTTTGAGCAATTTTTATTATTTCATTTTTATCAAACCTAACGTCTTTTACATCAGAATATTCATATGTCACCTCAGTGTTCAAATTATAATCAATATCAAAAGAATTTTTTACATACCAAGAACCCCAATCAAGAAGAGAGATGTCTGACCCTTCTGATTTTTCATATCCGAACTCTCTATTTTGACTATCTAATACTAAATTAAAGTCATCAGTTATGAATTTATCTATTGAAAAACTAAAAGCTGCTGCAATTAAATCTACTTGATCTTGTTTTAAATCAAATTTATCTGCATTTTTACTCACTATACTAACATTATTTGAAAAATCATTAAATTCTAATTTTTTTATAATTATGCCAGAAGTAAATCGATTTTTTTCAATTGAACCAGAAAAATTTTCAAAACTTATTTCATCAAACCATTTTTTTTCTTTAAATACAGAAGTATCAAATTTCAGATTTTCAATACTTTCAACAATTTTATAAAAAACTTTTTTATTTAAATTTTTTATTTTTAAATTTTTAAAATCGATAAAATCATTTGGAAAACTTGAATTTAAGGATGCAAAGCTACCATCTATTTCTATCAATCTATCTCCTGATGAAAATTTTACTCTTCTTAAATCAATATTGGGAATTTTTAATAAAGATCTAACTAAATCTTTTTGAAATTGTGTTTTTGCATTATATTTTTTAAAAGTACTCTGAAGTTTTTCTTCTTCTTCTTTACGTTTTTCTTCTGCTATTCTTTGTTCCTCTTTACGTTTTTCCTCAGCTATTCTTTCTTCTTCTTTACGTTTTTCCTCAGCTATTCTTTCTTCTTCTTTACGTTTTTCCTCAGCTATTCTTTCTTCTTCTTTACGTTTTTCCTCAGCTATTCTCTCTTCTTCTTTACGTTTTTCTTCTAAAACTTGTTTTTCATGATTAAGTATAGTTATTTCAATAAATTCATTAGTTTCTTTTATTATTCTATTTAAATTATTTGGATCTTTTTCTTCAATTGCTTTTTCAAGAAGTTCAATTTTTTCAATTATACTTGGCCCAAAGTCAGATGACATATATTTTACCAGATAAGATTTAAGATTGGGCAACAAACTGTTAACAATATTCAAGTTTTCTTCGTATGTATTTATTAAATCGAATAAATTATTAATTTCTTCGTAAGCTGATTTAAGATTATTCAAGCTGTTTAATTCATTAATCTCTTTTTCACTTTTTTCTATTAAAGCAATTGCATCATTTGAATAATAAGATCCCAAATTTTTTGCAATATAAGATTTCAGTTCTTTCAGTTGGTCCTTTAATTTAATTAACTCGTTATCAACTGTATTAAGTTTTATCTCTTTTTCTTTATTTAAAATTTTTTCTTCGTATTTTTTAAATTTTAAAGACGATCTTACATATTCTGATAATTCGTTGAAACTTTTTGAGTTAATTTCATTGATCTCTCCGTCTAAAATAGATTGAACGCTAATGAATAATTTAGCGATTTCGACAATATCGAATGTATTTGTATTTTGTTCAACAAATTCTTTTGTATATTTTA
>CACBBR010000020.1 GCA_902537555.1 uncultured Pelagibacteraceae bacterium
TATTAGGACCAAACGGTGCCGGAAAAAGCACATTTATAAATATATTAGGTGGATCAGTTATAAAATCTGGAGGTGAAGTTAATGTTTGGGGTTTCGACTTAGATAAAAATCCAAGACAAGTTAAAGCATCCATTGGTATTGTTCCACAAGAAGTCAACTTTGATCCATTTTTTAGTCCTAGAAAACTCTTAGAGCTTCAAGCAGGACTGTATGGGATTAGAGAAAAAGATAGAATTACAGATACCATATTAAAGTTAGTATCATTAGAGGCACAAGCTGACAGTTATGCTAGAGCCCTATCTGGTGGTATGAAGAGGAGATTACTTGTGGCAAAAGCGATGGTACATCAACCTCCAATTATAATTTTAGATGAGCCTACCGCAGGAGTAGATGTAGAACTTAGAAACACACTATGGGAAAACGTAAGATCTCTTAATAAACAGGGAGTGACTACAATTCTTACAACTCATTACCTTGAGGAAGCAGAAAAAATGTGTGATAGGATTGGTATCCTAAGTGGAGGAAAATTAGTTGCTTTAGATACGACTAAAAATCTCTTAGAAAGAATTCAAACAAAAATTGTGTATCTCACCACAGATAAAAAAACTAATATTAATGATAACACTTTTAAGTCATTAAAAGTCTTATCAAATGATGGAAATAGGTTGGTTTTGTCATATGAGAAGAGTAAACTAAGCATAGACTCAATAATCTCAGAAATTAAAAAACAAGATATAAAAATACATGATATTTCAACTGATGATGGAGATCTTGAAGATGTATTTTTAAGACTTACAAAAAATTAAGTTATCTAGGAGATCTTTTAGACAGTATTCTTTGAAGAGTTCTTCTGTGCATTTTTAGTCTTCTTGCAGTTTCAGAGACATTTCTGTTACATAACTCAAAAACTCTATGTATATGCTCCCATTTCACTCTATCCGCAGACATTGGATTTTCAGGAGGAGCGGGTTTTTGATTAGGATCAGCTAAAAGTGCTTTTTCGACATCATCTGCATCTGCTGGCTTAGCTATATAATCTATAGCCCCTTCTTTGATCGCTGCAACTGCAGTTGGGATATTTCCGTATCCTGTTAACATGATAATTCTACTTTTAAGGTTTCCCT
The DNA here is from genome assembly GCA_902537555.1 of uncultured Pelagibacteraceae bacterium. GTDB lineage: Bacteria > Pseudomonadota > Alphaproteobacteria > Pelagibacterales > Pelagibacteraceae > Pelagibacter. Next base: position 1,125 of record CACBBR010000020.1, read on the forward strand.
TTTGGATTTCTTTTACTACCTCTAGTCCATTCCCATCATTCAATCTAAGATCGACAACAGCAAATGCTGGACTTTTTGATTTTACTGTATCAATACCAATTTTTACACTCTCAGCTTGTGTAACTGTAAAACCTTTTTTTTCCATAGCTCTAGCCAATCTTTGTCTGAACGGATTATCGTCATCTACAATTAGAAGTGATTTATCCTCAAAATCACTTAATTTTTGGAGTGTTGGTTGATTTATCATACACCCTATATGGAAATAAAATTTAATATTTCAATAGCATTATTTACTTTACATTAATAATTTTATCGCATAAATGCTGCAATTATGAAACTTGCATACTAGATATGCAGGTTTTTTTTGTAAATTTTTTTTTAGAGGTGCAGATATGCAAAAATTTAAGTCAGTTGAGGAGTTAATTAATCAACTGAGACCAACAAAACCTGTTTATTGTATAAGAAAAGAGTCTATAAAGTTGGCTTCTAAATATTTTCAAAAAAACTTTCCAGGCAAAATTCTATATGCTTTAAAAACTAATCCTCATCCAATAGTTTTAAAAACCATCATTGAGAGTGGAATAAATAGTTTTGACGTGGCCTCTATTAAGGAAATAGAAACTATTAGAAAATTAAGTCCAAAAGCAGATTGCTCCTATATGCACACCGTAAAGAGCAGAGAAAGTATAAAAGAAGCATATTTTAAATATAACGTAAAAACTTTCTCTTTAGAAAGATGAATTAATAAAAATTATTGAAAGTACAAATTATGCAAAAGACTTAGATTTATTTGTGAGAGTTTCTGTATCTAATGAACATGCAGAGATAGACTTATCAAAAAAATTTGGAGCAATTAATAATGAAGCCGTAGGACTTCTAAGACTAACTAAACAATATGCTAAAAAGGTTGGGCTAAGTTTTCATGTTGGCTCGCAGTGTATGCATCCAATTTCTTATTCTAAAGGAATATTTGAAATTGGAAATATTATAAAAAAAACAAAAATAATACCTGATGTAATTAATGTTGGGGGAGGTTTCCCTACTGTATATCCTGATTTAGTACCTCAATCCTTAGATAACTACTTCAATGAAATCAAAAAAAGCTTAGAAAATTTAAAAATAGAAAAACTTCCAGAAATTATATGCGAACCTGGTAGAGCAATTGTTGCAGAGAGTGGTTCAACAATAGTTAGGGTAGATTTAAGAAAAAAACAAAAACTTTATATAAATGATGGAACATATGGAACTTTATTTGATGCTGGTGTTCCAAATATTGTATACCCTTCAAAAATGATAACTGATGGTAGAGTTATTTCAAAAAAATTAACATCATTTGATTTCTATGGCCCAACATGTGATAGCATGGATTATATGAAAGGACCTTTTATTTTACCTAACAATATAAAAGAGAACGATTATATAGAACTTGGACAACTTGGAGCTTATGGACTTACTTTTAGAACCAACTTTAACGGATTTTACTCAGATGAAGTTTATGAAGTTGAGGATAATCCTATAATGACTATGTACGACAAAGAGGCAAATAAAGAGTTTCTTGTTGCTTGATGTCTGATAACAAAAATTATTCAAACAATAGAAAAAAAGATCTTCTTAGTAAAGAAGTTGAACATATTGATATAACTTCATTTGATGCCAGAGATATTGTTTCATCTATGGAAAAAATGTCTTTTGTCTCTAGAGAGACTGCAAATGCTGCAAATATTTACAATGACATGATTAAAGATAAAAATTGTACAATTTTTTTAACTCTTGCAGGTTCAACCTCTGCAGCAGGATGTATGCATGTGTACAGAGATATGGTTAAATACAACATGGTTGATGCTATAGTTGCTACAGGGGCTTCAATCATTGATATGGATTTCTTTGAAGCTTTAGGTTTTAAACATTATCAGGGATCTCAGCATCAAGATGATACTGAATTAAGAAATAATTACATCGACAGAATTTATGATACGTACATTGATGAAGATGAACTTCAAATGTGTGACAAAACAATTGGAGATATAGCGGACAAATTAGAACCTAAAGCATATACATCAAGAGAGTTCATAAGGGAGATTGGTAAATACCTTAAAACACATGCAAAGAAAAAAGACTCATTAATTGAAGTTGCATACGACAATAATGTCCCAATATTTTGCCCCGCATTCACTGACTCTAGCGCTGGATTTGGGTTAGTAATGCATCAAGAAAGAAATCCAAAAAATCATATCACGATAGATTCTGTTAGAGAGTTTAGAGAATTAACTGAAATTAAAATTAGATCTAAAGGATCAGGACTTTTTATGATAGGAGGAGGTGTTCCAAAAAATTTTGTTCAAGATACAGTGATCTGTGCAGAACTTTTAGGTAAGAATGTAGATATGCATAAATATGCTATTCAAATAACAGTTGCTGACTCTAGAGATGGTGCTTGTAGTAGTTCAACATTAAAAGAGGCAAGTTCATGGGGCAAAGTTGATATCGCAAAAGAACAAATGGTTTTTGCAGAAGCAACAAGTGTACTACCCCTGATAGCCAGTGATGTCTATCATAAAGGTGAATGGAAAAATAGAGAAAGAAAAAATTTTTCCAACATATTTTGATTAATGAAAAATAGAGTCAAAATAGGATTAATTCAAAGTAAATCTTTAGGTACAATTCAGTCAAATATTAATTTAGCAGTTAAAAATATTAAGAAAGCTGCAAAAAAAAAAGCGAAAATAATTTGTTTGCCAGAGTTATTTTTAACAAATTATTTTTGTCAGACAGAAAGTCACTCAAACTTTAAATTAGCAGAAAAAATTCCAGGAAAAACTTCTAAAATATTTTGTGACTTAGCAAAAGAGCTAAACATTGTATTAAATATTACTTTGTTTGAGAAAAAAACATCTGGCTTTTATCATAATACTAGCATTATTATTGGAGAGAATGGCAAGATTTTATCGAAATATCGTAAGATGCATATACCTGATGATCCAGGTTATTATGAAAAATTTTATTTTACCCCAGGAGACCTGGGATTTAAGAGTGTTAAAACTAAATTTGGAAAATTAGGTCCTCTTATATGCTGGGATCAGTGGTTTCCTGAGGCAGCAAGACTTACAGCATTAAAAGGTGCTCAAATTATTTTTTACCCAACAGCAATCGGATGGCATCCTAAAGAAAAAGAAAAGTATGGTAAATTACAATTAGACTCTTGGATTACAATGCAAAAATCACATGCTATAGCTAATGGTACTTATGTGGCTGCTATAAATAGAGTTGGAGCGGAAACAAAAGGAAATAAAAAGATTGAATTTTGGGGAAACTCCATGGTGATAGATCCTAATGGTAAAATAATTGCAAAAGCAGGAAATAAAAAAGAAGATATTTTAGTTTGTGAAGTAGATTATAAAAAAATAGATATTGCTAGACAGCATTGGCCCTTTTTAAGAGACAGAAGAACTGAATTTTACAAAAATATACTCAAAAATCCCCAAGATGAGTAAAAAAATAGATGAATTTAGAATGCCAGCAGAATGGGAGCCTCAAAAATCTGTTTGGATGTCATGGCCTCATAATAAAAATGATTGGCCTGGATTATTTGAAAATATTCCAAACGTAGTTGGAAACATAATAAAATATTTAACAAAACACCAGAGAATAGATTTGTTAGTAAACAATAACAAAAATATAAATACTATAAAAAAATATTTAAAAGAAATAGACTGTAATATATCTAACATAAAATTTCATAAACTTAAGACTGACAGGCTTTGGTTAAGAGACTCTGGACCAATATTTTTAGTCAACAAAAAAAATAGAAAAAAATCCATGCTTAACTTTAAATTTAATGCCTGGTCAAAATATAAAAATTTCAAAAATGATGATAAAATTAATAACTATATTAGTAGGTATTTAAATATTGAAAGTATTTTACCTAGAAGGATAAGTTCAAAAAAAATTAAAAGAGTAGTAATGGAGGGCGGTGCGTTTGATAATAATGGATCTGGATCCATATTGTTAACAAGAGAGTGCTTATTAAGTAGAAAACAAGAGAGAAATAAAGGATTCAAAAAAATTGACTATGAAAATCTGTTTTCAAAATATTTAAACGCAAAAAATTTCATATGGCTAAACAAAGGAATTGTTGGAGATGATACACACGGTCATATCGATGATATAGCAAGATTTGTTTCAAAAAACACAATTATGATAGCTGCAGAAAAGAATAGATCAGATAAGAATTACAAAGCTCTCAAAGAGAATTTAAAAATATTGCGTAAAAGTTCAGATGAAAACGGAAAAAAATTTAAAATTATAAAGATTCCTATGCCAAGTCCAGTTGTCATAGAGAAAACTCGTGTTCCAGCAAGTTATTTAAATTTTTTCATAAGCAATAAAATAGTCTTACTTCCAGTATTTAATGTAAAAGAAGACAAAAAAGTTTTAAATATTTTTAGAAAATTTTTTACAAGCAGAAAAGTTATTGCAATTAATTGTAGTGATTTAATTTGGGGTTTTGGAGCTATTCATTGCATGACACAACAAGAGCCAAAAATTTAAATTAAGCAGCTTTTAAAGTACCTAATAATAATCTAAAAGGTATCAACATTACTAATGCAACTAAGATCTTCACCGCTAAATCTCCTAAAGAGAGTGTTACCCATGGTATTCCTGTCCCGTAAAATGAAATTGAAAAGAATAAGAATGTATCAACTGTTGAACCAATTAATGAAGATGCGAGGGGAGCGATAAACCATTTTTTTTTCCTTAATTGGTCAAATATTTGTACATCCAATAATTGAGCAATAATAAATGCAGTTCCTGAACCAATTGCTATTCTTACTGAGATTAAATCTGCAAAATTTGTTGAGAAAATTAGTGTAAACAAAATTCCAATTGTAAATCCTATATATACAATTTTTCTAGCAACTAATTTGCCAAAAGATCTATTTGCTAGATCAGTTATTAAAAAAGCTATTGGATAACTGAATGCCCCATAAGTAAGAATTTCTTGTAGACCGTAATATTGAATTGGAAATTGGACTAAAAAATTAGACGCTAAGACAACAAATCCCATTAAAAATGAGAGTGTTAAGAATACTTTATTCATTATGCAGATTTACTAACTATCGATTTCTTTAATTTTTTTAGTCTTAATGATAAATCTCTAGACTTTGCTGAAATAAGAAATTGGTCAAAACTACCTTTTTTATCTACTGATCTAACACCTGCATTTGAGACAGTTAATCTTAAACTTCTCTTTAGCAACTCACTTTTAAACTTCACTTTTTTTAGATTTGGAAGAAATCTCCTTTTAGTCTTGTTATTAGCGTGACTAACGTTATGACCCTTAAGTGGGATTTTTCCAGTGAGTTCACATTTTTTAGACATAAATTATGTGCTTGTATAGGATCTGAATCTTATCGCGTCAAGATTAATTTTTAGTTCCAATAGCTTCTGAAACATTTTTAAACCCCTTATTTTTTAACAAATTGATTAATTCGTTACTTATTTTTGAAGCTATACGAGGACCTCTATAAACCATTCCAGTATATAATTGAATAAGAGTTGCTCCAGAAGCGATTTTTTCAAAAGCATCTTGTCCATTACTCACACCCCCCACTCCTATTATTTTTGTTTTATCTTTTAAGATTTTATAAAATTTTGAAATTACCTCATTTGAAATTTTTTCAATTGGTTTACCTGACAAACCGCCCTTTTCTATTTTATTTATATTTTTTAAATTTTCTCTATTCTTATCTGTTGTATTGGAAACAATCACTATTCCTATTTCTTGTTCTAAAATGATATTAGATACTTCATTAATTTGATCATCATTTAAATCAGGAGAGACTTTTATTGCTAGTGGAACATTAGAATTTAACACTTTTTTTTCATTTTTTAATTTAGTAATCAATGAAGTGAGCTCATCCTGTTTATGAAAATCTCTTAAATTTTCTGTATTGGGAGAGGAAATATTTATCGTGATGTAATCACCTAAATTATAAAATTTACGAAAACAAATTAAATAATCCTCAACTCTATCTGTAGAATCTTTGTTTGGTCCAATATTTATTCCTAAAAAACCTTTTTTGTTATTTTCTTTAATTCTCTTGCTAATTTCTTCTGAGCCAGAATTGTTAAATCCTAGTCTATTAATCAGAGCTTCATCTTCTTCGAGTCTAAAAACCCTTGGTTTAGGGTTTCCAAACTGAGGTTTTGGAGTAATTGTACCTACTTCAACAAAACCAAATCCAAGATTAAACAGGGGATTATATACTTCAGCATTTTTATCAAATCCAGCAGCAACACCAATTGGTGAGGGTAATTTTTTTTCACAAAAAGTTGTTTCTATAATATGATTATTTTTAGGTTGAGTATAAGGAATATTATTTAATTTTAATGCTTTTATTGCTAGAGAATGTGCTACCTCAGGACTAAATTTAAAAATTAATGGTCTTATAATATTAAACATTTTCCAATTTACTTTTAATTAATTCTTTTGTTTCTTGAACCCCAAAAAAACTGATAAAAAAGCCAAACCTTGGTCCATTTTCGACACCAAAAACTACCTCGTATATTAACCTAAACCAATCACGTAAATTTTCTTTATAGCCATTCTCTTTTCCAACTGTATAAATAGTAGTTTGGATGTCCTCTGGTTTCATTGAGTCATGACACTTATCTAAAGATTTTACTAAAGCATCTAAGGCATTTTTTTCATCTTCATTAGGTTTTTTATAAATTTTTTTAGACTTAATAACGTCATTAAAATATTTTATTGCATAACCTATTAAATTGTCAAAAATAGGTTGTTCTTTTTCGTTAATATTCTTTTTATATTTCTTCACAAACTTCCAAAGTAAATCCTTTGTGTCTGCATTACTTGTTTCAACCAAATTTAGTAGCATTGAGAAAGACATAATTGAATTTTCATCAGGAATTTTCGCATTATGAACATGCCAAACAGGGTTCATTAGTTTTTGAAGATCATTTTGAGTTTTGCTTTTTTCAATAAAATCAAGATATTCATCTACGGCCTTTGGTACTACTTCTCTGTAAAGTTTTTTTGCCCTTTTTGGGTTTTGGTACATATATAAAGAAAGACTCTCAGGAGAGGCATATTCTAACCATTGATCGATTGTGATACCATTTCCTTTTGACTTAGATATTTTTTCACCTTTTTCATCTAAAAATAGTTCATAGGCAAACCCCGATGGATTTGTTTTTCCTAGTAATTTTATAATTTTTGTTGATAGAATTGCACTCTCTATCAAATCTTTTCCATACATTTCAAAATCTACATCAAGAGCGTACCATCTCATAGCCCAATCTACCTTCCACTGAAGTTTACAATTTCCATTTAAAATACTTTGCTCTAATTTTTTTCCATTATTATCAAAAATTATTTTTGAATTTTTGCTATCTAGTTCTGAAACTGGAATTTCTAATACATTACCTGTCTCAGGACAAATAGGTAAAAAAGGAGAATACGTTTTTTGTCTTTCTTTACCGAGAGTTGGAATAATTATATTCATAATTCCGTCATAATTTTCTAAAATTAACTTTAATGTATTATTGAAAAAACCAGATTTATATAATTCTGTCGAACTTTTAAAATTATATTTAAAATTAAATTTATCTAGAAAGTTTTTTAGCATTTCATTGTTGTGTTCACCAAAACTCGCAAATTTTTCAAAAGGATCTGGAACATCTGTTAAAGGTTTGTGAAGATTTTCCTCAAGTTTTTTGGAATTAGGAATATTCTCAGGAACTTTTCTAAGTCCATCCATGTCATCAGAAAAAGTAATTATTTCTTTAGGAAGGTCTGTTAACTGATTTAGAGCGTTAACAATCATAGAAGTTCTTGCAACTTCACCAAAAGTACCTATATGAGGCAATCCACTAGGACCGTAACCTGTTTGAAGAATGATTTTACCCTTGTTTTCTATATTTTTCTTTCTTTCTCTAAGAAGTTTTTTAGCTTCAACAAAAGGCCAGGCGTTAGTTTTATCGATGTTTGTTTTATCTATCACTTTTTATTAAATTATCTATTAAATAACGTTTTTAATAATTCTTATAGAGTTGAAATTTATTTACCATAAAATAATGTCCAATCAAAATGTCCAATTATAAAACTGTTTTTTTTACCCTAGGAATTTTACAAATAATTTTAGGTTTATCGATGATTGCGCCAATTTTAGCGCAGTTTTTTTATAATGAACTAGACTCTGGTTTCATAAGTTCTGGGATTGTGACTGTAATATTTGGAGTACTTTTTTTGTTATCAAATTTAGATCACGATAAACAAATTAGTTTGCCTCAGGCTTTTCTTTTAACTGCATTATCTTGGTTGAGTATCGCTATTTTTGGCTCACTACCATTCATATTTTCTGAGATAAATTTAAGTGTTACTGATGCTTTTTTTGAGAGTATGTCGGGTATCACTACAACTGGATCAACTATAATTACTAATCTAAATGAAACTCCTAAAGGTATTCTACTTTGGAGAGGAATGCTTCAATGGTTAGGGGGAATTGGAATTATTGTTATGGCAATAACATTAATGCCTCTAATGAATATTGGAGGAATGCAGTTGTTCATCATATCCACAAGTGATACACCAGAAAAAATTTTACCTAGATCAAAAGAAATAGCATTGAGATTGATTTTAGTATACTCAGGATTAACTTTTATATGTGCATTATTTTATAAAATATTTGGGATGAACTTTTTTGATAGCATTGTTCACTCAATGACAACAATAGCAACAGGGGGATTTTCAAATTATAATGAATCTATTGGTTATTTTGATAGTTCACTCATTGAGTTTACATCAATCATATTTATAATTTTAGGAAGCATTCCTTTCATTGCTTACATCAAATATTTAAATGGTGACAAAAAAATATTTTTTAATGATACACAAATTAAAACTTTTTTTAAAATTGTAATTTTTTCGATTCTATTGATGTATTTATATTTATTGATTAAAAACCAAAATATTTCAGATATAAGATCTGTAGCATTTAATGTGATATCTATTTTAACTGGGACAGGTTATGTTACCCAAAACTTTAGTACGTGGGGCCAATTTCCATTAATTTATTTTCTTATACTTATGTTCATAGGTGGATGTGCAGGATCTACTGCTTGTGGAATTAAAATATTTAGAGTTCAAATTCTATTCCAATTTATTTCTGTGCAACTAAAAAAAATTATATATCCAAGAGGTATATTTAAAATTAAATATGAAAATAGTAATATTGATGAAAAATTTCTGGCATCAATAATTTCATTCATTTTTTTATACATTGTAATTTTCTTTCTTATTACTGCTCTTTTATCCACAAGTGGTTTGGATTTAACAACCTCAATATCAGCTGCTGCAACATCAATATCAAATGTAGGACCTGGTTTAGGTGATATTATTGGTCCAAATGGTAATTTTTCAAATTTACCTGATTTTTCAAAATGGATTTTAAGCTTAGCGATGATTTTAGGTAGATTAGAACTGTTTGCTATATTAGTATTATTTATTCCATCTTTTTGGAGGAAATATTAATGACTGTTAAAAATCAATCCTGGATAAGTTCATTACTAGTTTACAAAGATATAAGAATGCTAAGAATCTTACTACTTGGATCAATTAGCGGTTTTCCTTGGGTATTAATTGCAAGTAGCTTAAATCTTTGGCTACAAGAAGAAGGTTTAAGTAGATCAACAATTGGTTGGGCAGGATTAATATTTGGAGTTTATGCATTTAATTTTTTATGGGCTCCCCTAATTGATAGACTTCAAATACCATATTTGACAAAAAAGCTAGGCCACAGAAGAGGCTGGATTGTTTTAATGCAATTAACTATTTTGATTAGTTTAGCAATTTGGAGTCTTTTAAACCCTACGCAAAATTTTGAGCTTTTAATTGGTGTAGGATTAGTTATCGCAATAGCTTCAGCTACTCAAGACATAACTGTTGACGCACTGAGAATTGAACAAATCCAAGCTAATGAGGGAAAATCAATGGCAGCGGGCGCTGCTATGGCTGTGGTAGGCTGGTGGACAGGGTATAAGCTTGGAGGAGTCATTGCATTATTTACAGCTGAATACTTTCAAAATACAGGTATTGAAGATTACTGGCAAACTACTTTTATTGTCTTGGGAGTCTTAATAATTTTAATGAATATTGGATTAATGTTTGTTCATGAACCTACAAAAAGTAATAGATTAAAAAAACAACAACTAGAAGAAAAAAGAATTAATAAGGAATTAAGTTCACCAAAATCAAGAAATATAAAAATTTTAGGAATATTTTTTTTGGTAACTTCAATTTTGCAAATCCTACCAGATTTTAATCAGACGAAAGACTTTGTTCCTTATTTGCCATTAAATATCTATCATATTTTATTTATCAGCTTGGCGTTAGGTTTCCTTGGACATAATCATTTAAAAATGAATTTCAAAATTCTTACCTTAAGCTTAATTGTATTTTTATTACTATATCAATACATACTTTCTTTTTTAGTTGTAGATTTTATATTTTTAGTTTTGGGTGTAGCTTTAATAAATATAAGTAGTAATTGGGGTAATGTTACAGCAAGCTGGATTTCTGGAAAAATTGGTGGTCCTATACTTTCATTCATAAGAAAAAATGGAGTATCTATAGCGTTAGGAATTATTGGATTTGTATTCCTATTTAAAATTGGGGAAGCATTTTTAGGGCGTATGTCGATTGTTTTTTATAAAGAAATTGGTTTTTCCAAAGGACAAATTGCTATTTATTCAAAAGGATTAGGATGGGTTACAACTGTTGTTTTTACATTAATTGGTGGAGTAATGGCCATGCGGGCTGGAACAATAAAAACAATGTTTTTTGCTGGCGGATTAATGGCTTTAACTAACCTTATATTTGCAGTTTTAGCCTGGACAGGTAAATCTGAACTTCTATTTGCAATAGCTGTTATTGCAGATGACATAACAGCAGCATTTGCAACTGTGGCATTTGTTGCTTTCATTTCTTTACTAATAGACAGAACTTACACTGCTACTCAGTATGCTCTGCTTGCCTCAATCGGAACAGCTGGCAGAACATTACTTGCATCCTCTTCAGGGGCACTAGTGGATTGGCTTGAAGGGGACTGGGGCACATTTTTTGTGATAACTACAATAATGGTTATACCATCACTAGTTTGTCTCTGGTTAATTAGAAAAAAAGTAAAAGTTGGTGCAAAATAGCTATTTTTGTAAAAGTTCATATTTAAATGTTTATGAGCTGGCCTCAAAGAAATCAGATTTAAGTACTCAATTGATTTATGGTGAAAAATTCAAGGTATTAGGGAAAAAGAATAAATTTTTTAAGATTAAAACTGATTTTGATAATTACATAGGTTTTATAAAGATTGAAAAATTTAATAAAGTTTTAGACAAGACTCACAAAGTCAACATATTAAAATCAAATGTTTACAATAAACCAAAGAATGGTAAAAAATTTTTATCAAAAAACTACCTTCCTTTTTCATCAGAAATTCAGATTTTAAAAAAAAGAAATGATTTTGTTATGTTTGAAAAGAATAAATGGATAAAGTTAAATGATTTACAAATTATAAGTAAGCAGGATTTCAATTTTACTAAAATATTCAAACTTTTTTTAAATATAAAATATAAATGGGGTGGTAAAACTTTTAATGGTATTGATTGTTCAGCATTACTCCAAATTTTTTATAAATATAACCATAAATTCTTCCCTAGAGATACAAAAGATCAAGTTAAAATCAGAAAGGGTGTTAAGAATAAAAAAAAATTTAAAAAAGGAGATATTATTTTTTGGAAAGGACATGTTGCCATTTGTTTAAATTCAAAAGAATTAATTCATGCATATGGTCCAAAAAAAAAAGTAATAAAAATGCCAATAATAAAAACTATTAAATTAATTGAAAAAACTGCAAATTTAAAAGTGATTAAAATTATATCAATTTAGTTTTGATCTCTTCCAAAATCGGGTTTTGCTATATCTTGTTTTAAATTCAATATTTGCTGTCTTACTTTTTTTGAATTAACTAATTTTTTTCTCAAAGTATTGTCATCCAAATTTTCGATATTTTTTTTAAAAGATTTTAAATTTTTGATAAATAAATCTATTGCACTAACAATATTTTTTTTATTATTAAAAAAAATGTCTCTCCACATTATTTCGTTTGAAGCGGCTATCCTTGAAAAATCTCTTAATCCTCCCGCACTAAATTTAATTACATCTTTTTTTTGAGTTTTTTGAAAATCTTGAGCGGTTTTTATTAAATTATAAGCTATTAAATGGGGTAAATGACTTGTAATTGAAAAAATCTTATCATGAACTTTCTCATCCATAATTATTACTTTAGAACCAATTTTTTTCCAAAAATTAACCAATTTTTTCTGTTTTATTTTATTTTTGTCACTAAAAACTATGCACCATTTATTAATAAACAGACTTTTACTTCCATACTTAGGTCCACTTACTTCTGACCCTGATATCGGATGACTCATAATCCAGTCAAGTGACTTTGAGAGGCTATTATTTTTTAATCTACTAATATTTTCCTTTGTAGAGCCTACATCGGTAATTAAAGATTTTTTACTTAAATACTTGTTTAAATGGGGGATAACTTTTTCATACTGACTCATTGGAGTAGCAAGTATAACAAGATCTATATCTGAAATTTCTTTAGAAATTTCCAGTCCTCTAATATCTAGTTTCTTTAAGATAATTATTTTTTTATTTATTTTTTTGATTTCTCTAATATTTTTTTTTGATTTTTCGAAAACAAAAAGGTTTTTAGAAATTTTTTTATTTATAGATGCTCTTAAAATTGAAGATCCAATTAATCCACAACCAACGATTAATATATTTTTAAACATATTTAAAAATTTTTTTCATCTGTTTAATTAAAAGCATATTTTCTTTAACATTTCCAATTGTAAGCCTTAAACAATTTTTAATACCATATGAATTCATCTCTCTAAGAATAATTCCTGATTTTTCAAGTTTTCTCTCAACAAAACTTGCAGTTAATTTACAATTTTTAAAATCTAAAAGAAAAAAATTTGGTCCAATTTCATTTGTTTGTATATTAAAAGAATTCATTATTTTTTTTATTTTTTTAGCCCAATCTAAATTATGTTTTACAGATTTTTTTATAAACTTTTTATCTTTAAGAGACACAACTGCACATTCCTGTGCTATCTTATTAACATTAAATGGTGGTTTAATTTTATATAAAGCATCTACAATTTTTTTACTTCCGTAACCCCATCCTACTCTTAAAGACGCAAGACCATAAATTTTTGAAAAAGTTCTTAATATAAATACATTATTTTTATTTTTAAAAAGCTCTAAACCTGATCTATAATCTTTATTTAACATATATTCAAAATAAGCATCATCAACTACTAATAAAATTTTTTTATTTAAACGTTTTCTTAGATCTAATAACTGATTTTTAGAAATGTATGTACCTGTAGGATTATTTGGATTAGCTATAAATACAATTTTAGTTCTTTTAGTTATTTTTTTTATAATTTCATCATTTGATACTTTAAAATTTTTTTCTTTTGAAAATATAACTTTTGCTCCAACTATTTTTGCATAAATTCTGTACATTAAAAAACTGTACTCTGGCACTACTACTTCATCTCCTTTGTTCAAAAATAACTGGCATAGCATTTGAATAATTTCGTCAGATCCAGATCCACAGATAATCTGATTTTGCTTGCAATTATATTTTTTTGAAATTGTGGATGTTAATTCCTTAAATTTCCCATCTGGATACTTTGATATGTTATTTTTGGATTTTAATATTGCTTTATTAGCATTTTTGCTCATGCCTAAAGCAGATTCATTAGCTGATAGTTTTATTATACTTTTTTTTTTATTTAAAAAAGATCTTCCAGGCTTATAG
>CACBBR010000021.1 GCA_902537555.1 uncultured Pelagibacteraceae bacterium
TATTGCTCATCAAAAGAGAGGAATTAAAGCTGCAATTGTGAATGCTGGTAAGGAACTACCAATGCTCTCCGTTATGGATGCCGTTAAAGAAAAATTAATAGTTCCTGTTTTGATAGGTGATCAGGGGGAAATTAAAAAAATAGCTGAAGAATTAAAATTTGATATTTCCGATTATGAAATTGTTCATGAACCAATTGAAAATAATACTGCTAAAGTCGCTGCTAAACTAGCAGGTGATGGTGATGTAAAGATTATAGTCAAAGGCCATATACATACTGATGTGTTAATGAAAGAAGTTTTATTAAGAAAATATAACTTAATAGGAAAAACTAGATTAAGTCATATTTGGCATATGACACTAGATAAAGAAGATGGCCCACTAATAATAACTGATGGCGCATTAAACGTTAATCCTAATGTCAAAACAAAAATGCATATTTTAAAAAATGTTATAGATTTTTGTCACAGAATAAAAATTGCAAGACCTAAAGTTTCTATTTTGTCAGCCACAGAGGAAGTTTTAGATAGTATGCAAAGTTCTGTTGATGCTAAGGAAATTTGTAGATTGGCTAGCAAAGAAAATTTTAACGCAGATATATTTGGCCCTCTAGCGTTTGATAATAGTGTTTCTAAAAAATCAGCAACTATAAAAGGAATTAAAAATGAAGTTGCAGGAGATGCAGATGTTTTATTAGTTCCAAATGTAGAGGCTGGAAATGCTTTAGTAAAAATGATGATATATTTTATGGGAGCTTGTGCAGCTGGTGTAGTTGTTGGTGGTAAAGTCCCTGTTGTAATAACAAGTAGATCAGATGATGCGACAGCAAGACTAGCCTCAATTGCTGCAGCTGTGGTAGCTTTAGATTAAATGAATATTGAAAAAAAATAATAATTAAATTAGGATTTAAATATGGCAATAACTTACTTAAAAAAATCACCAAAAACTTCATCAACTGACGATACAAAGACCAGAGAAATTGTTGAAAATATTCTTAAAGATATTGAAAAAACTAAAGAAGAAGGATGTATCGAACTATCAAAAAAATTTGATAAATATGAAGGTGAAGTAATTGTTACGAGAGAAAAAATTGAAGAAATTAAAAAAAATTTAGATCCTAAGACTAAAGATGATATTCAATTTTCTCATGAAAGAGTAAGAAAATTTGCTGAAGCACAATTGAAAAACTATGGTCAGGATTTTGAAGTAGAGTTATCAGATGGTTTATATGCTGGGCAAAAATTAATTCCAGTTAATACTGCAGGTTGTTATGTTCCTGCTGGAAGATATGCACACATAGCATCAGCTGTGATGAGTGTAACAACAGCAAAGGTAGCTGGTGTAAAAAATATTATTGTTTGTAGTTCTCCAAAACCAGGTGTGGGTGTTCATCCTGCGATAGTCTATACTGCAGATTTATGTGGCGCAGATGTAATAATGAATTTAGGTGGTGTGCAAGCTATTGCCGCAATGACTTATGGTCTTTTTGGAAACGCGCCTGCGGATATGCTTGTAGGCCCAGGTAATCAATTTGTTGCAGAGTCAAAAAGAATTCTGTTTGGAAAAGTTGGGATTGATTTATTTGCAGGTCCTACAGAAATCGCTGTGATAGCTGACGACACAGCTGATCCAGAATTAGTTGCTTTTGATTTAGTTGGACAAGCAGAGCATGGATACAATTCTCCAGCTTGGTTATTTACGACTAGTAAAAAACTTGCTGAATATGTCATGCAAAGAGTGCCAGAGCTTATCGCAGATCTGCCAGATTTACCAAGAGAAAACTCGGGTGCCGCTTGGAGAGACTATGGTGAAGTTATTCTTTGCGACACGGATGAAGAAATGGCTAAAATAAGTGATGAATATGCCCCTGAACATTTAGAAATTCAAACTAAAAATCTTCAATGGTTCCATGACAGATTAAAAAATTATGGATCATTATTTATTGGAGAAGAGACCACAGTTGCTTATGGTGATAAATGTTCTGGGACAAACCACATTTTGCCTACTAAAGGAGCAGGAAAATATACTGGTGGTTTGTTTGTTGGAAAATTTATTAAAACATTAAGTTTTCAAAGAATGACTAAAGAGTCTACAAAAGAGGTGGGTGCAGCATGCGCGAGAATTTCAAGATATGAAGGCATGGAAGCTCATGCGAGAACCGGAGATGTGAGACTAAGAAAGTACGGATTTCAAAATTAGTTTTATTAAACTCTTGAAAATAATAAAAGTGTTACTCCTAATACAAAAATTATAATACCTATTATTTCAGACGCTTTTACTTTTTCCTTGAAGAAATATCTTGAAGAAAAATAACTAAATAATAATTCAATTTGTCCAACCGCTCTGACAAATGATGCTTGAATTAATGTGAATGCATAAAACCATGATAAAGATGCAAAAAAACCACCTAAGCCAATTAGCATGCAATCATATTTATCATTATAAAGTTTTCTAAATTCTCTTTTTTCAAATATTAAGAGATAAATAGTTAAGATTATTGTAGGTATTAAAAGGCCAAATAGTAGTGTTGATATTACTTTTTCAAAATTTGACTCAAAATTTTTCAAAGATAGCGCTGCAGATCTAAAATAAACAATACTCAAAGCTAAGAATAAACCTGAAATTAATCCAATTAATGTAGTTTTAGAAAAAATATTTTGGAAAAAAAATTTTACATTTTTTATTGATAAAATAATTACTCCCAAAGTTGAAATTATTATTCCACTAATTCCTATTATATTTAGTTTTTCATTGAGTATTAAATATTCAAATAAAGCAACTTGTACAACTTCTGTCTTACTAAGTGACGTACCTACTACAAAATTTGAAAATTTAAAAAGGTAGAGTAAAACAAATGTAAAAATAACTTGAAAAATTGATGCTAATGTAACATTGATTAAAAAACCTGGTTGAACAAGTATATCTTTAATAATTGCGAATTCTCTAAAATAAACAACAAATAACAGTAAGGCTAAAGGTAGAGCAAATGAAAATCTTACATATGTTGAAGCAATTGTAGAAACATCTTTGTTAATTTTTTTCTGAAATGATGATCTTAAATTTTGAAAAAAAGCAGCGATGATTGTGACTATAATCCAATTCATTTTGAGTTAATTATGTAAATACTTATCAAGGAAGTTTAAATTCTACTTCCGTTTTCATCAAATATAAAAATATCTTTAGTATCAAATCTAAGCTCATTTTGAAAATCAATTTGACTAGAAATTTTTGCACTAAGCTCTAAATTATCATTACTCATATAAACTATCTTTTCATTTCCTAAATTTTCTACTAATTCAATTTTAGGTTTGAACTTAAATTTAGATTCATTTGATACATTAAAATGTTCGGGTCTTATTCCAATAAAATATTTACTTTTATCAAACTTAATTCTTTCAAAGGTAATTTCGTTCCCTAAAAAGTTAATTATATTATCTGAAATAATATTTTCATTATTTAATGGTAAAATATTCATTTTTGGTGTTCCAATAAATTGAGCAACAAAAATATTTGATGGATTATTGTAAATTTCATCAGGTGTTCCGACTTGCTCAATATTTCCAAGATTTAATATTACAATTCTATCAGCTAAAGTCATTGCTTCTACTTGATCATGGGTAACATAAATCATATTGGTTTTGATTTGGTTATGAAGCTTTGAAATTTCTACTCTCATCTCAGCTCTTAAAGCTGCATCCAAATTAGATAATGGCTCATCAAATAAAAATATTTTAGGATTTCGGGTAATTGCACGTCCAATGGCAACTCTTTGCCTCTGACCTCCAGATAATTGCTTGGGTTTTCTTTCAAGTAATTCCTCTATTTTTAAAATTTTAGCTGCTTGCATAACTTTTGTTTCAATTTCTTCCTTAGATTTCTTTTCAATCTTCAGCCCAAATGACATGTTCTCATAAACATTCATGTGTGGATAAAGAGCATAAGATTGAAATACCATTGCAGTTTGTCTTTTTGAGGGATGAAGATCATTAATTTTTTGATCATTTATAAATATTTCGCCCTCATCAATTTTTTCTAAACCTGCTATCATTCTTAATAAAGTTGACTTTCCACAGCCAGATGGACCAACTAATACAAGAAATTCGTCATCTTTTCCCATCAGGTTAAAATCAGTTATAATCTTGTTTGATCCAAAAGATTTATGAACGCCTGTGAATTTTATATTTGCCATTTCAACTTTTAACTTTTTCTAAAATATCTATGCCTATTTGTTTTAAAATATGAAGTATATCAATTGGTACCCAATTTTCACGGATTTTTCCTTCATCATGGTGATAAAAATCCATAACTCTCATTGTTAGTTTTTGATTATTTGCAGTAAAACCTAACCAATCATTTGAACCATAATAAGCCTCTAAACTGTGCCAACCAGCACATAAAGAAAATTTACCATCCCCTATTTCACAATAATGACCAAGTTTGAAATAATCTCTTTCAGTAAATGATTTTCTAAATGGCAACTGATGCATATCAATAAAACCCTCTAAAGATCTTGAGGTGCCTATTCCACATGGTCCATACCATATCATTTTGTCATGCCAATATTCTCTTTGAGGATGATCTATTAATCTTTTTTTTAATTCTTCATCAGATAGGTTCTCTGTTTCAGGTTTAAAATTAAGACTTCTATTCATTGAAAGAGCTTGTCTCAAACTTGAATTTGAAATTTCAATATCTTTTTCAAAAAAATTTACACTATCAGTATTTATTGGGGGTAACCAGACTCCTTCAGATCCTCTCGATGGATTGATTGGAAAAATACCACATTGTCTTAAGAAATCTATAACATCAATTAATATATGGCTTTCTACTATTTTGTCTTCTTTAAGTTCATGTATTTCACAACATCTGAGATTAATCATTTTAAAATTTGGTATAATCCCTAACCATGACTTTTTAAAGTATCCAGATAACGTTGAGTATGACCCTACTAAAATTTTATCCCTAAAAGCTCCCCCAACTACAATGTTTTCTCTTCTTTCTAAATCTGGGAAGGCTTCTAATAATGGAGTCCAGAGCTTCTCTTTTAAATTTTTTATTCCAACAAACTCATTTAAAGGATGAAAACAATTGACCTTTACATCATTTATAAATGCCTTATCTATACTTTTATCTATTTCTTTTAATCCAAAATTTACAATTTGATTTAAATAGCTTCTAATTAAATTTTTATTTCGAAAATTTTGCTCTGGTGAAAGAACAATATCTTTAACGTTTGTTTTGGTTTTAAGTCCTGTATCAAATTGCTCTATTTGCATATATTTATTTATTGGAAATATTCGTGTATCACAATATTATAATTAAAAAAATATGAATATTAGACTTGCTAAATTTGAGGACTTAATTCCTAGTACTTTACCCTTTGTTGAAGGTAAATTGAAAGGTCATAAAGAGAGAAAAAATTATTCTATTTTAGGGCCAGGTGTTGCTGAAGATGCAAATCAATCAATAAAAATATCAGAGCCACATGGATTTAACTTGGGTGCTGTTTCTGCAAAACCCTTAAATGGTTCTGGACTTCATAGCCATTTGACTGCTGAAGTATTCATAATTTATTCAGGTAAATGGAGGTTTTATTGGGGTTCTAAAGGTGAAGATGAGACAATATTAAATCCGGGCGATATTATATCTATGCCAACAAATATGTTTAGAGCATTTGAAAATGTAGGAGATGAGGAGGGTTTTATTTTTGTTGTTCTTGGTGGAGATGATCCTGGAATTGTAACATGGATACCTGAGGTTCTAAAAAAAGCTAAACAAACTGGTATGGCGCTATTAGATGATAATTCTTTGATTGATTTAAACAGTCAAGATATTCCAAATGGTAGAAAATTACTTGACCCTATATCAAAGGATGAGATTACAAAATTTGATAATTATAAACTAGAACAATTACAAAAAAATATATGCGAGACTAACAAGAGACTTGAAAATGAAAGCAATATTGGAAAAAATGTTAAAATTTCACATATTTTAGGTAACAATTTTCAAAACAAAACAATAACTCCAATTATAAAACAAGATACTGGATTTAGCTTATGCACTTTTAAGTCTACAATAGGAAGAGTTGAAAATCTAAAATTTGATAAACCTACAATTTTTTTTTCACAAAAAGGGAAATGGAACATTGAGACGGACAATTCTTCTATTGAATTAGATTATAAAGATACATTTTCAGTTCCAGTTGGATCTAACATTAGCATTAAAATTGAAGAAAAAAATGAGTCACTTCTTAATTGTGTATCACAAATATAATGAAAGGTTTTGATAAGAAATACAAAGACTTTCCTGACTATATATTAAAAATAACTGAGCAAATTTGGGAAGGTAAAGATGTTGAGTCTATAAGTAAATTTTATACAAAAGATATACCAGTAAGATCACCATTTGGAGTTACTTATGGCAATAAACCAGTTATAGACGCAACATATGCAACTTTAAAAGAATTTCCTAACAGACAATTGTTAGGTGAGGATGTTATTTGGAATGGTAATGACGAAATTGGATATCACTCTTCCCATAGAATATTAAGTAAAGGAACACACCTAGGTGATGGTTTTTATGGAAAGCCCAGTGGAAAAGATATTTATTATAGAGTAATTGCTGATTGTGCATGTAAAGAAAATCAAGTTTATGACGAGTGGATTGTTAGAGATCAAGGAGCGATGGTAAGACAGATTGGTTACTCTCCAAAAGAATTTGCAAAGAAAATAATTGAAAGTGAAGGGGGAATTTCAACTGCATCCAGGTTATTCGATTTTGAAACTGATAAAAGTTCAAATTATAAAGCTGAGATATATAAAAAAGGATCAAAAGCTGAAAAATATACAGAGATACTTAAAAATATTTTTAATTATAACTATAAATTTGAAGGATATGATAGAGCAGCTAATATTTTTTGGCCTGGAAATAAAATTGGCCATGGAAGAGAGGTTATTAAAGAAAAATGGAATTCTCTAAAAGTAATATTTTCAAACATAAAATTTACTATAGAACATGTAGGTTTTTTAGAAGAAGTAGGTCAAAACCCAAGAATATCAGTTAGATGGTTTTTAGAAGGTACTCACAGTAACGACAGTATGGATTATGATAAAGCTTCAAATAAAAAAATATTTATAATGGGAATTAATCATGCAGAATTTTACTCCAACTCTATTATAAGGGAGTGGGTATTATTTGATGAAGTTGCTATATGGAAACAAATTTTATTAAATCATGGTTAAAATAAAAACCACACATGTCGGAAGCCTACCCAGATCAAATGAACTCTCAAGTCTTTTAGCATCAAAAGATAATAAAGAGGAAATAAGCATAAAAAAATTTGACGAAGTTGTAAGAAATAATGTTTTAGAAGTTGTAAAAAAACAGATTGATACAGGAATTGATATAGTAAGTGACGGAGAAATGTCAAAAATTAGTTATGCAACATATATTAAAGATAGAGTTGAAGGTTTTTCAGGAGAAAGTGAAAGAAAAGCTCCAAAAGATTTAGATGATTTTCCATCTTTTAAAAAAAAACTTATACAATCTGGTGGAACCCCAACATATAAAAGACCATGTTGCACAAGTGAATTAAAATTAAAAGATAATGTTTCGATTAGTAAAGATATTGTTAATTTTAAAGATGCATTAAATAAAAATTTTCATAGTGACGGGTTTATGAATTCTCCATCACCAGGAGTTATTTGTAATTTTCTACCTAATAAATTTTACAAAAATGACGATGAATATTTAGAAAAGCTCTCAGATATTATGAAATTTGAATATGAAAAAATTATTAATAGTGGTCTTTCCCTTCAAATCGATTGCCCCGACCTAGCTCTATCAAGGCATATGATTTATAAGGACTTTTCAGAGGAAAATTTTTTAGAAAGGGCAAACAAACATGTTGAGGTTTTAAATAAGTCATTAGAAAATATTGATCCAGCCAAAATAAGAATGCATATTTGTTGGGGAAATTATGAAGGACCTCACACTCACGATATTGAATTAAATAAAATTATTGAGATAGCTTTTAAAGCCAACATAAATATGTATTTGATAGAGTCTGCTAACCCTAGGCATGCTCATGAATGGGAAGTATTTGAAAATATAAAACTACCAAAAGATAAAATTATTATTCCAGGAGTAATAGAGTCCACGAGCAATTTTATTGAACATCCAGATGTTGTAAAACATAGAATTTTAGCCTTTTCTAAAGTAATAGATCCTAGCCAATTAATGGCCGGCACTGATTGTGGATTTAGCACATTTGCCGGGTTTGGTAATGTTGATGAGAATATAGTTTATAAAAAACTTGAGTCACTTGTGATTGGATCAGGACTTGCGTCAAAAGTGATTTAAAAACCTCTTTAAATAGATAATCCTTAAAGATATAGTTTATTAGAATAATTATAAACAACCAAAAAAGAGAGATAATATGAGAAAAATACTATTAACATTATTGTTCGCGCTTTTTGGAACAACGGCATATGCTGATGGGCATTGCAGTAAACCAAGTGGTTCAATAAATATTTTAGCAAATGATTTTCCAGCATTAAGAACATTTGTTGAAACAGCTAAAGGATGTAAAGGAAGTGCAGATTTTAAAGTTACTCACTCATCAGAACACAACAAAATTGCTGTTCCAGCTTTAACTGCAAACCCTTCAGAATTTTCAGCAAGAATTGCAGCTAATAGTTCAATTGTTCCTTTAATGAATCAAGATTTAATTAGACCTATGGATGATCTAGTTAAAAAATATGGAAAAGGAATACAAGACTCCCAATTAATAACAATTGATGGAAAAGTAATGGCTGTTGCTTTTATGGCAAACACTCAACATTTGTATTACAGAGAAGATGTTTTAAAAGAATTAGGTATACCTGTACCTAAAACTTACGAAGAAGTTGTTGCTGCATCTGAAAAAATAAGAGCATCAGGTAAAATGCAACATCCGTATGCAGCTGCGTATAAAGCTGGATGGAATTTAGCTGAAGAATTTGTAAACATGTTCATTGGTCATGGTGGAGAATTCTTTAAAGCTGGAACTGCTGAACCAAATATCAATAATGCAAAAGGTGTGGCTACACTGAACATGCTAAAAAAGTTAGCGAGTTTAAGTAATCCTGATTATCTAACTCACGATAGTGAAGCAATTAAAGTTGAGTGGGAATCTGGAAAAGTTGCTCTTATGACATTATGGGCATCAAGATCTGGAACTTTATTAGATGATGAAGGTGATGCAAAAATTACTGCAGCAACGAAATTAACTGGACCAGCGACTGTTGGCGGAGGAAGTATTCCTGCAGCTACATTATGGTGGGATGGATTTACTTTAGCAAAAAATAGATCTGACAGTGATGCAGAAGCAACTTTTATAGCTCTAGCTCATGCTGCTTCAAATAAAAAAATGGTAGCAGATGCTGCTGATCAAGCTGTTTGGTTAGTTGAAGGTTTTGTACCAGGACCAAAATCTATTGGTGTGATTGAAGCTGTAAAAATGGGAGCAAAACCTTACCCGATGTTACCACAAATGGGTTTAATGCACGGTGCATTAGGAAGCGAAATTGTTGAGTTCTTACAAGGTAAAGAGTCTGCAGAACAAGCATTGAAAGATGTTGAAGCTGCTTACATCAGTAAAGCTAAAGAACAAGGCTTTCTATAAAAATAAATATTTAAGTGGGGATTTAATCCCCACTTAATTTTAAATGCCAAATAAAACTTTTTTCTGGTTTTTCTTGCCAACTGGTTTGGCAATGATTTTGTTTATTGGTTTGCCAATAATATCTACTGGTATCCAATCTTTTTATGCCCAACATGATCAAGTAGTAAAAGAAGTTAAGAAATGCGATCCTTTTGGCTGTACAGTTTCAATAGTTGTTGATCAAGAAGCAACTTCAATATTAAGAGATGAAAAACCTTTAGGTAAATTTAACGGATTTGGTACTTATATAGATAGAAATCACTTAGCTATTGAGCAAATTTCAGATTTTTGGAAAGAAACTGACTCCTTTGGAGAATTTATTAATCAGGTTACTAATTTACCTTTTTACAAAGCTCTTTTGTTTACTTTAACTTATTGTTTATTTGTAACTCCCAATGTTTTATTGCTAGGTTTCATTATTGCATTAAGTTTAAATGCAATATCTAGAAAAATAAGAGGCCCATTAATATTTGGTACAATATTACCGATGATAGTTACTCCATTAGTAGGATCCCTTGTTTTATTTTGGATGATTGATGCAGAGGGAATTATTGGTGCAAATTTACAATTAATGATGGAAGATCCATATCTATCATTAAAATCATCTAGAACGCTTACATGGATAACTATAATTATCTATGGAATTTGGCATCATTCTCCTTTTGCTTTTGTAGTTTTCTATGCTGCATTACAAACTGTACCTCAAGAACCTGTTGAGGCAGCAATTATCGATGGAGCGTCAAGATACCAAAGAATTAGACATATTGTGCTACCACATATCTATCCAGTTGTTACTTTTGTAGCTTTAATATCATTAATGGATAATTTTAGAGTCTTTGAACCAATAATCGGTTTTAGCGCTGAAGGAAGTGCTCAATCTTTATCTTGGTTAATCTATGATAATTTAGTCAATGAAGAAGTAATCTTATTTGGTTCTGCAGCAGCAACTTCTATGATGACTATTATTGGTATAGCCATATTGTTGGCACCAGTATTAATTAGAACTTGGAAAGAATTTAGGACGGCAAGATAATGGAATATGGTTTAGACAAAAGATCGAATGCACTTAAAACATTTAACACAACTTTTATAATTATTTGGTTATTAATTGCATGCTTTCCATTTATTTGGACTTTCTGGGGATCATTTAAAGTAAGAGCAGATTTTTTTTCTAGAGCTGATTGGTGGTATGCGATCTCAGCATTTAATACATTATTAGAAACAGGTGGCCAATTTACTTCAAAAGCATATTCTGAAGCTTGGACTGAAGGTGAATTTTGGAAAGCATCAAGAAATACGATAATAGTAACAGTATTTGTTGTCTCAATATCACTTTTCTTAGGAACCTTAGGTGCTTATGCATTATCTAGATCTACTGAAAGATATGCCTTTTGGATATTAATCGCAGCATTAATTTTTAGAGCAATGCCACACATAACACTAGTCTCTGGATATCTTTTTCCGTTTTTTGAATTACAAATTTGGGGGATTTTACCAACCACAATAGTGGTTTTAGTTGCAATAAATCAACCATTTACTTTATGGTTACTTTATTCTTTTTTTAAAACCGTTCCTAAAGAATTAGATGAAAGTGCATTAATTGATGGGTGCTCATATTTTCAAGCATTTAGGTATATAATTATGCCCGTGATGTGGCCTGGAGTGATTACAGCAGGTTTGTTTAGTCTTATGTTGGCATATAATGACTTCACAGTCACCGCATTATTACTAAATCAAGAAAACCACACAATGGTTCCAAAAATTCAAAGTTATCTTGGTACAAACCAGCACGAAGGTAATTTAATGTGGGCTGTTTCAGCAGTTGTGTCAGCAACCGCACCATTGTTTATGTTAGTCATGTTTTTTCAAAGACAAGTAATAAGTGGCTTAACCACTGGCGCTGTTAAAGGGTAATGGCAATCAAAGCCATATTATTTGGTTCTATTGGTACAATAGTTGAAACATCAAATATTCAAAGAAATTGTTTTAATTTAGCTTTTAAAATTTTAGGATTAAAATGGCATTGGAGTAAAGAATTGTATCAGTCTATGTTAAAAAAATCTGGTGGGGAAAAAAGAGTAAAAAAATTTAGTCTGGAGAAAAAAACTTTAGTTAATGCAAAAAAAATTAGAAATTTAAAAACTTTAATTTTTAATAATTTTTTAAAAAAGAATAAATTAAAGCCACGTGCTGGAGTAATTGATGTGATCAAATATTGTAAAAAAAATAAAATAAAAATTGGCTTTGTAACCTCTACTACAAAAAATAATGTTGATGCAGTATTTATATCATTAAATAAATATATAAAAAAAAGAGATTTTGATTACATCGGACATGACAAAATTATAAAAAACTTTAACAACAAAACAGATATTTACTTAGATTGTCTAAAAAAATTAAAACTTTCAAATAAAAATTGTTTAGCAATTGAAGACACAGAGATCAGTTTAAAATATGCTAAAAAAGCTAAACTCAAATGTATTGCATTCCCGGGCGATTTTCACCGCTCCGGGAAGTACAAGGATTCATTTATAAAAGTTAGACGGCTTAACTCAAAAATATTTGCTGATTTATAGTTGGTCTATTAAACCTGGTGCTAATTTCTTAGATTTTGATGAAAATCTTAACTTTTTAATAGCATCTAGGTTAGATTTATCGTCTCCAACAACCACAAAACCAATCATTCCCATATTTTTGTGTGGTGTACACCAGTAAGCATAAATTCCTGGGACTTCGAACTTGTATTCAACATCCTTATTAAACTTTGATTTAAACTTACCAACTCCATCTGGTACACCCTTTTTTATGAATTCAACGTTATGTCCTTTATCTGTTGCCTTCCAAAGAACTGTATCTCCAGGGTTAACTCTTACTATTTTAGGCTCAAAAACATTTGATTCTTTATCAAGCCTATTAAGCATTTCCACTGTTACATCCGCACCTAAAGCTATATTCGTAAAAAATATACTGATTAATATTATAAATGAACTTGTTAATTTATTATATTTAGTCATAGCGCTGATATATTCTTTTAAAGTCAATAAACAATAACTACATGGTGTAACAAGTTGACACGTCTTTAATTGGTTTTATCTAATAATCTATCAGCCCTCAGAGTAGTGAAAACTATTATTATTAAAAATGGGATACATAATATGTTCATTATTTTCCAACTTGTAAAACTTAAAACAATACCTGCTGTTAAACTTGCAGTAGCTTGAACTGAAAAAACTATAAAGTCATTAAAACCTTGTGCTCTAAATCTTTCCTCTTCTTTATAGTTTAAAACTAATAAACTTGTTCCAGATATAAACAGAAAGTTCCACCCAAGACCCAAAAAAATTAATGAAAAAAGATAATTTATTACTGTTTGATCAAAATAACTAAGTAAAATTGTAAAGATGAAAAATAAAACACCAAAATACATTATTTTACTGTGTCCATATTTTTTTATTAGATTTCCCGTAACTAAAGCAGGAAGGAACATGCTTATGATATGTAATTGAATTACAAAACTTGTATTATTTAAAGACATATTATCGTGAATATGCATACTAATAGGAGTAGCTGTCATTAAAAACGACATTACTGCATAAGCAAAAGATGATGATACAAGAGCTTGCAAAAATCTAGGCTGAGATATCAATTCTAAAATTGTTCTACCCTTTAATGTTTTTTTATTATTTGTAACTTTATTTTCCCTATAAAAAATTAAAAAAATAATAGATGATAAAGTTAATAAAGATAAACAGAGATAAGAACCAACATATAATCCCTCTGAAATAATATCTTTTCCTAAATTTGCTAAGTTTGGACCCAGTAAAGCTGACAAAATTCCCGCAAAAAGTAACAAGGAAATAGCCTTTGGTGCAAGTTCTTTATCAACGCTCTCAGCTGCAGCAAAACGATACTGATGGGCAAAAGCCATTCCAAATCCGAGACAAAAACAAGAAAATGAATACAGAATAAAATTTTGTTTCAACACAGAATATGCTGCCAATAATGCAAATAATGACGTTGTTATTGATGAAAGTATAAACCCTTTTTTTCTTCCGGTAATACTCATTATTTTAGAAGCAGCTATAATAAATATAGCAGTACCAACAATTGATAATGACATTGGTAATGTTGAAAGAGACTTAATTGGACTGATACTGGTTCCAATAATTCCACTTAAAAAAACAGTCACAGGTGCAACAGAAAATGCAAATGCGTTGCTTGCAAATAGCAACCATACATTTTTGTTCATTAAGATATTATACTCTTTTCTTACCTTGAACTACTCTGTCCAATATTAAAGCAACAAATAGTATTGCAACACCAGCTAAAATTCCTTGTCCAACATTTGCATATTGAAGTGCCTCTAGCACGTCTTGGCCTAAACCTTTTGCTCCTATAAGTGAGGCTACAACAACCATTGCTAAACTTAACATCACAGTTTGATTTACTCCAGCAAGAATTGATGGAGTTGCAAGCGGTAAATCTACTTTTCTAAGTAGATACCATTTAGATGCTCCATAAGCAATTGCTGCCTCTCTAATAGTTTCAGGTACTCCTCTTAATCCCAATACTGTAAGTCTTACGACAGGTGTTCCTCCAAAAATCATTGTAATAATTACAGCTGCAACCTTACCTGTGCCAAAAAACGCGATGACAGGAATCATAAATACAAAAGCAGGCATTGTTTGCATGAAGTCCATAATTGGTCTTATCATCGAATAAAATCTTTGACGCCTTGCACAATAAATACCTAAAGGTATTCCAATAATAATACTTAGAATTGCAGCTGTTCCAAGCAAAGCAAGTGTTGTCATTGCTTTAACCCAAAATCCCAAAAAACCCATGTAAGCTAAAAATCCTGCTGAGTATATTGCAGTTCTTATGCCTGCTGATAAAGCAGTTAAAACTACAATGGTAGTTATGATCACAATCCAAGGTGTTTTGACAAATAAAAGTTCTAAAAAATCAAGAACAGATCTAATTCCAATTGTTATTGCGGTAAATACTGCATCTCCTTTTATCACTGCGTAATCAAAAATAGTTTCAA
>CACBBR010000022.1 GCA_902537555.1 uncultured Pelagibacteraceae bacterium
TTCAGAAAAAATTGGGTGAAATATTAAATAAACATAAATTGTCGCCCGAAATAAAACTGACGGTTGATGTTGATCCAATAACCTTTAATTAAGAGACAAAATAGGTATTAAATAATAAATCTGATACTTGAAGACATCATACTCATATGCTACTTAATCCAAAAAATCATCGAATTATAAAGAGTTTAAATTGAGCAAAAATAACAGTTTTTCAGTAACCACAGCTAGCAGGTATTCTTTAGCTTTATATGAGCTGGCAAAAGAGGATAATGTAATAGACGAGATTGAAAATCAATCAACCTCTATATTAAAACTAATAGATGACAGTGAGGATTTTAAGTCATTAATAAAAGACCCAACTAACTCAGTAAATGACTTACAAAATGTAATTAGTAAAATTTCAAATATCTATAAATTAAATATTTTGTTATCAAAATTTTTAGGATTTTTAATTCTAAAAAGAAGATTTTTTTATTTAAAATCAATTCTACAAGATTTTGTCGATACCTGCTCAAAAAAAAGAGGTGAGGTTAAAGCAGAATTAATATCTTCAAAAGAATTATCAGATGATCAAGTAAGCAAAATTAAAAATGAATTAGCAGAGAACTTTAGCAAAAAAATAAAATTAGACTATAAGTACGATAAAAGTTTAATTGGAGGTTTAATAATACAAGTTGGAAGTATTATGGTTGACACCTCTATTAAAAATAAATTACAACAAATCGAAAATACAATGATAGAGGCTTAAATGGAAATAAATCCTTCAGAAGTTACAAAAATATTAAAAGAACAAATTAAAAAATTTGGTGATAAAGTTGAGGTCACTGAAGTAGGACAAGTTTTGTCTGTGGGTGATGGTATAGCAAGAATTTATGGATTAGATAATGTTCAAGCTGGTGAGATGGTAGAGTTTTCTGATGGATCAAAAGGTATGGCCTTAAATCTTGAGAGTGAAAATGTAGGGGTTGTTATTTTTGGAGATGATAAAGCTGTAAAAGAGGGAGACACTGTAAAGAGAACAGGTGCAATTGTAGATACACCAGTTGGAAAAGAATTATTAGGAAGAGTTGTTGATGGTTTGGGAAATCCAATTGATGGAAAAGGTGCTTTAGATAAAAGTGTAAAAAGAAGTAGGGTTGAGGTAAAAGCTCCTGGTATTATTCCACGTAAATCTGTAAGTGAG
The DNA here is from genome assembly GCA_902537555.1 of uncultured Pelagibacteraceae bacterium. GTDB lineage: Bacteria > Pseudomonadota > Alphaproteobacteria > Pelagibacterales > Pelagibacteraceae > Pelagibacter. The sequence continues at coordinate 1,184 of CACBBR010000022.1, forward strand.
CCAATGCAGACTGGGCTTAAATCAATTGACAGTCTAGTTCCAATCGGGAGAGGCCAAAGAGAACTAATAATTGGTGATAGACAAACTGGTAAAACAGCCGTAGCTATAGATGCCATTATAAATCAGAAGAAAATTAATGAGTCTGGTGATGAGAAGAAAAAACTTTATTGTATTTATGTTGCTGTAGGTCAAAAACGGTCAACTGTTAGACAAATTGAAAAAACTTTAGAAGAAGCGGGTGCGATGGAGTATACAACGATAGTTGCTGCTACCGCATCAGACGCAGCACCATTACAATTTCTAGCTCCATATACTGGATGTGCTATGGGCGAGTACTTTAGAGACAATGGCATGCATGCTTTGATAATATATGATGATTTATCAAAACAGGCAGTAGCTTACAGACAAATGTCTCTTTTATTAAGAAGACCACCAGGTAGAGAAGCTTATCCTGGCGATGTCTTTTACTTACACAGCAGATTGCTTGAAAGAGCTGCAAAATTGGGAGACGAGCATGGTGGAGGATCTTTAACAGCACTTCCAATTATTGAAACTCAAGGTGGAGATGTATCAGCATTTATACCAACAAATGTTATTTCAATTACAGATGGTCAAATATTCCTTGAAACTGAACTTTTTAACCAAGGTATAAGACCAGCGATAAATGTTGGTTTGTCTGTATCAAGAGTTGGATCTTCAGCTCAAACTAAAGCGATGAAAAAGGTTTCTGGCTCAATGAAGTTAGAACTAGCACAATATCGTGAAATGGCAGCATTTGCACAATTTGGTTCAGATCTTGATGCATCTACTCAGAAATTACTTAATAGAGGTTCAAAATTAACTGAACTTTTAAAACAAAATCAATATTCTCCAATGACAGTTGCAGAACAAGTAATTTCTGTATTTTGTGGGGTAAAAGGACATCTTGATGATATAGATCAGAAAGACATAGCAAGTTTTGAGAATAAAATTATCGAAAAATGTAAAGCTGAAAAATCAGACATAATTGACTCAATCTCAAGCTCTGGAAAACTTGAAGAAGACAAAGAGAAGGAATTGAATGAAATTATTCTTCAACTTAAGAAAGATTTTAAATCATAAAAACAATGGCTAGTTTAGACGATCTTAAAAAAAGAATTTCGAGTGTAAAGTCCACACAAAAAATTACTAAGGCAATGAAAATGGTTGCGGCTGCTAAACTTAGAAGAGCTCAGGAAAGTGCGGAAAAAGGTAGACCTTACTCTGAAAAGATGAACAATATTATTTTAAATTTATCTAATGGATTATCAGATACAGAAAATGCTCCAAAATTGTTGTCAGGAACTGGGGAAGATAAAGTTCATTTATGTGTTGTTATGACCTCAGATAGAGGTCTGTGTGGAGGATTTAATACCAATATTATAAAAAAAGCTAAAATATTTTTTCAAAAAATTTTAGATGAGGGAAAAACTTTAAAAATTATTACTGTTGGGTCTAAAGGTTATGATCAACTAAAACGTGTTTATGGTGATAATATTATAGAAAAAATATCCTTTAAAGACTCTAAAAATGTAAATTATTTTGATGCAGATAAAGTTGGCAAGATAGTAATCGAAAAATTTGAAAAGAAAGAATTTGATGTATGTACAATTTTTTATAATCAATTTAAAAATGTAATTACTCAAATTCCCCAAGAGCAACAAATTATTCCTTTAAATACATCTGAAAAAGCAGAAAATTCATCTGAAGATAATTATGAATTTGAGCCTGAAGAAGACGAAATATTAAGCAATTTGCTACCTAAAAATATTTCAACACAGATTTTTAAAGCGATGTTAGAAAATTCAGCTAGCGAACAGGGTTCAAGAATGAGTGCAATGGATAATGCAACCAGAAACGCAGGTGAAATGGTTGACAAACTTACTATTGAATATAATAGAAGTCGTCAGGCAGCAATTACAAAAGAGTTAATAGAAATAATTTCAGGAGCAGAAAGTTTATAATTATGAGAAAAGGACAAATAACGCAGATAATTGGAGCGGTAGTAGATGTAAAATTTGAAGGAGAACTACCAGAAATTTTAACAGCATTAGAGTGTGATAATGGTGGAAATAGATTAGTTTTAGAAGTCGCACAACATTTGGGAGAGTCAAGTGTTAGAACAATTGCAATGGATGCAACAGAAGGTCTTAAAAGAGGAGACGAAGTAGTTGATACAGCAGCACCAATTAAAGTTCCAGTGGGACCAGAGACACTTGGAAGAATTATAAATGTAATCGGTGAGCCTATAGATGAAAGAGGAGAGGTAAAAAGTTCAGATAATTGGCCAATACATAGATCAGCACCAGAATTTAATGATCAATCTACTGAAACTGAAATACTTGTAACTGGGATAAAAGTTATTGATCTTTTAGCACCTTATGCAAAAGGTGGTAAGATTGGTTTATTTGGCGGTGCTGGAGTAGGAAAAACTGTTTTAATTATGGAATTAATTAATAACGTAGCAAAAGCTCATGGTGGGTTTTCAGTTTTCGCAGGAGTTGGAGAACGGACAAGAGAGGGTAATGATTTATATCATGAAATGATAGATTCAGGAGTTATTAAAACTGATGGAGAAGGTTCTAAAGCAGCATTAGTTTACGGACAAATGAATGAGCCTCCAGGAGCAAGAGCTAGGGTAGCTTTAACAGGTTTGACTGTCGCAGAATATTTTAGAGATCAAGAGGGTCAAGATGTACTATTTTTTGTTGATAATATATTTAGATTCACTCAGGCAGGATCCGAGGTTTCCGCTTTACTTGGCAGAATTCCATCAGCTGTTGGATACCAGCCAACATTAGCAACAGATATGGGTAACTTGCAGGAGAGAATTACGACAACTAATAAAGGTTCAATTACCTCCGTACAGGCTATTTATGTTCCTGCAGATGATTTAACTGATCCTGCGCCAGCAACTTCATTTGCTCACTTAGACGCAACTACAGTACTTTCTAGACAGATTGCAGAAATTGGAATTTACCCAGCTGTAGATCCACTAGATTCAACCTCAAGAATATTGGACCCAAGAATAGTTGGAGAAGAACATTATAGAGTTGCGAGAGAAGTACAAAAAGTTTTACAAACCTACAAATCACTTCAAGATATAATTGCAATTTTAGGTATGGATGAACTTTCAGAGGAAGATAAATTAGTTGTAGCTAGAGCTAGAAAAATTCAAAGATTTCTGTCTCAACCATTCTTTGTAGCAGAGGTATTTACTGGCTCACCTGGTAAGCTTGTTGATTTAGAGTCCACGATTAAAGGATTTGATGCTATTTGTAAAGGTGAGTATGACCATTTACCTGAAGCTGCATTCTATATGGTTGGAACCATTGAAGAGGCTATTCAAAAGGCAGAGGATTTAGCTAAAGAAGCTGCCGCATAATGAGTGAGGAATATTCATTAGAAATAGTAAACCCTGAAAAGTCTTTTTTATCTAAAGATGATGTTACTGAAGTGGTAGTACCTGCATTCGAGGGAGAAATTGGAATTTTAAAGGATCATATTTCTATTATATCTTTCTTAAAACCAGGAATTATCAAAATTTTTTCTAAGTCCGGAGAGGATAGTTACTATGTGAATGATGGTATAATTGAATTTAAAAACAATAATCTTTCTATACTCACAAGTCTTATTTTAGATTTAAAAGATATTGACAAGGAAAAAATATTAGAAATTAAGAAATTAGCAGAAGAAGAACTAAGTAAATCTGAAATCAGTGATCAAGAAAAATATTTATTAGACCAGAAAATTGAAGTGTTAAAATCAATTAACTAATATTTTTTTAATTTCCTTCTGAATTTTTTCATATACATGAAGCTTAAATGTTACGACTAGTTTAGTAATTTCTTCAATATCTACCCACTTCCATTCAAGAAACTCTGGGTGTTTAGTTTTAATATTAATTTCTTTTTCGTCACCATTAAATCTCATGATATACCATTGCTGTTCTTGTCCTTTGAATTTACCTTTCCAAATAATTCCTAAAAGTTCATTTGGCAGATGGTATGTCAATAAACCATCTATTTTTTTAATTAAACTAACTGACTTAATACTTGTTTCCTCATCTAATTCTCTAAGAGCTGCCTCATAAAAGTCCTCACCTTTATCAACTCCTCCTTGTGGCATTTGCCAAAAGTTTTTTTTATTATCTATTCTTTTTGCAACAAAAACTTTATTTTCTTTATTTAAAACAACAATTCCAACACCATTTCTGAGTGGCAAATTTTTATACTTGTCCTTCATTTTAACCGTTAAGAAGTTTAAGTGCGAATTGAAGCTGATTGTCAGTATCTGTATTAAGTCTAAAGTCATCAGTATCCTCAGCTATTTCAATGTCAGGTGATACACCTATTTCAGAAATTGATTTTCCAGACGGAAGATAATACTTTGATACAGTTAGTCTAATTGCTCCTTTGTTTTTTAGTGGAATGATTGACTGAACAGAGCCCTTACCGTAGCTATTTTCACCAATTATTATTGCTCTTTTGTGATCCTTAAGAGCTCCTGCTACTATTTCAGAGGCAGATGCGGAACCATAATTTATTAAAACAACAATAGTATTCCCATCAATTAAATCGCCTTGCTTAGCAAAAAATTTTCGGCTCTCATACTTTCTTTTACTTTTAGTTGATACAATCTCTCCACTATCAATAAAAAAATCTGTAATTTTAATTGCTTGGGAAAGTAATCCACCAGGGTTATTTCTTAAATCTAAAATATAGTTATTAATTTTTTCATTTTTTTTGAATTCTTTAATTTTGTCTTTTATTTGATCGCCACTATTTTCATTAAACGAAGTAAGTCTAATGTAACCAGTTTGATTATCTAAAATTTCAGATTTAACTGACGCTACTTTAATTTTTTCTCTCGTTATATTAAAAATTAATGCTTTTCTTTCTCCTCTTCTTCGAACAGTTATTTCTATATCTGTTCCCACCGGCCCTCTCATAATGTCAACCGCCTCGCTTAATGATTTTCCTTGAACTTGAATTTCATTTATTCTTACAATGTAATCACCTGCTTTTACTCCAGCTTCAGCTGCTGGAGAGCCATCCATTGGTGTTATTACTTTTATTACTCCAGCCTCCATACTTACTTCAATTCCTAATCCACCAAACTCACCGCTTGTTTCTGTCTGCATACTCTCATATAACTCTGGTGTCATATAAGCCGAGTAAGGATCTAAAGATTGTAAAACACCATTGATAGCTGCATCCATTGCTTCGCTTTGATTTACATCATCAACAAATTCTTTATTAATTTTGTCTAAAACTTCTGAAAAAATATCTATTTTTTTGTAAATGTCATCTTTTTCTGATGAACTAACTAGATTTGTTTGAAAAAAAAAAAATAATAATAAAACAATATATAAACTAAATTTTTTTATCATATAATTACTTTTTCCTTAGGTATTAACTCTGACCATATTTTTTCTAATTCATAAAATTTCCTTTTTTCGGGATTAAAAATATGAATTATAAGATCTATTCCATCAACAAGTTTCCAATCATTACTATCTTTACCTTCAATCTTACAATTTGTTACGCCATTTTTTTTTAAGTATTCATACACCTGTTCAGATAATGCTTGTATGTGTCTCGAAGATGTACCACTTGCTATTATCATTTGATCAGCTATCGATGATTTTCCATCTAGGTCTATTGAAACTATATCTAAAGCTTTATTTGAGTCTAAAAGATTGATTACATCTTTATGAAGAGAAGAGATTTTGTACATTAATTATGAAAAGAGTATCAAATTTTTCTTAATTTAGAAGATGAAATATTGACTTTATTAAATTCAATAAATTTTAGCCTTTTTTTATTAAACTTTTTGAAGCTCACAGATTTTAACGATTTTCTCTTATATCTATCTCTATCAAATACGAGAATTTTACAAATAGATGGAATTAAGTCAGAATTCTTCCATTTATGAAAATTAATAAGACTATCTGCTCCCATTATAAAAAAAATATCAGTATTTTTATTTTTTTTTTTAATATATCGCAGTAAATCGATAGTTCTATTTGATTTAATTTTATCCTCAAAATATTTTACTTTTATAAATAAATTTTTTTGATTAATTTTTTTGGCATATTTAATTCTTTTATCCAAACTCATACTACTTATACCTTTAAAAGGATTTTTTTTTGTTATTGCCCAAATAATCTTATCAATACCAAATTTTTTTTTTGCTTCTTTAGAAATTTTAATATGACCTATGTGTGCAGGATCAAAAGAACCACCAAGAATACCAATTTTTTTTTTATTTTCTTGTTTGTCCAGAGCCATATATTTCATATTTGTAACTTACCAGCTGATTAAGTCCCACAGGACCTCTTGGTGGAAGTTTATTTGTTGAAATTCCAACCTCACCTCCAAAACCGAATTCTCCTCCATCTGCATATTGTGTTGATGAATTATGAATAGCGATAGAACTTTTAATATTTTTTATGAAATACTTTGCAGAAAGTCTGTTATTTGTAATTATAGCATCTGTGTGCATTGTCCCATACTTGTTTATATGATTCACAGCATCGTTAATACTGTCTACCAACTTTACAGAAATTTTTGATGAAAGGTGCTCTTTAGACCAAGTCTTATTATTTGCTAATTTTGCATTTCCTTTAAATATTTTTAATATTTTTTTGTCTGCATAGATAGAACATTCTCTTTTTGTTAATTCAGTTAATATCTCATTAATATTTTTAGCTTTATTTTTATGTATTAATAATGTTTCTGTAGCACCACAAATACTTGTATTTCGTAATTTAGCATTAACCAAAATTTTTTTTGCCATCGAAAGATTTGCATCTTTATCAATGTAAGTATGACATATGCCTTCAAGGTGTCCTATTACAGGCACAGTGGATAGATCTTGTACCTTTTTTACAAGATTTTTTCCACCTCTTGGAATAATGACATCAATAAATTTCGACATTTTTGACAGCATGTAATCAACAAGCTTTCTATTTTTAATTTCAATAAATTGTACAAAATTTTTATCAATTTTATTTTTTTCTAACGATTTCCTAAAAAGTTCTGCTAAAATTTTATTACTAAAATAAGCTTCGGAGCCTCCTCTTAATATAACGCAATTTCCTGATTTAAAACAAAGAGTTGAAACATCTGACGTTACGTTGGGTCTACTCTCGTAAATTACGCCAATAATGCCTATTGGAATTGATACTTTTCTAATTTTTAATCCATTTGGTCTTTTCCATGTATCTAAATTTAAATCGACTGGATCTTTAAAATTAGCAATAGTTTTTATTGATTTAATTATTGATTTTATTTTATCTTGATCAAGAGTAAGCCTTTTAATCAAATTTTCTTTTAGTTTTTTGGATTTTGCAATTTTTATATCTTTAGCATTTTGGCTTAAAATTTTTCTTTGATTTTTTATAATTAGTTGAGTGTAATAATTTAATACTTTATTTTTTTTTTTATTGCTTATCTTTTTCTCAAAAGCAATCTTAGCATTTGACCCAATCTTTTCTAAATACTTCTTCATTTTAATAGTACCATATCATCTTTATGAATAACCTCGGATTTTGATTCATAACCTAAAATATCATTTATTTTATTGGAGTGCTTCCCTTTAATTTTTAAAATTTCATCAGATGAAAAACTACTCAAGCCTCTAGCCAATTCAGTCATTTTATAATTTAGGATCTTAATATGATCACCCTTATCAAAACTACCTTGTACGTCTTTAATACCAGCAGCTAGCAAACTTTTACCATTATTCAAAGCTGATAAAGCACCTTCATCAATTATTATTTTCCCCTTGGGAGAAATTGAACTAATTATCCATTTTTTTCTAGCATCTAATTTTGAAATCTTAGGTATGAACCAAGTACATATGTTTTTCACCAAAATTTTTTGTATTGGTCTATTTATCAAACCATTAGCTATAGCCATATGACATCCTGAAAATTGACAAATTTTAGCAGCATCAATCTTTGTTTTCATTCCTCCAGATCCAAATTCCCCAGTTTTTTGTGAAGCAAGATTTTCTATTTTTTGGTCAATATTTTTGATCTCACGAATTAGTTTGGCTTTATAATCTAATTTTGGATCTTTTGAGTAAAGACCATTTACATCAGATAATAAAATCAAACAGTCTGCACTTGATATCTGAGCAACTCTAGATGCAAGCCTATCATTATCTCCATATTTAATCTCAGAGGTAGCAATACTATCATTTTCATTTACTATTGGTATAAAACCAAGTTCAAACAAATTTTCAAAAGTTCTTTTAGCATTTATTGCTCTCCGTCTTTTTTCTGTATCCTCAAGAGTTAATAATATTTGTGACAGATTAATTTTTGACTTATTAAAAGTTTTTTTAAACAGATTCATTAATTCAATTTGTCCAATTGAAGCCACAGCTTGGCTTTTATCAAGTTTCAATTTTTTCTTACTTAATTTTAACTTTTTACAGCCTAGAGCAATCGCTCCTGAGCTTACTAAAATAATATTCTTTTTTAATTTTTTGAGATGTTCAATATCTTTAGCAAAGTTCTTCAACCACTTTTCTCTAACAATTTTTTTGTCATTAATTAACAAAGATGATCCAATTTTAATAACAACTGTCTTAGAGTCTTTAAGATACATAATTAAGTAATTTTGATTTAATATCAGATACAGATTTTTTATCGAGCGTTGATATTCTAAAAGTAGGTTTCTTTATTATTTTTTCAAAGTTTTTTATTTTTATATTTATTTCATTTTCATTAATTAGGTCTATCTTATTAAATACAATAATTTCCTGCTTTTTTGTAAGTTCTGAGCTGTATTTTTTCATTTCATCTCTAACTTGGATATATGAATGAGATAAATCACTTTCTGATATATCTATAAGATGTAACAACACTTTACATCTTTCTATATGTTTTAAAAATTTTATACCTAATCCTGTTCCTTTATGTGCGCCTTCAATTAATCCCGGAATATCCGCTAAGGTTATTTCCTTATCGTCATACATTGCAACCCCAAGATTGGGATTTAAAGTTGTAAATTTATAATTCGCTATTTTAGGTGTCGCACTAGTTAATGATGCTAATAAACTTGATTTACCTGCATTTGGTAATCCAATAATTCCTATATCTGCAATTGTTTTAAGTTGAAGCCATATCCAAAACTCTTCACCAATTGTTCCTTTAGTAAATTTTTTTGGAGCTCTATTTGTTGAAGATTTAAATCTTGTATTTCCAAATCCTCCTTTGCCCCCAATTGCTGCAACAAATTCCTCATTCTCTGTTTTAAAATCATAAATCAAAGTTTTATTATCTTCTTCAAATACTTGAGTCCCAATTGGTACTTTCAAATATAAATTTTCTCCACTTCTTCCAGTCTTATTTTTTCCACTTCCATCTCTACCTTTCTCAGCTTTAAAGTGTTGTTGATATCTAAAATCAATTAGTGTGTTTAAATTTCTTTCTGATATTAGAATTACTGAACCACCTTTTCCTCCATCACCTCCATCAGGACCTCCAAATTCAATAAATTTTTCTCTTCTAAAGCTAGGTGATCCTGACCCACCGTCTCCAGCTTTTACATATATCTTTACTTGATCAAGAAATTTCATGATTTTACAGATGTTAATTATCTGTTTATTAGTTAGGCTTTACTGAAACGTAAGTTCTGTCTGACTTGCTTTTTTTAAAAATTACTTTTCCTTTAACAACAGAAAAGATTGAATGGTCTTTACCCATTCCAACATTTTCTCCAGGAAATATTTTAGTACCTCTTTGTCTAACAATTATATTTCCAGGTACTACCAATTGACCACCATACTTTTTTACTCCCAATCTACGACCAGCACTATCTCTTCCGTTCCTTGATGATCCTCCTGCTTTTTTTGTTGCCATAATTTACCTATTTATTTTGAAGCCTCAATTTTTTCTTCTTTAGCCTCTTTAACTGCAGTTTCTTTTTTTTTCATTTTTTCAGCCTCAGATAGCACTTTACCATCTTTTGAAAAAATCTTACTAATTCTTACTAACGAGAATTGCTGTCTATGTCCATTTTTTCGTCTTGAATTTTTTCTTCTTCTTTTTTTAAAAATTAAAACTGTTCTTTCTTTACCATTTTTTAACAATTCTGCTTCAACTTTAGCCCCACTTACAGTTGGTTCACCCAACTCAATACTTTTATCATCTCCATAAGCTAAAATTTCTTTAAATTCTACTTTAGTATCTGGATTAGAATCAGGTAGTTTTTCAACTTTAATGATTTCCCCTGCAGCTACTTTATACTGCTTTCCACCTGTTTGTATAACTGCATATGACATTAATGATCCTAATTTTTAATTATCAGCAATATAGTCAGGGCCTTATGTTAGTCAAGCTGAATAAGCTAGAAATTATCCTTTAAATCTCTCAATTTTGAAAAGTTTTCAACGTTTTTTGATCTTAAAAAAATATTAGTTTGTAGCTCTTCTCCAAGTTTCGATGGTATGGTTGGCTGACCTTTGGCTAGTTGATCTTTTATAAACTCAATTTTAGAAATTAAAGCTTTATTTTTTGGATCGTGTTTTAGACAAAAATCTGAATTTTTTAATGTATACTCATGCCCGCAATAAATTTCTGTCTGAACTGGTAAACTCTTTAACAATTGCAAAGAATTAAACATCTGTTCATGAGTTCCCTCAAACACTCTTCCACAACCTAATGAAAATAATGTATCTCCAGAAAATAATGCATTTTCTTTAAAAAAGTAGAAACATATGTGTCCTAAAGTATGTCCTGGAATATGAAAAACTTTTGCTTCAAATATACCGTCTTTCCATGTTTCATCATTTTTTAAAGATATATCTATTTCAGGTATCCTATGTTTATCTTCATCAAAACCTATAACCTTAGCATTATATAATTTCTTGAGCTTTTTATTGCCTCCCACATGATCATAATG
>CACBBR010000023.1 GCA_902537555.1 uncultured Pelagibacteraceae bacterium
CTCCTCGGCTATCCTTTTTTCTTCAGCAATTCTTTTCTCCTCGGCTATCCTTTTTTCTTCAGCAATTCTTTTTCTTTCATTCTCTCTTCTTTGTTTAGCTATTTTTTTATCCTCAAATTTTAGAAAATAGTTTTCTGTTTTTTCGGACGAAAATTTAATTGATAATGCCAAATAATCTTTTGAAACTTTCCAAGTTGTTTTTTTTCCATCAATGAATACTCTCAATTGTCCAGTTTTGCTCCATCTCCAACCATCTGTTTTTACAGCTCTGTATTCTCTTCCGACACCGTCTCTTTCCTTTCGAAAAAGAGTGTATCCATTTTCCTCAAAAACAAATTTTTGCTCACTATGTCGAAAACCAAGCGGGGATATTTTGATTTCATTATTGAGTAAAAACTCTTCTAATTTTTTTTTTGGAACACTATTTATGCCTGTAATTGGCCTGATTATCTTTAAAATTTTGGAATACGTGCAATCTAAAAATTCTTCCTCGTTTTTATGATCTAATACATCTCCATTGTTTGTTTTTATAATTTTGAGATTTTCTTTACCAAATTTATCAATACATGCATTTACTACCGGTTGGATCTTAATTCTTTCTGTAATGTTATGTTTTGTAAATATAGCTATATAGTCTTTTTTTGAAATTTTTGCGCTTACGCTCGTTGAATTTGATAAAATTAGAAAAAATAACAGTAATGATAAAACTTTGCGCATTATATTTTTAACATTATCTTTTTTCAGGGTGGTCGAAAACTTAATTTAACAAATTTATGTAGTCTTTTTCTGACGAACCACATGAAATAAAGTTATAAATTTTTAAGGTTGTATTCAATGAAACTTTGATTTTTTTTTCTATTTTAAAGTGAAATTTCATCAATTTTTTTTGGTTTTCAATCTAAGGTTTAGATGTATAAGAACATCGGACTATGAATCAAAATATAAGAAATATAACAATCATCGCGCATGTAGACCATGGAAAAACAACTTTAATTGATAATTTGATGAAGCAAAGTGGATCTTTTAGAGAAAACGAAGTCGTAGATGAGAGAGTAATGGACTCAGGTGAGCTCGAAAAGGAAAGAGGAATTACAATTTTAGCTAAACCTACTTCTATAAATTGGAAAGACACTAGAATAAATATTATCGATACACCTGGCCACAGAGATTTTGCAGCAGAAGTTGAAAGAGTTTTAAATTTAGCAGATGGAGCATTATTACTTGTGGACTCTGCAGAGGGTGTTATGCCACAAACAAAATTTGTATTAAGTAAAGCCTTAAAGCAAGGTTTGAAGCCAATTGTTGTTATTAATAAATTAGATAAAAGTGATCAAAGAGCTGATGAAGTTTTAAATGAAACTTTTGATTTATTTGTCAGTCTAGACGCTAATGAGGAACAGTTGGATTTTCCAGTTTTATATGCAAGTGGGAGATCGGGTTGGGCTAGTAAAGATGTTGATGGACCTAGAGAAAATCTAAATCCTCTATTAGATTTGGTGCTTGAACATGTAAAGCCATCTCAATTTGACGGATCTAAACCTTTTGCAATGCTATCAACATTGCTTTATGCAGATAATTTTTTAGGAAGAAGTCTTGTAGGAAGAATTTCTCAGGGAACTGCTAAAGCAAATCAACAAATAAAAGCAATTAATTTAGATGGTAAAAAAGTAGACGAAGGAAGACTTACAAAAATCTTTAGATATGAGGGAACAAAAAAAGTGCCAATCGAAATTGGGGAAGCTGGCGATATTGTGGTGATAGCAGGGTTAGAAAAAGCAAATGTAGCAGACACAATTTGTGACCTAGAGGTAAACGAACCAATAAAGGCCATCCCAATTGACCCACCAACAATGTCTATTAAAATTACAGTTAATAGTTCTCCATTGGCAGGGACTGAGGGTAAAAAATTAACCAGTACGCAGATAAGAGACCGATTAATTTTAGAAGCTCAAAATAATGTTGGAATTACTTTTTCTGAAAATTCTAATAAAGATGCATTTGAAATAAGTGGAAGAGGAGAATTAATGCTTGAGATTTTGTTAACACAAATGAGACGAGAAGGTTTTGAAATGACAGTAAGCCCACCGAAAGTTTTATTTAAAACTGATAACAATTCCAATAAATTAGAGCCAATTGAGGAAATCACTATGGATATTGATGAAGAATATTCATCTAAAATCATAGACTCTATGAATAGAAGAAAAGGTAAATTAATTGAACTTAAAGATACTGGAAAAGATAAAAAAAGATTAATTTTTCATGCCCCAACTAGAGGGTTGATGGGTTATACAAACAGATTTTTAACTTTAACCAAAGGCTCAGGTGTTATTAACAGAATTTTCCATTCTTACGGAAAATTTGAAGGCGATATGGAAGGAAGAAGAAATGGCGCTTTGATCTCTATGGATCAGGGTAAGGCAGTAGCTTTTTCAATTTTTAACCTTCAAGCTAGAGGAGAGATGTTTGTTACACATAATGATCCTGTTTATACTGGAATGATAGTGGGCTTAGCACCAAAACCAGGTGATATGATAATAAATGTTTTGAAAGGTAAAAAACTTACAAATATGAGAACACAAGGAACGGATGAAAATATAGTTCTCACTCCTGTTCGACAAATGTCTATAGCTGAACAATTAAGTATGCTTAATACAGATGAGGCTTTAGAAATTACACCAAAATCATGTAGGCTAAGAAAAGCAATTCTCGATCCTCACGAAAGAAAAAGAAGTGAAAAAAATAATCTAATTACTTAATTCATCATCTTATCAATTAAATATAAGCTTAGAGCTATACAAGGACCAATGCCGAAAGCAAACATTAAAGTCCCTACTCCAAGAGTTCCGCCTAAATACCAACCTACTGATGCAACTGAAATTTCTATAAAAGCTCTAACAGCTGCAATTGGTAAATTAGTTTTTTTTTGTAATCCAGTCATTAAACCATCTCTTGGTCCTGGTCCCAAATTTGCAATCAAATAAATTCCACTCCCAACTCCAACTATCATTACACCAAGTGCAGCCATTAATAATTTCATAATGTAAGTTTCAGGAGTTGGAATTAATGCAATTGTTACATCTAACATTACTGCAATAATTACAATATTAAATATGGTTCCAAGGCCTGGCTTTTGTTTTAAAAAGAACCATAGAGACAAAACAACGACACTTACAATAAAAGTGACTACACCAATTGATAATCCTGATTTAATTGAAATTCCTTGTGCCATTACAGTCCATGGAGAATTACCAAGAAATGAAATAACTACTAATGCCTCACCAAAACCGAACAATATCAGGCCAAAACAAAGAAAAAATAATGTTGATAATCTTGGTTTTAGATTAAAGGTTTCTTCAGAACTCCATGAGACTTTTGGGATTTTTTTGATAGTAAGGAACATATAATTAACTATTATTTATACTTTCTTGAACTAAAATCTATGAAAATGAAACATTTTGTATTGATAATAATAATTTTCATTTATTCCTCAAAGGCTATTGCTCACAGTAGTCACTATGAAGGTTTAAAAAAAATTGAGATGGATGTTCTGAGAAATAATGAGGTTATAGGTAGTACTAGCTACTTTTTTGAATTTGATGAGGATTTATTTGTAGTAAAAAATTATACCAATTTTAAAGTAGAATTATTTGGAGTAAAAGTTTTTTCAATATTATCCGAATCAATTGAAAAATATGAAAATGATAAACTGATTTTTTTTAAATCAACTACATTCCAAAATGATAAAGAAAAATATGTAAATTTAAAATATCATAAGGCAAAAAATAAATTCGTTATTGATGGTTCATCATATAAGGGAGAGGCTGATGTAGATTGTACTATTGGTAATTGGTGGAACCATAAAATTTTTAGAGCTAATAAACATATTAGTCCTTTATCTGGAAGTATAAAAAAACAAACTGTAAATTTAATTGGTACTGAAAATATTATTATAAATAATAAAGAATATTTAAGTGAACATTTCAATATTAAATCGAATGATGAAAGCCTTGATGAAGACAAGCAATTTGAATTTAATGTATGGTATAATCCAAAAAATAATTTAATTTTAAAAGTAACTTATAATAAAATGGGAAACTGGGAATATAGATTAAGGAGTTTTGAGTAATGGCTATTTGGGGAAGTTTAATTGGTGGAATGATAGGTTTTTCACTTGGGGGACCATTTGGAATGCTTTTGGGATCTTTAATAGGTGGAAAAATGTCAAGATCAAAATCCGGGGAAGGATTTAGATCATTTGCACAACCACAACAAATTTTTGCACTTTCTTTAATTGTTTTATCAGCTAAGCTAAGTAAAGTAGATGGACAGGTTAGTCGTGAGGAATTAATTGCAGTTAAAGATAAATTAAAAATACCTGACAGTGAATTAGATCAAGTTGGAAAAATTTTTAATAAGGCCAAAGAAGAAAGTACAGGTTATGAGCCATACGCAAGACAAATTGCTGAAGTCTACAAAGGTAATTTAAATATTCTGGAGGAAGTAATAAACACTTTGTTTTATATTGCTGAGTCAGACGGACATGTAAGTGGAAAAGAATTAGAAATGATTGAGGATATAGCAAGAATATTTGGATTAAATGATATTCAAATAAATGGAATAAAGGAGAGTAGAAAATCATCAGACAAACTTAATCCTTACATTGTATTAGAAAGCAAACCTGACGACTCATTAGACACAATTAGAAAACGTTATCTAAAGCTTAGTAAAGAGCATCATCCAGATTTATTAATAAGCAAAGGTGTACCTCAAGAGGTTTTAGATGAAAGTAAAGCTAAAATGAGAGCAGTTAATTCTGCTTGGAGCCAAATACAAAAATTAAAGAATTAATCCTAATAAACTAGCCATAAAATACATAGAGAATATGAAGGCGAGAACTACTATAAAGTACATTATAGTAACAATTTTATCTCTTTTCCTTCTTTGCCTCACAAATGGCTTGTCATCTAAGTCACAAATATCTCTTATACCTATTACTTTATAGTCGCAAGTGTAGCGCCAAATAGAGTCTGGCATTCTGGGATCAATTTGATTGTAATACTGTATCCATTGGACTGTATATTTAAATAAAAGATAGCTTACTATTAAAAGAAGAGCGCTAGTAAACATTATACCTTCATTTAAAATTGTTCTGACTCTGTTGACCCTTCCATTGCTGTGGTTGAACTCTTTCCTGAGCTAATTGTATTTGAAACTGCATCAAAATAAGATGTACCTACTTCTCTTTGGTGTTTCACACTTGTATATCCATCTTTTTCTCTTGCAAATTCATGCTGTTGAATTTTAGAGTATGCAGTCATTCCTTCCTTTTTGTATTTTTCTGCTAACTCAAATATTGCAATATTTTGTGTATGAAAACCAGCAAGTGTGATGAATTGGAATTTGTAACCCATTTCTCCAATTTTTCTTTGGAACGATCCAATTTCCTCATCTGACAAGTGTTTCTTCCAATTAAATGATGGCGAACAATTATAAGCTAACATCTTACCAGGATATTTTTCGTGGATAGCATCAGCAAATTTCTTTGCTTCCTCTAAATTTGGTGTTGCTGTTTCACACCATATTAAATCTGCATATGGTGCATAAGCAAGACCTCTAGAGATTGCTTGCTCTATTCCATCTTTTACATAGAAGAAACCTTCTGGAGATCTTTCACCAGTTAAAAAGGGTTTATCATTTTCATCAAAATCATTAGTGATTAGCTTAGCAGCATTAGCATCAGTTCTTGCAAGAATGATGAGAGGGACATCTGCAATATCTGCTGCTAATCTTGCTGCTTTAAGGTTTCTAACCATAGTTCCGCTTGGAACCAAAACTTTACCACCCATGTGACCGCACTTTTTTTCACTCGCTAATTGATCTTCAAAATGAACACCGGCAGCACCTGCTCTAATAAATTTTTTTGTTAATTCGAATACATTTAATGGACCACCGAATCCAGCTTCTCCATCGGCTATTATCGGTAACATGTAATCAGTTCTTTTACTTTTATCCATGTCTCCATCTATCATTTCCATATGTTGAATTTGATCAGCTCTTATTAATGAATTGTTCATAGTCTCAACTAATTTTGGCGCACTATCATATGGATATAATGATTGATCAGGGTACATTTCACCAGCACTGTTGGCATCAGCTGCTACCTGCCAACCACTCAGATAAATTGCTTTTAAACCAGCTTTTGCATGTTGAACCGCATGGTTTCCAGAAAGTGAACCTAAAGTGTTAACATATGCTTCTGTATTTAAAAGTCTCCAAAGCTTTTGGGACTGCATTTTGCACATTGAATATTCAATTTTAATTGATCCTCTTAATCTTTCAACTTCCTCGGGAGTGTAATCTCTTTTAATACCTGCGAACCTTTGTAAATGGTATGAAATATTTTCAGCTGACACTTAATCCTCTCTCTCTTTTTGAATAAATGACTAGAAATTAGTAATTTTTAATTTGAGCTATATTCTTCAGTAAATTCATTCATTCCGCTTGATCCCCAATCGCAATGATCATCTCTAATGTAGATACCTTTAGATTTATGTTCAGAATGCTCTTCTTTATTAGTAATTTGGTAGTTATTTTCTATATTATTGATTTTGTTTTTTTCCATGTAAACTTTATAATTTACAATATTTACAAAATCTACAATTAATTAGATTTTTCTTGTAAAATCGAATAATTTTGTGTAAATTTAAATTTACAAAATTTACAAATAGTAAAATGAGTCAAATTGATACTAAAATCGGTCCAAAAATCAAAGCTTTTAGAAGACAGTTGGGTATCCAAGCTAACAAACTAGCTGAGGAAATGTCTATCTCTCCAAGTTATTTAAATCTAATCGAAAGTGGAAAAAGGAAAATTGATGGTGATTTGCTGTTAAGGGTTTGTGATAAACTTAAAATTGAACTTTCAGATTTAACAAGTAAGACAGATATTAATCTAGAGAACAACATATCCGAGTTGTTAGGTGATGAACTTTTTGAAGATCTAGATATCTTAGGACCAGAAGTAAAAGATTTGGTTAATACAAATCCAAAAATTGCTAAAGCTTTAATCAAGCTTGGCGATAACTTTAAACAAAAAGATCATGAAATTTTTAATAAACTAGAAAATATTTCAGGTAAAATTATTGATGGAAGAAAAAATGCATTCCCTGGAGAAGTAATTTCTGATTTTTTACAAGAAAATAAAAACTTTTTTCCAAAATTAGAAGATTTTGCAAATAAAATCTTTGATAAGGTTAAACAAAATAATAGAACAAGATATATAGCTCTTTGTGATTTTCTAAAAACTGAGTATGGCATAACAGTAAAAGATGTAATTCCAAAAGAAGGAAAACCATTTTCAAAAATATATAAAGTAAAAGATAAAGAATTATTATTGTCTGATTATCTTTCTCTTGAAACAAAAAAACTTTTTGCTGCAGCACAAATTTCTCAAGAAGGAGCATCAACAGAAATTGATGAATATCTATCAACATTTAGTTTTCCAACAACCGAGTCTAAAAAATTAACTAGGGTTGCTCTTTTAAATTATTGTGGGGCAGCAATATTAATGCCCTACTCTCTTTTTCATAAAGAGTGTAAAGAATTGAAATATGATCTTGAACTTTTACAAAATACATTTGCAACATCTTTTGAACAAGTTGCACATAGGGTAACATGTTTACAAGATCCCAAACTTCCTGGAATACCTTTTCATTTTTTAAGAGTAGATGTTGCAGGAAATATCTCAAAGAGATTTTCATTATCGGGTATTGAAATACCAAGATATGGTGGTGCTTGTCCGAGATGGAATGTTTACTCAGCTTTTTCAAGACCTGGCGTAATTCAAGCAGCAGTGAGTAAAATGACTAATGGAGAAAAATACGTTTGTATAGCTAAGACAGTAGAAAAAGGTGTTGGAAGATATGGGCAGAAGAAAAGTATGCTATCTATAGGTCTTGGATGTGAGGCAAAATATGCAAAAGAATTTGTTTATACTGAAAATTTAGATTTGACTGATAAAAAATCTGAGCTGCCTATAGGCGTATCATGTAGAACATGCGATAGACTTGATTGTTCACAAAGAGCATTTCCACCTCTACATAAAAAATTTGATGTAGATATCAATTCTAGAGGTGTTTCTGTTTACGTGAATGAATAAAAGGTTAATTTTGCTTTAGTTTTTGCCTTTTCTTCGAAATTAATTGAGTAAGTGAGTCCACCATCAAATCTGATGCTTTAAATATTTCATTAGGTTTGAACTCATAAGACATATTTTTTTTCATCATTTGTTTTATCTTCTATTATAATTCCTTTATCTGGCGAATTATCCTTAATATATATTAAAATTAACCATTCTTCGTCTGACGACTCGTCCCATTTTATAAATATTTCTCCAGTCTCAAATCTTTTGTCTATACATCTAAATATAGACATATGCCTTGTAATATATCTTTTGTTTAATTGAAAAACTAAGCTGTTAGCACTTCTATAAAAACTTTCTAAAGCAAACTCAATTTTTTGTCTTGCTAAGTTGTATTCCCTTTCTTTTTGAAGTAGGGCTGATCTATCGTCATCTTGATCAGTTTTCACTCCAAGAGCTTCGACTCTTTCTCTAATTTTTTGATCTCTAATTAATCTATATTTATTTTTTAAACTTTCAATTCTCTGTTGTAATTCTCCATAATCTTCTCTTTTTTCTCTAAGAGACATTCTTTCTAATTTTTCAAGCTCCTTAACCTCTCTAATTCGGAACTTTTCGATCTGTTTTTGTATTCTTAACTCTTGTAAAAATTTCTTTTGCCTTTCTGCTTGCTCTTTTCTTAATAGAGCTTGTTCTTTTCTTAAAAA
>CACBBR010000024.1 GCA_902537555.1 uncultured Pelagibacteraceae bacterium
GGACTTGCTAATAATTACAAAAATGTTGAAGTTGATGTAGTTGAGTGTCCAAATCTTAGAAAATGGGATTGTCCATCTGTAGGTATTAGTGGTAATCAAAAAATAATCGATGTAGGAGGAGAGCCCTATATGCATGATAAAAATTACATCGGTACTGAATTTGATTATCAAGAGATTTCAAAAAGAATAAATTCTGCAAAATCCTATGCTCTTGGAGCAGGCTCTGGAGCTATGTCGTGTTTGGAAGGACATTGTGGAGAATTAATTATAAATGAGAATTTAATTACTGAAGAATCTAAATCTATCATTGCAATGGTTGGAAAAAATAAAGAATGTATAGTTAAAGATTATAAGGCAAAAAAACATGGGGGACTTGGCAACATCTACTATAGCGATGGAAAACAAGGAAGAGTAATAAGAATTAATATTAAAAAAAGAATTGGAAACCAAGGATCATTACCTCAATCAATAAGACAATCATTGTCAGAAAATTTAAATATTTCTGATAACAATCACATAGCTCTAGCTGGCGTTTTTAGAGTTTTGAATGGAAAAATACGATCACATGTACAACCCGATTATAAAGATATCAAACACGATTATTATGATCCAAAATTAATGAAATGTACAAAAGACTTCCTGCAATTTTATGAACCTGTTGGTCCTGAATTGCAATGTTATTCTGTTTTGTGGACTGGAGATCCAACTGGTGGAGAACTTAATTTAAGAGAGTCTGGAGAACATACCCATTTTCATTCTTATGAAAATAAAAAATATGCAGGTCATTACCATTTTGATGTAACCCCAGATGAAATAGAATATGTAGGATATTTTAATACTGCAAGTGAAGTTCACAGAGTAAATAATATATATAAAGAATTAGCTAATAAAAATAAGATTGAATAGAAAGATCAATTATATAAAATTAATTAGATGAAGAGGCAATTTAAGTATCCAAAGCATTTTGAAGAGCAAAAAAAACTTTCTAAATCAACAAAAAAAAGAATTCAAATGGCCGAAGTTTCTCTTGGAGACTTCACCGGTAGGTTAAAAAATGATTTACTTAACTGGTTTTCATTAACGCCTCAACACTGGATAATGTTGCACGCAGTAATGTTGGCTTATTTTAAAAACCAATCAATTACAAAAAATCAGCTTTTAAAAGTGATTGAAAAATCTTACCTAACTTCAAATGTTTATATCGATACTGCAATTAAAAAAGGTTATTTTAGAATTATTAGAAATATAAAAGATAAAAGGTCAATTTTTATTCTTCCCTCAGTAATTACTATAAAAACATTTGAGGAGTTCATTGATAGAAGAGATCAACTATATAAAGGAATAAAATGAAAAAAATCTATACATGGGCAGCAAAACCTGCAAGCAGAACTTTAACAGTTGGTGATTTAAAAAATTCTAAAGGAAAAAAAAAATTTACCCAAGTTACAGCGAATACTGTTGAAGAAGCACATGCAGCTGAGCAGGCTGGGTTTGATATGATTATATCAAATGCATTTAATGTTAAAAAAGCTAGAGAGGGTTCTAAAAATTTATTTTTAACTGCAGCATTAGTACTTAATAAATTTGTAACATCAGATGACATATTGAGAGGTGCTTTTGAGGCTTTAGAGAATGGAGCTGATGCAGTAATGACACCTAGAAGTATGAAAATTGTTGAAATGCTTGCAAATGAAGATGTTCCAGTTATGGGACATTTAGGTTTAGTACCAAGAAAATCTACATGGATAGGAGGTTTAAGAGCAGTTGGAAAAAATAGTAATGAAGCACATGATTTGTATTTAAAATTCAAAAGATTAGAGAATGCAGGAGCATTTTCAGCTGAATGTGAAGTAATTCCCGAAAATGTAATGGGAGAAATTTCTAAAAGAACAAATATAGTTACAGTATCACTCGGCTCAGGAAAGTTTGCTGATGTAATGTATTTATTTATGGAAGATATTTGTGGAGATACTGAAAATCCACCGAGACATTCAAAAGCTTATGGAAACTTAATAAAATTAAAAAATCAAATTAAACAAGAGAGAGTAAAAGCGCTTAAAGCATTTAAAAAAGATTCTATGTCAAATAAATTTCCTGGAAAGAAACAATCTATAAATTTAAATCAAAAAGAGTTTGAACTATTTCTTGAAAAACTAGATTAATAAGTTTCAGATTCTTTTTTATTTATTGAGCCCTTCATTTTTTCTACAATCGCTTTAGCACCAGCGCTCATTGCTCTTTGATCAGCTCCTATAGTCACAAAATTAAAACCTTTATTAATCATTTTTTGAGCATACTCAGTTGTTCCATTATGTATTCCTGCAAAGATATTATGCTTTTTGGCATGCTCCAATATTCTTAATATTTCTGAATACGCTTTTGTGTCCTCTGCTCTGTCAAAGCCAGGCTTTTCTCCAATTGCTAAACTTAAGTCAGCTGGACCAATATATATCCCATCCACACCGTCAGTAGACATAATCTCATCTAATTTATCTAATGACTCCTTTGTTTCAATCATAGCTAATTTTAAAATTTCATCATTTGCATGATTAGCGTAATCAGCCCCACCATAAATTAATCCTCTAACTGGACCAAAACTTCTATATCCTCTTGGAGGATACATGCATGCTTGTACAAATCTTTCTGCCTCTTCTTTATTGCTTACCATGGGGCAAATTATTCCATAACAACCAGCGTCTAAAATTTTCATTATTTGTCCTGGTTCATTCCAATTTACTCTTGCTAGAGGCGTTACATCAGTTGAAGAAATTGTTTGAAGCATTGGAAGTGCGTTTGTGTAATCAACAAGTCCATGTTGCATATCTACAGTAAGGGAGTCCCAACCTTGATGCGCCATAACTTCTGCAGATACTGTGCTAGGTATTTGTAACCAGCCATTAACAACTGGCTTTCCTTCAGCCATCATTTGTTTAACTTTATTTTTTCTCATTAATAATTAAGACCAAAATGAGTATATTTAATATTTAAATAATCCTTGATAGCCATTGATCCACCCTCTCTGCCATAACCTGTCTGTTTGATACCTCCAAAAGGAACTTCTGCAAACGCAATAGTAGGATGATTTACTGCACATGTTCCAGTTTCCATTTTTTCTGAAACTTTGTGAGCTTTTTCTAAAGAATTTGTATAAATATAGCTTGCCAAACCTAAGTCATTGTCGTTAGCTCTTTTAACAACTTCATCTGTATCTTTAAACGTAAGTAGTGGAACTAATGGTCCAAAAGGTTCTTCTTTTGCAATTGTAAAGTTATCTTGAACATTGTCAAAAATAGTAGGTTCATAAAAATATCCTTTATTAAAACCTGATGGTCTCTTTCCACCACATAAAACAGTTGCTCCTTCTTTTTTTGTTTTCTCGACTAAGGTTTCTATTTCATTCAATCTTTTTTCTGTTGTTAATGGACCTAATATTGTATCCTCATCCATTCCATTACCAATTTTAAGTTTAGAAACTTTTTCAACTAATGTTTTTGCAAACTCATCTTTTTTCTTTTCATGGATATAAAATCTTGCTGGTGATATACAAACTTGGCCGTTATTTCTGAATTTTGCTGTTATTGCCATATCTGTAACTTTGTTTATATCTACATCATCAAATACTATAAAAGGAGAGTGACCACTTAATTCCATTGTTACTCTTTGAACTTTTTCAGCAGCTTGTTTTAAAATAAGTTTACCTACTCTAGTCGATCCAGTAATAGAAACTTTTTTTACTATATCAGAAGATATAAGTTGTGATGAAATTTGTGCTGGATCACCCGATAATAAATTTACAACACCTGGAGGAACTCCTGCATCATTTATAATATTCATTAACTCCATTACACTTCCTGGAGTAATGACATCTGGTTTGCATATAACTGAGCAACCAGCTGCTAAAGCAGTAGAAATTTTTCTAGAAGATAAAACTATTGGAAAATTCCATGGTATTAATCCTGCAACAACACCAACAGGCTCGTATTTGACATACATTCTTGTGTGTTCAAATCTGCTTTCAACTATCTGACCGTATATCCTTTTTGTTTCTTCAGAATTCCATTCAAAAATATCTGCTGCTCCTCCTACTTCTCCTTTTGCTTCTGACAAAGGTTTTCCAACTTCTAATGTAAGCCATTTAGCTAGTACATCAGTTCTCTCTCTCATAAGATCTGCAATTTTTCTTATAATTTTTGATCTTTGCCAAGGTGGAGTATTTCTCCAAACTTCAAGACCTTTTTCAGCTGACTTAAGAGCTTTATTTACATCTTCTTCACCAGCTTTTGATGCTTTGCCAATTATTTCTTCAGTTGCCGGATTTAACACATCGTAAGTTTCATTATTTTGAGATGGTTGCCATTTACCATCAATGAATTGTCCAAATTTGCTATACATAATTTTTATTTTATGGTTTATTAGTTGAATTTTTGAGGAGAATATAACTAGAAAAATGAAAAAAATAAAGCTTACTTGCGCTCATGCTTTAGTTAAACATCTAATAGCTCAAAAAATCTATATAGATGGTAAAGTTGAGCCTTTATTTCCAGGGGCATTTGGTATTTTTGGTCATGGGAATGTTGCGTGCATAGGTCAAGCATTAGAAGAAAATAAGGATAAACTTCCAACTTATAGAGGGCACCATGAACAAAATATGGCTTTAACAGGCATTGCTTTTGCAAGAGCTAAAAGAAGAAAACAAATTTTTATTGCAACAAGTTCTGTTGGGCCTGGATCTACAAATTTAGTCACTGCGTCTGCAGTAGCGATGAGTAATAGATTGCCTATTTTATTTTTACCTGGAGATACTTATGCGAATAGAATGCCAGATCCTGTACTACAGCAAGTAGAGCATTTTTCAAATCCAGGAATGACAGCAAACGACTCATTTAAACCAGTTACAAAATATTTTGATAGAATTACAAGACCTGAACAAATAATACAATCTCTTCCACAAGCAATTCAAACAATGCTTGATCCTGCAGATACTGGTCCAGCGTGTTTATCTTTATGTCAAGACGTGCAAGGAGAAATATTTGATTATCCAGAGGAATTTTTTAAAGAAAGAATACATAATATAAGACGACCGAAACCAGATGATTTTCAAATTAAACAAGCAATGGAAAAAATTAAAAAATCAAAAAAACCAATTATTATTTCTGGGGGAGGTGTTTTCTATTCAGATGCAATGGATGAATTAGGAAGTTTTGCCATAAAACATAACATACCAGTTACACAAACAGTGATGGGATACTCAACAATGAAAAGAGATCATTCTCATTTTCTTGGACCAATAGGAGGCCTTGGTGGTAGAGCCGCAAATAACTTAGCAAAAGAAACTGATTTAGCTATTTGTGTTGGTACGAAATTGGCAGATTTTACAACAGGTTCGTGGGCTAATTTTGAAAACCCTGAATTTAAATTGGTTTCAATTAATATTGCAAGACATGATGCAAACAAACATTTAGCCGAGGCAGTTATTGGAGATGCTAAAGTTTGTTTATCAGAGTTGTCAAATTCTTTAGGAAATTGGAAATCCCCTGACAGTTGGCATAAAAAATCACAAGACGAACTTAAATCTTGGAATGAGTATGTTGACAAAGAAAGCGGTCCTACAAACCAAGAAACACCAAACTATGCACACGCCGTAGGGGCAATTTATCGAAATTCAGATCCAACAGATATAGCAGTTACTGCTGCTGGTGGATTGGTTGGTGAGGTAGTCCAAGTCTGGAGACCAAAAGAGCTAAATACGCATGAAACTGAATGGGGTTTTAGTTGCATGAGTTATGAAATTTCTGGTGCGCTGGGAATTAAGATGGCAAATCCTGACAAAGATGTAATAGCTTTTGTGGGAGATGGTTCTTATTTGCTTAACAATTCAGACATCTATTCTTCAGTTTTAACAAATAACAAATTAATAATAATTGTTTGTGATAATGGAGGTCATGCAGTTATAAATAGACTTCAATTGTTTAAGGGTGGAAAAGAATTTAATTGCTTATTTAATTCATCTAATATTCAAAATTTTAAAGAAGTAAATTTTGCTCAACACGCAGCTAGCATGGGTGCAAAATCTGAACATGTTTCCACTATTTCAGAATTAGAGGAAGCATTTAAAAGAGCTAAAAAATCAGATGTAACATATGTAATATCAATAAAAACTCATAGTTACGAATGGCTTGAAGGTTCAGCTTACTGGGAAAGTCCTACGCTTGAAATACCAACAACGAAAGAAAATGAGGAAGCTTTAAAACTTCATAAAGAAGGTAAAGCAAAACAAAGACAAGGTGTCTGATTTCCTTATATGAATAAAGTTTTCAAAGTTGGTCTTATTGGTTGTGGACATATTGCAGAAACTTATTTTAGAGCAGAGAAATATTTTAATAATATCAAAATAATTAAATGCGCAGATATTAATTTAAAAGCTGCAAGAAAATGTTCTAAAGAGTATGGAATCAAATTTTTAAGTGTAAATGAAATTCTAAAAGATCAAGAAGTAGAAATTATTTTAAATTTAACTATCCCAAAAGCTCATTACGAAATTTCAAAGAAAGCTTTATTAAATGGTAAACATGTTTACTCAGAGAAACCATTGGCAATTAATTTAAAGGATGGAAAAGAACTTTTAAAAATTTCTAGAAGGAAAAAGTTATATCTTGGTAATGCACCAGATACATTTTTAGGAGGTGGAATTCAAAAATCAAAAGAGCTAGTTGAAAAAAATATAATTGGAAAAATAAAATTAGGTAATGCTGTTTTTGCCTTTCCTGGAATTCAATCATATCACCCCAATCCAGAACCATGGTTTGCAAAACTTGAAGGAGGTCCTGTAATTGATATGGGACCATATTACATTACAGCTTTAGTAAACCTTTTAGGGCCTGCAAAGAAAGTTAGTGGGAGAATAATAAATGGTTCAAAATATAGAACAATTGGAATTGGGCCAAAAAAAGGTAGAAAATTTAAAGTTAATTGCCCAACAACTTATCTATCTACAATCACCTTTAAAAATAACACAGTAATTAGATTGACGTTATCTTTTGATGTCATTGCTCATCAAAGAAATCATATTGAGCTATATGGTGAAAAAGGTTCAATGATTGTCCCTGATCCAAATATGTTTGGAGGATCAGTATTCACATGCAAAAAACTTGGAGATAATTGGAAAGAATTTAAAACTACAAAAATGCATTTAGGTAAAATTAATATAAGAACACAAAGTTCAAGAGCAAATGAAGCTCCAACTAATGCAAACTATAGAGGTGCAGGACTTTCAGAAATGGCTTATTCAATCGAAAAAAAAAGGAAACATTTATGCAATGGTGAAATTTCTTTGCATGTCCTTGATATAATTACTTCAATTATGAAAGCTTCTAAGTCTGGTGTTAATCAATCAATAAATACTGACTGTGTTAAACCAAAAAAGTTTACAAATATTGATATAAGAAAAATAATTAGATAGAGCAAAGATATGATTAAACCTATTGTAATTTCTGATCCCTATCCAAGAACTTTGGATTTAATTTTTACTAAGACAAAATTAAAAGAACTAAAAACCAAATATAAAATAATAGTTG
>CACBBR010000025.1 GCA_902537555.1 uncultured Pelagibacteraceae bacterium
TTTTTCATTGCTAATCTTTGAGTAGAAACTGGATAAATAACAATATTGTATCCCAAGTCTTCAAGTTGTTTATAATTGAGTAATTTTGATTTTCCAAATTCTGTCATATTAGCTAAAAGATAACAATCAAGAGATTTTCTAACTAATTCAAACTCTTTTTCATCTTTTAAAGCTTCTGGAAATATTACTTCAGCACCTGCATCAACATATGCTTTGCACCTATCAATCATACTATCAATTCCTTCAACACTTTTTGCATCTGATCTAGCTATGATTTTAAAATTTTTATCTATTCTAGCATTTACGCACTCTTTTATTTTATCAATCATCTTTTCTGTAGAGATAAGTTCCTTATTGTCTAAATGACCACATCTTTTTTGTTCTATTTGATCCTCTAAATGAACAGCAGCAACTCCAAATTCTTCAAATGTTTCAATTGTTTCTTTGCAGGATTTAAATCCAGTATCTATATCAACAATTGTTGGAAGATTTGTTACTCTTGAAATTAAATATGATCTTGTACTAACATCTTGAAGGGTTGTTAAACCAATGTCTGGAAAGCCCAAATCATTAGCCATTACACCACCAGATACATAGACTGCATCATAGCCGATTTCTTCAATTAATTTAGCTGTTAGTGGGTTGTATGCACCAGGTACTCTAAGAATTTTATTGGATTTAAGTTTTGTATCCAGATCAATTCTTTTTTGTTTTAAATCTTTCTCAACAAAATGCATTTAAAAAATCCCACTTTTATTATTTTTCTTTAAATATTTTCTATATACTTCGATATTCAATTTATAAAGGTCTCCCTTTTTTAATTTTTTTAAATTTTGTACAGTTTTTATAAATCTATCACTTTCTTTTTTAGATAATATTTTATCAGTTAAGGTTAAAAATTTCTTGATATAGTCATTTCTTTCAAAAGGTCTTGCTCCATATGGATGTGCATCAGCTCTCTCAAGCTCCTCAGAAATTTTTTTACCATTATTTAAAGTAATAACAACTTTTGCGCCAAATGATTTCTTTTTTGGGTCTGGATGATGATATTTTTTAGTCCACTTTTTATCTTCATGAGTTTTTATAGATTTCCATATTTTAATAGTACTTTTTTTATTAGCTCTTGATTTTGTGTACGATTTCACGTGATGCCAGTCTGCATCTTCTAGAGCTACAGCAAATATATACATAATAGAATGGTCTAAAGTTTCTCTAGAAGCATTTGGATCCATTTTTTGTGGATCATTGGCACCAGTACCAATAACATAATGTGTATGGTGACTTGTATAAATATCAATTTTTTTTATATCTCTTAAATCTGAAACTTTTTTATTTAATTTTTTACCAATATCAATTAAAGCCTGGGCCTGATATTCGGCAGAATACTCTTTTGTGTAAGTTTCTAAAATTGCTTTTTTAGGTTCATTTTTTTTTGGTAATGGAACATTATATTTTGCTTTTTTTCCATCTAATATTCTTGCAATAACGCTGTCCTCTCCCTCATAAATAGGACTAGGAGCACCTTCACCTCTCATAGCTCTATCAACTGCTTCAATTGCTAATTTACCTGCATGAGCTGGCGCGTAAGCTTTCCAACTTGAAATTTCGCCTTTTCTAGATTGACGAGTTGAAATACTAACATGAAGAGCTTGTTGTACGGCTTGATAAATGGTTTCAGTATTTAGTTTTAACATTGAGCCTATTCCTGCAGCAACACTCGGTCCTAAATGAGCAATATGATCAATTTTATGTTTGTGTAAGCAAATTCCTTTTACTAAATTAACTTGAACCTCGTATGCAGTAATAATTCCTCTCAAAAGGTCTAATCCACTTTTTTTAAGTTTTTCCCCAACTGCTAATATTGGAGGAATATTGTCACCAGGATGACTATAATCTGCAGCTAAAAAAGTATCGTGGAAATCTAATTCTCTAACAGCCGTCCCATTTGCCCAAGCTGCCCATTCAGCATCAAACTTTAATTTAGAATTAATTCCAAAAATGGTTGATCCTGATTTTCTTAAATGCGCTTTGGCCATTTCTCTTGCTGATACAACTGGTTTTCTATTTAATGAAGCAATTGCTACAGATGCATTATCAATGATTCTATTGATAACCATTTCGATTGATTCATTATTCAATTTTGCATTGTCGCTAGCTATCACTGCTATTTTCCATGCTAGTTGTTTCTTCTTTGGAAGACTGATTTTTGACGGGTATACTTTAACGATGTTTAACAACAAAATAACTCCTTACCTATGATTTTGTTTTAATAGTTAAAATAAATTTATCAATATTAAAGATATTCAACTATAATTTTTTCAATTCCAACAAAGTCTTTTATCAAGTGATTATGATAAATTTCATTAGATTTCTTTTCTGTATATCCATATTTTAGTAAAATTATTGGGATATCTGCAGCTTTAGCTGCATTAGCATCTGTTTCACTATCGCCGATCATTAGTGATTTATTTATTTTTCCATTTAAAATTTCAATCGTCGTCGTTAAATGTCTAGGGTCAGGCTTGCAGTAGTCAAAAGTATTATATCCAGCAACATATTCAAAATAATCGTAAATTCCAATTTTTTTTAAAAGATCAACAGCCAAATGTTCAGTTTTATTAGTACATACAGCCATAGAAATGTTTTCATTTTTACACCAGATTAAGAATTCCTTTACTCCATTTATCAATTTGCTGTCTTGGTAAATGTTTTTCCCATAAAAGGATAGAAACTCATCTGTCATTTCATTTTGGATTTTTTCATCAAACCATTTCCACTGACCATTAGCTTTAGCCATCATAGCCTTAGCACCTTTACCAACAGCATTTTTTAATTCACCTAAAGTTTTAGTTGGATATCCAAATTTTTTCATTACATGATTATGAGCGCGTATTAAATCAGGAGCGGTATCAATCAATGTCCCATCAAGATCAAAAAGAATTGTTAGTTTTTGTGCCATATAAAAGAATTATTAAGAAATATATTGTGAATTAATTAAACTAATACCCAAATATATATAAATATCAAATGAAACAAAAAAAAATTGAAAATGAACAACAAAATTTGAGGAAAAAATTTATAAGAAAAGGTGTAAAAATGATAGCACCTGAAACAGTATTTTTTTCCAAAAACACAAAAATAGGAAAAAATGTGACTATTGATCCGTATGTTGTTTTGTCAGAAAATGTTACGATAGGAAACAATGTGAGAGTCTTATCCTTCTCTCATTTAGAGGGAGTTGTAATTGAAAATAATGTAAATATTGGACCATACGCAAGATTAAGACCTGGTACGGTTCTTAAATCAGGATCAAAAGTTGGAAATTTTGTTGAAGTTAAAAAAAGCATTATAGGAAAAAATTCAAAATTGAACCATCTTTCTTACATAGGAGACTCTAAATTAGGAAAAAAAGTAAATATAGGCGCAGGAACAATTACATGTAACTATGATGGAGTAAAAAAAAGCAAAACTATAATTAAGGATGAAGTATTTGTGGGATCAAATTCATCTTTGGTTGCACCAGTGAGGCTTGAAAATAAAAGTGTAATTGGAGCTGGATCAGTTATAACAAAAAAAGTTTCTAAAAAAGCACTTGCATTAACAAGAGCTGAACAGATTGAAATAAATAACTATAAAAGAAAAAATTAGCATGTGTGGAATAGTAGGAATAATTAGTTCAAAAGAAGTTTCTAGTAGAATAATTAATTCACTAAAAAAACTTGAATATAGAGGCTATGACTCTGCAGGAATTGCCACTTTGGTGAATGGAGATATAAATGAAGTAAAGTGCGAAGGTAGAGTAGATACACTAGAAAAGGATATTAAAAATTTTAATTTAAAAGGAGAAATTGGTATTGGTCATGTGAGATGGGCAACGCATGGTAAGCCGAGTAAAATTAATGCACATCCACACTCTTCTGAACAAGTTTCGGTAGTACATAATGGAATTATTGAAAATTCAACAATTTTAAAAAAATTATTAGAAAAAAAAGGATATATATTTAAATCTCAAACCGATACAGAGGTAATCGCTCATCTAGTAACAGACTACTTAAAAAAAAATTCACTTAAAGACACAATTATTAAAGTTTTACAAAAACTACATGGAAGTTTTGCGTTAGGAATTATATTTAAAGGTCAAAACGATCTTATTGTTGGAGCTAGGAGAGGATCTCCTTTGGCTGTTGGCTATGGCCCGAACGAAAACTATCTAGGCTCAGACTCATATGCTCTTAAATCTATGACAAACAAAATCTCATATTTAGATGACGGAGAAATTTGTTTTGTTAAAAAAGACCAAATTGAATTTTTTGACAATCATGGTGTTAAAGTAAATAAGAAAGTTATGAATATGTCAAAAGACGAGCTTAATTATGAAAAAGGTGATTATAAATATTTTATGGAGAAAGAAATTGATGAACAGCCAGAAACTATTGATGCTTGTATAAACGAATATATAGATAAATATAATAATCAAATAAATATTTATAATTTTCCTTGGGAAGTAAATTCAATTAACTCTGTCATGCTAATAGGTTGCGGAACAGCTTTCCACTCATGTTTAATTGCAAAGTATTGGATGGAACAAAATACAAATTTAGATGTTAGTGTTGATATAGCATCTGAATTTAGATATCGAAAAATTAGATTTAAAAAAGATTGTCTGTATATTTTTGTTTCACAATCAGGTGAAACAGCTGATACATATGCAGCTTTAGATATGTGTAAAAAAAATAAAGTTAAAACTTGTGCTGTGGTAAATGTAATAGAGAGCTCAATTGCAAGAGATGCTGATTTAGTATTACCTATTTATTGTGGTCAAGAAATCGGTGTTGCATCAACCAAGGCATTTATCGGACAAATGTTAGTACTATATATATTAACAACAAAGATTTCATTTGATCAAAAATTTATTAACGAAAGTGAGTACAAATCAAAGATAAAAAATTTATTAAACTTATCTAACTCAGCTAAAAAAACTCTAAAAGTTGATCAAAAAATTTTAGATATAGGGAAAGTTTTTGCTGATGCAAAAGGATCGATGTTCTTAGGCAGAGGTTTTTCGTTTCCTATTGCCTTAGAGGGTGCACTTAAGCTTAAGGAATTAGCTTATGTTCATGCAGAAGGATATCCGGCAGGTGAAATGAAACATGGACCATTAGCACTAATTGAAGAAGGCATGCCTGTAGTTGTTTTAGCCCCAAGAGATGAGCATTACAAAAAAACTATTTCTAATATGCAGGAGGTTATAGCTAGGGGTGCAAAAGTTTTATTAATAACAAACAAAAATAAAGATGAAGTAATTTCAGAAAACATTTGGGAAAAAATAGAAGTTGATCAATTAGATAATGAATTAATACCCTTTTTAATGACAATACCTTTACAAAAACTTGCGTTTTATTCAGCATTACAAAAGGGATATGATATTGATAAGCCAAGAAATTTAGCAAAATCTGTTACGGTTGAATAATATTAAAACTCTGCTAGAACACCTATAGGTTGCATATGAAAAAGTGGAAAGTAGATAGTTGGAGAAATTATCCAGTCAAACACATCCCTAAATACGATGATGAGGATGAATTAAATTTAGTACTAAGTAAATTAAAAAATTTTCCTCCTTTAGTTTTTGCTGGTGAAACCAGACATCTTAAAGATCAATTAGCCAATGTTGTAGATGGAAAAGCATTTTTGTTGCAAGGTGGTGATTGTGCTGAAAGTTTTGCAGAATTTCACCCTGATAACATAAGAGATTATTTTAAATTAATGTTACAGATGTCTTTAGTGCTTACATATTCAGCATCTTTACCAGTCGTTAAACTTGGAAGAATTGCTGGACAATTTTCCAAACCAAGAAGTGCACCCACAGAAAAAATTGGAGACATTGAACTACCTAGTTATTTAGGAGATAATATTAATTCTATAGAATTCACTGAAAAAGGAAGAGCTTATGACCCAAAGAGATTATTCAGAGCTTATTCACAATCCGCTTCAACCTTAAATTTACTTAGAGCATTTTCTAATGGTGGTTTTGCAGATTTAAAAAATGTTCATATGTGGAATTTGGGTTACATAAAGTCTGCCGCTCAAGCAAAAAAATTTAAGGAATTAGAGGATAAAATAGCTGATGCTCTAGCATTCATGGAAGCTTGTGGAATCACTTCTGACTTTAATAGACGACTTTATACTGTAAATTTCTGGACATCACATGAGGCTTTGCATTTACCATTTGAGGAAGCAATGACAAGAATTGATTCAACAACAGGTGAATATCACGATACATCTGCCCATTTTGTTTGGATAGGTGATAGAACAAGGCAGATTGATGGTGGCCATGTTGAATTTTGTAAAGGAATTGAAAATCCAATTGGAATTAAGTGTGGACCAACATCAGATCCATCTGAGATTGCAAAAATATGTGAAATGATTAATCCTAAAAATGAAAAAGGAAAGATTACACTAATATCTCGTTTTGGATATGATAAAGTAGAAAAATTTTTACCTAAATTAATTAGAGGTATTAAAAAAGAAGGAGTTAACGTTATTTGGTCATGTGATCCAATGCATGGAAATACAATTAAATCGTCAACAGGATTTAAGACAAGACCATTTAATAATGTTTTGAATGAGGTTAAAAATGTTTTTGGAGTTCATCAAAGCGAGGGATCTTACGCAGGAGGACTTCATATTGAAATGACTGGACAAAATGTGACAGAATGTACTGGTGGTGCACAAAAAATATCAGATACAGATTTGTCAAGCAGGTATCACACTCAGTGCGATCCAAGATTAAATGCCAACCAAGCACTAGAATTAGCTTTTTTAATTTCTGATGAGATTAAAAAGAATACCTTGTATGCAAAAAATGGCATTAGAGCGGCATCTTAATCATTTAATTTTTAAAATTTATTATTATATTTTCACCATGGAGACGAGTAAAAAAAATTATATTTATTAAAGATTGGATATTGAATTATGTAAATTCAATGCCAAAAAAAGCAAAATCTTTAGTTATTGGAATTTCAGGCGGAGTTGACTCTTCAGTTTCTAGTACATTAAGTGCAATGACTGGATTAAAAACTATTGTTTTATCTATGCCCATAAAGCAAAAAAGTGCACAACATGATTTAAGTTTAAAACATCAGGAATGGCTAAAAAAAAATTTTAAAAATGTTGAAGGTATTACTGTTGAACTAGATAATCTTTTTTCTACGTTCGAAAATACACTAAAAGATTTTAATAATTTACATGGTATGGCAAATTCAAGAGCAAGATTGAGAATGGCTACTCTCTACCAGGTGGCAGCAGCCAATGATGGAATAGTTGTTGGTACAGGTAATAAAGTTGAAGATTTTGGGGTAGGTTTTTATACAAAATATGGTGATGGGGGCGTAGACATATCACCAATTGCAGATTGTAATAAAACTGAAGTTTGGGAATTAGGAAAAGAATTAAATATTTTACAAGAAATAATTGATGCTCCCCCAAC
>CACBBR010000026.1 GCA_902537555.1 uncultured Pelagibacteraceae bacterium
TAAATCCAGCTGCTGAGCCTATTGAAGAACCAATAAAATCAACATCAAAAGAAGGAACTAAAGATAAGGAAGTCCCAAATAGTCTTGGATAATCTTTAATAAAGCGAGAGTTTAAAAAAACAAATTAATAACCTAGATTAGGATCGACTCGATTAAGTAATTTTTTTTGATCAATAAATAGTTTTAAATTATCAAAAAACTTTTCTAAAACCATTTCGATATATTTTCCTTTGCTGTCTGACGATATATGAGGTGTAATGACTAAATTTGGAGTATCCCAAAATTTAGAATTTCTATTTATAGGCTCCTCTGAAAAAACATCTAAAATTGCTCCAGAAATTTCATTTTTTTTTAATTTTTTTCTTAAATGCTCATAATCCATTACAGATTGACGACCAATATTAACAATTCCACACGTAGCTTTAAGCACATCTAATCTTTTCTTATTTATTAATCCTTTAGTATCATTTGTTTCTGGAACAGCTAAATAAAGAAAATCAGCTTCAGGTAAAACTTCATCAATTCTGTCAAAAGTGATAACTTTTGAACATCCGTCTACTTTTCTTCCCCTTCTATTGATACCAATTACATTTGCCCCCAATGCACTGATATGTTTAATCATTGACCCTCCTAATGATCCAGTTCCAACTACCAAAACTTTTTTATTCTCAATTGGGTTACTTAATAAAGTTACAAACTCTCTATTTCTTTGATTAGTAATTATTTTTGTCATATGATTTTGAAGCATCAAAATACTCATCAAACCAAATTCCCCAGCCTTTTTTGCATGTATCCCACTGCTATTTGTTATAACTAAATCTTTTTTAATCCAGTCAAATGGGTAAAGGTGATTAACTCCTGCTGAAACAATATGAATCCATTTTAAATTTGGTGCTATTTCACTCAAATCATTTGTTGGAAAGTCCCAAGCAAGTAAGATATCTGCATCTTTCATTGATGATTTCCAATTATCATCATCCCAATCAACTATGTATGAAATCTTATGTTTTATCTTTGGGTGTTTATTGAGAAAATTCTCAAATAATTCTTTTGGAACACTACTATTTTTTTCACCTTCTAAATCACAAGGCAAAGAACCTTTTTTCCAGTGATTATTTCTTATATGAATTTTAATTTTACCTTTGGACATTTAAAATTAAAATATACTAAAATTTTAAAAATTATAACAATGATTAAAGAAGGTTGTTCTCATAAAAAAATGTAATAATGTATAGAATATTAAAATTATGCCTTCATTTGATGTAATAAGTAAAATTAATTATCAAGAATTTGATAATGCTCTTGCAAATTGTTTAAGAGAAATTGCTAACCGATATGATTTTAAGGGACTTAATATTTCAATTGAGAGAAAAGATAAAATAATAACTACAATAGCGCCAGATGAATTAAAATTAAAACAAGTAAATGAATTACTACAAGTTCATCTTATAAGAAGAAAAGTAGATCCAAGAGTAATAATCGTTAAAAATTCAGAAGGTGCAGCTGGTGGAACCATCAGACAAGTCAGTGAATTAGCAGAGGGCATTAGTCAAGAAAATGCTAAGAAGATTATTGCTGATGTAAAAAAACTAAAACTTAAAATCCAAATTAAAATTCAAGGAGAAGAATTAAGAGCTCAAGGAAAAAAAAGAGATGACCTTCAAGAAGCGATATCTGCTATACAAGATATTGATATAGGACTTCCAATTGAATTTATAAACTTTAGAGATTAATTAAAGTTTACGTTGAATTACTTATTTAGTAGTATATTTGATGATGGATCAACTAATACCTGTAGTATATATGATAGGAGTTCTATTGTTGGTTCTGCCTGCTTTTTTACAGTCTAATTCTAAATTAAAACAATTATTAACTAATTTTACTATTTGGATTATCATAGTGCTTATAATTTTAACTTTTATTTATTTATTTAAGGATTAATGAAAAAACTTTTAGGGATCGTGGTTCTGGGTTTGTTGTTGAGTAGCAATGCTTATTCAGAATCTAACAATAATTTGAAAGGCGTTAAAGAGTTTGATTTAGAGGTTAATCATAATGGGTGCAATGATCAAAATTTTGAAAAAGAATTAACTACCAATGCAAAATATTTGATTAGTAATTCTAAAATAAAATTATCTGATGCAGCACCTGAAATGTTATTATTGAAAGTACTTACAGCTGATGGAGTTAAACAAGGAACCAACATTTGTACATCATATATAAAATTACAAGTACGCAGTTACGGAATGGTTTCAAATTCAGCTGGATATGAATGGTATCATTCTAAAGAGTCATATAGAAAAAGTGGTTTAGCATGGAATACTGGTCCTGACTATGTGTCTAGACATAGGGATAACATTATTCGTAATTTTGATCGATATGTTAAGGAATTCATTATAGATTGGAACGATGCTCAGAAATAATTTGTTAATGAAAAAACTTTTAGCGATCGTGGTTCTGGGTTTGTTGTGGAGCGGGAGTGCTTTTTCCAAAACGATAAATAGTTATGAAGATCTAGACTTAACTTCTAAACCTAAAAAGGTTTTATCAAAAAGCAAAACAAAAGCTTTATGGAATGCTTTCAGCAAAGCAAAAGAGTGTTTTGAACACCCAACTTATGGCGAAGGTTTTGGATATAAATTAACTAAACAAAAAGAAGATTATTTCATTAAAAAAGAATGGATTACTCCCTTTTATAAACTGTCTGATGAAGACAAACATAAGATAAGTTTAAGTAGAGCACCAAAACCACTTGAGAAAATAAAATTAGATGAGAGTTACGGTGAAGAATTAGAAGAAGCTAATTTTGCAATGAATTATTTTCAAGAGGCAGCATATGCAGGAAGAGCTAGCAATAATGAAGAAAACATCAATAAAATTAAAGCGGTATTATTAGATTGGGCTCAAAAAGATGCTCTAAGAAAAGGTATCAATGTTTCTTGGGGTAAAAAACCTGTGGATTGGCAAATGATGGTACTAATAAATTCAATCTTAACAACTACAGCTGTTATCGCTGACAAGTTAGATGCAGAGGAAAGAAAAATTTTAGGACCTTGGTTAAATAATTTAGTAAAAAAAGTTGCTAAAAGTAGATGGAAGGATAGGCAAGATAATAAAGCTTATCTAACTTCTTATATTACAATGATTTGGGGATTAATGATCAATGATTTGAAAGCTGTCCAGCATTCAATTGATGTGGTTAAGCTTGCCATTAATGATATGAGACCAGACGGTAGTTTTCCTATTGATACTCAAAGAAGTGGTATGGGATTAAAATATAATGCTGATAGTTATGGATATCTATTAATGATGGCATCTCTTTTAAAGGATACTACAGAACAAGATTTATTTAAATATAATGTAGATGGTCGAAGTCTACATAACGGGGCAGATTTTGTAATCAAAGGCATAATGGATCCCTCTAAAACAAATCAAATCTATGCAATCTCGTGTCCAGGTGGGGGTGATCGATGGGGATCAATTGAAAAACCTTCAAAAAGTTTTATAAAATCTTCAACTTATTTGATGGTGTATGTAAGTAAATTTCCAGATTATAAAAATTCAGATGTAGTTTTAAAAAAATATAACGATACCTATAATAATAAATATTTACCAAAAATTAAATCTGAGCCTTCTAGAGTTTTTACATTACACCCAATGTTAATTACAAAATAAAATGAAAAAACTTTTAGGGATAATGGTTATAGGATTTTATTGGATAACTAGATACAAACTAGATACAAAAGAGATAAATCAAGTTTTGAGGGTTAATGACGCCAGAAAACGCAAGTAAACTCTGGAAAATTATTCAGGAAGCTGGCGATTATTTGGAAGGACAACTTCCAGATCATCCTAATCATCCTAAAGGCAGAAATCCTTATGCTCATGTCGCAATTTGCGTAAAGAGTAAATTCAATGCAAGTTATAAAGATATTGAGGATGAAAAATTTGATGAAGTAGTAAAATATATTAACTTTCTAAGAGAAAATCCTAGTTAAATTAAGATTTAATTATATTTAAAAATGAATCAACATCAGATGGGTCTGTGTTCCATGCAGTAACTAACCTGACTGCTTTATTCTCCCATTCTTCATCATTAATTTTGTAACCGTGCGAATTAAATTGATCGATTATATCTTTTGGTATTTTAACGAATACTTCGTTTGCATCTGTTGGGTATGCTAATTCTATATTTTTATGCAGCTGCAAACCTTGACTTAACTTTTTTCCCATTGCATTCGCATGTTTTGCATTTTTTAACCAAACTTCATTTGATATATATGCATCTAACTGTGCGGATACAAAACGCATTTTTGACAGCAAATGACCTGCTCGTTTCATTAAAAAAGGTAAGTTACCTACTAAGTCTTGATTAAAAAAAATAATTGCCTCGGCTGCAAAACATCCATTTTTAGTAGCCCCAAATGAGAGAACATCAATTCCAGATTTCCAAGTCATTTCTGCAGCAGAACAATTTAATGAAACTAATGCGTTTGCAAACCTAGCACCATCCATATGGATATTTAGCTTATGTTTATGTGCAACTTCTGATATTTTTTTTATTTCATCTAATTGATAAGCCACACCTGTTTCACAAAGTTGTGTAATACTAACTGATGAAGGCTGAGTGTGATGAACAATTCCTTTGCCAGATATACTATCATCTAACTCTTCAGGAATAATCTTACCATTAATCCCATCAAGATTAACTAACTTTGCTCCTCCAGTATAAAATTCAGGTGCTCCACATTCATCTACATTTATATGAGAAAGCCTATGACAGTAAATATTTCCAAAAGAGGGTGTCATAGTTGATAAAGCTAAAGCATTCGCAGCAGTTCCTGAAGCTGTTGGAAAAACTATTACTTCTTTTTCAAAAATTTCTGAAAATTTATTTTGCAGACTCTTTGACAATTCATCATTACCATAAGGAGTTCTATCTTCATCATTAGCTTTAAGAATTGCATCTAAAACCTCTGGACAAGCACCAGTCACATTGTCTGATGCAAATTTTACTCTTTCTCTTTTTGTTTTTATCTGTGCCACAATTATTGCTTCGGAAAATAGTCTTTTAATTCACCTTCTCGGTATACATCAGCTGTGCAACAGTGTAATCCACCTCCGAATGCATAAGCATCTCTTAATTCAATAGGAATAACCTCCATTCCCAATTTATCAAGTTGCTCTGCTTGATATATTTCACTTTTTTCAACACATACAGTTTTTGAGTCTAAAACTAATACATTCATTGATAACCAAGTTGATGAATAACATAAGGGTGGTGGTTCGTTATGCGCTGGTTGAGCACTATCAACTATTTCCCATCCATTATCCTCAAATAATTTTCGTTGTTCTTTAGGAAGTCTTCTTTGAGGATTATTAATAATCAAGCCCTCCTTTATAGGTGTAAAAGTTGCATCTATATGAATAGGATAAGGGTCACCTGGAAAATTAACAGCATGAACTCTGTGATCTTTATAATGTCTTTTCAACCAATCAATTCCTTTTAAATTTGTTGTAAAACCGTGTTGAATAACTAAATCCTTACCAAATCTCAAAACATCAGCAGCATCAAATAATGGCTCCTCTTCAGTTGTTACAAAATATTTTTTTTCAGTCCATTCCAATCTTTTTTGAATACCGATTTTATCTGAAAGGTAATCTTTACGATAATCAGCATCTGTTAATCTTGGCTTTGGTGCAGATTCATGTCTCATATTGGGATCAGAATTATAATATTTCTTCAACAAAGGTCTGTAGCATAGATATTCAAACCATCTACACCTATAACTCATTGTGGCTTCTAGGATTTCATTACCAACAGTCAATAACACATCTCTTGGAGGCATACATCCAAACATTGTCTCTGCTTCCCAATCTGGTGTAGATGTTTTTTGATTGAAATCAATAGGATCTGGTCTATCAACTTTAATTCCTCTTTTTCTTAAAATATCTGAGAAATCATCTAAAAGTTGATTTGCTTTATCTACTGTATCTTTTGTGCGTGGTCCAAATTGACCTCTCATATCGCTATCTTCAGGAACCTTTGCGTCTAATGCTGGCTCAGGAGCTGGAATGCATGTACCATCTGCTTTTCCTACTATAACATGTTTTAATGGATCCCACTCATTCCAACTATTAACAATTATTTTTTCATCACTCATATTAATTTAAGCCTATAAATCTTCTATTGGATTGCATTATTAAACTATAATAGAAAATTGACATAAAAATAAAAAATCCACCAATTATAGTATTTGTTGATGGCACTTCATTAATTCCAAGCCATGGCAACCATACCCAAAAAATACCACCTATAACTTCAGTTAAAGACAGCAAAGTTAGATCTGCTGCAGGAATATTTTTAGATCCAATTGAATATAATATTAAACCCATGCAAACTAAAGTTCCATGGGTTGCAAATAAAGCTTCATTTTTACCAGTAGATAAAAAGCTAGCGCCATTACTCATAAGCAATATTGCAGAAAACAAAAAACAAAATAATCCAGCCAATGCAACAGTGGTAAATTTTGGTGTTTCTTTTCTCCATCTAAGTGAAACTGAAAAAATTGAGAAACCTAATGCAGAAATAAGTCCAAACACTAATCCTGGTAAGGTATTTTTTTCCGAATTATCAAAAGCCATTATACAAATACCAGCTGCAGCTACTATTATTGCAACCCACACTGTTAAAGAGATTTTTTCTTTTAGGAATAAAAAACCTAACAAAGCAGTTATAAATGGCATAGCAGCAAGACAAAGCAATGTTATAGCTGCAGTAGTATTAGTTATAGACCATATGAACGTAATCATTGCAGTTCCTAAGCCAATTCCTCCTACAACGCCAGATATACCTACCTTAAAATAATTCTTGTAAAAGTCTTTTCCCTCCTCAAGAAATAGATACATATTTAATAAAAGAAAAATAACTAACCCTCTAGTAAATAAATATTGCCATGGAACTGTCTCCGGCTGATCGATGTGTCTTACAACATAAGGACCAAATGACCAAAAAACTCCAGCTATTAGGACAATTGGAATGGCTACTTTTGGATTTTTTAAATCAAGCATGTGCTATTTTTTTATTTAAGAAGTAAGAAAATATAAATATAAATTTATATAATAACAATCAAATAAAATTTAGATTAATGGATATTAATATTTTAAAATTAGCTTCAGATACCAAAAATAACAAATATAT
>CACBBR010000027.1 GCA_902537555.1 uncultured Pelagibacteraceae bacterium
CAAATAAAAAAATTGGGTTAATAGGGTTTGGAGACTTAGCAAAATCTTTATATCCTTTACTTTTGCCATTCTCAAAAAATATTAATGTATATGATCCATGGATACCTAAAAATAAAATAAAAAAAATCGGATTTAACCCAATTAATTTGAATAAAATGTTTAGTAGTTGTGAAGTAATTTATGTATTAGCCACAATCACCAAAAAGAATAAACATTTAATTGATAAGAAATTATTAAATAAAATGAAATCTGGCACTGTTTTTATTTTAATGAGTAGAGCAGCAATAGTTAATTTTAAAGATTTGATTAAGAGAATTAAAAAGGGAGATATTTATGTCGCAACTGATGTCTTTCCTGATGAACCAGTAAAAAAAAATGATCCAATAAGAAAGTTAAAAAATACACTATTTTCTGCTCATAGAGCTGGTGCTTTAGAAGAAGCTTTTTATAATATGGGTGAAATAGTTTTGAAAGATATGAAGCTTATTTTAAAAAATATGCCACCTAAATTCTGTAAAAGAGCTCAAAGAAAAACTGTAAAACTCTTGGCCTCAAAACCAGTTGCAATTAACTGATTTTTTTATATTTTCTTAGATTATGTCATCTGCCAATCAATTATTATTAGAAGCTAAAAATGTTACAAAATACTTTGGCACAATTACTGCTCTTGAAAATGTAAACCTTAAAATTCATGCAGGTGAATGCTTAGGAGTTGTAGGAGACAATGGAGCAGGAAAAACAACATTAATGAAGGTTTTGTCTGGCCTATATAAACCAAGTGCTGGCTCTTTACATTTTGAAGGAAAAGAAAAAGTTTTAGAAAGTCCCAGAGATTCTCAAAACTTAGGTTTAGAAATGGTTTATCAAGATTTAGCTTTAGCAGGCAATCTTCCAATAGGCGAAAATATTTTTTTAGGCCGTGAACCAACGACTAATTTGGGATTATTAAAGTTTCTTGATTATAAAAAAATAAAAGAACTTACAGAAGCACATTTAGGCAAACTTAAAATAAATGTAAAGAGTGCAGATCAAAAAGTCGAGGAACTTTCAGGTGGACAAAGACAAGCAGTTGCAATTGCAAGATCAACAGCATTCAATGCAAAAGTAGTGATTATGGACGAACCAACAGCAGCATTAGCTATTAAAGAAGTTGGTAAGGTTTTGGATTTAATAAATAGTCTGAAAAAAACTGGCGTAGGCGTAATTGTGATCAGTCATAGAATGGATGATATTTTTGCAGTTTGTGACCGAGTAATGGCATTGTTTCAAGGAACGAATTTTGCAGAATCTGAATTATCAAACACTTCAAGAGATGAAGTTATTGGATGGATAATGGGTAAAAAATAATCATGGACTCAAAAGATCAAGATAAAGACTCTTTATATCTAAAACTCATTCCTTATTTTGAGAAATACGGAATATTATTATTATTAGTTATAATGATAGTTGTTATGCATTTTCTTCAACCTGATGTTTTTTTATCATGGAGAAATGTAACAAATGTTTTCAAACAAATATCTTGGCAGTCAATGCTAGCTTTAGGAGTATTTATGGTGATTGTAACTGCTGGTATAGATCTTTCAGTTGGATCTATAATGATGTTGTCACTAATGATACTTGCAATTGTTGCTAAGGCTGGTGCTCCATGGTATATTGTTGTTATCACACCTCTTATAGCTGGATTTCTATGTGGGTTATTTAATGGTTTAGGGATTACATTACTAAGGATGCCTCATCCGTTTATAATGACACTAGGTAC
Source organism: uncultured Pelagibacteraceae bacterium (assembly GCA_902537555.1). Lineage (GTDB taxonomy): Bacteria > Pseudomonadota > Alphaproteobacteria > Pelagibacterales > Pelagibacteraceae > Pelagibacter. Next base: position 1,760 of record CACBBR010000027.1, read on the forward strand.
ATTATATATATTTAGAGGTACAGGTAATTTAATTTCTGGCGGAACTCCAATAAGTGGCTTCACAGATGAAGTGAGATACCTTGGGCATGGAAGAATTGATTTAACTTGGCTTGGTTTAGAAAAGTCGCAATACCTTCCTGTTAGTTTAGTTCTTATTGCAATTGTCTATATAATATTTTGGATATTCATGAACAAAACCCGGACAGGGAAATGGATATATGCAATTGGTGGAAATCCAAATGCAGCAAGAGCCTCAGGTATTAATGTAAATAAAATTCTTGTAATAGTTTATTCGCTTTGTGGTTTTTTATCTGGTATTGGAGCTTTAATTCTAGCTGGTCGAACAGACTCAGGTTATCCAAATGCAGGATTACAGTCTGAATTAGACGCTATTGCAGCATGTATTATCGGAGGCGCTAGTTTTTTTGGAGGAAGAGGCACTGTTTTAGGCGTTTTTGCAGGAGTGATGATAATGGGAATTTTAAGAAATGGTCTTAATTTGATGGATGTGAGTTCATTTTGGCAACAAGTATTAATTGGATCAATTATAGTACTAGCTGTTTATGTTGATGTATTGAGAAGAGATTTCGGGACAAGAAAATAAAACACGCGTTAGTTGAAACTAAAAATAGTTACCATTGTAACAGTTGAATTTTTTTAAAAAATTTTATTAAATTGAAGTTTAATAATTATTAAAGGGGATAAATTAATGAGTAAATTGTTTAAATTAATAGGTGCTTTTACAGCATCTGTTTTTCTTCTTTTAAGTATTACAACAAGTGTTAGTGCTGAGAAGAAAATTTTATTTAGTATAAAAGGACCTGGTTCAGGAAACCCATTTTGGGCTTCAGTGACTAAAGGTGCAGAAGAAGAAGCTGCAAAATTAGGTGTAAAACTAATTTTGATTGCTCCACCACAAGAGGGAGATGTTCAAGCACAAATTAACCAAGTGGAAGATCAACTTGCAAAAGGTGTTGACGCTCTAGCTCTTGCACCAGGAGATCCAAACGCTTTTGCTCCAATAGTAGACGATGCTATTAAGAGTGGAGTTCCAGTTGTATTTGTTGATACAAAAGGAATTAACGAAGGTGTTACTTTTATTGGAACAAACAATATGAATGGTGCAGAATTAGCTGCGAAATTTATTTGTGATAAAACTCCAAAGGGATCAGATGTTGCAATTCTTACAGGGATTGAGTCTCAATCAACTGCATTATTAAGAAGAGATGGTGCAATTAAAGGATTTAAAAATTGTGGTTTAAATCTTGTAGCTACTCAAACTGCTGAGTGGGATACTGCAAAAGGTAGATCGGTTACTGAGTCAATCATTTTGAAAAATCCTAACATCAAAGCAATATTTGCTTCTAACGATAATATGGGCTTAGGTGCAATGCAAGCTCTTAAGGATGCTGATATGAATGATGTAATCGTTGTTGGTTTTGATGCTACTCCTGATGCTGCTACAAGTATCTTAAAAGGAGAGATGACTGCAACAATAGCTCAGTTCTCATACAACATGGGTGCATATGGAGTAAAATATGCTCTTGAGTTAGCTAACGGTGGAAGTATCGATCCTAATATTGATACTGGTACACAATTAGTTACAACAGAAAACGCTAACGATTTTAAATAATCTTTAGAATTATCAAAATTAAAAGGGTGGAATTTTATTTCACCCTTTTTTTTTATGTAATATAATAGTGTAATGCTAATTAATATTAATCCAATTTTAAACCCTGAACTTTTGTATCAATTAAGAGCAATGGGTCATGGTGACAAGTTAGTTTTAACAGATGCTAATTTTCCTGCTTATTCACACTCTATAAGTAATAAAGTAATTAGACTAGATGGTGTTAATATCTATGAAGCAGCAAAAGCTATTCTTTCAGTTTTTCCATTAGATAGTTTTATAGACTCTGCTGCTGAAAGAATGCAAGTTGATAATAAACCAGATGAGTTAACTGAGTGTCACAAAGATTTTATAAAAGCTGTGAAAGAAACTTCTGGAGAAAATTGGAAAGTTGGTTCAATCGAGAGGCAAGAATTTTATAAAGTAGCAAAAAAATCTCAATTAATCGTATCTACTTCTGAAACAAGGCCTTATGGATGTTTTATACTAACAAAAGGAGTAATTAAACCAGATGGTAGCGTTTGGGTTCTTGATAAATAATGAACTCTATATGCATTTTTGGAGTATTCGTAGCTGACCTATGTTTCTTTGCTGAAAAAATTCCTGTTAAAGGAGAAACAGTTTTAGGTAAAAATCACATAATAGGGCCGGGCGGCAAAGGATCTAATCAAGCGATTGCTGCTGCGAGACTTGGTGGAAATGTAAATTTTATTACTAAAATAGGAAATGATCAAAATGCTAAGATGGCCCTCAAGCTTTATGAAGAAGCTGGAATTAATACAGGTTCAATAATCCAAGACCCAAATCAGTCAACTGGTGTTGCAGGCATAATGATAAATGAAAAAACGGGGGATAATGCAATCAATATTATACCAGGAGCAGCTGGTTTGATATCTAATAAAGATATTGATAACAATATTGATTTTATAAAAAAATCAGAAATTTTTTTAACACAACTAGAAACACCTAGTGAAGTAACTAGTTATGCACTAAATAGAGCAAAAGAGACAGGATCTATTACAATTTTTAATCCAGCTCCTGCATCAGATATTAAAGAAAGTGATTTTAAATGTATTGATTATTTTACTCCTAATGAAACTGAAGCAAGTTTTTATTTAAATAAAAAGGTTGAAAGTAAAACAGAAATTGAAGAAGCTGCAAAAGCTTTTTTAACAAAAGGAGTAAAAAATATAGTCATAACATTAGGCTCAAAAGGTCTTTACTTTGCAAATTCTGAAGAAAGTTTTTTTATAGATGTTTATAGTTTAAAGGATAAAGTTATAGACACAACAGGAGCAGGTGATGCTTTTAATGGAGCATTTGCTTATGCTTTATCCAATAATTTAAAAATCAAAGATGCTTTAGAATTTTCAAATAAAGTAGCTGCAATTTCCACAACAAAAGCAGGCGCAGCAAATTCAATGCCTAGTATAAATGAAGTAAAAACTTATTAGTTATTCGATTATTTTGAAATCTGATTTAAATTTATCAGTAATAGCTAAACCCAGGCCAGGTTTATTGTCGTCCAAGTTAATAAATCCGTTTTCAGGAGCTGGGTCACCTTCAAAAATATAGTAAAATAGCTCATTACCAATTTCTACATCGTGCACAGGAAAAAATTCGGATATAGGGCAATTAAAGTTAGACATTGTTAAATGATAATTATGCATTTGCCCAGCATGAGGAATAACTGGCACTTGATAAGCTTCCGCTAACGCATTTATTTTATTCGCAATAGTAAAACCACCAACTCTATTATTATCATATTGAATATAGCTAACTGCTTTTAAATCTAACAATTGTTTAAATCCAAATAAGTTAAATTCATGTTCTCCACCAGATATTGGAATAGCATTCATATTATTTAGTTCAGCATAACCATGAATATCGTCTGCTATAACAGGTTCCTCTAGCCATCTAGGATTAAATTTTACTAATTTAGGAATCATTCTTTTAGTGTAATCTAAATTCCATCCCATATAACATTCCATCATAAGATCTGTGTCATAGCCAATCACTTCTCTAACGGCTTCTGCTAATTCTAAATTTTTCTTCATTCCATCAGGTCCGTCTTTTGGTCCCCATCCAAATCTCATTTTAAACATTTTAAAACCTTGATTAACGTAACTTTCAGCTTCTTTTTGTAGCTCTTTTATTGGTTGGCTATAAAGTTTGGAGGCATAAACTGGAATTTTTTCTTTAGTTCTTCCACCTAATAATTTGAAAACTGGTTTATTTGTAATTTTTCCCATTATATCCCAGAGAGCAATATCAATTGCTGAAATAGCGACCATTCCTAATCCTCTTCTTCCCCATGCATGAGTTCTTCTGTACATTTTTTCCCAAATATAAGCATAATCAAAAGGGTCCTCACCAATAACTAAAGGAGTTAAATAAGTATCAATGGTTTTTTTTACTAATTGTGGTGCAAGCGCTGCATTTCCAATTCCAATAATTCCATCGTCTGTTTCAACTTCACATATTAACCATTCATGAAATCTAAAAGATCCCATTGCATCCGATTTTTCAAATAAAAGGTCAGAAGCATTTGTACAAAAATTATTTTGTGGTGGAACAGTTTTACCATTCCATTGATAAACTTTTGTTCTTATGCTTTTAATCTTTGTCATTTTTTTTTAAATTTTTTAATTTCATAATCTATTTTTATTTTCAGCCATTGTAAGTGCAATTTTAAACGAATTCAAAGTTGGTTCTAAATTTGCTTTATTTTTACCTGCAATATCAAAAGCTGTACCATGTGCAGGAGTGGTTATAGGGACTGGCAAACCTCCTTGCACAGTTACTCCTCTATCAAATCCAAATGCTTTTAAACCTGATTGCAAAGCATCATGATACATGCCAACAATACAATCATGATTTCCATTTTTATAAGCAGTAATAAAAGAAGTATCACATGGCAAAGGTCCATCAGCATCAATACCTAGTTTTTTTGCCTCCTCTATTGCAGGTATAATTTCTTCTTTTTCTTCTGTTCCAAATTCAGCATGAGGATTTAATGCTTGAACTGCTA
>CACBBR010000028.1 GCA_902537555.1 uncultured Pelagibacteraceae bacterium
AATATTAAATACAAAATTGAATCAAAAAATTATTCATTGTTATGAAAATAAAGAAATAGAAACTTTTCTTGAGGACTATGTATATTATGCTTTACTCATGATAACGCTATATGAAGTTAATGCTGACAAAAAAGCTTTAGAAAAATCAATAAAAATAATGAATGATACTTGGGAATTATTCTTTAATAAAGAAACACAACTATTCCAGAAAAATATTATTAAAGATAATGATTTGTTTGCAAGTCCACTAGACTTAAACGATAGCAATATACCAAATGGTAATAGTGTTTATCTACTAATTTCAAATAAATTATATTCAATTACAAATGATAAAATATGGTCTGAAAGAAATGAGGTTCTTAAAAAATCATTTCATCAGGTTTTAAACTCTTATTATTCACAAATGTTTAGCTTTATTAAAACCCTAGATATTTGCGATAATAGCTTATCATTCACATTCAGTGGAACATCCCAGTCTATTAAGGAAATACAGCTTTATTTACAAAAAGAATATCTAGGAGTTGCAACATTTGTTTACCAATTAAATAATGATACAAAACCTAGTGTTATTGTATGTAAAAACCAAACTTGTTCTAACAAATTAAATAACATAAACGAAACTGTTGAATATCTAAGTAAGAGTTATTAAATCATTAATATGAATAAAGAAAATATAATAAATCATTTTAAATCTGGAATTAAGGAGCCTATAAATTCCAAAATAGGCGTTGAGCACGAAAAATTCCTTTTCTATAAGAAGAATAATAAAAGAATTAATTATTCTACAATTAAAGATATTTTCAAAATTTTATATGAATTTGGTTGGAAACCATCCTATGAAGGTGAGAATGTTATAGCGTTAAATAAAGATAATAAGAGTATAACTTTAGAACCAGGTAATCAAATTGAGCTTGCAGGTGCTCAATTAAATAATATTCATGAAGTTTGCTCTGAAGCTAATAATTATTTGTTTGAACTTAAACAAGTTGTTGAAAAATTAGATTTAAAAATAGTAAGCGCTGGATTTGATCCAATATCTAAGTTGTCTGAAATTCCAAATAATCCTAAAAAAAGATATGAAGTAATGACAAAGGATATGCCTAAAGGCGGACTTCTCAGTTTAGATATGATGTATAGAACATCTGGGACACAGCTAAATCTAGACTATACGTCTGAAAATGATTTCATAAAAAAATTTAAATTAGCAAATAGTTTAGTTCCGTTAAGTATCGCACTTTTTGCAAACTCATCAATAGTTGAGAAAAAAGATAGTAAATACTTATCATACCGATCAAAAGTATGGCAAGAAACATCAAGGGGCGGCCTTCCAGAAATTTTTTTAGAAAATGTTGATTTTGAAAAATATGCTGAATTTGTAATGGATTATCCAATACTGTTTATAAAAAAAAATGATAAATATTTATCTGGTAAAAATTATAAATTTTCTGATTATATGAACGGTAATATTCAAGAAATAAATAAATCTTTACCAAGTATTGACGATCTTGGATTGCATTTAAGTACTATATTTACAGAGAATAGATTAAAACAATATATCGAATTAAGATCTATGGATACTTGTGGTTGGGACTGTATCTGTGCTGGCCCTGCTTTTTTTACTGGTCTTTTATACGGTAATTTAAACGAAGCATTAGAGTTTATTTCAAAATGGGAAAAGAAAGATTTATTGAATGCGTATAAAGATGCACCAATGAAAGGACTTGATACAAATTTAATGGGTAAAGATATGATTTATTGGATCTCTAACTTGTTAAAAATTGCTGAAAAAGGCTTAGAAAAGAGAGATTTTATTGGAAAAAGCGGTAAAAACGAAACTAAATACCTGGAACATCTAAATAATATTATCAATAACAAAGAAACAGTGGCCAGTCATGTTATAAATAAATTCTCTAAATTTCAAAATTTAGAAGATTTATATGACAAATAAAATAATAGGCATACAAGGCGATAAATTAGATAAAATTAATATATCTTCTGATACATCAATATTTTTAGCTCATGAAGCTCAGAAACTAGGATATAAAATATTTTATTATACTCCTTCAAACTTATCCATCATCAAAAATAAAACATATGCAAATGGAGTATTTGTTAAATTAAATTATCAAATAAAAAAATTTTATAAAATTTATAAAAAACAAAAAATTGACGTTGAAAATCTTAAATTTATTTTAATTAGACAAGATCCACCTTTCAACTCAGAATATTTAATTACAACTCTTATTTTGGATGATCTAAAAAAAACAAGGGTGATAAATAACCCAGTGGCTATTAGAAACGTATCTGAAAAATTATATTCGAAAAAATTTATAAAATATATGCCAGATACAATATTTTCAAATAATATTGAGGAAGTTAAGAAGTTTTATAAACAAAATAAAAGCATAATTATGAAACCTATTAATGGATATGGAGGTAATCAAATACATTTGATAAAGAATAAGTTTAATAAAAAATTAATTACAAATTTTTTAAAAAAAAACGGACACTCAATGTTTCAAAAATTTTTAAAAAATATATCTAAAGGTGATAAAAGAGTTTTTATAATTAATGGGAAAGTATGTGGTGCAATCTCACGAGTTCCTAAGAAAGGTTCATATTTAAGCAATATGAGTAAAGGTGCTGTACCAAAACTTACTAGCCTTACCAAAAAAGAAATTAGGATTTCAAAAATTATTGGTAAAAAATTAAAGAAGGATAATATTTATTTTGCTGGGATAGACTTTATAGATCAACAATTAAATGGAGATATTAATGTTACCTCCCCTACTGGATTAAAAACATACTACGACCTATCTAAAATAAATCTTGCTAAGACATTTTGGAAAGGTTTAAAAGCTTGAGTAAATTATCTGATCAAAAAAAAGGATCATTGCTAGCTTTCGTGGCTGTAATGTTCATAACGCCTGACTCACTTTTGATTAGACTTTCTAACATTGAAACTTGGGGAATGCTTTTTTATAGAGGTATAATCCCTTTTTTTGTAGTTTTTATTGGATTGTTATTATTTTATAGACAAAATTTCATAAACGCATTTTTTAAGGTCGGTACCGTTGGCATATTTTATGCTATCAGCTTTTCAATATGTAATATTACCTTTATAATATCTATTCAAAATACAAATGTAGCTAATACCCTGATCATGATTGCGTTAGCGCCAATGATATCTGCAATTTTAGGTGCTATTTTTTTAAAAGAGATACCTAGTAAAGGAACTTGGATAGCTATTTTTATAACATTTTTTGCTGTTTTATTCATATTCTATGACTCAATTAAAATAGGAAATCTCTTTGGAAATATTATGGGATTTGTTACTGCCGCAGGATTAGCAGTCAACGCTGTACTGATAAGATATGCTAAAGACAGAGATCTTTTGCCATCTGCTGTCATGGGAAAATTAGGAGTTGCTGTTTTTGCCTTCTTTTTTGTAGAAAATTTCAATTTAATCGGATCTGATCAGATTTATATACCTTTGATGTGCATAGTTTGTGTAGCTCTTCCATTTGTTTTGGTAACAATTGCACCTAGGTTTATTCCTGCTGAGGAAGTGAATTTGTTTTTCTTACTTGAAACTATAATTGGCCCAATTTGGGTTTGGTTGGTTATAAAAGAGCAACCAACTTTAGAGACCATAATTGGGGGAATTATAATTATAACAACTATAGCCATCCACTCTTTTTTAAAACTTAGAGAACCTCAAAAAATTAAAAATTAATTTCTTGATTTAATATTAAATCATCCATAGATAGCGAAATTATGGAGAAGATATTAAAAAACTCATGGGCCCTTTTTACAGGTATGGGGCTAATTATGTTAGCTCACGGTTTCCAAGTTTCCTTGCTAGGAGTAAGAGCCGTACATGAGAGTTTTAGTATAACGGCTACAGGGTTTATGTTAACGGGATATTTTGTTGGGTACTTTATTGGTGCACGAACAGTACCAATCCTTGTTTCAAGAGTAGGTCACATAAGGGTATTTGCGGCTTTTGCTTCAATTGCATCAATAGTCGTATTAGTTCACTCAATTGTAATAAATCCTTTAACTTGGTTTGTGCTTAGAGTTTTTTCAGGATTTTCTATGGTTTGTCTTTATACCATTGCAGAAAGTTGGTTGAACGATAGAGCTAGTAATAAAAATAGAGGAAGTGTTTTATCTATTTATATGATTATTCTATTTGGGTCTATGGCTATAGGAATGTTTTTTTTAAATTTCAGTAGACCTGAAAATTTTCAACCTTTTATCTTAGTTTCGTTATTTATGTCTTTATCGCTTGTTCCAATTCTACTTACAAAAAAGAAAGCTCCAAAATTTAAAAAAATTATTGGAATGAAAATTAAAGAACTTTATGAAGCCTCCCCGTTTGGTATGGTAAGTGCTGTTTTGTGTGGTGTTTGTCATTCAGCAATGTTTGCATTAATTGCAGTGTATGCTGCAGCAATGAATTTTAGCATATTTGAAATATCTTTTGTAACTTTTCTAGTTGCAATTTCTGGTGCTATCTCACAATGGCCAATTGGAAAACTATCTGATATTTATGACAGAAGGACAGTAACTGTTTATTCCACGTTTGCTGCAGCTTTTTTTGCGCTATGTGCAATTTTTTCTGTAGGTACAATGCATTTGCCCGATGGATTAGCAAGTTCAAAGTTTTGGTTCTATGTGTTTACAGGTTTATATGCATTCTTTAGTCTTCCAATGTTCGCGTTAATATTTGCGCATACAAATGATTTTGTATCTAAAGAGAAGTTTGTTTCTGCAGGTGCTGGTTTACAATTTGCTTTTGGTAT
>CACBBR010000029.1 GCA_902537555.1 uncultured Pelagibacteraceae bacterium
AGTCTGCATCAACAACATTATCGTCTTTTTTCCCTTCATCTTTTGCATCTTTAGGTGCATCACCAGGTTTAGTACTTTGTTGTGATTTGTAAATAGCTTCACCTAGTTTCATTGAAGCTTGAACCAAATCTTGAGTTTTCTTTTTAATTTCTTCTACATCAGTTCCTTTTAGAGCATTTCTTACATTGGCAGATGCATCTTCAATAGCTTTTTTATCAGCATCTGAAACTTTACTACCGTGCTCTTTTAAATTCTTTTCTGTGGAATGAAGAAGAGTATCAGCTTGATTTCTGGCATCTACTGCTTCTCTTTTCTTTTTATCAGCTTCTTTATTTGTTTCAGCATCTTTAACCATTTGATTTATTTCTTCATCACTTAAACCCCCAGATGCTTGAATTTGGATTTTTTGTTCTTTACCAGTTCCCTTATCTTTTGCAGAGACATTTACAATTCCATTTGCATCAATATCGAATGTAACTTCAATTTGAGGAACTCCTCTTGGTGCAGGTGCTATACCTACCAATTCAAAATTTCCTAAAATCTTATTATCTGAAGCCATATCTCTTTCACCCTGCAAAACTCGAATTGATACTGCGGGTTGGTTATCTTCTGCAGTTGAGAAAACCTGGCTTTTTTTAGTTGGTATTGTTGTATTTTTTTCAATCAATTTAGTTGAAACTCCTCCTAAAGTCTCAATTCCAAGTGAAAGCGGTGTTACGTCAAGTAATAATACATCTTTAACATCTCCTTGTAATACCCCAGCCTGAATTGCTGCACCCATTGCAACAACTTCATCTGGATTTACAGATTTGTTTGGCTCTTTTCCGAAGAAGTTTTTAACTTCCTCTATTACTTTAGGCATTCTCGTCATACCACCGACCAATATAACCTCATCGATTTCACCTGCACTCAATCCAGCATCTTTAAGTGCAGTTTCGCAAGGTGGAATTGTTCTAGAAATAAGATCTTCAACAAGAGCCTCAAGTTTTGCTCTTGTCATCTTCATGTTAATATGTTTTGGACCAGTTTTATCAGCAGTTATAAACGGTAAATTAATTTCTGTCTGTGTAGCTGATGATAATTCAATTTTTGCTTTTTCTGCAGACTCTTTTAACCTTTGCAACGCAAGCTTGTCCGATTTTAAATCAATACCATTCTCTTTTTTAAATTCCGATAATAAATATTCAACAACTGTATTATCGAAGTCTTCACCACCTAAAAATGTATCTCCATTTGTAGATTTGACTTCAAATACTCCATCGCCCAGTTCAAGTATAGATACATCAAAAGTACCACCACCTAAATCATAAACAGCAATTTTTTTATTCGATTTTTTATCTAGTCCATAAGCAAGCGATGCCGCTGTTGGTTCATTGATAATTCTTAGAACTTCAAGACCTGCAATTTTTCCTGCATCTTTTGTTGCTTGTCTCTGAGCATCATTAAAATATGCCGGAACAGTAATAACAGCTTGAGAAACCTCTTGCCCTAAATATTTTTCTGCAGTCTCTTTCATTTTTTGGAGTGTGAAAGCAGAAATTTGAGATGGAGAGTATTTGTTTCCTTTTGCTTCAATCCATGCATCACCTTTATCAGAATTAATTATTTTAAAAGGAGAAGTTTCAACATCTTTTTTAACAGATGGATCTTCAAAATTTCTTCCAATTAATCTTTTGACAGCAAATATTGTATTTTCAGGATTTGTTACTGCCTGTCTTTTTGCTGGTTGACCAACTAATTTCTCATCGTTGTCCGAAAATGCAACAACAGAAGGAGTTGTTCTTGCTCCCTCAGCATTTTCTAACACTTTTGCCTGTGTACCTTCCATTACCGCTACACAAGAATTTGTCGTTCCTAAATCTATACCTATAACTTTGCTCATATTTAATACCTAACCTTCATATAAGTGCTAATTGTAAGACTACAACCGTCTATAAAATTTAAATTTTGTGAGTATTTATTGGTTTTTTTCATCTTTTACCTCATTTTTTTGATCCTCTTTTGCTTTTTTCTTGGAAACACCAACTAAGGAAGGTCTCAACAATCTATCTTTCATCGTGAAACCTTTCTGAATTTCTTGAACGATTGTCCCTGGCTCTTTAGTATCGTCCTCAATTTCCATCATTGCTTGATGAAGGTTTGGATCTAATTTTTCATTAATTGATTTGATAGGCTCAATATTATTTTTTTTAAAGATAGATAACATATCGTTATTAATAATATTAATATGATCTAAAATTTTTTTTAGTGCATCTGAATTTTTTAAACTCTCATCATTTTCAAGTGCTACTTTTGATCTTTCAAGATTATCAAGTAAGTTCAATGTCTCTTTAGCAAAAGAAAATCCTCCGTACTCGTAAGCATCATCTTTTTCTTTTTCAAACCTTCTTCTTTGATTTTCCATTTCGGCGAATGTTCTTGCTAGCTTATCTTTAAGTAATTCTAATTCTTTCTCTGGTGTTAGTTGTTCCTCTTCCTTTTTTTCTGTTTCTAAATTTTTATCCTTTGCACTATCTTCTGAAACATCATTTTCTGACGATTGTGCATTGTTTTCAGTATCTAAAGTTTCGCTGTTTTCTAAATTTTCTTTTAATTCTTCCTTTTCCATATATGTTAATATGGTAAGAAAAAGTTTAATTTCTAGATGTCTAAAAAAAAAATTAAAGAAATATTCATTGGGTCAAATAACAAAGGAAAACTCAAAGAAATCGCCGATCTACTGCCCAAAAGTTTAAAAATATACTCAAATCTAGACTTAAAAATACCTAGCCCAAAAGAGACTGGTACCACATTTAAGCAAAATTCTTTATTAAAAGCTAAGTATTTTTCAAAAAAAACTAATAAAATTTGCCTTGCTGATGACTCAGGTATAGAGATTGATATTTTAGATAAAGCTCCTGGAGTATATTCAGCAGATTGGTCAGGTAAAAAAAGAAACTTCAATTTGGCTATCAAAAAAGTTTACCGAGAAATCTCAAAAAAAAATAAAAATTGGAAAAAAAAGAAAATTAGTGCACGATTTATTTGTGTGCTTACAATTTTTTGGCCAAATGGTAAGTCTGTCAGTAAAATTGGTAAAATTGAGGGTCGTATATCTAATTTGAAAAAAGGAACAAATGGTTTTGGATATGATCCAATTTTTATCCCTTATGGAAAAAGGCTTACTTTTGGAGAAATGAGTCCCAA
>CACBBR010000030.1 GCA_902537555.1 uncultured Pelagibacteraceae bacterium
ATTGGAGGATGCTCATCTCATAATGGAATGGTCTTTGTAAGAGGAAATAGAGATGACTATACTAGATGGGAAAATTTTGGTTTGGATAATTGGTCCTATGATAAAGTTCTTCCTTATTTTAAGAAGATTGAAACTTGGTCTGAAGGTGAAAATCAATATAGAGGTTCATTAGGACCACTTCCAGTAAATTTATCTAAAAATTCAAATCCATTATTTAAAGCATTTATTGATGCTGCAGCTGAAGCAGGTCACAAAACAAATATAGATATGAATGGTGAGGAACAAGAAGGTTTTGGCATGTTTGATACTACAATGCATCAAGGCGAGAGAGCTGGAGTTGCCAAGTATTATTTAAACCCTGTTAAAAATAGAAAAAATTTAAATATTTTGAAAAACTCATTTGTTGAAAAAATAATATTTGAGGGAAAAAAAGCAGTTGGTCTTCAAGTAAAAATAAATAACAAAGTTGAAAAGATTTATGCAAATAAGGAAGTAATTTTGAGTGGAGGATCTATAAATTCTCCACAATTATTAATGTTATCTGGTATAGGCGACGAAACCCATCTTAGAGATAATGGTATTGAAGTTGTTCATCACTCAAAGGGTGTTGGAAAGAATTTACAAGATCATCTTGAAACTTACATACAGCAAAAATGTAAAACTCCTAATACACTTTACACATACACAAAATTAATTCCTAAAATTTTAGCAGGTATGCAATGGTTTATGTTTAAATCTGGACCCTGCTCAAAATCATTTTTAGAGGCTGGTGGTTTTGCAAAATCATCGCCTGATAGAAAAGTTGCTAATATTCAATTTCATTTTTTTCCATCATTTGTGATAAATCATGGCCTAGAAGAACCTGATACACATGGTTATCAATTACATGCAAGTCCAAATCATCCAAAAAGTAGAGGTGAAATAACACTTAATTCTTCAGACCCATACGATTACCCTAAAATTTTATTTAATTACTTAAAAGAAGAAGAAGATCTTAAACAAACAAGAGAGTGTATTCATGTTGCAAGAAAAATTCTAGCACAGCCAGCTTTAGCAGAGCACGCTGGTGATGAAGTTGGGCCAGGTTTTGATGCACAGTCAGATGATGAATTAAATGAATATATTAGATCGAAAGCAGACACTGCATATCATCCTTGTGGAACATGCAAAATGGGAGTTGATGATATGGCAGTAGTAGACCAGGATTTGAGGGTAAATGGAATTGGAAATTTAAGAGTGATTGATGCATCAGTGATACCTGAAATACCAAGTGCAAACCTAAATGCTCCTACACTTATGATTGCTGAAAAAGGTTCAGAGGCAATTTTAAATAATTAATATTATTATCACCACTGATTTGATATAGGTGTCTCATGGACACAAACCAAAATACCAGAGGTATTTTTTTTATAATGACTGGTATGGCTTTTTTTTCAATACAAGACTCTTTAATTAAATTTATTTTTGAGGATATTGCTTTATTCGAGCTTTATTTTGGAAGAACCCTTATACAATCAGTATTTTTGCTATCATTTGTTTTAATCACTAAAAAAACAATATCTTTAAAGACCCATTACCCATTATTAACATTAATAAGAGTTGTATGTTTTTTCTTTGGTTTTAGTTTTTTTTATATTTCACTGACTTTTATGACGCTTGCGATGACAAGTGCACTATTTTTCTCCTGCCCGTTCTTTATGTCTATGTTTGCTAAATTTTTCTTAAAAGAAAAAATTGGAATTAGAAGATGGAGTGCAATTGTAGTTGGATTTATTGGAGTATTAATTGTTTTAAATCCATCTTTAGATGATTTTAATTTCTTTAAATTAGCACCTGTAGCATGTGCGCTTTGCTATTCAATCTCGATGACAATAACAAAATATACATCCGATAAGGATAGTATTTATACTCAAATGACTTGGCTTTATATTTTTGCATTATTTGCAAGTTTGGTAATATTTTTTGTTAGCGGAGATGGAAAATTTAACACTTTTACAGATCCAACTTTACAATTTATTGTTAGAGAATGGTTTACTAACCCAGGAGAGGCATGGCCCTATGTTTTAATTATGGGAATAGTTGCTTCGATTTCATTTTTTTGTGTATTTACTGCCTATAGTATTGCCTCACCTTCTGTGGTTTCATTATTTGAGTATTCATACATACTGTTTGCAATGGTAGCTGGTTATATATTATTTGAAACAATACCAGTGCCAAGAACTTTTCTAGGTGCATCAATAATTATTGGCGCTGGCGTGTATATTTATTTTAGAGAAAAAGTCCGAGGACAAATGATTGCTACAGATACACCAGCGAATAGATGATAAGAAAAAATTATATTCCAACAATAAATATAAATCCTATTCTAAAAAATAACTTCAATTCAAAAGCAACATTAAAAATTACAAGGGAAATTGAAAAAGCTTGTGTTGAGGTTGGTTTTTTTCAA
>CACBBR010000031.1 GCA_902537555.1 uncultured Pelagibacteraceae bacterium
TCATGAAATAAGAAATCCATTAGCCTCTCTTAAAAGTGCCTCAGAAGTAATTTATGATACTGATGATAAAGAAAAAAGAAATAAATTGATTAAAATTGTTTCACATGACGTCGAAAGAATAGAGAGACTTATTACTGATTATTCCCAAATGTTGAAAGATGAAGTTGTGATTTCGACTGAAAAAATGCAAAAAATTGATATTAAGGATATAGCAAGTTCAGTCGTTGATGATTTTAATAATATTTATAATTCAAAGAAAAAAATTAATATTAAATTAAAATCTAATGGATCCGAGAACTATTTAATTTATGGAATTAATAACAGAATAGAGCAAATAATTGCTAATTTATTAGACAACTCAATTTCATTCAGTAGCCCAAACCAAGAAATAGTAGTTGATGTTTATAATAGTAAAGATGGAAAGCCCACAATTGCGGTGATTGACGAAGGCACAGGTTTTATTGAAAAAGATACTAATAAAATATTCAATAGATTTTATAGTAATAGGCCCAAAAATTTTGGTGAACATTCTGGATTAGGTCTAAATATAGTGAAAAACTTAGTAGAATTACATAATGCTCAAATTAAAGCCATAAACAATGAAAAGAAAGGTGCAAAAGTTGAAATTATTTTCCCGGCGGCTCAATGAAAAGTTGATTATTACAAATAAAGTTGTTACAAGCCGAAGCTTATGACAGATTACAAAGTAAAAGATATCAACGAAGCAGAATTTGGAAGAAAAGAAATTTCATTAGCAGAAACAGAAATGCCAGGTTTAATGGCATTAAGAAAAGAGTATAAAGGAAAACATCCTTTAAAAGGAGCAAGAATTTTAGGTTGTCTACACATGACAATCCAAACAGCAGTTTTAATTGAAACATTAGTTGATTTAGGTGCTGAAGTCAGATGGTCTTCATGTAACATCTTTTCTACTCAAGATCATGCAGCAGCTGCAATCGCAAAAGCTGGCATTCCAGTATTTGCATGGAAAGGTGAAACAGAGGAAGAATATTGGTGGTGTGTAAGACAAACAATTGAAGGTAAAAAAGATTGGAAACCAAATATGATTTTAGATGATGGAGGAGATCTTACTGCACTTATGCATAAAGATTATAAAGACTTGATGAAAGATATAAAAGGTTTGAGTGAAGAAACTACCACAGGTGTTTTGGCTCTTAAAAAAATGGAGGAACAAGGAACACTTTTAGTTCCTGCCATAAATGTTAATGACTCAGTTACAAAATCAAAATTTGATAATTTATATGGATGTAGAGAAAGTTTAGTCGATGGAATTAAAAGAGCAACAGATGTAATGATGTCAGGAAAAGTTGCTATTGTTGCTGGGTTTGGTGATGTAGGAAAAGGTAGTGCAGCATCATTAAGACAAAGTGGTGCAAGAGTGATGGTGACTGAAACAGATCCAATTTGTGCTCTTCAGGCTGCAATGGAGGGTTATGAAGTTGTATTAATGGATGAAATGATTGGTCAAGCTGACATTGTTGTGACTGCAACTGGAAACAAAGATATCGTCACAGCAGATCACATGAGAGCAATGAAAGATAGATCAATCTTATGTAACATTGGACACTTTGATAATGAGATACAAGTTGATGCATTAAAAAATTATAAATGGGATGAAATAAAACCACAAGTTCACGAAATTACCTTTCCAGACAATAAAAGACTTATTTTATTAGCTGAGGGAAGACTTGTTAATTTAGGATGTGCAACAGGACACCCAAGTTTTGTTATGAGTGCTTCATTTACAAACCAAGTTACAGCCCAAATAGAATTATGGAATAACTCTGATAAATACGAGAAAAAAGTATATGTACTTCCTAAACATTTAGATGAAAAAGTAGCTAGATTACATTTAGAAAAAGTTGGCGCGAAACTAACACCTTTATCAAAGGACCAAGCCGATTATATCAGTGTTAAAACTGAAGGACCATATAAGCCAGATGCTTACCGCTACTAAGGGTGGCAAAATAAATTTTCTCCATAGCTTCAACTGAGCTGATAAAATTGTCATGCCAAATTGTATCAGGGTTAATTACTAATACATCCTTCTCATTAGATTTATTAATAAGATTTAAAATTCCTCCACCTGTTCCTAGGATTGTTTCGCCATCATCTACAATTTCTATATTTATAGGGAATTTTTTGCTTTCAATAAAACTTTTGATTTTTTCTTTTAAATAAAACACATTAATTTTGATTTTTTCAATCTTTAGCTTTATTAAAAATTTTATTGTATTTTCTAATAA
>CACBBR010000032.1 GCA_902537555.1 uncultured Pelagibacteraceae bacterium
AGAAAACATTTTATTTCCTAACGAATGGAAAGATTTTAAAAAAATTTTTAATAAAAAAAATTTTGCTAGGAAAGATTGTATTACATTGCCAATTAAAGCTTTAAAAAAAATAATTTAATAAATGACAAAAGATAAAATTTATAAGTCACTTTTGGCAGCTTTTTTTTCTACAATAACAATTGGTATTTTAACATTATTAACATATAAGACCAATTTTGGTCTTTTTTTAATTGCTTCATTTGGATCTTCAATGGTTCTTTTGTACGGCTATCCTGAAAGCCCTTTTGCTAAACCAAAAAATATATTATTTGGTCACCTAGTTACTTCTGCTATTGGAATTTTATTTTATAATTACATTCCCTTACCTATTTATATCTTGATACCTTTAGCTGTAGGTTTTGGCGTTGGATTAATGATATTTTTAGACGTAACTCATCCACCTGCGGGTGGAAACCCCATTATAGTCATATTAGGGTCAGTATCATTTGAATATCTTTTGTCCCCAATATTAACTGGATGTCTGATAATAATAGTATTTGGAATTCTTCTAAATAAATTTGTTGCTCAAAAGAAATATCCTTAACATTTACTATTCATTTGATTGATGTTCCAATTGTGCTAGACTTAGTTTAGAAAATATCTATAGAGAGAGATTTTAAACTTAAATATTAGGAGATAAAATGAAAGTACTTTGTGTGTTATATGATGATCCTAAAGGCGGTATGCCTAAGTCTTATGCCTTATCAGATCTTCCAAAACTAGAAAAATACCCAGATGGAATGACTTTACCAAGTCCAAAAGGTAGAGATTTTACACCAGGAGAATTGTTAGGCTGTGTATCTGGAGAGTTAGGATTAAGAAAATTTTTGGAAAGTAATGGCCATGAGCTAATTGTTACAAATAGTAAAGATGGAGAAGGATGCGAGGCTGATAAACATATTGTAGATGCGGATATAGTGATCTCTCAACCTTTCTTCCCTTATTATTTAACTAAAGAGAGAATTGCAAAAGCAAAAAATTTAAAAATGGCAGTTACTGCAGGAATTGGGTCAGACCACGTAGATCTTCAAGCAGCAATGGATAATAAAATTGATGTTGTTGAGGTAACATTCTGTAACTCAAGATCGGTTGCTGAACATATTGTAATGATGATTGTATCTTTGGTGAGAGATTACCATAACCAGCACAGAATAGTTAATGAAGGCGGGTGGAACATTGCAGATGCTGTACAAAGATCCTATGACGTTGAGGGAATGCATATTGGAACTGTTGCAGCAGGGAGAATTGGACTAGATGCTTTAAGGAAAATGAAACCTTTTGATGTACATCTTCATTACTTTGACAGACATAGATTGCCTGAATCTGTTGAAAAAGAGTTAAATTTAACTTTTCATGAAACAGTAGAGTCAATGGTTAAAGTTTGTGATGTGGTAACTATAAACTGTCCACTACACCCTGAAACAGAAAATTTATTTGATGATGCAATGATTAGCAAGATGAAAAAAGGTGCATACATTGTGAATACTGCTAGAGGTAAAATTTGTAACAGAGACGCAATTGCTAAAGCATTAAAAAGTGGTCAACTAAGTGGATACGCTGGAGACGTATGGTTTCCACAACCAGCACCAAATGATCATGTTTGGAGAACGATGCCAAATCATGGAATGACACCTCATACCTCTGGAACTTCTCTTTCAGCACAAGCTAGATATGCTGATGGTGTTAGAGAGATTTTAGAATGTTTCTTTGAGGGTCGTGAAATACGTAACCAATACTTAATTGTTAAAGATGGACAATTAGCAGGTATGGGTGCACATTCTTATAGTAAAGGAAGTGCCACTGGTGGTTCTGAAGAAGCGGCAAAATATCAAAAAAAATAGAGTTTTAAATATAATTCATTAAAGGTAAGCTATGAATAAACCAGATAGCTACCTTTAATGAAAAAATTTTTATCAATAATTTTCTTATTACTCTCTTCAACGAGTTTTGCAAACTCACCAAATTTTGAAAGAGCATATTTTGCTGGTGGGTGTTTTTGGTGCATGGAAGAGTCATTTGA